>JBJXGI010000062.1:0-3805 GCA_046153645.1 Elusimicrobiota bacterium | reverse complement strand
CACCCATTCCGCGGAAGCAAAAGAATTTGTTTTAAGCGCGGCGGGTAAAAACTTTAAAGTCCTTAAAGCAGATGGTTTAGCCGCTGGCAAGGGTGTGATTGTCGCAAAATCCACAGATGAATTAATTGAAGGCATCACAGATATTTTGGATAAAAAGAAATTTGGTGATGCGGGAAATCAAATTTTATTAGAAGAATTATTAACAGGACCCGAAGTGAGCATTATTGCTTTAACTGATGGAAAAACCATATTGCCCTTTCCTGCATCGCAAGACCACAAAAGAATTTTTGATCATGATGAAGGACCCAATACAGGAGGAATGGGAGCGTACTCTCCTACTCCTTTTTACGACTCTTCTACAAGATTGGTTGTTGAAAAAGAAATTATTGAGAGATTCGTTAGCGGCATTCAAAATGAGAATTTAGATTTTAGAGGAATTATTTATTTCGGAATCATGTTAACCCCGAAAGGACCAAAAGTTCTTGAATTTAATGTTCGATTGGGAGATCCCGAAACTCAAGTTATTCTTCCTCTTGTTAAATCAGATCTCTATGAAACATTCTTAGCCACAGCCAAAGGAGAATTATCAAAAGCGCACTTTCAATTGTTTTCGGGTGCCGCGTGTACTGTTGTTTTGGCTTCAGGGGGATATCCAGGAAATTTTGAAAAGGGTTTTGAAATTATCGGACTTGATAAAGTCAAAAACAAAAAAAACGTTACCGTTTATCATGCAGGAACAAAAAATTTGAATGGCCAAATTCTTACAGATGGAGGGCGCGTCTTGGCGGTGACTGGATGGGGGAAATCGTTGGAATCAGCTGTCGTCAAGACTTATCAAACGATTAAGAAAATTTCTTTTAAAAACATGCAATTCAGAAAAGACATAGCGGGAAAAGCTTTGAAAAATAAAAGGATTTCTAAACGAATCATGAAGAATAAAGTTTTATCTAGAAGAAAATCCGCAGGATTGGTGAGATAAATGGCTCGTATTCCTCGTCCTTCCATGAACATTCGAGAGAGTCTTTCTGGTTCTCGTATTTCTCAAGGATTAAAAGAGATGGTTGCTCATATTTTAAAACAGTTTGTAATGAATGACGTGGAAGTTGCGATCGTTGGAATACAAACCCGTGGTTATGTGCTGGCGCAAAGATTAGTTGAACTCCTGAAAAATGAAACAAAGGTTAAAATTGATTTAGGCGCTCTTGATATTACACTCTATCGAGATGATCTGAGTACAATCGGTATTCATCCCAGTGTAAGTGAAACAGCCTTGGATTTTTCAATCGACAATAAACATATTATTCTCGTTGATGATGTGATGTTTACAGGTAGAACAGTGCGAGCCGCTTTAAATGAACTGATGGATTTTGGTCGACCAAAATCAATTTACTTAACGGTGTTAATAGACCGAGGCCATAGAGAATTACCCATAGAACCTAATTTTTCAGCTATTACAGTAGTGACCCGTAAACAAGACGCCGTTGACTTACATTTAAAAGAGATTGATGACGCCGAAGAAATAGTAATATCTGAACCAATACCTTCATGAAAAACGAAACGAATCGTTTAAAAGATTTATTGGGTCTTGAGTACCTTTCTCGTACTCAAATAGAAAATATTTTAGATCAAACAAAACCAATGAAAGACCTTTTTACAAGGTCAGTTAAAAAAGTTCCCGCCTTAAGAGGTTACACCGTTGCACTTGTATTTTTTGAACCCTCGACTCGAACTCGAAGTTCTTTTGAATTGGCAGCCAAGCGCCTTTCGGCAGATGTTTTAAATATTAGTTCTACTACCAGTTCAATTCAAAAAGGGGAATCTCTTCTTGATACGGCAAAAACACTTGAGGCAATGAAAGCTGATTTCATTATTTTAAGGCATTCTGCCTCTGGAGCGCCGCATTTAATCGCTCGAGAAGTAAAAACAAAAATTATTAATGCTGGTGACGGCTCACATGAACATCCAACACAAGGATTACTTGATGTTTTCACGATTCTTGAGAAGAAGAAAAAAATCGAAGGCCTTAAAGTAACGATCTTAGGTGATGTGGCGCATTCCAGAGTGGCTCGCTCTAATTTGTGGGCACTCACGAAATTGGGCGCGCATGTCACCATTTGCGGTCCTGAAACTTTATTACCAGCTGGTATTTCTCACATTTTCCCCAATATTAATGTAACCAATCAAATTGAAGAAGCTGTCAAAGACGCTGATGTTATTAATGTTCTGAGATTGCAATCAGAACGGCAAAAAGAAAATTTACTTCCTTCTATTCGTGAGTACAGTCAGTTTTATGGTTTGACTCAATCTCGATTGGCACAAGCCAAACGAGATTGCATCGTACTTCACCCCGGCCCTATGAACAGAGGTGTTGAAATTACATCTGAAGTGGCTGATGGGCACCAAAGTGTTATTTTAGATCAAGTGACCAATGGAATTGCCGTGCGAATGGCAGTTCTTTATTGGTTAGCAGGCAATTCCGGAAATATTGAAAAAGAGTTAATAAAATCTTCCACACCTATAGAGAAAACAACATGAACTCACCGTTAACAAATCCACACAAAGGAAAACTTCTTATTCGAGATGGTTGGGTTATTGATCCTCGTCAAGGAATCAATAAAATGACACATGTTCTTATTGAGAATGGAAAAATACATTCTATTGGTGAACACCTGAATATTCCAAGTAATATCTCAACCATCGATGCTAAAGGAAAAGTGGTAGCGCCTGGTTTTGTTGATCTTCATGTTCATTTAAGAGAACCAGGGGGCGAGGCGAAAGAAACCATTGCCACTGGCACGCGAGCGGCTGCCGCGGGTGGTTTTACAAGTGTTGTATCTATGCCAAACACAAACCCACCCATGGATAATGTTTCTGATATTCAATTTGTGATTGGTCGTGCTGAAAAAGAAGGTTCTGTGAGAGTTTATCCGACTGGGACCATCAGCAAATCTCGCGAAGGAAACGAACTGTCTGAAATTGGCGCGATGGCTCGAATTGGTTGTGTTGCTATTACTGATGACGGTAATGGTGTTTTAAATTCTCAACTATTAAGGCGGGCTCTTGAATACACCAAAGCTTTTGATTTGCCTGTCATGGAACATTTAGAAGATCATCAATTATTCGCTAACGGTGTCATGAACGAAGGGGCTGTGGCCACTCGATTAGGACTTAAAGGTATTCCCAAACAAGCGGAATATACCATGGCCGCTCGAGATATTGCCTTGGCTGAATTAACTGGTGGAAAATTACATTTAACACATATTTCCGTTAAAGAAACTGTGGATTTACTGCGTGAAGCCAAAAAAAATGGGGTTCGGGTAACGGCGGATGTGACACCTCACCATTTGGTTTTAACTGAAGATGCTGTGGCCGAATATATGGCAAATGCAAAAATGAATCCGCCGCTTCGAACCGCTGAAGATGTAAAAGCGCTTCGCCAAGCCCTCAAAGAAGGTGTGATTGATTGTATTGCAACCGATCATGCTCCTCACACTCAATCTGAAAAAGCACAAGAATTTAATTATGCCCCCTTTGGAATTATTGGATTAGAAACCGCACTTCCTCTTATGATAACTGAATTGGTAAAAACAAATTTTATTTCTCTCTACGATCTTATTGAACGCATGTCGAACCAACCGGCTAAAGTATTTAAGTTGCCGGCCGGGTCACTTGAACCAGGAATGAACGCCGATGTGGTTATTTTTGATCCAGAAGAAAAACAAACCTTTACTCATTTTGTCAGTAAAAGTCAAAATTCACCGTTTTTAGGATGGCCGCTCTTTGGTGTTGTGGAGAGAACCTTGGT
>JBJXGI010000048.1:0-21909 GCA_046153645.1 Elusimicrobiota bacterium | reverse complement strand
CCTCTTCTTTAATGGATTCAGGTCGTGTTTTATCTCTTCATATTTATGATTTGGCTATGAACGTTCCGGGGGGTAATGCGAACGCTTATCGTTCAGCGTTTGTGTTGGTTTTTTTGTTGTTTATTATTAATCGATTGGCCGCATGGGTTTCTATGCGTTTTTTACATAAAGGAATTAAACCCCTATGACAATTCATTTATCGAATTTAAATGTTTCCTATTTAAAAAAGACAGTCGTTCAAAATGTAAATCTTTCATTTAATAAGGGGAGTATCACAGGAATCATTGGGCCTTCTGGTTGTGGAAAATCCAGCGTGCTTATGGCTATTAATCGGTTAACAGATCTTATTCCGGGGTGCCAAGTTTCTGGTGATATTCAATTTAATGACATTTCAATCCTTAAAAAGAATATTGATTTGGTTTTTCTTCGAAGAAAAATTGGAATGATTTTTCAAAAGCCCAACCCTTTCCCTTTGTCGATTCAAAAAAATATCGAAATACCACTTCGTGAACATGGTGTTAAAGATAAAGCGGTATTAGAAAATAAAATTGAAACTTCTCTTCGAGATGTTGGTTTATGGGGTGAAGTAAAAGATCGATTGAATCAATCGGCATTGGCTTTATCGGGGGGGCAACAACAGAGGCTTTGTATTGCCAGAGCCCTCGCATTATCACCAGAAGTCTTATTGTTAGATGAACCTTGTAGCGCACTAGACCCCATTTCAAGTGGGATTGTTGAAGATCTCATTCGTTCATTTAAAAATCGGTTTACTGTGGTTGCAGTCACACATAACCTCGCTCAAGCAGAACGAATTTCAGATCAAGTGGCCATGTTTTGGATGATGGATGGTGTGGGGCAATTGATAGAATCGGGTTCAACCAAAAAAATTTTTGAACAACCAAAACACGAGTGTACATTTGCATATGTTAATGGTGTTCGCGGATAAAAGGAGAAATGAATGTCTAGTTATTATGTGAGTGAAGATTTGCCTCGTTTTGCCGAAGTTGGAAAAGCGGCCCCCAAACTTTTTGAGGAATTTAATAAGTGGTATGGTTCGGCTATGGCACCAGGCGCTTTGGACGTAAAAACAAAAAAGCTTATTGCTTTTGCGGTAGCGCATGCCATTCAGTGTGCCTATTGTATTGACGCTTATGCCAGTGCTAATCAAGCGGAGGGAATCACACCAGAGCAAATGACAGAGGCTGTCCATGTGGCCTCTGCCATTCGCGCAGGCTCCTCTTTGGTTCATAATGTCCAGGCGATTAATACACTAAACAGAGAATAATTTCAGTTCATGTCAAAAAAAACGTGTGTTGTCATTGGTGCCGGCCCCATAGGAATTGAAACTGCTTTAAGAGCAGTTCATAAAGGGTGGGATACGACTGTTCTAGAACAAGGTCAGGTAGGAAATCATTTGCGCCAATGGGGTCATGTGCACCTTTTCTCTCCTATGAAAGATAATGTCTCTTCTTTCGCTTTGAATTTCTTAACAGAAAAACCCGATCCCGAAAGTTATTTATCAGGACAGCAATTCGTTGACCAAGTTTTATTGCCATTATCTCAACATGAATTATTGAAAGGAAAGATTCGCGAAAATTCAAAAGTTATATCTGTTGCCAAAAGAAGACTACTGAAATCTCAATTGCCGGGGCACCCTATCCGACAGGAACGTCCTTTTCGTTTGTTGATTAATAATAATGGGCGAGAAGAATATTTAGATGCCGATCTTGTTTTTGACGCTTCTGGCGTTTTTGGCCAACCTTTGTGGACCGGTGAATCTGGTATTCCCGCTAGAGGAGAGAAATTTTATTCATCTCACATCGTTCGGCATTTGCCTGATATGCTGGGGAAAGACAAAAAAAAATGGCTCGGAAAAAAAATTCTTCTTGTCGGCGGTGGACATTCGGCTGCAACAGCAGTTTATTGGGCCCTTAAATTAAATAAAGAAAATCCTCAAACAGAACTTTATTGGGTGGTATCTCATGATCGTTCTCGTCCATGTGAAGAAGCACCCAATGATCCTCTTCCAGAAAGAAAAAAAATTGTTGAAGAGGCCAATAATGCCGCTCAAAACCCGCCCGCAGGCTGGAAGGTTTATCGAAAACAGGCGTTCACTCAAATGGAAAAATTGACCGATGGTTTTGAAGTCACTGTGTCAGGAACTCAGGGTGATTCTAAAATAAGAGTTGATCATATTTTATCGATGGTTGGATATAAGCCTGATTTGGAAATGGTGTCTGAGTTGCAATGTATGAATTCATTTGTGACCAATGGCGCGGCAGGTTTATCTAAGGCACTTATGGATATTAAAGATTGTTTATCTCCAGTTGTTGTTAAACCTGAGCAGTTACAATCGGGTGAACATGGTTTTTATTTTATTGGGCACAAGAGTTATGGGCGTCTTAATAAGTTTTTACTTCGTTCAGGGCTTCAGCAGTTAGATTTAATTTTTAGCTGACTTTTTCACCATCTGCTGCGGTTTTGTCTTGACTTTTTCACTTTGCCAGGTAATATAGTCAGATGGAAAAGCGCAAACTTTATCACGATATTTGGAATGAATTGGCTCATGGGAAAGCCATGGTTTTTTTGGCAGGCCCTAGGCAAGCAGGGAAAACCACCTTTTCACGTCTTATCGCTTCTGAGTTTAAAAACACTCTTTATTTTAATTGGGACTTAGATACCGATCGAAAAATGTTGTTATCAAACCCTCTCTTTTTTGAAGCACTGGAAAGAAAAGATTCTTCCCCACCTTTGGTTATTTTAGACGAAATTCACAAATATCGTCGCTGGAAGAACTATTTAAAAGGCATTTATGACCGATTTTCTATTCAATACAAATTCCTCGTTTTAGGAAGTGGTCGATTGAATGTTTATCAAAAAGGAGGAGATTCATTGGCAGGACGTTATTTCCTTTTCAATTTGTGGCCATTGACGTTGGCAGAGTTAAGAGAAAAACGCCGTCCTTTTGACTTTTTTTTAAAAGATCCCCTCTGTATTCCCGCAGAAGACAACCATGATCAAAAAATTTGGGACCGATTATCATTGTTAAGTGGGTTTCCGGAACCTTATCTATCTCAAAGTGAATCAACTTACCGTCGTTGGTCTCGCACATATCGGCAGCAACTTATTCGTGAAGACATTCGGAATATGACAGAAATGAAACGGATTGATGAAATAGAACATCTTTATTCTCTCCTTCCCTCTAAAGTGGGGAGTCCGTTATCTATGGATAGTTTGGCAAGAGATATTCAAGTTTCTTTTAATAGTATTCGCAATTGGCTTGAAGTTTTCGATTCATTTTTTTTGACGTTTCGCTTGTCTCCTTGGACTAAAAAAGTATCACGCGCTATTACGAAAGGACAAAAACTGTATTTTTATGATTATGTTTCTGTTTCAGACCCTGGAGTTCGATTTGAGAATATGGTGGCGCTTGAACTTTTGAGAGCAGTTTCGAATTGGACAGACTTAGGTTTGGGGGATTTTTCTCTTCATTATATTCGCAATAAAGAACAGCAAGAGGTAGATTTTCTCATTGTCAATAATCGAGTTCCTTTTCTTTTGGTCGAAACTAAATTATCAGATGACGTTTTATCGAAAGATTTGGTCAAATTCCAAAACATACTTAAAATTCCTGCCGTTCAGCTTGTCAATAAAACGGGCGTGTCTCGTTTGGTGTCCAATGAAAAACAAAAAATTCTCATTATTTCTGCTTCTCGTTGGCTGAGCTCTTTGCCTTAAGTTTTTACTTCGTTTAGAACTCCAGCAGTTAGATGTGATTTTTAATGAGCACTTCAAGTCTTAAGATGACATCTCTTGTGGTTGCGGCTGGTAAGGTGCAAATAAATTTAACTTTACGTGCTTTCCAGTTAAAACTCTTTATTTGATCTGAAAGAATGGCACCGGTTAATTTTAGTCCTTGTGGAATCAAAACCTCAAAGGGATATCCTTTTACTTGAGAAGTAATTGGGCAAAAAAGAGCTAAACCCACTTTTCGATTATAATGCGATGGAGAGATGACAAAAGCCGGTCGGTGCCCAGCTTGTTCGTGGCCGGTTTGTGGATTAAATTCGAGCCAAACGGCGTCTCCTCTTTCTGGAATGTAAGGCATGTTTTTACCAGATTTCTTGCCCTGTAGCAGGCCCTGTTTTTATTTCATGATGAATATTTTTTTTATTGATTTTCGAAAGTAAGTCATTAAGTTGAATGGCCGGTTTTTTAATAGGAGAAATAATAATTTTCCCCTCTGAAACAAACATTTCAACAATTGTATTGTTTTCAATATGAGACTCGGTTGCGAATAATTTTGGAATTCTTAGCCCAAGACTATTGCCCCATTTTTTTACACGTGTTTTCATCTGATGACTCCTTTGTTTATACAATGAGTATACATTCCCAATGTTATTTCTGTCAATCAAGAACTGTTTTATCTTCTTTCCGCCTTAAAAATGGCATAATTCTTTCTTATTAATTATGTCATCTACAATTATTTCAGAGAACTCTATAAATAAAAAAGAAGTTTTTCCCTCAGCGCCTCTTTATTACATTGAAACTCTTTGGTTTCAAGTAGCGGGTACCATTTGTAATTTGTGGTGCGAGCATTGTTTGGTAAGCGCCAATCCCACCAATAATAATCACCAAATGATGAGTTTAGAAGAAGTTAAACAGCATTTGCTTGAGGCCGAAAAGCTCGGAGTAAAAGAATTTTACTTTACGGGCGGGGAACCCTTCATGAATCGGGATATGTTGGCGATTTTGACGGAGACTCTTAAAATAGGCCCTGCTAATGTTTTAACCAATGGTACCTTTCTTAATGAAGCCTTAGCGCAAAAACTAAAAGTTTTAAGTGATTCAAGTCATTATGCTTTAGAACTTCGAATTAGTTTAGATGGCACCACCAAAGAAACCAATGACCCTATTAGAGGAGAAGGAACCTTTGAACGGATCCTAAAAGGGATTCAAAATCTCGCTCATGCGGGTTTAAACCCTGTTATTACGGTAACTGAAGCCTCCCCAGAACTTTCCAAAGAAGGGAAAAAAGGGCGTGAAAAATTTTTTGAACTCATGCAATCCTTGGGTCTTAAACAACCTCGAATGAAGATTCTCAGTTTATTTCATATTGGTGAAGAAGAATCCCGTTCTTGTGGGTATAAAAAAAACGAAACGCTTCAAGGGCTTCATTTATCTGAAGATGAATTATTAAAACTGCAATGCACTTCTTCTCGCATTGTTACTCATGAAGGGGTGTGGGTGTGTCCTATTCTTATCAATGACCCTTTGGCTCGAATGGGAAATACGATAACAGAATCATTGGTTTCTTTTGAGCTTGATCGTGGTGCTTGTTATACCTGCCACGCATTTGGTGTGACGTGTCGTACGTAGGCTGTGCCCCCTCCATTGAAAAGCTCAATACCACTTATCAGAAAGTGGGTCTTTTGGGTGGGGTTTATAATAATCATGTGGCCCTTCAAAAAGCGTGCGAAATGGCCACTCATCATGGAATGGAAAAAATTTTTCAATTGGGAGATTTGGGAGGGTTTGGCCCTTATCCCAATGAAGTATTTCCAATTTTAAAACAGTTTAACGTTCAATGTATTCAAGGTAATTATGAAGAATCATTAATTACTCAAGCGGCTGATTGTGGTTGTGGTTATTCTCACCCCAAAGATAATTATTATGCGGCGATGTCTTATGATTATACAGATAAAAATATTTCTGATGAAAATCGTTCTCTACTAAAAAATTTTCCAAAACAAGTTCAGTTTCACTTAGGGTCTTTCGTCGTTCATTTGTGTCATGGTTCTCCCAGAAGGATAAATGAGTTTTTATGGGACACGACTACGTCTAATGCATTTTTACTGAGAATGATGGATGAACTTGAATGCGATATTTTATGCTGCACTCATACCGGCATTCCCTGGAAGCGCGAAGTAGCACCTCGAAAATGGGTTGTTAATATTGGTGCTATTGGGCGCCCTGCCAACGATGGAAACCAAAATGTTTGGTACTCTGAGATTTCAATATTAAATAATGTGCCTCAGATTGAACTTTTAAAGGTTGATTATGATTGGTCAGTTTTAGCTCAAGAAATGCGAGACGAAAAACTTCCTCAAGAATTTATTGATACCATCACCACGGGGTGGTGGACCACCTGTCTGGAAATCCTGCCTGGAAAAGAACGGCTTCGCGGTCGGTTTTAAATTTCCGAAAAGTCCTAAAAACACTTTTTACATCTCGTTTACAAAATTACCGTAAAAGATAACTCAAATGTCACAGCGCGGCAATGTGGCACAATTAAAATATTTTTCAAATGTATTTTTATTTTCGAAAATTTGTTGCTGCTATTTTGGTTGTTAATGTTTTTATTAATGACACGGCATTTCTATCTTTATCACAGGCCAGCGTGTGGGAAGAACGTCGAGAGTTAATACAAACCAGGCAAGCTCTTCCCTTATTGCCACCAGTTCGCTCGATTGTCGATCCTGAACTTTTATCCTCCGCTTTTGTCAGAATGAAAAAGAGTAAATACCTAGAAACAAACACGTCTGCGCCTGTTGTCATTCATATTCAAGACATTCACCGAAATCTTGAAGCGCAAAAAAATATTGCCGCCGCCATTCAAGAAATGATTCGTCATCAAAGAATCAGTGCTATTGCTCTAGAAGGCGCTTTTCACGAAATCGATCTTTCACGGTTTAAAAAATTCTTGCGCCCGGAAACGATACGTTCTATGGCTGATTATCTACTTAACATAAACGATATTTCCGGTCCTATTCATGCGGCATTGACTCATTCTCATCCCACACCACCTGTTGTTGGCGTGGATGATGAAAAAAATTATGAAGCTAATATAGAGGCTTACCGTCGTTCTATTTTATTGAGCGCAGATATTAAGAAAAATCTCTCGCGGAAATTTAATGAAAATTTAAAACGAAAATTGATTGTTTTTAATTCGAAACTTCTTGAATTAGATCAAAAAGTTCAAGCTTATCGCCGTAATGAATTGAAATTAGGCGATTTTGTTTCGCTTTTGTTGGTTTTCACAAAGTCTCATTCTCTCCCACTGGAACGGTTTAAAGAGGCGATTGAATTAGAACGTACTCTCGATTTTTCAGCGGTACAAAAAGAACGCGATGTTTTTTTTGTACGTTTGCTTACAGCGTTAGATTCCGTAGAAAACAAGCGGTTTATGACCATGAATGTTGCGTATTCTCGTGGTGAGCTATCCATCGCGAATTTTTATGCCCATGTCCAAAAAATAGCTGAGAGAACAGGTGCGAATCAAAAAATGAGCCCTGTGCTGCGAGATTATTTTCGATATGTCGGTTTGGTTGGATTGGTTGATGCTGGAGAAATTTTTGACGAAATTGAAAGTGTACAAGCGCGGGCTTATACAGCGCTCATTAAAAATAAGGAAGAACGTCAGCTCGCTCAAGAAAACGAACAATTGTATTTGATTGGAAAATTATTAGATTTTTCATTAACCAGTCAAGAGTGGGCAAAATACAAAATAGAAATAGATAAAACATTGTCAATAAGTCAGGGTTTCAATTTGTCATCGTTTGAAGATTTTTACAGAAAAGCCGAAGCGCGTGATGTTGCCATGGCAAGTAATGTATTAAGGCTCATTGAGGGCCAACAATCAACGGTTATTCTTGTCACTGGTGGTTTCCACTCTGATGGAATTAATCGGCGCTTGGCGGAGGCTGGAGTAACGACTATTACTTATGTTCCAAAAATAACGAAAGTCGAAACTGAAAATGGCACCGCCTACTTGAGTGCCTTTTGCCAAGAGAAAGCACCTCTTGACCGTTTGTTTGAAGGTGATCGCTTGTTTTTAGCGGGGGCGCCGTTTTCCGAAGTGGTTGCCAATGGAAAAGCTCCTTCCTTAGCCACGGCGATAGAAGCGAAAAATGGGATGAATGGTGCAGCTCAAATATTTAACCGCCTGCTTCCGACAACGAGGCAAAAGCGTTCTGTATGGACGTTTCATTTTGGGAAGCAGGTGTTTGTGGGGATTGGCTTTGCCGTCATTGTTGTCACTTTTACAGTGGATCGAGCCATTGGTAAGGTTCGTTTGTTTTTTGCGCCGCTTGAATGGCTTCATGCTTTGGCTGAGGAAATTGGATGGAAATCCAAAGGTCGTGGATGGTGGGATTCGTTCATGCAAGGTCGAGTTCCCGCTATTATTATCGCGGCGGCCATTTCGAGTCTGGTTAAATGGCATGAAAGTTTTTCCATTTTTGTAATGGCATTTTCTGTTTTTGCTATCGCGATGCTCAGTCTCATCGTTATTCGAGCCCAGATTGCTTATATTAAAAGGCATGCCAGTCAAACGCGCAGGGAAACAATAGAGAGAGTTATAGCGACGATTCTTTTTAATGTTGGTGCAGTTTTTTCCGGTGATATTTTACTAACTGCTGCCATTCATCGGCTTTGGAATGCCACAGGGCTTTCTCGGATGACGCTGGTAGGCGCATTACATTATGGTTCTATCCATGATCTTATTATCTTGGTGTTTAAGTCTTCTGCTTATAGGAAAAAATCGGTTTTAAAAGAGCTTAAGTACCAATTGGGAGACTCTTTCACCAGAAAAATAAAGAAACGAGTGAAAACTTTTTTTGTGAATTTGAAAGGAAAGATTAAAGATAAGATTAATGAGAAAAAAATAAATGCCTATATCTCAACGAGTGTAGCCAAGTGGGATTGGGTTACTCCAATAGTTTTACTGGAAGTTCTTCTGAAAAGCGGCCTTCTCAAAAAAACCGGAAAAACCACGACAGCGGATTTGGAGTTATTGGTTGAGGAGATTCAAGAGGCATTTAGAACTCAGTTAAAGGAAAAACCACTTTCTGGTCTTACCGATGTTGAGGTTAAAATTTTTGGCGGGCAATCTCTTATCTCAACTCCCGATTTATTTATCTTGGCTCCTTTTTTCACCAATGAGGGTGGAACCGCGGTTTTTTATGTGCACAGAATTTTGCTACAAGGATTGTTGGCAATCCCAACTGAATCTCGGGAAACCTATATTGACACAATTGTAAACCGCGAATTGAAAGGCCATCAAAATTCTTTTGAACAGCAATTCCCTTCTGAGCCGATGCGTGTGCACGCGCATCCAAAGGTTTTTTCTTCTGAACAGAAACTTCTTCACTTCATTCGTGCTCTTTTAAGTCCTGATCGAATGGTGCGTCAAGTGCGTTACCGAAAACAGATGGAACATGACATAAAAACACCTATTGCTGTGTGTTTGTCTAAGGCCGAATTGATTATTTATATTCTTGAGGATTTTAATGCGCCGCTAGAAATTGTGAGTATCGCAAGTGCGCTTAACGATCATTTTGACAGAATGCGACAAGCCGCCGAAAGGGCGTTTAGCATTCCTTCCCACCTTCAGAATGCGGTAAAGAAAAAACATCCAAATTTTCCGCTCGTAGCCGGGAGGATGGCTGATGGATTAATTCAAGTAAATGAAGCGTTACAGAACCCTGATATTTCCAAGCAAATTGCGGCTCTTTACGCGTGGTATGAAGAGTCAATAAAAGAAGGAAATTTTCCTATAGACGACATGGCCAAGTTGAAAGAGAGTCTTGACATGGCTCAGGTAAATTTCCGTTTTTGTCAGAGCATGGCGGCATCAATAGAAAAATTTATTTTCAACGGCACATACCGTGGCGTTCCAGAACCGGTTGATATTGTTGAGTTGATTCATTTTGCCAAAGCGCGGTTTTTAGGGGGATTTCCAGAAATCACGATTGTTCCGCCAGTCGAGGGTTCCTCTATTATTATTGGCGACTATGACCATTTGTTACGCGTCTTCGACAATTTGTTTCGAAACGCGCAGAAACATGGAGCTCGGGTCAATACAAAAGTGAAGGTAACGATAGAAAGGGTTGGTCTTGAGTGTGTCATTACCGTTGAAGATGACGGTGAAGGATTTAAATCAACGCTTCTTTCTGATGATCCCGATGAAGCCGATTCACTTTGGCTCTCCAATGTGAGTGGAGGAGATTCAAGTGGATTTGGTCTTTCTATCGCGCATCAAATCGTTGGAGAAGCCACGGGGCAGGCTTATGTTCAGCGTGTTCCAAACCAGGACGAGAAGTTATTAAAGGAATCCGGAAAAACACGGGGTGTTTTTATTATTCGTTTTCCGTTGGATGTTGAGCCTTACCTTTCGCGAATGGATACTCCTGAGTCTGATATACAGCATCTCCTTCAATCGGCGGGTGCTGGCTTTGTTTGGAACCGCGGTAAAGAAGATAAGCATCATGTTATTGAAAATGTTGATCGCAATGGTCCTGGCCTCAACGCGTTTCTAGAAGCGTGGAAGCGCATTCGGCGTCGGTTTCCCATTTGGAGAGGCAATAAAAATGACGATAAGGCAGGTTGGCATTCTGTTAAATTTCATACCTGGTCACGTGATAAACGTGGTGCCCGCTCCAGTCCAGGAGATTTGATTCTTTATATGCTTTCATTGTTTCCCAATCCCAATTTCTGGTTGATTTCTGAAGAGGTTGACCGTTTGGGAAAAGAATTAAACAACAGTATTCATGATCGAAGAGATTACACTGTCATCGCTGCGCTGAATTTTCTTCGCCGGGTGGCTTTTCATTTTCGAAAACCCCCAGGCAAACGTTATTTTCAGCCTCCTCAATTGATGCCACCAATTTGGCATTCCATGCCCCTAAACCAGGATATTGAGTCTTTGACTGAGAAAAAAGTTTTTGTGGTTGTGGTTGATAAGAAGTTAGATCCCACTGAAGATATTTCCTCTCTTAAAAATCTTTTTCGGGTTACAAAATTGGCCGGGAAAACCCCCGTTCTTGTTGTTCTCAAGGAAGAAAATCTTAACAAAAATATTCAATGGTGGTTTACTTCACCGGGCGGCATCATTTTCGATACCGTTCCGTTATCAACCTCAAAATCGGGTGAAACAACATTGGTTATGGGTGCTATTGAGACAATTCTTAAAAAACAAGGGTATGAAGATCATCAGATTGTCCTGGTCAAAAGAGAAGGCCTACCTGTGGATTGGAGTGGTGCCCCAAACCTCCAGTTAGGGCAATTGATCGCATTAAATGAGCAATTTGAAGCAATTAAAACGTTTTTAAATGTTCTAAGAGGGCGTTTAAACCATATGAAGCGGGTTCACCAAAGTGCTTAAAACGAGGTTGTAACAATTGTGTAAACAACCACTTTTACTTTTTACATGATCTTAAGGGAAAGTTAAGGTCGTTTCAGTAAAATGTTTTATTATGCGTCTCCATTTTAAAAAAACTATTTCGTGGATGATTTGTGTTTCTATTCTAACAACGAATAGCTTTTTTGCACATTCATATGAAACAAGTATTTGGAAAGAGAGACAAAAGTCAACGCAATTGGTCTCTCTTCTTCCTCAACTTCCCACTTCTGCAGATGTGCGTCTTTCTGATCGAGTTCAATCCAGTATTTTTTTGAATCCTTTTGAATCTAAGTCTTCAAAGAATAAAAATTCGACCCTAGACATTATTAACAATTTACCTGCTCGTTTGGGTTCAATAAGAGCTGTTGCGCCTCTCAAAATCAATCCGAAAAAAATGGTCATTCTTGTTCATGATATTCATATGAATCAAGAAGCACAATCTAATATTTCGGCTTTGTTAACTCATCTTTATAGAAAACAGAAATTGGATTACGTTGCCATGGAAGGTTTATCCGGTACAATTCAATTGGAATCTTATAGAAACAATATACTTCCTGATACTCTTGAGAGTGTCGCCCATTTTCTGCTAGAAACAAATAAAATTTCTGGTGCTGTTCACTCTTCTTTAATTAATGTCTCGACTCCTCCTCTTATTTTTGGTGTTGAAGAGCCCGATCTTTATTTAGAAAATATTAATGCCTACCGTGCTTCAGAGTCTTTTGTTCATTCGAATCAAGCCCATCTTTTGAAGCAAGAAATAGAAACGATGCAAATAGCTCAGAATACCTTAAGTCCAGAATTGGTTGCATTTGATTCGTTGGTCCGAGAATACGACCAGAAAAAAGTTCAATTGGAAACTTACCTTAATAAGCTTTCTCAGTATAAGGGACTCTCTTCTCCATTAAAGTTATTTCTGCGGGCGGTTCAATTGGAAAAATCAATTAATTTTAAGCGTGTGGAACAAGAACGAGCTTCATTAATTAATATTTTGTCTTCAAAACTAACTCCTGTTGAAACGCAATCTTTAGTTGAAAAAGCATGGGCTTATCGAATGTCAATGATTCGAATTCAAGATTTTTATTCCACTCTTTCTCATGTTGTTTCACGTCAGGGTGTTCGGATGGATCAATATCCCGCTTTAACAGAATATATTGAGTACATTAATTTATCTGATGCTATTGATGGGGAAGTTATCTTTAAAGAAATTAAATCAATTGAAGAAAGAATTTATCTCCATTTAAGCCGCTCTCCCAAGGATGAGAAAATAATAAACCAGTTAAAACTCATTCGTTACGGAAAAAAACTTTTGACTTTTTCTCTTTCATCTGATGAGTGGGATGATTATCTTCATCTTAAAAAATTGAGCATCCTTTCTGTTTGTGAACATTTGAATTCATTTGAATCTTTTTATTCGACCGCGCGAAAACGAGATAATGTGATGGTTGAAAACTATCTCAAGAAAATCAATCAAACACAGTCTTCGGGTATCGGTGTTTTTGTGGTGGGGGGATTCCACGCGACTGCTATTAAGGCGCGCTTAGCACAAGCGGGTATTTCTACTGTTTCATTTGTTCCAAAAATAACAAAAGTTAACGATATGACTGGGCATGATTATTTAAGTGTCTTCACACAAGAAAAAACGCCACTTGAGAAATTAGTGATGGGAGAAAAACTCTTTCTCGCGCCCAATCCTTCTCAAGGGCTTGGATTGGTGGCTTTCTTGTCTAAAATAGTTGAAAAGGCCCGTGCTCAATTTAAAAAGGAACCAGAATCACAATTACTTTTACTTAAAAGTATTCTTCAAGCGAATTCTGGTGAGGGCATTATCGCTGAAGTTCAGCTAGAGAGAGCGGTAAAACGAAAAAATAATATAAAGCCTCTTAATTTGGGAGAACCTGCTCCAAAAATTAAGTCGATGGAAAGCTCGGTAGCCGAGAAAAAAACCCTTTATGATTGGTTTATACTTTTTTTAAAAAAGTTTAGAAGTGAGAGTGTTAAAGAAATAATAGTAGATGGTTCTGGTACTGGTTTGTCACCAGTCGAATTTGCAAACCGAAAGTTTCCTGAATTCGATTTGGGCCATAGTCTGTATCTGGAAGACATTATTGTAACGCCTACTCCACAGCCCGTTACATCAAGCTATTTTGGTTTTAATACTATTGGGAAGTGGTTCAAACTTCTTAAGAAAAAAATATCAGCAATTACGTTTCCGAAAAATCTACTTCCACCTTTAAATGTTGTTGAATTGGAAGTTCGCACTGCTCTGTCAGGTTCTCCTGCCGTTACGGGACTTCCTCAGATGGTTCATTTAGGCATTGAAAATGTGGCCTTGGTTTCGCAACTAAATCTTTTTCCTTCTGTTCCCACTGTTGAATCGAGTACTCACCTATTATTAAATTCTCCCGAAAATACATTGGCTGGGCATATTTTTAATCAAGAAATTGGGAAAGATTTCCCCTTTACACAGACTTCCAACTTTGGAAAATACTCTGGTCTGACAAATAATCGAATCAATAACACATTTTTTATAACTGAAAGTCGGGCTGATAAAATTTTACAAATTGATACCAATGGTAATTTATTGCGTGAAATTAATGTTTCGGGACTTAAGAGAAATGATCCTCTTATTACTCGAGCCGATCCCGAAGATATTATTTGGATGTATGGCGATACTTATGCGGTGGTTCTCAATCAAGGGAAAGAATTGGCTGTTTTCAAAATTCCTCCAGGTTCCGAATCAGTATCTATTTCGCGCTCGGACGCTATAGTTTATTCATTGGAAGGGGATCCTGTTGGGCTTACTTATATTTCATCCAAGAACACTTTTTATTATGTGAGTGATGGAACCAAACAAAAAATATTTGAGATAAAACTTAACTCCAATTCTCTTATTTCCGAGAAATTAGCTGAAATTGATATCAGTGCCCTCATGCAACTTGGTGAAAGAGTGAAAGCCGTTGCTTATTTCCCTCTTTTGTCACCGCACCTATTCGTTCTCACAAATTTATCTGTGAAAGAAATCAACCCTGGCCTTGCCCCAATCGTTTTTAGTGAATTTTCTCTGGCTGACAGAGGGATTCCCGACCCTTCTGCTCTTACATTTGGCATTGATGGTCGAATGTATATTTTAGGCAAAACAGTGGGCGGAGGCGTTCAGGAAAATGATTTTAATGTTTTTGCGCCAGATCCCATTATTCCTTTGACACCTCCGGTAGCTAATTTAGGTGGTCCCTATGTGGCTTTGGATCGAGACGATAATCGTGTTGAACCTGTTTCACTGAATACAAACAACACTTATGATCCTTATGGGGCTTTATTAGAGTGGTCAATTTATGTGGGGGGGCAACTTGTTGATCAAGGCATTGGAGAGCCTGGAGTTAGTTTAAAAGCACCTTTTAATTTTCCAATAGGCGAAACATCTGTTCGACTTTCAGTTCGGGGAAATGGCGGTTCTAACGAAGCGGTTACTATAGTCCGGGTTAAAGATTTAGCCAGTAACCCTCCGCCTATTGCCAGGGTTTCTATTCCTTCTTTTGTTGAAGCCAATGTGAATGGAAGAGCGGTGGTCACGATTAATAATTATGACGGTACTTTTATTCCCGCAGGTGAAAATGCTCTTTATGTTTGGACCGATAACAATATCGAAATATATCGAGGAACAATTCCGCCTCCCACTTTAACTTTGAATGGTGTAGGGGTTCACCAATTAAAGTTAAAAATTATTTCGACTGATTCTGATGGAATTGAACAAACAGATGAAACTCAAGAACTCCCTGTTCAGGTGCGGTTTTTTTCAGGTGTTCTCTCCGGCATCCATTACACACAAAAACTAGGTGGTGACTTACTATTTAAATCTATTATCGGTAATCTTTCCAGTGTGGCCACAACAGGAAGAGGAACGTTATATGCCACCGATGGCCAAACCAATGTTCTTTATGAAATGAATCCAGATGGCACGCTTATTCGAACCATTCATATTCCTGGCTTAATTGATCCACAAGGGATTGTGGTGATGGGAAGTGAAAATGGAATAGACCGAGTTGCCATTGTCACAAAAGAAAAGGGAGTAAGTGCCCTTTTAACGATTATTGATATTCCTTTAGGAAATGAAAATATTATTGTTTCCGTAAATCCTGGGCAGACCTATGGAGTTTCAGGAAATCCGGTTGGGATTACTTATTCTATCGATGAAGACGTATTTTATGTCGTGACTGAACCGTCTCGGAACAATCCAGATGCGCGGGTGATTAAACTAAAAGTTGTTCCCGGGGCACCTCGCCTGTTACAACTTAATCAAGTAAATTTAGCTCAATTGGGCATTGTCAACCCAGCAGACATTCTTTATGCACCGGGACTTTCCAGTAATAATCAAGATCAACAAACACTCTTTATCCTCACTTCGGATGGGTTTATCCATGAATTGAATCTTCAAGACCTCAATAACCTAAAAGAAATAGGGCAGCCTATGAAATTACCAAGTCGGATCACCCGTGCTTCCGGACTGGCAGTTGATACGAGAGGAAATATTTATCTCGTAAATAAAGGGACATTAGGGCTTACCGATGATGATTTTTCAGTTTTGTCACCCGATCGAAACTTAGCTATTCCTCAACCTGCGGTAGGAGCGCCGATCCCCGGGGAGCAGTTTAGAGGAGAGTTGTCTGGGGTGGGGTATAGCCAAGTGATAGGAACCGATTTCCCGGTTGAGATTCGAACAGTTCCAGGGAAAGTGACAACGTCGAGAGGGACGGTGTATGCGATGGACGGAGAAAGGATTCTTGAATTGGATGCGAGCGGAGGAGTCATTCGGACGATTCAGGTGAATGGTCTGGTTGATGCGCAAGGAGTGGTGGGGATCAGCGAAATAAATGGAGTGGAATTTATCAGTGTGGTGATAAAAGGACAAGCAGCCAACGGAGCAGTACCCGCTGTACCAGCAAAGTTAGCGCGGATAGAGATCCCGAGAGGGACGGGCTCTACTACGATATCGTTGGACACAACTCAAGTTAAAGGAATTACTGGGAATCCTATCGGGGTCAAAATAGGAGGCCTATTCACAGAAGTAAATGATTATCCCTATACAGCCAGTGTATCTGGATTGGCGGCAACGACGCGAGGAACATTGTATGCCACCGACGGTCAGACAGGGCGTGTGCTGGAACTAAATAGAGATGGGACATTGAGACGCGTGATAACGATTCCGGGACTTGTGAACCCACAAGGGATTGTGGTAATGGGCAGTCAAAATGGAGCAGATCGAATAGCGATTGTGACCAAAGAAAAGGGAGTGGAAGCGACGTTGGTGATGGTGAACATTCCAATGGGAGTAGAGGATATAACCGTTTCTTTGACATCCCTATATACGGTTCCTGGAAACCCCGTGGGAGTAGCGTATTCAAAAACAGAAGATGTTTTCTATATCGTAACAGAACCCTCTGTTAATAATCCAGATGCGCAGGTATTGAAGATAAAAATAATCGACGGGGTTCGACCGGCGTTGGTTCTAACGCGAGTGAATTTATCAAGTTTGGGGATCAGTGACCCAGCCGACATTCTTTATGCGCCGGGGCTTTCTGCGGATAACCGAGACCATCAGAGGCTCTACGTGGTCCGAGCCGCAGATCAATCGATCTGGGAATTAAATCTCTTGGATCCGGCGAATCCGAAATTGGTGGGAGAGATGACATTGCCGACTCGAGTAACAAAACCAGCGGGCGTGGCGATAGATGAAGCGGGAAATCTATACCTATCGAATAAAGGCACCTTTGGATTGGGTGACGACGGATTTACGGTATACCGTCCCGATCGACCGCTACAAATTCCTCAAACTCCCGTAGGAGCGCCGATCCCCGGGGAGCAGTTTAGAGGAGAGTTGTCTGGGGTGACCTATACGCAACAATTAGGTTTGAATCTTCCCTTTAAAAATAGCATTGGTAGCCTTTCAAGTATTACATCCACAGGACGTGGGACTTTATATGCAACCGATGGGCAAACCAACGTCATTTATGAAATCAACCCAGATGGGATATTAATTCGAATCATTAATATTTTTGGCTTAACAAACCCAGAAGGTATTATTTTCATGGGAGAGAATAACGGAAGTGACCGAATAGCAATTGTGACCAAAGAAAAAGGTGCAAGTGCTACCTTAACTCTTTTGGATATTCCCAAAGGCAAAAATAATATTACGGTGCCACTTAACCCTGCTCAAACCTACCCCATATCTGGAAACCCTGTGGGGGTGACTTATTCTGGTGATGAAAATGTGTTTTATGTGGTAACGGAACCTTCTCTTAATAATCCAGAGGCGCAGGTATTTAAATTTAAAATCATTTATGGTTTATCAGATCTTATTGAACTTAATCGAGTGAGTTTATCCAGTTTGGGAATAACAAACCCCACTGATATTCTTTATGCGCCGGGACTTTCAGATCGTCATCAAGACCAAGGGACTCTGTTTGTTCTAACGGCAGATGGGTTTATTCATGAATTAAATCTTCAAGATCCGACTCATCCAAAAGAAGTAGGTGAACCGATGAAGTTGCCCGGCCGGATTACCCGCGCTTCAGCGCTTGCGGTGGATGCGAAGGGGAATATGTATCTGGTCAATAAAGGAACGTTTGGTCTTTCGGATGATGATTTTGCTGTTCTTTCTCCAGATCAAGATCTCCGGATTCCGGAAGTCATATCCATCTCGCCGATCCCGACAAGTCCGAGAGAAACCAGGGGATCAATAGATAGAAATAGAGGCTTTTTGTACGGTTACAGTTTTAATGATCCGAACACCAAGTTAACAACCAGAGTCCAATTCGTATATGATTCTTTTCAACAACTTTTTTCAAAAGTAACCACTCTTTTTGCCAAATCAGGTGAAAAAATATTTCATGAAATCATCTATTACAAATACATAAACGGGCAACTTATTGGTTTTGACGGACATCGGTTTGAAAACGGAAAAGATATTGAAATTAAAGGATTGTTTTCTGGTCGTGATCAACTGGGTCGCCCTACTTTTCTTGAGATAAGAAATGCTCAAGGTGATGAAGTTATTGAGTTAATTCAGATTTCTTATAGGGATAACGACCGCTCAGGTAACGAAGTGCTCATTCGAGAACTTATTTTTCGACCTCGTTTGATCAATGGGAATCTTATTAGGCCTTATGAATTGATTGAGAAAAATTTTTCCCCAACTGAAATTCGCACTTACCTAAACTCAGGGGTTTTAAACCCTGAAGCCCGAGTCCCCATTGAAATCCAAACGTTTATTTTTAACAAACGAGGTGAACCCATTGATGTATTTCGACTTGCGATTGAAATAAAACCATTTAGTGGTAGTTTCGACAGGACTTTTTCTGATGTAGATTTAGGGGGTGCATCTACATATAAGAGCGGGAATATTGGTGACAGTTCTAAGCTTGGTGCTGGTGGGATTGTCCCGCTTCCGCTTGTCGATGGGAAGATTGTAAGGGTAAATCCTGGGGGAGGTTTTTTTCTGTATAGCCTTCCCTCATCGAATGATCGTGTCACCGTTGAGTTATTTCTGAAATTGATTGACTTTATGTCCCGTCTTCAAAAAATTCTCTCTTCTTTAAAAATACCGGAGATTCAGTTGCCGCGCTTACATTTAGAATTGGTTCCTCGTATTGAAGTACTTGCTCCTTTTGAAGTTTTCATGGTTGAACCTCCGATTCCTTCACAACAAGAAGTCTCAACTTCTCAATTGAGCATCAGAGTCGATGAAGAGGTCGCTGTTTTTCTTGATGGTTTTCTTGAATTCATTAAAAAATCTGCGCCCTATTTGACGGGAATATTTTTCTATCTTTTTTGGCTCAATGTCATTTTTCCATTAGTAAAAGAAAAAATTGAAAATCAAAAAAAAGTTCTGGAGCAACCGCAACTGCAGAATAAATTGCCAGACAACGAAAAGTCAAAAGGTCATTGGGAACTTCTTCAGAAAAATGGTACAGAAATTTTTGCGCGGGGTTTAATGCTCTCAATTTTTTCGGCGATCGTGTTTTGGATCGTTTACGCTTTAAAAATTCCTGTTGGGTCAGTTGATTTTTTGTTTAAAGCTATAATCGCCTTTATTATTTCTTTTCTTGGGTATTATATTTATCTTCAGCTTTTGGATTTATTGCCCAAAAGAAAATACAAATATAATTTTTCTCCAGATCTTTTTCCCGTTTCGGCATTATCTCCTGTCTCTGAAGCATTAAAAGAACCAGGTGCAGGTACTGCCCATGAAAATAATGATTCGCAGACAGCTAACCATCAATATCCATTTGGTGTAAAAGTCGTTGCTAAGACCGTTCCAGGCGAGGCATCTCGAATTGAAAAAATTATTTATTTAAATTTTCCAGAGGGTTATGAAAAACATGTTCAGTTTCAATACCATGGGCCTAATAATCCATACGCTGGACTCGTGCGGAGAGTTACAGTAACCAGGATGGATTTTAGGACAGGAGAAATATCAAAAGTTTCATTTCGAGTTGAAAAAGACAAATCGGGAAGGATAGTGGCGAGAGTTGAAAGAAAAAAGAGTTCCATTGTCGGGCGATTCGAATCTTCAAATGTTCATGGTGAAATGTACCGGTTATTCATTTGGCCTAGACGAACCCCTAACAGTGAGCAAGATTTGTTAGCGATTGTTCGAATTTTCGAACCAGTTCAAGGTATAGTTCAATTTCATGTTTACTCTCCTCAAGATATTGATGGCGAGAAATTTAGTCCTTATGAATTAATAAACCGAGATACCTCTCCCTCTTTTGTCGGCAATATAGAAGCGCGCACTAATGATCACTCATTTTTTCGAAGAGTGTTGAATAGATCAGTAAGAAAAATAGATGCATTGGATAAAGGGCTGGAAGAAATTTACTATGGCGGTTCTGATTTGTTGGGTCGTGATGGTTGGATAGTTGAAACAAACCAAATGATGTTTAACCCAACCATGGAACTTAATCAAGTCGTGGGATTTGTGACTTTTATTACTTATCCTTCTGATAATCTCGGTATTGAGTCAGTTGAAACTGTCTATAAATTGCCAATTATGGGAGCTCCTTCTTTTTGGCGCGATGAGTTTAAGGGGTATTCGATCGACGAATTAAAGAGCGCATTGATCGAGTCTCATATGCATCCCTTTTCAGAACGAGGTTATGGAAAATCAATAGATTCAAAAAATCCTTTGGCTCGACCTCTTCTTTATGAGCGATCCTGGCGCCTTCATCCTGATGGATCATTGGCAGGAGAAGAAAAGGTTGAAAATTATAATTTAGAAGTTGAAACGGTCGATTATCAAGATTCAGTTGATGATCAGGATGAGGATCCTGTTGACAATATTCAAGCATCACCACAGTTAGAACAAAATGTAAACACAATACCCCCCGTACCTCATCAAGATAAAAAAATGTGGAAAAAAACCTTTTTCTTCATGAGCGTTGGTTTTGGATCTTTTATGATTCTTCGTTCTTCTTTTTTAACTTCTAATAAGTCAATTCTGGTTTTATCGATTGTCCTGTTCGTAACGAGTCTCATTTTTTTAAAAAGATTCTGGAAAATTTTTATCGTTTTTATTTTGTTGTCTTTTCCTTTTTCTGCGGCACGGGCATCGGAAGTATTTTATTCGCCTTTAACTTTTAAAGATAATTTTGAATACATTAAAAAGGGTATTGATCAAATGAATCTTTCAGGAAAGTCATCTGGGATCATTGATCTGGACATTCAAATTAAAATTAATGAAGTTTCATCTCTGTTGGTCAAGTTTATTGATAAATCTAATAACAATGAGTTGGATTTAAAGGCGATCAATTTAATTTTAAAAAAAGAACAGTCTCTCGGCGTGGGAAGTATGGACCGCGGTTATTTAAACGTTGAAAATAAAAGTGATCGCTTTATTTTAGAACAAGCCATCGCCAGATTGTCGCAGTCAAGGGGAATAGGACATTTGGACTCTTATGATTTACAAAAGTCATTATTGGCCTTTTTAGTTCATCCGGTTGATATTTCGATTCCCAAATTGACACCATCAGGGCGAATTTTACCAGTGTCATTTGAGGATAAAAATTTTATTGAACATTTCCTCGTGGAATTTCCTAATGAAAAACTGGTTCTGATCATAGGTGATAAAGATAAAGACGCCCAAAAAATATTTGATGGCATCAATAAAAAATATAAAAACAGAATTCACCTCGTTCAATCCAATAATTCTCTTTATTCTCATCATGTTAAAGGAAGAGTTTTAAATGTGGTTCCTTTGGCTGAAGGGCTTTCACAACTCAGTAATGAAGAGATGGGTTATCACCTCGAGATTCCCTGCCAATTGTTTAACGGCCCTAAAGGTTATATATCTGCGAATCCTGTTTTCAATAATTTTCGAGGAAGGATGAGTTTAATTGATGAATTGCGGCAATCTTTACCTTTAAGAATTACTGATTTGGATTTTATTGTTGATATTGCAGTGGTTGGAAGTACAAATGCGTAACAAAGTTGTAACAACCGTCAACTACTTGTCATTAGAATTTAACTGTTTCTTCGGTGGTAAATTTTAAAAATCATGACAAAATATATTTACTTTAAATTGTGATGATTCTACAGAGAGGAATATTATGAAGCCCAAAAAAGCGATCGTAGCCAGCAGCCTAGCGTTGCTCATTTTAATGAATGATGTGATATTGAGTCATTCGATGGAGATGAGCCTATGGAGAGAAAGAGGAATAGCGCGAGGGGTTGGG
>JBJXGI010000037.1:0-3264 GCA_046153645.1 Elusimicrobiota bacterium | reverse complement strand
CTCATCACGCGAATGTCCCTTGAGTTTTATTCCGGTGATGCCCTTGAGTACCTTCCGTATACCAGCAATATCTGTAATATTTGAGTCGTCCATGTCGATTGTCATAGCCTCCTATTATGACGCACGGCATGTCCCCTATTTGGGGCTCATCTTGTATTGGATAAGACTCTGAGCACTTGCTCTTTAAAGAAGTCGCAAGTTTCAGAAGCGTTGGTTGTTAATACCTCAGGTAGAAATTGTAAGTTTAGTACCGAGTTTCAAGGCGCCACCTTTGATCTCTAAAAATATTTTTTCATAACGCTGTAAGTTCTTTTCATTTCCTCAACAAGAAAAACGATGAACGGGGCTTCGGATTTTTTTTGGGCATACTCTAAGACGTCATAATATTCAGCTTTTTTAGAATTTTCAATAATGATAGGCGAATACTCTGCTTCAAGACACTGAGTGACCATTATCAATCGACCCACGCGGCCGTTTCCGTCTCGAAAAGGGTGAATGAGTTCAAAATTTGCATGAAACTCAGCAATTTCTCTAACGGTAATCTTAGAGTATTTCTTCCAATTTTTTATGAGATTCCCCATCTCCTCTGGAATATCAGCAGGATGCGTTAGATGAATGTTTAAACCCCGAATGACCCTTTGATGCTGAGAATATTGTCCGGCGTCCTCTCGAATACCTGACATAATATTTTTATGAATCTTTTTAATAAACTGTTCATCTAATGCGCAGGAAATGATTTTTTTCATAAAAATCCTTCTCAAGGTAGTCGCGTGATTTATCAGAATTCCTTGCGTTACCGGAACCAATCCACCAGTGATAGGACTCGCTTAAAAAGGAGGGTTCTGTCTCAACGCGATTTCACAGCGTTTGGATCGCGGTTAGAATCAAAAAACAGCGCCTTTTCTCGTCAAAAATCGCATTTTTTCCGTCGGAAATGCTCAAAATCAATCTTGCTCGAAAATAGGCCTCATTTCGCAACTGCCCCTAAATGTCGTAGTCGAGACTTGGACCTCTTTCTGACTTTCTAATTCTCTTACCGCGTTACTTGAGCGAAATCCAAAAGCGTGACACGACTTTTTTTTCTTCAGGCACAAACTCCTCTCCATCGAATTGACCGCCATTACGAAGAATCGTTTTCATCGGGGCAACGTTATCTTTATCACACGTTAGTCGAACCTTTCTTAACCCCAAGTCTCGAGCCCGGATCAAGGACTGACGTAAAACTTCGTTTGCAAATCCTTTTCGTCGACTTGATGGACGTACCCATAACCGATGTGCCCGCCCAATTTGAGTAAGTAGTCGGTGAGCGCATGACGCACGTTGGAGATTGCCATGATCTCTTTGTTCTCATCAATCAACCAGAAGGTTGAATGCGCCACCCAACCATCTTGAAGCCCAACACCTTTTGCTGCGAACTTTAGCATCGCAATATAATCCCTAAAATCGTCGTATGGCTCAGCGATCACCCATGGTACAAGCTTTTCGCCTTGAGCTAGAAATTCGTTCACAAAGGAGCGATGACTCGCTTCAAGATCCGCTCGTGGTTCGATGAGTTCAACGATATCCATTGGAAAACCCGCGCTCCTTCCTCCGCCTATCACCTAGACAAATAGCTGCATGTCGGCAGCCTTTTAACGTTTATTTTAAACTGAGTTCGGCACCAGTTCTCAAGCTCTCCTACCGGTCGACGGGCAGGGTACCACCCTTGATTTCTCATTTACATTTAATCCCAAAATATTATTCGATAATTTTTCTGTTTCATTTAACACTGTTTCTAATATTTTATCACCTAGGCTGGGTTTGTAATGGTGAGGATCATAAAAATAAAGCATTTCACTCGCTTCTGATACTCCCATCAACCTCTCATTTCTAATTTCATTGAGTTCAGTACCGGTTCTCAAGGTGCCACCTTTGGTTTCTAAAATCATAAAAATGTCCTCTCGTAAAATATTTCTATGCAATATTAAAGTTGTACTTTAATTATTCATAAATCTATGTTAGCCTAACTCAATGATTGTTAAACGCGAAATTCAGCAACACCTCGTCCGCTTGTCACGTCAATATCCTGTTCTTACTGTGACAGGGCCCCGTCAAGCAGGAAAAACCACTTTGGTAAAAATGGCATTTCCAAAACTCCCCTATTTTAATTTAGAAGACCCCGATATAAGAGAAATGGTCGAATTAGACCCAAGAGCATTCTTGGAAAAAATTGCCCGCGGCGCTATTATCGATGAGTTCCAAAGAGTGCCCACTTTAACTTCTTATCTACAAGGATTTGTAGATGAGAATAAAAAAAACAGAAAAATTATTTTAACCGGAAGCCATCAACTTGAAGTACTTAATAAGGTAAGCCAATCCCTCGCGGGCCGAACAGCTATCGTTAAATTGCTTCCGTTTAGTATCTCGGAAGCTAATTCAATGAAACCAAAACTCCGCTTAGCAGATTATCTCTATCATGGGTTTTACCCAAGGATTTATTCCGATAAACTCAATCCAACTGAAGCCTATAGAAACTATTTTGAAACTTATATTGAGCGCGATTTGAGGCAAATCATTCATATTAAAGACCTGCGCCAATTTCGGAAATTCGTAAAACTTTGTGCTGGCCGAGTGGGACAGATCTTTATTGCGAATAACTTAGCCAATGAAATTGGCGTTTCTCTTCCAACCATCAATGCATGGTTATCAATATGTGAAGCCTCTTTCATCATTTTTTTACTGGAACCCTATCACGCTAATATTGGCAAACGCCTCATTAAATCACCAAAGTTGTATTTTTATGATGTGGGACTTGCCTCTTATTTATTAGGAATCGAAAATACAAAGCAAATTGAAAGAGATCCTCTATGGGGCTCACTCATTGAAAATATGGTGATCTGTGAACTTATGAAGAAGCGATTAAACCAGGGAAAAGACCCTCAATTATTTTTCTACCGCGATAGCAATATGAATGAAGTTGATGTAGTTTTTCAATCTGGACCATTTCTCATTCCCATTGAAATCAAAGCGTCTCAAACATTCAACCAGAACTTTACTAAGAACCTCTTATATTTCACAAAACTATTCCCAAAACAAACAAGAGAGGCCTATCTGATTTATTCGGGAAATTCCCATCACTCATTAGGGAAAATCCGATTGCTTAACTATAAAAATGTTTCCGATATTTTTCATTAAGCATAATTTCCCAACAATCAAATCAGTACAATAATGATTGTAAATTCAAATTTTTCTAGGAGTATTTTTTGCTGATCTGGATCCCCCTTG
>JBJXGI010000030.1:0-36881 GCA_046153645.1 Elusimicrobiota bacterium | reverse complement strand
GAGGGATTCTTTCGGAAGATGAATTAGATGAAGAAAAAATAAAAATCACTCATCACTTTCACACTAAAGCTTTGCCTGGTTTGGCTCATTTATCGTCGGAGAAATCATTATGACTCAGGTTCTGCAGCCGCTGGTTGGACAGCGGCCGAGCGATCAAATTTCAATCTTCCAGCGATCACGTGTTTTCACTAAATGAAGAGTTATTTCACCGCGTATTGGCGCGTTGTCAGCGGTGGCCAGATGGGCTTCTAGTATCCCGACATTGATAACAACCGTCGCGCGTCCCTCGTATGGGAAGACAGGATTTTTGATTTCTCGACTCATCAGTCGGATATATTTAGGAGGAATTCTTCCCTCTCCGATAACAGGAGAAAAAAGTTTTTCGAGATCCGCATCGCTGACCGTTCCGTCTATTGCAAATCGATGAAGGTCATCAAAATGGAAATCTCCGATCGCCCCCATAAAATCCTGAGCAACTGTAAAAACTGCAGCTCCTGTACCGTCATCCTTCGGGGTCGGGGGCATGCTGACCACCTGCAAGATGAGCCCCACATTAAGCAGGACAGACAGCCCTCTTTCCATCCAACTGACGTTTTTCCCCAAGGTCAGGAGAAGTCCGCCTACGCCACAAACTATCGAGCCTCGACTCAGAATCTCAAACCAATCCTGGGCCATATCATGAGGACCAGCTAAAAAGACAAAAACTGAGAGAGGCCATAAGATCCAGCAAAAAGTGGCCGGAATTATGGAATAAGGGAATCGTCTTTTTTCGGAGTTCATTTTAAGGCCTCAGCACACGAGCAGTCCAACAACTGATTAAGCAGAAATAATTCTGCATAGTATTATTCAAATATTTCCACATATCATGACAGCTTAATTCAAAAACATTTCATCTTCAACATCTATCTTATTCGAAGTTTATGCTATACGGAAATAATTCAGTAATTAATAACTGCCCTGTTACAACAACTTTCCCTTCCAGAGATTTTCTAAAAACTCCAATACAGGGTAAATGACAATTCCATCTATGGTTCGTTTTTTGGTGTCTCTTGAGACCAATGCGTAATTTTTGATGAGTTTTTCTTCTCGGAGGGCTTTTAAACCTTTGAGATGGTGTTCATTGGCAAATTCAGTGGATTTAAATTCCAAGGCCCATTCATTTCCTATCACACAATCAACTTCAAAGCCGGATGTTGATCTCCAATATTGAAGGGGGAGATGTTTCCTCTCGTAGCCAATAAAGGCGCGAATTTCCAGCATTAAAAAATGTTCAAAACACTTACCGAATAATTCGCTTTTGGGGCGAATTTCACCTCGCTCGGCCAATGTGTTAACAACACCAATATCAAAAAGGAAAAATTTTGAACGGGCAATGGCTTTACGCTTTCTTGTGGCCGCATAGGAGGAAACCTGAAACCCCAGTAAGGTGTCTTCTAATATTTGTACATAATTTTGTACGGTTCGAGCGGGTACCGCGCAATCATTGGCAATAGCTTCGTAATGAAGTTCTTCTCCATTTTGAAGAGCCATCACATCTAAAAACCTGGCAAAAGCACCCAAATTTCGAGTGAGCGCTTCGGCTTGAATTTCTTCTCGTAAATATAAATCAACATAAGAACGCAATTCTTCTTCCGGAGAGGAAGACAAATAAATGGGCGGCAGGCCTCCGCGATTAAAATATCGAACAAGGTCAAATTGTGGAATTTCAACAGAAACCAGGGGAAATAAAGAGGCTAGCCAGGCACGCCCTCCCAATAAATTAGCCCCACCTCTTTTAAGTTTGCGCGCGCTGCTACCGGTTAAAAGAAAATGAATGTGCCTATTTTGAATGAGGCGTTGCACTTCATTGAGCAACAAGGGGAGACGTTGAATTTCATCAATAACAATAAATTTATCTGAAGGATTTAACTCTTCTTCAAGAAGTTTGGGTCGCCTAGCCAATTTTCCATAAGTTTCTGAATCTAAAAGGTCATATTTCTTCAACGAAGGTAACTGAGATTGGATCAAAAAAGTTTTCCCTGTTGACCGTGGCCCCAGCAGAAAAATACTTTTCTTCTTTAGAAGTTCTTTTAAATCGAGTTGCCTAGAAAGCGGGTTCATAATCTGAAACAATTATGCCAATTATCATGACAGATGGAAATACAATTTCCATTTGTTTTTTCAGAATTCAAGCAAACTGCTGGAGTCTGGTCGTTGTTTAGGCCGCCCGTCGAATATCAGCGGATTCATATTCTGGAAACATGATAATAGCCGGATGCACGCCAAACGCGCGGGCCAATTGCTCGGCTCGCTTCTTACCGATATCAACACGATCGTTTTCCAGCATGCTTAAATTCGTCGAAGAGATTCCAGATCGCCCTGCCAACTCCTCTTGGGTCCAACCCTTCTTTTCTCGAAGAATTCGAATGGTCTCTCCCGTGGTTACACGAACGTGTTGTTTTGCGAGATGAAATTCATTTTTATTGATTTTCATAATTTACTCCTAATATTTATGCGGGGTAAGCTCAAGCACATAAATCGTAACAACTTGCCGATCAACAAGATAAATAACGCGATATTGTCTGTTAAGTCGAGAGGATCGTTGTCCTTTGCGTGTTCCCTTTAATTGTTCATCTTGATAACCGGGATATTCTCGAAGGACCTCTGGACCATGGCGATGCACCAAACCCTTCCACGTTTCATATTCTTTTAAGATCCAAACGGGCAATCGCTTGGCTGTTTTAGGCACATCTCGATGTTCTCTGATTTCCCACATTCTTAAATATGATAAGTTCTTATATTTAAGAGGTCAAGAGAAAACTCGCCACTTTCACACTAAAACTTTGGAACAAAACCAACGACTAGCCCAGCAATGATGATTATTATCCAATGGGCCCCCTTACTACTGTGCTTTACAAATAGTCCGACTGAATGCTAAGTTCATTTGTATGCTTATAAATGCTAAAAATTTGAAGATTTTTATTGGCAACCCAGAGATTTTTTTATCATGACTAAAAACTATATTTTTGAAGATCACTCGAATGACGCAGAATACAAACGTTTAAAATATCTTGAAGAAGCCTGTGATGGATCATCCCAAAAATTAATTGAAAAAACATTTATAGAAAAAGGTTGGAGCTGTTTAGAAGTCGGTGCTGGTGGGGGGTCTATTCTTGCTTGGTTAGGGAAGAAAGTGGGGAAAAAAGGATTAGTTGTCGGCCTTGATAAAAATACCCAGTATTTAAATCAATTCAATGTTGCCCCTTTTAATATTGTGAGGGGAGAAATAAAAGATTTTAAACCGCAGTCATCTTTTGACCTTATTCATGCTCGTTATGTGTTTATTCATAATAAGGATGCTATAGATTTAATATCTCACTTAGCTCACTATTTAAACCCCAAAGGTTTTTTAATTTTGGAAGAACCTAATTTTGAAACAGCCCAATGGTTAGACCCTATGTTCTCAGGGCCTTGTAATAAAGTAAATCAAGCGATGCTTGGGATGTTTCGTTCGATGGGCTTAGATCCGTCCTTTGGGGAAAAAATGGAAGAAAAAATAAAATCGCTGGGGTTTAAGGTTTTTTTTCATCAAGAGTTGATTCACAAAGACAAGGGGTTTTCTCCGGTCGCCATTATGATGGCCAAATCGGCCCAAGCGCTGAAAGAAAAATATGTGGCGACAAAAAAAGCGGCACCCGCTGATGTTGATATGTACATAATGGCCGCCATGCAACCCGCCTCTTTAGCAATTTATTATTCAACCCATCAACTTATTGTTCAGAAGAAATAATTCTTTTTTCTTTCCATGGGCAATGCCGGCATTGATTCTGACAGCAAGCGCCTCTTTTTAATAGAAATCGTTCGGTAAAAATAACCAAATCGCCTTCTAAATAAAAGTCCTCTGTCAGATTAGTTAAATTTAATTTTGTATCCGGGTTCATTGTTTAAAAAAATAATGAGTTTGGAGATATAAGCGAAATTCTTTTTTGAGATTTCTGTTTTTTTATATCTCCAAACTCAAAGGGTTACTGTAGTTTTATTTGAATCCCACCATAATAGGTTCGATCGGGTTGGGGCGTTAATGTTGTGGCGAAACTTATCGGATCGGAATCAAAGGCTTCAGCATATCGTCGGTTAAGAATATTATTGACTCCGAAGTAGAGCTGACCGAAACGACAGTCTTGTGAAAGCCGGGTGTTCCACGTGGCAAAGGGAGGCAATTTTCCTCCGGATCGATTGTTTCCTCTGAATTGTTTTGACACATATCGGACAGAGTTAAACAAATGAAGTCCTCTGAAAAATTCAATTTTAAGATCAGCATTCATTTTGTGTCTCGGCGTTTGTCTGAGTTCAACAAATTTGGCTGATGTGAGTGTATTGCCTTTGGCTCGTTGGAAGGTGTAATTCGCACCGGGAGAAAAACGGCCATAAGTTCCTTTTATTTCTACCTCAGTTCCAGCGAGTTCTGCTTTAGGCGCATTGATGTAGGAATCAAAATTTGAGTTCACTGAAATACGATCTGAAATTCTTGTGTAATAGTTGGTTAATTTCAGAAGAGTATTTTCAGTAATCAAAAATTGGTTTCCAAAATCATAAGTCCAAGCTTTTTCTGGGCGAAGATGCGGGTTGCCATTAAAAAACGCGCTACGAAAGTAAAGCTCTAAAAAAGAAGGGGCTCGGTAAGCGCGCGCCATATTGGCTGATACCAACCACCAAGACGTTAAATCATAAAGCGCTGTTAGCCGAGGGTTGTATTCATTTCCATAGGCGCTGTGTTGATCAAAACGAAGAGCCGGAATGAATTGCCATTTTCCAGCTTTTAATTCTTGTTGAGCGTAAAGACCCCAATTGGTGGCATGGAGTGGGCTTTCACCGCGGTTTTCTCTCTCATCTCGAACATAAGAACTGCCTAAGGTAAACCCATGATTTCCTATCAATCGGGTTTCGCCGCCGTAGGTATTATTTTTTTGTTGAAAACTGGGAAAAGCGTTTTTTGATGGGCGAGTGAAATAATCTTGATCAAAACCATAAACCATTGATTGAATAATTCCCAAGGGCCCCACCGGTTGAATGTACTTCAATCGAAGATCTGTTTGATCTTGTTCTATTGTTTCGTTTCTATCAGCGGAGGCTTTTTCTTTTTCTCCATCCCATTGTGAAAAAGGAACATTCGTTCCTTTTGGATTTCCTGATTCTTGATCTGTTTTTCGAAACTGGGCGCCAAGGTAGGATCCCCCTTGAAACGCGTATCCTAAGTTTGAATGAAACGATGTGTTTTCAGCCCCACTGTTTTGTTGAAAACCATCGGTTGTGTATTGGTTCATTCCGATGAGGAAATCAAAGTTATTTTTTTCTCCTCCTGCGTGAATTTGTCCGATTTTAGTTCGATAAGATCTTACTTCTCCGTTCAAATAAGCTGTTGGCAAAGGATCTTTTGATTTTTTTGTAATGACATGAATAACTCCGCCGATTGTGTTTGCGCCATAAAGAACAGAGGAGGCGCCTCTGACAACTTCAACTCTTTCAATCATGTCAGCGCTGACTTGTGATAAATCAATAAATTGATTTGATACCCCGCCAATGGGTTGATCATCAATCACCAATTGAACTTGTGCTGAGGCAGGGGATCCTCTCATTCGCATGGCTGTAAAGCTTCCCAAAGAACCGTTTTTGGTGAGATCAATTCCTGGAATAGAATCGAGAACATCGCTGAGCGTGATGGCGCCGCGGTCTTTAATCTGTTTGCTTGTGATGACCGATGTGTTAGAGGGAATTTTTGTTAGAGGAAGCGGAGCCCTCGTCATTGAAATAAAAGTCTCATCGAAATTTGATTCTTTGGCTTCCAATGGTAATGAGCATAATAACGTGAACAACTGGATCCCGGCTAACAACATACCGGTTTGACGACGTAAGTGACGCATATTTTTCTCCTATTGATTTTTAATCAGATAGGGGAACTTGGGCATAAAAAAACCCAGACCCCTTTATAGGAGCCTGAGGAAAATAAAATCTTCCTTTCGTTTATCAAGTCCACGAACAAACGAGAGCTCCTTTCCTAGGCAGGTCTCCTGGCTCGTGATTTTTATTCTTTTTGTCTTCCCATTTGAAAAAAAGCAAACAGTGACAACAGCGGTAAAGAAATTTTCACTTACAGTGGCGGGACCGCTCCCGAATTTAACGGGATTCCCTATTCTCCAATTTTTTCATTGGCACCTAGAAACTGTGAGACTCAGTTAAACAAAACAAAAAGAGAAAAGCAAATTTTTTATTTTTATGAAAAACGGACAAAATAGAAGTTAAATTTCTATTTTATCCGTTTATGGCAGCAGAGGTTTTTGCGGATTTTGTTCCTTCCGCTTTTCATGATTGCTATATTGGTTCTTGTGCAAATCACCTTTTTCTTTTTCCTTCTTTTATTTTCTGGTTTTTTTAAAGCAGCCCATGATATTTGGGCGGCGAGTGTTGTTTATCTGCTTGTTTTAGGGTATTCCTTGTTTCGTTTGGGCCGAATTGTTTTGAAAAAGGATGAACAAGGAATTCCAGGTTTCTTCTTAGGTCCTGTATTTCTCATCCTTGTCGGATTTGGTGTTTCGTCTTATTACTCTATTAACCCATCGGAATCAGTTCTAGAATGGCTGGACTGGGTGTCGGCTCTTTTGATTTTTTTATGGATATTAGATTTAGGAAGCCACGAACGAATAGAAAAGAAATTTTTGTTCTTTTCTATTCCGTTTTTCTGGTTTCAGCTTTTTTGGGTTCTCAGCGTTGACTCATCGGGAACACTTATTAATCCTAATTTACTGGCCGCATTTTTGGCCCCTTTTTTTCCTCTTATTTTCTCTCAGATTGATAAAGGAATGTTCCTCAAAAAACTTGAGAGTTTTTATCTCTTATCTGGGATATTTTCGTATTTCTTTACTCTCATTTTATTGAAGAGTAATTGGGTCTATATTTGTCTTCCATTTTTTATGCCGATTTCTTTTAAGAAAAAAAAGGTTTTATTTCTGATAACTTCGGCCATTGTTAGCTCTGCTTTTATTTACAATTTTTTTTCATTAGCTAGCGATCGATTTGGTGCAGACTCGATTATTGAAGGGGTGACTCGACTTTCTTGGTGGAAATCTGGAATCTTAATGTTTTTAGACCATCCTTGGTTTGGCGTGGGTCTTGGAAATTTTCCGAGCGCCTATTTAGCGTATAAAGTGGGAAATGCAGAGCACACACTTTATCCCCATAACATTTTCATTGGGTTATTAGCAGAGACGGGGCTTGTTGGAGTTATTTCTATTAGTGTTTTAATTATGTCGATTTATTTTTATTTGAAGAAAAGCTCTTATTTGCTTTCAGAGAAAAAGGGCTTTTTTTTGGCCCTTATATTATTTCTATTGGTCGGAATAGGAAGTTTATCCACGGAATATTTGAGTCATCTTTTGTTGTTTTTTGTTTTATTGGGTCTTTTTTTGTCGTCTGACAACATAAAAAGAATTCATATCCGTCCTTCGATTGCTTTGTTGGTTTTATCTATTGGAATCGCTTCAATTCCTTTTATTCTGAGTCCTTTGTTTGCGAGTCAGCAATTTGTTTCGGGCCAAATGGCTCTTCATGAATTGAAGTGGGACGAAGCCAAAAAACACTTTCATAATGCCATTGATTTGCAAAAGTGTGATTGGAAGTCGTACCAAGCTCTGGCTCAAATAGAAATAGCCGAGTACAATAAAAGTCAAAACCCGGCTAACCTAACTCAAGCCATTGAATTCGAAAAAAAGGCTATTTCGGTTCATAGAATGAATGGTTTTTTATGGTATGAACTTGGAGTTTACCAGTTGAAAGCGGGGTTAAAAGAGGAAGCGCAAGGGTCGTTTACAAATGTTATGAAGTTTAAAACAACCAATAAAAAAATTAATGACGAAATTCCAGGTTTGATCGCTTCTTTGTCTTCGGCCTCTTGATTTGTAGCGTCGTTTGGTTTTTATTGTTTTGATTTTTGAGGATTTCCAACGCTTCTAATGCTTCTTTGGCCCCAGGGGCCACATCAATCGTTTTTTGGAAAGCCGCTTTCGATTCTTGATATTGTCTTAAGCTAAAATAAGAGTTGCCAAGGCCAAGATAAGCCAATGAGTTTTGTGGATCCATTTGGATGGCTTTTTTGAAGTAAGGAATAGAAAGTTGCGGCTGGCTTTTTCCTTGGTAAATCATTCCCAGCGCTAAAGCTGAGGTTGAAGTTGTATTGGACAGTTTGATGGCCGCTTCATAGGCTTCAATGGCTTTATCGACGTTGCGAAGTTGTTCATAAGTATTTCCCAGCATTTGATAGGTTTGGGCGCGAACTTCTTGACCGTGTGATTCATTCCACACGCTTAAAGATTGGTTTAATGTGTCGATGGTTTCAATATAATCTTTTTTAGCGTAGGTGGTTTTGGCTTTTTCAAACAAAACAGAAAAATCTTTTTTACAGCTTTGAAATAGGGCGCATGAAAATACAACAAAAAAGAATAACCTGAACTTTTTAAAGGAATACATAGATCTTATTCTAGAAAATGAAAAAACAATTGCCTCCACTTCTTTTGCACCATGATCATCTAACCCGGAATCTTTGGGGTTGGGAATCATGGGAGTTTTCTGTCCATCCTAAATGTCCTTCTTTTGTAAAAATTGAGGGAAGGAAATACTTTTTAAATCAATTGCCACCAGTGCTCAAAAAAGAGTTGTTTGGCACAGTTCGAAATTTTTTCCTCGTTAAGATTATTGACTCTAAAAAACCGCTCTCTGTACAAGTACATCCAGATCAAAGTTATGCGCGTCGCTACGAAAAACAAAATGGGAAAACAGAAAGCTGGTATATTTTAAAAGCCCGGCCTGGAAAGAAATGGGGTGGGTTGTTTATGGGGTTTCACTCTGACCCTAAAAATAAAAAAGAATTTTTTAATTTAATTGCGAATGCCAATAATCAGGGAGTCATTCATCAAGAAAAGAAGCGGGATGAGTGGGCGAGAAAAATTTTAAAACATTCTTCCCATGTTTTTCCAAAGTCTGGGGATGTTTATCACCTAAATCCGGGGAGTTTGCACGCGATTGGTGCGGGAATGCGTTTGGTTGAAATTCAACAATCCAGTGACATCACTTATCGGTTATGGGATTGGAATCGTTCGGCACATTTCCCCGTAAATGAAAAACCAAAATTGCGTGAACTTCATCTTGAAAAAGGAAAAGCCGTGCTAGCAACTTCGCAAAGATTTGTGAGCGATTTTCGTTTAGAAGGAATCACCAAAGAACCGTTTGAAAAAATCTATTTTGAGTCTCCAAAAGCCGGGTATGGGTTTTCGGAAGTTGTTTTGGATCGTTCAAAAATGGTGAATCTTAATAAAAAGGGTCAGTTTTCAGTATTAACAGTCATTGCAGGGGATTTAAAAATTTCTTGGGGGGAGAAGAAGAGTTTAGTTGTTCCTTCGTTTCAATCTGTTCTTATTCCTGCTTGTCTTAAGCAGTGTCAATTGCAACCGGGAAAAAGGAGTGTTAAGTTAATTCGAAGTTTTCCAGCCTAATTTTTTAATACTTCTCTAATAACTTTTTTCCTTTTTTTTGCAAATCTAAAAGGTCGGGCAAGTCAACATCTGCTGTAGGGGTTAGTTGTAATAACTTTTCAATATAAGGTTTTGCTTCTTTTTTCGGCCCCACAACGAAAAAGTATTCGGCCATGTAATAGTTGTTAAAAGCATGTTCTGGGTCGATGGCCATCGCTTTATCTAAATATTCTTTGGCACGTTTTTTATTCCCACCCGCTATTCCAGGAACTTTGTAATCAACAATGCCTAAAATCCGATAACCAGCGCCTCCTTGAAAATGGTCGTCGATCCGAATGATTTCATTTAATTCTCGTTTAATGGGTTTTAAGAGAGCTAAACTTTTCATGATCCCTTTATTCTCCCCGTAAGACCCATAATGAGCCGAAAGCCAGAAATGAGCGTCGCTAGAGTTGGGATATTTTTGGATGAGCGCTTCACAGATAGAAATTCCTTCTTCAAAAAAGCGAAGTTTTTCTTTTTTATTCGTGGCATGATCAGCAATCCAATAGAGACTGCGCGCTTTTCTCCAATTTGCTTCTAGATGATGAGAGTCTTGCAGTATTATTTTTTCTAACAGAGGTAATGTTTCAGCCGCTCCAGTACTCACTGTTCTTGAACGATAAATTTGGTCAACTTGTTCTAATAACTCCTTTGAAGAGTCATCCGCAAAAAGAAAGGGAGACAAAAAAAAGAAAGCTAAAGTGAGTGTTGTCATCATTTTTATTTTTTTATTCATAAAGTTGTTATAGCAAAGAAAAACCCCTGAAAGATAAATCTCTCAGGGGTTTTTAAGTGTCATTTCCGAAATTTTCTATCGGAAATCTAATTATTTTACGCCAGCCATTATCTCAATGTCGAGCCAGAACTGATCATCAATCATTTTGTCTCCTAGGTTTTGGAAGAATTTCCCGGAGCCGTATTTGATGTCATAAGCCGTTCGATCCACAGCAATCGCGGTGGCTTTGGCTTTAACAGACTTCCCTTCAATGGATACAGAGGCAGGAAAAGTGAGAGGTTTGGTTATACCTTTAATCGTTAGATCTCCCATAATTTCAACATTGTTATTAGCAGAAATTTTGGGGGTTACACTTTTAATTTTAAAATCAGCCATGGGGAATTTGTCAACGCTAAAAAAATCGGCGCTTTTAAGATGCCCAACTAGTTTGCCGTTGTATTCCGCATCTTTTAAATCTTCGCAGGCAATCGAAGTCATATCGATTGTAAAAGATCCGCCAACAATTTGGCCTTTTTCAAGGTTCAGTGACCCTTCTTTGATTCCAATGGTGCCATTATGAGTGCCAACCACTTTTTTACCCAGCCACTTTACTGAGCTGGTTTTGACATCGACAGAAGCAATCATACCGGTTTGTGCCATTTTAACTGCCGTTTTCATTTTCTCCATCTTTTTTTCCGCAGAGACTGGACTGGTAATAACTGAAAAACCCAAAAAAGCTCCCATTGAAAAAAAAGCCATTTTCTTAAACATTTGATTCATTTATTTTCCTCCTCATCATTATTATCTTTGTTTTGTAAGTATACGCATTATAATGGATTCAGTCCTACTTAAGCATTTTTATTGAAAAAGGTTCCCATTTGATTTCCCAAAGAACCTTATCTAAACTAAAATAACTTTATGATCTTATCCATTCGAAAAGCCAGAGAATCAGATATTGCCACTATTTATCAGCTAATTGTGATTGCCACAAAAAAGGGCAAGATTCTTTTAAGATCTAAAGCCGAACTGAAACGCACGCTTCGATGTTTTTTTGTCGCTGAATCTAAAAATAAGCTTGTTGGTTGTTGTTCAATCGAGGTTTATAATAAAAAATTAGCAGAGGTCAGATCTTTAACAGTGCATCCAAAGTTTCAAAATCATGGGATTGGTAGTGCTTTGGTGCGTCGATGTATTGAATCCGCTCGCGAAAGAAAAATTTATGAAGTTTTGGTTATTACAGATCGCCCTTCTTTGTTTAAACGATATGGTTTTGCAGAGCAATTAGAGGGGCAATTCCCACTTTTTTTGAGACCTTAAGCTTTGACCAAAGTCATATTGTGAATGGGTATTAGCAGGAGTATAATTCATTAGTTAAAAAATCTCTTTCTGGAGGAAAAATCATGATAGTCCGCCATAAACTTATATTGCTCTCCCTTATTCTTTTCTCGACCATCAGTTATATAAAAGCTGAAGATAAGCCCATATCTCCAAAAGAAAGAATGGAAAAAAGGCAAGAGATGCGAAAAGAGCGAATGGAACAACGCGCTGAGAAAAGAGAAGAGATGAAAGAAAAACGTAAAGAGATGATGGAGCGTAAAGCCAAGCGGATGGAAAATCAGGGCGAAAAAATGCAAGAAAGAGGAGAGCAAAGAGAAGAGCGCGGTGAAAACCTCGAACAAAAAGGAGAAGCTCTTCAAGAAGAAGCTGAAGATACGGTTGGAAAAAAAGCTGAAATGATGGAAAAGCGTGGAGAGATGATGGAACGTCGTGGTGAACGAATGCAGGAGCAAGGGGAACGAATGCAAGAACGTGGGGAACGACGACAAAACCGCAGTGAAAAATTAGAAAATAAAGCCCAGAAGAAATAGTTAAAAATTATTTTTTATATATAATGAACCATCTTACCTGACAAGCAACGTCGCCTGCAGAGTTTGAAAAAATAATATGGATACTTTAGAAAAATCAAACTCATTATCTCAGCAACCATTGTTACATCCTTCTCAGGATGGTCAATTGGTTGAGTCTGTTCGTATGCAGCTGAATTTTTTTTTATCATCAAATCGAAAAGAAAATTCCTCTCCTATTGAAAGTCGAATCGAAAATTTTCTTAAAAATTATTTAAACGATTTAAATCCCATTCCCAAAATAAAATTTCCTGGTAGTTTTGTTCTAGACAAACCAGGTATGGCCAGAATTCTTTCTTTACCATCAAAAAGGAATAGTTTCCATTCTGATATTGTGGATTCTTATCGAGTCGGGCAAGGTGTTTTGCATAATCCCAAAAGTGATCGCAGAACCACTCAGGGTGTTTTTCACATCACTGAAGGGGGGTTGTCTATTCCGGAAGATAAAGTGGCGGTTCCAAAAGAAGTGTTCGCAGCTCTTTTGCAGGCCGCTCTTTGTGCTCCTAAAGATTTACTCAAAATCCCTTTTACTATTGATGACTCGGTTCCTGTGGAGTCATTTATTTCGTTGATGATGCGTCCTTTGGTCTGCCCAAAAGTGGGCGATTTTATTTCTCGAAAATCAATGGAAATCAGGTTTTTGGTCCCAGGTGGATTGGTTAGTAACTTGGATTTTGTTGAAACCATTTTTGGAAATGCCGGAGACCCTTATTTATCAGAAAATGACGCCGCTCTTGATATTGATGGGTGGACAGGGCATACCGGTTGTGTCATTTTAGCGCCCCATCTTATTAAACTGACCAAAAAAGAGTTGGGACTTTCTCCGATCTCTAAAGCCTCTGCGAGACAAAAAAGAGATGGGATGTGTTGGGAAAAAGAATCAGAGCTTTATAATAATGGAAACGCATTTAAAGTGACATGTCGAGATAGAAATGGCGTCATGGTCACTATTATTGCGGATAATTATTTTGGCTATTGTAAAAAAGAAGTGAAAACTCAAATTAGTTATTCAGCCAACTTGTTTGGTTTGGTTGAAGAAGAACATGCGGGAGGCGCCATTGCATTTCCCAGTTATATATTGGGTATTGATTTTACGCCAGACTCTTCCATTGTGGGCCAGAGTAAAAATACTTTTCAAACCATCTGCAAATTACTTTCTCGTACGATTGATATAAAGCCTGAAGGGTATGCGGTAGATCGTCAATTTTCTGATATTTGGTATGTTCCTGAAAATGCTCATTTTGATGTTAAAAATCAATCCATTTCCTGGGACAACAATGGAACAGCATCAAAAATTAAATTATTGGCGGGAATAACCTATGTTTTGCCTTCTGGGTACAAAGTTCACATGGAAAGGCAAATTGGCGGACCCTCTTGGCGTTTAGTTGGAACCGCCGCAGAAGGAACGCTTTGCCATAAACCTTGTACTGTTTCTGGTGGTGGAAAATCAGAGATTTCTAAATCTATTGCTTATTCTATGTTAGCAGGCCCGGTGTTTGTGCGGGACTTTCATCATGATTTTGAGGAAGTTGAAAAAATCATCAATAAAGATTTTTCAAATATTTTTAAGATAACGCCACTCCATCATAAAAATCGATCCATTTTAAGTTTAGATAGATCCTTGGGATCAGTGATTAAACTTTTGATTCCGTCAGATGATTATACTGATGAGTATAATCAATGGCTGAGATCTATGTCAGCAACCGTTCGACAATTGGTTTTTGCTGTTAAAAGATATTACCGGCCAGAATGGGGTGAGAATTGGAGAGAACATTTTAGTGTTGATCGTGTAAATGGTTTTCCCGGTCATGAATTACGTCATGATGGCCAAAAATTGGTGGCGCATTATTTAAGAGTGGGGCACGACCGTGATGGCTCCTGGAGAATTTTTAAAGTTCGAGTCGATTTTAATCCCGCTAATAAAGTTCAGGTAGAAGATGACATTACGGCTTCTATTGTTGTTCCTAGAGAGGCCATTCAATTTATAGATCCTGGATATAAAAATGAGAGCTTTAAGTTAGTTGCCAATTGCGAATCATTTTTATTTCAACGGCCTGATGATGCGATTTATCGAGGTTACGATAAACAGGCCGAGGCTGATTTAGCCGAACCCCATACTTTTTTATCTAATTGGCAACCTTTAAACAAAAGCGATGTTAAGGATCTGGTTGATAACATCATTGATTTCGATCTTTATACTTCGTCTATGAAGTCACTCTTGCAAGGTTTTATTGCTGATCCCATTAATGATTTTGTGGTTTCCTCTGCGCACCCGAGAATGGTTAATGGAAAGCCGTCAAAGAATCCGCGCTACTTACAAAAAAGACCTGATCAAGTAAACGCTTCTAATACTTATCTGGCTTCTGTAGGAGCGCGCCTGGCCTTTAACGCTCCTGTGCCAGAACCTATTTATTTTCCTGTTCATGCGGTGTTGCCGGGTCGGAGAAATAATCCACCTGATCATTCAATTGGACTTCCGGCTTTGGCTGTTTTTAATCCGATTCACTTTCAAGAATTGCCTGAACTGTTTATGGATTTTATTGCGAGTCTTACAGGAAAATCTCCTTCAACCACTGGATTTGGTTCCGAAGGGGCTCTCACAAAAGGGCCTTTTAATGCTTTGTGGCCGGTTGTGGATTTAAATAACGCTTTACTCTCTTTTATCCTTACAGGGTATTCCGGTTTTTCATCAGCGGCCGGGCACATTGGCCCTCATATCCAAGTAGACCATGATGTCAGCATGCTCATTCCTGAGATTTGGTGCCGAATGAAAGTTTCTGAGCGTGATCCTAAATGGTTATTGGTAAATGGGTTGTTAGAAAAATGTGAAGATTACGATTTTCAAGGTAAGAAGATATTGGCCAGTCGTTTGGGTTATCGTATCACCAAAAAATTTGTTGATCGTTTTTTAGGGCGTCTTTTTGAAACTCCGCACGCTGTATTCCCCGAGGAAATGTTAAAGCCTGAAGTTCAAGATGCGCAGCAATTTGCTGAAGGGATTGAGGAAATTGTGGCCACTCAAAAACGAGTGGCTGAAAATTATTTTCAAGATGGAAGTGTTAACGCCGCCATTCCTCCTTTAAAAGCGCTTTTGCATATCATGGTTCATGGTCACTTTGAAGGGAAAACGGCCCAAGATTCTGAAGTCCAAAAACTATTTGACCGAAATGTTGTTATGAACAGCGCTTGGTATAAAGAAAGACTGGCAACAAAACAAAGCCGAGATAAAAATTTATTTACCAATCGAATTGCCTATTTAGAAAAAAATAACGTTTCTCCCATTTTCTTAGAAAAAGCCAAGAAAAACCTCGAGTTGGTTTCCACACCCGAATACCTAAAAAAACTAATCGGAACTTTAGGCGCCGACCCATTTCATTTGCAGAGTTAAACGCCTCTTAATATTTAAATTCGATGAGAAGAATCAATTGAATAAATTTAAGAAAGTTTTTTTGGTATTAACATTATTATTCTCTGAGAGTATTGGTATTGCGCAACAGTCTGCTCAGTCTGAGTCTAACGATGATAATAATGTCATTCAGTTAATTGTTAATGGAAATATAGCAGAAGCCAAAAAATTAATTTTAATGGGGAAAGGAAACAATAATGGCTCCATTAGTTACGCTGTTTTTTGGGGCCATAAGGAAATTGTTAGTCTCTTGCTTGGTCGAGGAGTTGACCCGAACATTCATCCAGGTTATATAGATCTTCCCATTATCAAAGCTTGCGAAAAAAATAATATTGATATGGTTAAAGTGTTATTGACCTATGGCGCAGAACTCAATGTTTCTAATTATGACGGAGCAACCCCACTTCATATAGCCGCTAAAATGGGAAATATTAATATAGTGAGGATTCTAGTAGAGTCCGGAGCAGATTTACTCAGACGAGAAAATCGTGGCGCTGATGGAAAAACGGCGCTTGCTATAGCGCGCGAAAATAACCAAGAAGAAGTTGTTGTTTATCTTGAAAAGGCGTTAGCTCAGATGAAATCTGAATCTTTATTTTTTCCTGTGCAGAATGGGTATCTTATCCTGCCCAAGAATTGTTCTCCTGATACAGAAATAAGTTGGGATCCAAATTTTGATCAAATTATTCCCGGATTAAAACCGGGGGCCAAGGTTTCAGGCTTCACTCAAGATGGAGTAAAAGTCGAAAATGCGACATTGTCTTCTATTTCATGTGTTCAAGGAGAATGCCAGGGTAATTATGTTGGTATTAAAATCGACTCGTGGAATGAAAATGACAGATTTGGTGTTATTTGGAAAACAAATGGTAGTGAGAAAGTGACTGCTTTGTTTAAAAGCGAATCCACCAAGTCTGCTTGTCAACCAATCCCAAAATTTTCAAAAAATTATGAGGTGCAACTAGAACAAACTTGTTCAACTTTTACGCCCGAAGGTGATCTGAAGGGTAAGTTTCTCATTGAAGTTATTTCGCAAGGCGAAATGCAGGAAAATGATTGGCCCATCTACCAAACCTATTTTCGAGCTCTTTGGGATGGATTTTCTGAAAAGAGAAAAGCGACATCTTGGAAATTTTTAGGAAGTGATACGAAGATTAAGAATCCTTGGTTAATTTCTTTCCAAAAGAATTCCGATCCAAAACTTATTTTTATTAATTTTTCTGGAATTTGTTGCCCCGCCGGAGGCTCTACCCATGAAATAAAGGTAGAGAAATCAGGCATTTTAAGAGAAGGGCATATTTTCGAGGCAGGTGGCCAGCCCTGTGATTAATGGGAAAACTTCCTTGTATAACCCTTTGGCAACCTTGATTAATGTCCCGTCATTTTCTTGAGATCAAGACAGAACGAATTCATGGTTTTTTTTGGGGGGGACTTCCTGAGTGTTTTGTTTCAACGGCGTTAGATTCAGGGCCTGGTTTCAATCATTCAACCCGATACTCAATTCCAAAATTATTTTCAGCTTTATACTTTAGTAGTGCAAAAGATTTATCTCAAGTTGAGATCGAAGAAAAAATAGACGGAGTTGGTGAACCAATCACATATTTAAAATATGAAATTGATTTAGATTCCATCGTTGATTTAAGGGATCAAAAAATACGAGAACGCTTTAAGGTCACTCTTGAAGAAATTACACAACATAAATCAAAAATGGGCGCTTATTCTACAACTCATAAAATAGCCAAGAGTCTATATGAAAATCGTTATCAGGGACTCATCGCTCCATCCGCTTTTGATCCAACAAATAAAGAATGGTCAAATCTTGTTATTTATCCTGCTAACATTGTTCGAAAATTCATTAAAGAGAAAATCTAAAAAGAAAATTCACTCTGACAACCATGTGTGATTACATTTTTTTCAGGGTGATGGGGTCTGAATGAAGGCGGGTACCATCCGGAAATATTTCAACAGCTGAAACAAATAGCTCTTTTGCGTCGTTTCCGATTTTTGTGGGATCAATGCTTCCGAGGGCTGCGCTTCCACCAACGGAGCCTTGAACAGTAAGGGAAGTGCCTGGTCCTGCGACAATAAAAACAACCATGCTATCGGGTTCACCACTTGTGATCGCTTTTAAAGGGATGGGTTTGGAAAAATAAACGGGTCCCGATTGGGTTTCCATGGCAATCGCGTCGCCTGCTTTAAGTGAGCCCAACGCCATGGTTAAAACGATTAAAGTAGAACCTATTAATTTTTTCATCACATATTCCTCCAAGCTTTTGCGACCTCTGTTTGCTAATCTATGTATAAAGGTATATCGAAGAGCATAATAGTGCAAGATACTGACGACAGTATTTGAAAATAAAAACCCATTGATTTATCTATACAAAAAGGACATATAAATGAATTGTTTCAAAAAATTTACATCCGTTATGATGTTAACCGCTTTATTTGTGTCTTCACAGGTTGTACATGCAGAGCCGTCAAATCTTGACTCAAATCCCTTTAATATTACGCCTGAAATGGACCATGAAATAAAAGCGGGACTGCGTGAACTCTATAGTCTTGAATTTGATAAGGCTCTTCAGATTTTTGAACCCTTGCAAGGGCAAGCAGAAAAGCATCCCATGGTTGCCTTTGGGTTGGCTTCAGTTCATTGGTGGAGACTGTCAGTTTTCGTTTTAGAGAATGATGAAAAAGAGAGCAAAACTTTTTTAGAAACAGCCAATAAGTGTGTGGAACTCTCAAAAAAAATTATTAAAGAGGGCGACCAAACTGGTGAAGCTCATTTAACGCTGGGTAGCGTGTATGGCCTTTTAGGTCGGTGGGAGGCAACCAATCGTAATTGGTTTACGGCTTATTTAAGAGGAAAAGCGGCCAGAAAAAATTTATCTCGAGCCATAGAGATTAATCCACAGATGGTTGATGCGTATATGGGGTTGGGGATTTTCGATTATTATGTGGCAACATTACCTAAGGTGCTAAGAATTCTCACTTTTTTAAAATCTGAAAACCCTCAGGTTGGGCTTAACGAACTTAAAATAGCTTCAGAGAAAGGGGTTTACACGCGAATTGCCGCCCGTTTTTTCCTAGCGGGGATTTTATCTGGCATGGAGAAAAAACCTCAAGAGGCGCTGCACGTTTTACAAGATTTGAGAACTGAATTTCCAATGAGCCCGTTTGTTCAAATTGTCATTCTTACAACTTTATATAACACGACCGATATCGGCGCTTTTCAAAAAGAAGCGCAAGGTTTTTTGGATAAAATTGAATCAAAAAATATCTCTTCTTTTTTTAAATGTCATGCCCATTTTTTTAAAGGCATGAGTTATTTCAAACAAAAAAAATGGAGTGATGCTGAAGGTGAATTTAAACAGGCTATTGTTAATGGCAATGAATATATTCCTTTTTATACTTGGTCTCACTTATATCAAGGTTACTCTTTAGATGCTCAAGGAAAACGAGCAGAAGCTTTGGTCCTTTATAAAAAAGTAAAAGGTTTTCGTCGGCGTTGGAGAAGTCAGGAATTCGCCGATGATCGAATAAAAAAACCTTTCCAATCAACTGATCCCGAGATGGATACACTATTGTTATAAATGATGTTAAAGAATAAAAATTTATTTTTTCTTTCATTTTTCTTCTTGTCTTTTTCTGGTTGTATTAAAAGGGTTCCCCTTGAGATTGTTGATTGTGTCTCGTGTGAAGATTTAAAAATTTCTTTTCAGGAAATTAACGACGCTTCTTCACAGACTTTATGGGGAGAAAAAATATATTTACCTAAACATTTGAAGACTTTTTATCAAGACATAGGTTTTCGTTTGGTTTGGTCTGAAAATGGAGACATTCTCCCTTCTGGGGTTTCTCTCATCAATGAATTAAAACAACTTGATGGGGAAGGTTTAAACCCGCAGGATTATCACTTAAACGCCCTGGAAAAAGTGGTGTCAAAACAAAGTGAAGATAAGTTTAATTTAAGATTATCTTCTAACGCTATTCAGTTTGATTTATTAATGAGCGATGCTTTTCTAATGGCGGCTAAACATTTGTTGGGCGGCCGCGCGCTAGATGAAAATTCGCTTCTTCAGTGGAAGATTATTCGCCGAAAAGCGGATTTGGTTTTTTTACTTCATGCAGCCATTTTAGATAACAAAGTGGCAGAGTCATTAGAAAGTTTGGTTCCCACCGATGAAAGATATGTGCGGTTGAAAGAAGCACTCCTGAAATATCGAAAAATATCCCGAAGCGGTGGTTGGAAAACTTTATCGGATAAAAAATTTTTTAAAAAAGGTGATCAAGGCCCCCTTGTGAGTGCACTTAAAAAGCGATTAATGTTTGAGGTGCCTGGTGTCTCAACTTCGACAAAAAGTAACGATAAATTTGACACTGTTTTTGAAAAGCAAGTAAAAGCTTTTCAACGAGCCCATGGGCTTCCCGAAGTAGGAGAGGTGGGGCCGGCAACAATAAAGGCGCTCAATGTATCTGTGGTTGACCGAATTCATCAAATTAAATTTAGTTTAGATCGATTTCGCTGGCTTCCCATTGAATTGGGCGCAAGATATTTAATCGTTAATATCCCTCAATTTCGATTACAAGCCTATAAAAATAATGTGGAACAATTTTCACTGCCTACAGTGGTGGGCAAAGATAAAGGTGAAACTCAAACTCCCGAATTTAGTGATGAGATGACCTATATTGAATTTAGTCCTGAGTGGAATGTTCCTCGATCCATCGCGGTCAATGAAATTTTGCCCAAGCTTCAAGAAGACCCAAAATACGTATCAAAAAATAAAATGGAAGTTTTTAACGGAGATAAAGGACCTTTAACTGAGACGGAAATCCAAAAAATTGAATGGTGCGATTTAACGCCGTCAGATTTTCCTCCGTACCGTTTTCGACAAAAACCAGGACCATGGAATTCCTTGGGCTCCGTTAAATTTATGTTTCCCAATCCCTATAATGTTTATATTCATGGCACCACGGCCCCTGATCTATTTGATAAACGCCTTAGAACATTTAGCCATGGCTGTATTCGCTTAAAAGATCCCATTCCATTGGCCAAATTTGTTTTGGAGGATCCTGATTGGACCGAAGATCGAATTCGTCAGTACTTAAATCAGACTGAACCAGTCGTGGTTCATTTGGCTAAAAGTTTACCGGTCTATATTGTTTATTGGACTGCTTGGGTGGGAAAAGACAATTGGGTGTCATTTCGAGATGATATCTACGGTCTAGATCAGAAACTTCATAGAATCTTTTATTCAGATTAAAAAAATAACCCCATCAGGCGGATAGCTCCGCACCTGACAGGGTTCCCGGAGAACCTTAACTCAAGGTCTCTGCCCCTAATTTACAAATCGCATCTTAAATTCAAATTGTTTTCTGGTTAAATTTCGCTTAAGAAACTTTATTCTCGGGTCGAATTTGTTACAACTCATTTATAAGTCCTTAAGATCAATTTAAGACACATTATTTAAAATAATGATGTGTTACCAATTCATAAAAAAAATACCTGTATCTTTCTGTTAATTACTTTTTTATCCCAAGTTGTTTTATCTCCTTGGGCAGAGGCTTCATTTTGGCAAGAACGTAAAGAGGCTTTGCCATCAAAATCAATTCTTTTTTTGCCTCAATTTCCATTAAGTTCAGGGGAGATTCGTTCTCGTTTCTCATTTGAATCTATTAAAAAATGGGGGAGTGTGCGTGAAGTCCATTTATCAAATGCAGTATCTAAAAAATGGGTTTTGCACATACAAGATATTCATAAAAACTTTGAAGCCCAAAATCAAATAGCTAATTTATTAGAGAATTATTTTAAAACTAGAAATCAGCCAGTTGTCTATGTTGAAGGTTCTGAAGGGATATTAGATTTAACAGGTTTTTTTGACTTCCCCTCTCATAAAGCACTTCGTGATGTTTCAGAATATTTATTAAAAACCAATGAAATTTCCGGTCCAGTCAAAGCAGCACTTTCATCGGCCCCGTTTAAACCTGCGCTTATGGGTATTGATGATGAAAAACTCCATTTCGAAAATGTTTCCGCCTATCTTCGCTCTCAAAAAGAAAAGAAAATGCTGCTTCAAGAGATAAGTTTAAAAAATAAAACCCTCTTGATTCAGAAAGAAAATAATAATCCAAAACTAAATTGTTATTTAAATCTTTTTGATCAGTACTATTCTGGAAATATAAATTTGGGAGATTTATTATTAAAATTACCGCATTTATCTAGCATAAGTACCCACCTGACATATCAACAAAAAAAAGAATTAAGAAATTTTACTTCAGCTGTTCAGCTTGAAAAAGAAAGAGACCTTTTTTTAAAAGCTTTGTTAGCGCATAAAAGAAAATCTTTTGAGATCGACTTAGTGAAACTAACTCAGGAGTTAAAGTCAGGGCATCTTCCGCAGAATGAATTTTACGCTCTTGTTATTGAGAGGTATAAAAACGAAGTAAATTTGAATCAATTTTTAGAATTTAAGAAATTTTATGATTATTTAACATTTTCTGAAAAGTTAAATGCACAGCAACTTTTACAAGGTTTTGAGATATTGATTGATGATGTCCTTTTAAGCGCGATCACGTCAAATAAAGAGAGGAAATTTATTGCTGATTGGAGAGGCTTAAAATATCTTGAAAAACTAACAGAATTTTCTCTGACTCGGTATGAATGGGAAAAGTACGAATCTACTACTCATTCTTTCTCTTTAAATATGAAAGAACTTTTGAATCCGTTTCATGAGTTCTATCGTTTAGCTATTAAACGTGATAAAAAAATGGCAGAAAATTTTATTGAAGATGTACGCAGTAAAAAATCAAATGAGGTACTTAACGCTGATGTTAAAAACCCAGAAACATTTTTTTCTGCGGTTCTGGTGACCGGGGGTTTTCATTCTTCTGGTATTTCTGAGCAGCTTACCAAGCAAGGTTACAACGTCGTTTCATTTACGCCCCGGGTTACCAAAATAAAAAGCGAAAATTATTTAAGTGATTTTGAACAGCAAAAAACCCCACTTGATATTTTATTTGAAGGCCAAAAACTATTTTTAGCAGATCACGCTTTTTCAAAAATAAATCAAGGTAAAGCAGTTCTTCTTGTGTCGGCGTGGAGCATCATAAAAAAATTAGCTTCGCTGGAAGCTATTACTGCTTGGCTTGAAAAAACAACCCATTGGAACCCCATCCTTATTTCAAAGTTAGGATCATACACCGTTAGAATAAAACCGATGGATCAGAAATTCTTCTTCCAGGTAGGTTTTACTAATGGCGTTCTCTCAGAGAAAACCGTTTATATTTCATTGGATCGATTTGTTTGGGGGTGGGCATTTGTCAGTGGATTTATCTCAACTTTATTTTTAAAAGTTCTCACGTCACATGAGAGTCAATGGATTTATTTTTTACCAATAACAATGTTGGTTTTTATCACAATTTTTACTTTTAAAAACCAGAATTTTATTGTCCCATTTTTAAATAGACCGTTATTAGAGCATGCTGGTTTGTCAAATATAAACGGCAGAGCAAGCGCTTTACTTGTCCAGAATTTAAATTTAGATGAAAAAAATGATCCAACTTCCGCCCTTAATTGGATCAATATTGCGTTGGCTTCTGGGTTTGTTATTTTTATTTCTATTTTAAAGTTGGTTGATCCTCATAATATTTTTGTTTCAGATATAAGGGTTTGGTTTATATTGAGTGTTTTGGTGCTTTCATTTATTTTGCACGAGGGTGCTCATTGGGCTCAGATGGGTTTTGGTAAAGAAAATTTACCTAAAAGATTTGGAAAAAATATAGCTCAAGGTGGAATTGGTGTTTATGGTTCATCTGGTTGGCCCGGAGTTTTAATCAGTGGTTTTATCACGCTTGTTTCATTTTTGGGTCTTTTTTCTTATCCTCAGTACACATATTATCTGGCGCCTATTTTTATTATTAATCTTATTTTTTCAATTTCTCCCTATGATTGGAATCATTTTCATTTTCCGATTAGGTTTTTTAAAAGAAGAAAATTAAATCCACCCGTCGAAAGCCCAAAGTTTGATTTAACGCATTTTTCTCCTGATCTCATTTTATTCTCTCCAGCAGTACGTCGACTAACCACTGAAGAGCCCAATGGTTCTATTGCTTTGCCAAGTCACATCGCTGATCTATTTGGCAATGTTAACCATCGAGACATTGCCTGGGCTCAAATAGCTGGTTCACCACTCATGGTTGCCCATGTTCCTCATCGATTACATAGAAAAAGTAACACAGCCAATTCAGCTTGTCCTCTTTGTTCCCAATTGCAAAGAACCCAAGCACGACAAGTGGATTTAGGAAATGGGTTTATTTTAGTCCCTGAACAATTTCCTTATTTTGGTTTAACTGGAACGATTGTTCGAAAAGAGCACCAACACCCTCAGATTGATATCAATATTTTTAGATCTATGTTACAAACACTTTATGAATTGGGCTCTTTTGGATACCGAATCGGATACAACCACAAAGGTGCCGGAATGAAAATTATTCATGATTCATATAAAGTGTTTCCTCAAGAAACTCCCATTGAAAAAGCCAAAACCAACATATTGTTAAAACATAATGGTTTCAAAATAAGTTACACAGTTGACTTTCCCATCAGGTCTCTCGTTATTGAGTCGGATAAGCCCGAAAGAATTTTAGATGAACTTGTTCGCCTCGAACAATTACTTGAATTGCTTGAAATTCCTTTTAATTTACTCATGACGCAGTCTACAGATGGAAAAGTAAAAGTGTTCGTTATGTTGAGAAGTCAAACTGAATTCAGCACTTCCTTCCCAAACAAAACTTTTGGAATGGTTGAAACGGCGGGAATTGTTCTTTTAGAAAAGGAGAAAGATTTTAAAAGCGATGATTTAAAAACAAAAATAATTCAGGCTTTTAGTGAAATTGGGTTAGGAAAAGAAAAATTTGAGCAGCTTCTCTATGTTTATAAAGCGCATGCGGTCGTTACTCAATATGCAATTTCCAATAATTATTCTTATCAAGTAGATAAGGGGACAGGTTTTTTTGTCTTTTTAATCCCTGCTGTTGGAGAAGTTTTAAAATATTTTGATTCTCCTCCATCTGATAAAAACCGTTGGGGAACTTTTTTTTATCTCGGTATAAATGCGGCTATTAATAGACTGGGGAATTTATTTACTCCAACTAAGTTAGTGACTATAAGTAATACTGGTCAGTTTTCTGAAGCTCCAGAGGAACCTAATGGAGATGTCTATGTGTTGCAAAAAATTGCTGCTGGAAAAAGATTTGACAATGCCTTTGATTCCATCGTTGAAGACCCTGATTCGTTGCCTATTGAATTAGCCAATTTATTTAATGCTCTTACTGATTTCTACTTAAAAACGATTCAAGCTGGGGTGTTAGATATTGATATTTTAGGCTGGTGGAAAAACTATTTTATTGACACTAATGATCGAGTAACGGGATTTGATACGAGTCATTTGAGAATAATTAATACCGTAAATGCATTGGGCGAGGGAGGCTATCTTGAAGATTTTGAAAATCGCTTGGATGAAATTATTGCCGATACTGTTTTCCGCCACCCAAGGTTCGCTGGCTTGAATAGAACAGTTTTAACATCGCTTCGGTATAAAACTTATAAAGACGGGGCCCCATTAAAATTAGAAGATACGAGAGGCGTTCCCATGGAACCCTGGATTTCTGAATTAGAGCGTTCTACCCAGAATCAACCTTCTTCTTTATTTAATCTTTGGGCAAACTCTCGCCTTACTCCTTCTTATGTGAAAAAGATTTTTAAAAAAGCACCTTATTGGAAAATGAGCATTGGCATTTTTTGGATTTTGTTCATTGAAATTCCTGGAATGGTCGTTTTAAATATTTATTTTCCTGGTCAAATTTCCGCATGTATATCGGCCATTGTTGTGGCGTTACATGTTGTCCTCGGGCTCTTACGCGCAGATGGGGTTCGTGGGTCCCCTTTAAAAGAAACATGGTGGCATGTTTTGGTTTTTGGTTCTTATTTTATAGCTGGTGCACTTTCTTCCTTTTATCGAGAATATTCTATCCTTCTTTTTTCTGCAGCAGGCCTTTTTCATCTTATTCGCGATAGTTATGTTTTTTATCAGAATCAGTTTGGATTAATAAATAATATTTTAGAAGTCGAAAAAACATTTCAGGTCTTTTCTCAAATTCCTAAGAATAATAGAGTTGGCCCTATTGTTTTGGGGTTACAAACCATTCTTAACTTTCCTATCAAACCACTCAATATCGCCACTGCGTTTGATGAAGCCTCATTTAAATCAAATGTTTTCCAGCGGTTCCATACTTGGAGTACCTTGGCGAACTATCAACAGCTATCGCATAACAAGAACCCAGATAAGCTTGTGAGAGACTCCGATATCATTGTGGTTCATGTCACTTCTGATGAATCTAAGAGAGAAGCCATTGCTCTTTTGGAAAATACAGAGTTATTGGAAGGAAAAGCGGTTATTATTGTGGGTGAACAGAAATGGTTAACCTCATTTGGAGGTGGTGGGCTATATTCTGAAAACGTGGGGTTTGTTTTCCAAGATCAATTACCTGTGAATCAAGAGGACAGTATGTATTCTTATGAAACTGTGTTGAATAGCGCTTCTGCGAAAAAATTGTCAAAAGTGAGAGACTTTATAACTTCAAAATATAGGCAAGGTAAACTGCTCGTTTTAGCGCAAGATATGGTTCCTTTTACGGCGACTAAGGATTTAGCAGAAAGAATTGAGGTCCTTCTGAACTTTGGTAAGGGGTGGGGGAAAGTTTTACTATCCGATATTATTCGAATGGCCAAAGCCGCTGCTCGGTACGCGTAGTGAATGATGAGTTAAGAAAATAAATATTTATTGATTAGGCCCAGGATGATTGATATCGGTGGGAGTGCGTTCGGTTTCTTGTGAAATTTGACCACCTTCTAATAAATTGGATTTTGATCCGCTTTTTGAGCATCCAATCATGAGAAGTGAAGCAAGTAAAATGAGAGTCAAATTCTTCATAAGATCCTCCGAAATTGCTGCTGCCTACATTTATGCAACAACCCGGCCCTTAACTAAAACAACCTGTTAATTCAATTCGTTTTCTGTTTCCCCTCTCCTCTCAAGAGGAGAGGGTTAGGGTGAGGAGGTAACCTTAAAGAGACTTTAAAGTAAAAAAAGCCATTCCATTTAACGATTCAATGACTGTTTTTTTATCCTCAATTTTCCCGGAAATTCCATAAAATAGAATCTTAATTTTCATATCTTTGTTTTCTGTTTCAATCCAAAACTTTTCTTTTGGCACGTTTCCTGATTGAATGCCAAAATCTTTTTTTAGAGTTTCAATAAAAGGTGACAGATCGTATTCAATTTTTCTTGAAATTTGATCTTTTGAAATGAGGACAACTATGGTGTTCGAACTTAAGTTGATTGCGCATGTTATATTTTTAGGTTCAGACGTTTTAATGCTTTTTTGATTTCGATAATAAATGTAAATGGGGAGAAGATAATCATAACCTGAAATTAAATGAGGAGTCATTTCTCTATCATAAGAAGAAAAATTAAATTGTTCATTTTGTTGCCATTGATTGGCATAAGTAAGCCCTATCATTTGCATGATTTTTGGGGCTAATTCATTTGTGGGACGATGAAAAATACTGTGCCGATATTTTTGAGTTTCTGCCGCAGGTAATTTTTCAGAGAAAAGAGGTTGTAAGGAAGAAACCCCATGCATGTTCAACAAATAATCAAATACGCTACTGATCTCTTTAGTGTCTTTGAAATCTATTGATTGAGATGTTTTTTTAACTTTTCCTGTGTACATATCCCAGGCCCCGGCTTTAAGGAGTAACATTTCTAAACGATGAGTCTGATAAAGACGAGAGAGATTAAAGACACTCCAAGGCCCCACTGAGCTTAGTAATGCAATCAAACAAAGAGAAATAGGGATCCATTTAATATTGTGATCTTTTTTATATGTGGAATATATTGCTGTTGCGAATATCCACATTGATAACAAAATCAAATAGCAGCGGTTTTCGGTTAGGCCATAATCAGACACTCTTTTCCATAAGGCCAAACTCAGCATGATACACAACGGGAATAAGCACCAATAAAAAGCGCGGGTATAAAATCGGATCCATTTATATTCCGGTTTGTTTTTTAAGGGATGAACCAGAAGCAGTGACAACATGCCCACCACTGAAACGGTGGTCACTAAGTATCCAAGGAGACCTTTCGGCCATTCTTGAGAAATGAGAATTTTCCCCATATAACTAAAAAGGATGAGCAGATAAATAGTGACCAATGGGATAAGAATATATTGAGAGAAAATTCTTAAAGATGAGGGATAAGATAAATATTCTTGTGCCGGGTCTGATTCATTGGGTAGTTCAGATAAATAAAACCAAGTGCTAAAGATAAACCAAACAGTGAGGTTAATGGATGTATACACTCGAGGTGCCACATGAATACCAAGAAGTGTATCTATGGCCCATAAAGCGATACATAAACCTATTGATAAAACACCGGAAAAAATAAGTGTCAGGGGTATTTTTAAAAAGAGGTCTTGGTTGAATTGCCAAAATCGGTCAAGAGATTTTTTATTTAAACATTTTGAGAAAGCCACAAATAAATGGCTCGCAAACATATAAATCCAAAATCGATGTAAGTAAATAAGAGGTCTTTGTTCGTTGTAAGAGCATCTAAAAACGAATAAAAGTAACAGGCCAAAAAGAGGTAAATAAAAGGAAGCTTTTTTTGATTTAAGTTCTTCAGCTAAAAAAGTGAGGCCAGTGGTAAGGGAGATTCCTAATATGCATACGAATAAAGTTTGAGTCAGAGAAGCATATAAAGGATTTTCATGATTTCGAAATTCAGTTAAATAGACACCAATAGCAGCACAAACAAAGGAAAGAACAATAGGTGCTGGGAACCGGAGGAATGCTTTTTTACTTGAGTAAAAAAGATTTTGGAGTGACTGATAAGATAAAAATTTAAAAATCATAAATAAAAAGTCCCCAGGAGAAACTCCTGAGGACTCGAAAACAAACTATTTCGCCGCTGCAGCTTTTGCTCTGGCGGTCGCGGAAATTCCTTTTTTATGTCTTTCTTCTAAGGAATAACGATTTTTTCGTCGGCTTTGCATTTGTTTTTTTCTACGTCTTCGTCCTGCGTTTGGCATATATGCCTCCCAAATAAAATTAAATCTAATTAAAGTAAAGTGATTATATACCTTATTTCTTCTCTAGGGTAATGGTCGTCACCATCTAAAAAACTATGATCTTTTTTCTTCAATTTTTTTTGGCCGAATTAAAAGTGCGATTAAGCAAATAATGGAAGCGCCCATATACGCAGCTCCAGAAAAATAAAATTTTGAATGTGGTTTTGTGAAATGGACAAATAAAAAGGTGTATAAAAGTGGGCCAATAATAGAAGCGATACTTCCTAAAGAAACCAAATTCCCTTGAAGTTCTCCTTGCTCATTGTTGGGAATCTGTTTTGTAACAATCGATTGTAAAGCAGGTAGCGCAATTCCCGAAATTGAAAAAACAATCATAATAACGTACATCATCCACCCCTGAGTGGCTAAAGCAAAAAAAGCAAAACTAATGACATAAATGACAATTCCAATTGTGAGGGATCGCTGTTCACCCCATTTAGGAATAAGAATACGCGTTAAAAGACCCTGTGATATGGCAATGACAATCCCAACAAATGAAAGTGAAAGCCCAACTTCCCATGTTGTCCAGTTGAATTTTAATTGAGTATAAAGCGTCCAATTTGCCGGATGTACTTGCCCAGCAAGAAATAAAAGAAAGAAAATCCAAATAAGGTGAACAAATTCTGAAGATTTGAGGATTTTTTTTAAAGATGAAAATGGATTTAATTTGGACAGAATTATTTTTCTTCTTTTCTCAATAGGAAGAGATTCTGGTAAAACAAAAATCCCATAGAAGAAATTTAATAGGTTTAGCGCTGCTGCCGCTAAAAATGGCGCTTTGGCACCATGAGTACCTAAAAGACCTCCAAGTAAAGGACCCAAAATAAACCCAACACCCCAGGCGGCGCCAATCATTCCAAAATTAGCAGAGCGATTTTTGTCAGTACTAATGTCTGCCATATAACTTGAAGCCACTGTCATGCTGGCGCCTGTTAGGCCAGAAATAATTCGTCCTAAAAAAAGTAATCCAAGAGTTGGCGCAAAAGCCATAAAAATATAATCAATTCCCGCGCCTAAGAGAGAACTCAATAAAATAGATTTACGACCAAATTGGTCAGATAACGCTCCTAAAATAGGAGACGTTAAGAATTGCATGAGCGCGTAAACACCAATAAATAAACCAAAATACTCTGAAACAACGGTTGAATCTTGGGAAAAACGTCTCAAAACGTCTGGAAGAGTGGGAATTAAAATCCCCAAGCCAATAGCATCTAAAAGAATAGTAATAAAAACAAACCAAACCCCGGCGTTCTGAGGGGTTTTTTGGGACAGTGTTGTCATGGATGAGTCATTTTTTCTGGACGAACCAGTTCATCAAATTCTTTTGAATTTAAGAATCCAAGTTTAATACAAGCTTCTTTTAAACTTAAGTCTTCGTGGTGAGCGGTGTGAGCAATTTTGGCTGCGTTGTCATAGCCCACTTTGGGGCTAAGGGCAGTGACAAGCATGAGAGAATTATTCACATACCATGCTATTTTGGATTTGTTGACTTCAATACCATGAACGCAATGCTCCATGAACATCCGGCAAGCATCTTTAAGCAAACGAACCGAGTGAAGAAAATTATGGATCATGACAGGTTTAAAAACATTGAGTTCAAAGTTTCCTTGTGATCCGGCAAAACCAATGGCTGCATCATTGCCCATCACTTGAATAGCCACCATAGTCATAGCTTCACTTTGAGTGGGGTTTACTTTGCCTGGCATAATAGATGAGCCTGGTTCATTTTCAGGAAGCGACAGTTCTCCAAGACCGCAGCGAGGGCCAGAAGCCAACCACCTTATATCATTGGCGATTTTCATGAGAGAGGCCGCCAAGGTTTTAAGTGCGCCACTGGCAAAAACAATTTCGTCATGAGCCGAAAGGGCGGCAAATTTATTCGGGTGAGATGAGAAATGAAGTTGAGTTAAATTAGATATTTTTTTAGCGGCTCGCTCAGCAAATTCAGGGTGGGTATTAAGACCTGTTCCGACCGCAGTGCCACCGATGGCAAGATCTTTTAACCCTGGGAGTACCGATTTGAGTCGTTCCTCATCTCTTTCAATTAATGACACCCAACCAGAAAACTCTTGTCCCAATGTCATGGGGACAGCATCCATGAGGTGTGTTCTTCCAATTTTAATAATGGATTCAAATTTTTTTTGTTTTTCTATTAAGGACTGCCGTAATGCCGCCAAGGCCGGCAAAAGAGACTTTTCTAATTCAGTTGCAGCGGCAATATACATGGCAGTTGGAAAAGTGTCATTAGATGATTGAGACATGTTTACATCGTCATTGGGATGAATGGGTTTTTTGCTGCCCATCTCGCCTTTGGCTATTTCAATAGCGCGATTGGAAATAACTTCATTCATATTCATATTGGTCTGTGTTCCTGAGCCGGTTTGCCAAATGCGCAGCGGAAAATGGGTGTGCAGTTTTCCTTCAATAACTTCATCAGCTGCTTGTGAAATAAGTGCAGCTTTTTCCTGAGAGAGCTTTCCTAGGTCCTGGTTAACAAGCGCGCAGGCTTTTTTTAGTATTCCAAAAGCGCGAATGAGTTCTGGTGGCATGACATCTGTGCCAATATCAAAATGGACAAGAGATCGTTGGGTTTGAGCCCCCCAATATCGATCTGTGGGAACTTCTATTTTTCCCATGCTATCGGATTCTGTTCTAAATGATTTATTCATGTTCTATGCTCCTTGGTGTCATGTTAATTTATTTAAGCTGAGTTGTTTTTTCATTTCTTTGGCTGCCATGGCATATCCACCAGCTGAGCCATCAATAAAATGCACATGATTTTGATGATAATTTGAAATGAGGCAAGTGATAATAGCTGCCGGGTTAATATATAAACCAAAAACAATTTTTTGTGCGCCGTGATAAATTTCCAGTAATTTTCGTAATTGTTGGCTTTGTTTTCGAGTCCCAGAGATCACCATGCGAAGCGCGCCGTCAAATTTTTGAAAGTCGCTATTAGCAATAAGTTGGGTTTTATAAGCGCCCCAGTCAGCATTTTCTGTTTTAATTTTTTTCCAGATGTAGATGCGACCTATCAGAGCGTACAAAAATATTTTAGATGCATTAAAAACACGTTCTTTAAAAGATGAAAAGTAAGTTTTAATTTTTATCTCAGCTGATAACTTTTTTGGCGTGGCGGCCAATGTTAATTGATCTAGCTTGAGCGGATGATGTTTTACGTCGTCGCCATAAATTTTTGTGATATCTTCAATTATTTTTGAATATGTTTCGGTTATGTCTATTTGATTTTGTGGATGTGTTTTAACCAATAATGAAATGGTTTCTCCAAAAGGGCTAGGAACTTCATTCCAACGGCACTCAAAACCAGAAAAATCTGCGTTGCCGGAAATATTGGGATTTGAAATTAAATAAGGATTGGGAGTTATTTTTCTTTTAATCAGGGATTCAGCTGTATCAAGCCCATTACCCATAAACATGGCTTGCTCATAATGTTCGTGAGGGCGAAATTTTCCGACTAATAGTTCTTTTCCTTGATCTGAAAGTACGTTCATTCCAATAATTCCAATTCTTAAAGAAAGGCCGAAACTTTTTTCTGCCATATCTTTTGTCCCAAGTAGGGCTGCTTCGGCTTTATCTCTCATTGATCGTGGAATGGCCAAGGTGGCTCCATCCCCACCAAAAACAAAAGGAACAACAATAGGTTTTAAAGCATTCACAATGGCAACAATAGATGCGGCTCCCACAGCATTCACATCTTTGTATCGTCCCGATTCTATGGCGACGGTGGAGTTTTGAATGTCAGTAACAATAATGTCCCAATCTAACGGAAGAGGAACATAATGTTTTTTTTGAGAAAATTCTCGAAAGTGTTTGAATCCCGGAATTTGAGAATAAAAATTCATTTCAATTCTTTTGCATAAATAACTACATTAAAAATTTCATTTCGAACAGAATATCCCAAGTGGACGCTTTGTAGCACAAACCCTTGTTTTTTAAAAAAATGAGCGGCCTTTTGATTGTCTTCTCTCACCCCAGCTGTGATGGTCTCTATTTTTCTTTCGCGAGCCGTTTTTTCAAATTTTTCCATTAATTGAGAGCCAATTTTTTGTCCGCGGGCTTGTTTGTCTAAATTAATGTGAAGACTGGCATGAGGAGAATTAATTTTGAACTTTAGTTCGATTTTTTTAGGTTTTTTAGGATAGAGGGGCGTTGTCACTAAACTCCAAGCTTTTTTATTAAACATCAAACCTTTATGAAATAGTTTCAAAATGAGTTTAGGAAAAATAGTCCACATCATCTTTCTTCTGAATTGATCATGATTAAAACTCCCTGCGATATAGCCTAAGATTTGGTTATCGTCCTCGGCCACGAAAAGAGATTTAGGCTCAAAGTCAGTGTGGTAGGAAATCCAATAATCAGCAAACAATTCCCGGTCTGGGAAAACTGAATCCATTGGTTGTCCCAAATATCCAGCATCGCAACAGATTTGTCTTATTTTTTCTTTATCGGAGCGATGATAAGGCCGGATAAGTATGGACAGGTTAAATGTTCTCTCTTCTTTTTAGATTCATTAAAAACCCTTTAATATTTGTAATTAAAGTGTCTGTTGATTTTATGGTATTTTGAGAGCGAGAGATAAAAATAAAATGGTTGGCCCCAATTTGTTGTCCTATGCTTTTGAATTGGTTGGATCAGTTCATTCCAACGGACATCAAGCGCCGTTTGATCTTCTGTATTTTCAAGATCAAAATACAGTTTAGACAATCTCTTTGAGAGGGTTGTTTTGCCGCATTGCCGGGGACCTAATAAAACGACAGCGGGAGATCTGGAGAGGAGTTGCTTTACCTTTGTGAAATCGATTCGTTCAATCATACCATGCATATTAGAAATTAATTTCTAATATACAAATAAAGATTGAGTGTTTATTTAATTTCATTCCAAATTTGAGTATGCCTTGTTTCTTTGAGTAACAACGACCCCACAACAAAAGTAATGAGAGCCACAACAATCGGATAATAAAGCCCTGCGTAAATATTGCCTGTTTGCGCGATTACTGTCATTCCGATAAGAGGCAGAAGTCCACCAAAGACGCCGTTTCCAATATGATAAGGCAAAGACAACGCGGTGTAGCGAATTCGAGCGGGGAAGGCTTCTACCAAGTAAGCCGCAATGGGACCATAAACCATGGTGACAAAAAAAACCTGAATAAAAATGAGAATAATAAGTTGCCAAGCAACCTTGTTTGAAACAAGATCTACAAAACCTGTAAACGGAATCACTTCTGATGCGGGAATGAGATTTCCTGAAGAGTCTCTTGCTTGCGGGGTTAAACTAATGGCCCCTGTAATAGGGTTTTCCTGAGAGATCGCTGTTACCACATGAGACCCAGCCACATGCTGCATGGTTTTATAAATAGGAATGTAAGACAACGCTGCCAACAAACAGCCCAGCATCATGATTTTTTTTCGGCCTATTTTGTCAGAGAGTGAACCAAAAAAAATAAAGAAGGGCATTCCTAGTAATAATCCAATGGCCACAATATGGTTAGCAGAAGTAGTGTTTATTTTTAAAATAGTTTGCAAATAGAACAACGCGTAAAATTGTCCGGTGTACCACACCACTCCTTGTCCGGCAGTAGCCCCAAAAAGGGAAATGAGAACTTGTTTTAGGTTTTTCCATTGGGTGAATGCTTCTTTTAAAGGTTGGGCGGAAGTCATTCCGGTGCTTTTTATATGTTGAAACACGGGGGATTCTTTCATTTTGATGCGAATGTAGAGTGATACGCCCACTAATAAAATAGAAATTAAAAATGGAATTCGCCAACCCCATAATCCAAATGCTTCTTTTGTCATGGTATTTTGGACAGTGAGAATAACCGCTAATGAAACAAAGAGGCCCAAGGTGGCGGTGATTTGAATGAAGCTTGTGTAAAACCCTCGTTTGTTATCAGGAACATGTTCAGCAACATAAACGGCGGCGCCACCATATTCACCGCCCAAAGCTAAACCTTGGATAATTCGGATAAAAAGAAGAATGAGTGGAGCCAATATTCCAATAGTTTGATAGGTGGGTAAAAAACCAATAATGGCGGTGGCCCCTCCCATCATGAGGAGGGTAATTAAAAACGCATATTTCCGACCCACCAAATCACCAATACGTCCAAAAAAAAGCGCGCCAAAAGGCCGCACCACAAAACCCACCGCAAAAGTAGATAGGTAAGCAATAAGCGCTAAAGTTTCATTTCCTTTTGGATAAAAAAGAGGCGCAATGACGGTCGCTAAACTTCCAAAAATATAAAAGTCGTACCATTCAATCATAGTCCCAACGGCCGAGGCGGTGATGACTTTCCAAATTTCTGATTTACTGATGTTATGGTTCATAAGTTAGGTGGGGCAAATCATACTAAAACTCACAACCAACTTATCTTGTAAACTTATGTCCTATGTCAGTTAAAGTTAAATTTATTTTAAATGCGCCTCGAAACCCTAAAAATATTGGTGCTTCCGCTCGTGGAATGGCGAATTTTGGATTTCGTGATTTGGCGGTGGTTAATCCTTATTCAGTGGCGTGGAGAGAAACTCGCTCGGCGGTTCAAGCGGGCCCTGTTGTTGAAAAAGCAAAAAAATATGATTCTCTGAAAGAAGCGCTTCGCCGCTCGCATGTCGTCATTGGCACATCCGCCGGTACTAGGCGCAATAAGTCAGGTCGCTGGATTGGGTTAGAGGAACTTAAACAAATTATTCATGAAAGTGGTGGAGCCAAAAAATCGGTGGCCATTTTATTTGGGTCAGAGCGTTCTGGTCTTTCAAATGACGATTTGGCTTATTGCCATTATGTCTTAAAAATTCCAACGGTCAGAGATTGTCCATCTATGAATCTTTCACAAGCGGTGGCAGTCGTAGCTTGTGCGATACGTTTTGAGAAATCGGTTCTGGTTTCAAAAGTGGCGCAAGTTGAAACTCCTGTATCCGTTCAACATTTAGAGGTATTGGTTGAAAAAGCACGCAAAGCATTTGATGCAGCTCATCTTCAAAGAAATTGGGATCCTCGTCATGCTAAAGATCGGATGAGAAAATCTTTTTATCGGTGGGGTTTAACAGAGAACGACATTGCGATGCTTCATGGAATTTTTGGATGGGTGATTAAAGCTTCAAAGTCTGGTTCCAAAGTTTAATAAGAGGTTGACCGTTATTTTCATTAAATCCAAGAATGCTAATGGATGCGGTAGAAGAACTTAAAATATTTCCGTATTGAATAGGAAGTCCAACCCAGCGTATGGCCAAAGCGCGCGTAAAATGACCATGGGAAACCAAAGCTATTTTTCCTTTAGTCTGTCGAAGTTTTGAGAGTAAACGATCGACTCGATTGGAAACTTGTTCAGGGCTCTCACCACGAGGGCATCCATATTCAAATACATTCCATCCTGGCTGTAATTTTTGGATTTCTGATTGTAACAAACCTTCGTAATCGCCATAATTCCACTCGCTTAAATCATTATTAATTTCAATGTTTGACCCAAGCCCAGCTAGATCGCATGTGCGTTGGGCGCGTTTCCGTGGACTGGTTAATACCCGATCAAATGTAATTTTTTGGAGGCGTTGTCCTGCTTCCATTGCTTCTTTTTCGCCATTTTTTGTGAGGAGGACCTCGGTTATGCCGGTATGTCTTCCAGAAATAGTCCATTCCGTTTCGCCGTGTCTTAGAAGATAAATTTCAGAAACCATGTGAAGATAATATCATTAATTTTTTTAGTAAACTAAAACTCCCTCGGCATTCATTTCTCTTCCGTCGATAAAATAGAAATTCCCTCATAATTCCCTTCCCAAAGGATAATGACATGAATAAACATCAAATAAAATTAGCTGGTATTGAACAGAAGATATTAATCATTCGCGGACACAAGGTTATGTTAGATAGTGATCTTGCTCAACTCTATGCTGTGCCAACTTATAGACTAAATGAACAAGTAAAAAGAAATTTGAAACGGTTTCCAGCGGATTTCATGTTTCAATTAACACGTCAAGAATTTAAAAACTTGATATCGCAATTTGGAGTTGGATCAATCTATTCTGTTGATATGTTTGCCATTGCATGTGATCGTTGGTCGCAAGCGAATGAGTACTTTTGCCCATCGAATAAGAGCTTGTGGACTTGACGCACAACGTGTG
>JBJXGI010000023.1:0-25716 GCA_046153645.1 Elusimicrobiota bacterium | reverse complement strand
CCACTCGCATCTGGGACGCCGCCTCCGGTCAATGTTTAAAAATTCTCTCTGCTGTTTCATTCCCCGCCGCCCGCCTCAAAGGTCACAACATCGCCCAACTTCTTTTTGATACAGCCGATGACCCCAATAACCCGTTAGCCCCCAGTCGCTTCATCACCCAGCAACCAGCGGAAACGCCGGGCGCCATTAATTCAAAAATAAATCGAGGTATCAAAAAAATAGCGGGTTTGGGTGGGGTTGGTTTTTTTGAGGGCGTTATTACCATTCTTTCTTTTAGTGTTCTTCCTGTATTTTGGAGTGTTTGGAAGCTTTTGGCGCTCAATGGGCATTTGGCCACAGCGCCTCCTGCTTTTTCTCTGTGGTTAGTGGTTCCCTTTATTCTCATTTATACCGCCATTTTTGTTTATCTCACCTTTAAAGTTTTTAACTTCTTCCACCTTCGTTTCGGTGTCTTAGAAATCCCTGAATCAAAAAATAATACGGAAGTCGCCCGCGCCGCTACAAAAACAGCGATGTCAGCATTTTTTGGTTTGATATTTGCGCTTCCTGGTGTGGGGTTCCTTTTTCTTTCTCAAAGCAGTGTTGGCCTGTGGACGGGGTGGGTCCTCATCGGATTGGGGATTTTGGTGGGAGGGACTCTTCATGGAATGAAAAATCGGTTTAAAAATAACCCCACAATCATATCTTCTTGGGTTTCTGTTGTTATTTCTCTTGTTCCCATATTTTTTGCGGTTTTATTTTCTACGACTTATGATTGGCGATCTGTTTTGGCTCAAGAAAGTCTGCTTGAAAATAACAAGAGCTATAACTCGGTTCTTCTTTCTTTTGCGGGGTTTCTGTTTGGATTTGTTGTTTTGATCGTGACAAAGGGATTTTTTATGAAGGGAACTTCTGTGTGGAAAAAGCCCTCAATGAAAGATGTTTTTTCTCATGGTTATATTTCTTTGGTCTTTTTTGGGTTTTTTATTTCCGGCATACTTCATGTTTTAAATATCTGGGCTAATTCATTCGTGGAGTCAACAGAACACATCGTTGGAGCGTTTCTGGCTATTCCGCTCTCCGTCATTTATGCGAGGTTAAATAGACAAACACCTGAAGATGAACCGCTCAAGATTTTTAATCAGTTACCTGTTTTATTAATTTTAATAGGGGTTCCTCTTTTGGATTGGGGGATGAAATTTTTAGCCCTTTATGTTCTCGAGGGGAATGTGTTGCTTCATGTTGTTCCAGCGGTGATAGGCCGCGTTATTGTTTATCAAAGTTTAGCGGTGATTATTTTTCTTTTGAGTCGAAAGTTTCGCGTGCCTTCAGCTTTGGCTTTGATTATTGCAGGAGGACTTGCGAATAGTTCTGAATCTTATGTTTGGCAGGGGGCTTTGGATCCGCTTTTTGTGTTTGGTGGGTACCCCAATATTGCTGATATCGCAATTTGGGTTGGGCTTGCCATTTTATTTAAAGATATATTTCTTTGGTTATTGACTAAAAAAGTTGAGTTCTTTTCTAAGCGCGAAACCAGAATTCATTTCATGAAGAATGTTCTTGCCGCTTTTTCACTTGGGATGATTTTAATGGCCCCCTATGTGTCACATTGGATGGGAATGGTTCGCCCTATGAAAGATCCGCTTTCGCCTAGTAAAATGATAAATCTTTTTCCTTCATCAACAATAGGAACTTTTAAAGACGGAGAAGAGAAAGAATTTGAGGATTTTAAATATGCCGTGCTTTTAGGCGCCCCAAATCACACTGCTTTGAGAGAAGAAATCTGGAGTCGTTATGCGAAATTTCCTGAAGAGTCTCTGCGATTTATTGAAAAATTAAAAAGTGTATTTACCGAAAAAGATTTGGATGATGTGAAAAATTTTTCTGGCTTTCTTGTTAATCAGGGTGACATAAAATCTGAAGATAACGATAAAAGAGAAATGGTTTATTTAGAGTATCTGTTAAGGTTAGAAGGTTTAATTCTAATTAATAATGTTGATAGATACAAAAATGATCCGCACTTCTTTAATAAGATGACTCAAATATCCAGGGATGATTTTTTTCAGTATGAAGGGCCGCTTAAAGAGTTGTTAGATAATGATCTAGGTGAAAAGTATTTCCTTCAATTGCCTGAGGCCGATTTAAGGAGATTTTCTGGGATGAAAACAGCTCAGGCCAGTCAGCGGCTTCCAGGTTGGTTTGTTAAAAAAATTCAGTTGGCCTCTGAAAAAGCGGTAAAAGAAAAATTGGCACGTGAAAAAATACTCTTAGATAAACTTTTTAATAGTGACCCGCAAAGGTTAATCGCTGCTCTGGATATTTTTGAGCAGTTGGCGGCGCTCTCACCAAGAGAATATAAAGAAATTAATTTTGAACTGGCCCGCACCGAGTGGTGGTTGAAGGGTGATATCAGAGAACCCTTAAAAAGTGTTCCAAACAGTACCTTGGAAAAACTAATTGAGCTTTCTAAGTTAGTTAAACAAAATAAAGATTCCGATTTATTGTTCTATCTTCTCAATGAAAAAGAACGCCGTGAAAAAAAGAAAGACGTTCCAGGTGATGTTAATTCCAAAGTATTCCTTGAAAATATGAATGCCATTCTTGGAAATCACTGGCAGAAGTTATCGGAAATGAAATCAAATGGGGTTTTACTGGTCAACTTTTCACCAGAACAAATGGATAAATTTTTAACGGAATTTGATAAGGAATTAGAGGGTCGCGTTGTTCCTGCAAATGTTTCTTGGAGTGATTTGTTAAATGGTGTTTGGGCCTTGTCATTATCTCAAGGGGAAGGTATTCCCAATAATGACGCATTTGTGTTGGTTGGGGAAAACTCAGATGAAGAGGTTGCTCGAATAAAAGAACTTCGCCAAAAATTGCCAAAGGATAAAAAAATACTTGTTGTGGCGAAAGATTCTCAGTTTTATTCGGAAAAGCTAAAAGATGTTTTACCTGGTGAGGCATTTATTCATGATACGGATGGTCTCTTTAACAAGGAAAATGAAATTGAATTGGCCAAGTTAAAAGAAATAGCGTCGAAGTATAACCTGATTCAATCTCATTTTGTCGCACTCACCGCGGGAGGGGCTGCCCTTTCTGCATTAGAAAACACATCTGATTTGGTAGAGTTAAATTTGTTAAAAGCAGAACTTGAAAGCCTTGGTTTTGACTGGTCGCCTTTAGATGCGTGGACTCAAGGAATGCCGGCTGTTGGTTCTTTAGGTGTTATTAATATTCTCCGTGTGGCCACCGCTGCGTGGCGGCACGCATAGTTCTGTCGCAAGTTTGTCGTGAGTCGTGTGGCAAGGTTATATATCTATTTTCCCTTTTCTAAGTGAAGCCCCATCCCAATAACAATAGCTTGAGAAATGGTGAAAATGACGAGCCAGCTAAATGCTTTGTCCATGAACCCATAAGAATGAAGCCCGATGCCGAGCATGTTAACACCAAACCAAGAAAAAGCTGTGATGATATTGCCAACGATCGAAAGGTTCATTAACCGCATGCCTTTTGTGATCCCCAGTTTTCTCGCGTGTAAAATAAAAGCGTTCCATAATACAATGAGAAGCGCGCCATTTTCTTTTGGGTCCCATCCCCAAAAACGTCCCCAGGATTGATCCGCCCAAATTCCACCAAGAATGGTTCCAATAAAACTGAAAAATGTGCTGAAACATATGACTCCAAAGATCATGGATTCAATTGCCTTTTGTTCGGTTTTAGGCCAATCTCGTTGAAAAAAACGGCGCAGGATAATGATAATGGCTAAAAAACCTGAAAGAAATGTGGAACTGTACCCGATTGTCACCGTCACCACATGAGTGGCCAACCAAAAATTAGTATCAAGAACGGCACGCATCATTTCTAATGTGTCTCCTGTGTTGGCGAGATGATGAGCAATAATCATCGTTAAAAAACCAATTGTGGTTGATACCAGTAACCCCGCGCTGTTGCGATATATTTTTTCGAGGATGAGGCCCAATAAAACCGCGACCCATCCGACAAATATAGCGGAAGAATATAAGTTTGTTACTGGAGGGCGTCCTTGAAGAATCATCCTTGTGATAAGCCCTATACTGTGAACAAAAACAGCCAGGACCACGAGTCTATGAGCTGTTTTGAGCCAGTTGTTCGACCGTTTAAGCCATGACACAAAAATAAAGAGGCCAGCGATTAAATAGATGATCAGGCTTTTCATGAAAGGTTGAACGCGGTTAAAAATGATTTCTTTTTTTGCAAGAGAAACTTCCTGCGGTGCTTTGTTGGTAATCCATTTTTGATGTTCTAAGAGAGCGTTATTAAATTCAATGGCATTCGATTGCCGGTAGGCGTCCCCCATCTTGGCAAAAGCCATGACACTCGGATGAAAATCGTTATTGTTTCCTTGGTTTAACAAACTCTGTCCAATACTGGTCCAAAGGGTCTTTTCTGTCATTTCGGGGATGGGGAAAAATTCAGCCACTTGAGAGAGAAATTTGAAATGAGTGAAACGGTGTAATTCGTCGTCTTTTATTCGAGTGGTTAAAAAATGAACAAAATGATTGATGTCAGAATTCGCCAGTGTGTTTTGTAATTTTTGATAAAGAATGAGTTTGTTGTGCAATTGAATAATTGATTTTTGATAAGCCGTTCGAATTTCCGGTTTTATTGGTTCGGCATTGCCAGCTTCGCTTTCAATGTCCCGGTAAGCTGGGGTTATTTCTGAAAAAGAATAGTTGGGTGGGCTTCTTTGCTCTTTATGAATGAGTCCTAAGACATCGGGGTCATCAATTCGAAAAACAGGGACACGATCGGCCTCTTGTGGGCGAAATGAAAGGTTAAGGACCCATTCAAGTGCGCTTATTTTTTTATTGTTAAATTTAACGGATTGTTTTCCATGAATCAATAAAAGCGAAACCCGTGCCACGGTATCGATCGGTTTTATTCGTCCGCCATGAAGAACGGGAAGTGTTCCAAAATTTTCGATATGAAAGTCAGATTTGTGATGAGGCGATTTAAATGAAAAGAGAATGAAAATAATGAAAAAAGAAACAACAGCCCAGGGCCAATGATGAATTAATTTTTTTTTCATCGAGGTTCCTTAAGAAATTTTCTTAGCGTCATTAAAAAATGAAAAGCCATTCCTAAGGCCATTAAACCACAGGCGATATACGGGCTTGGCGCGAAAGGGTTTTCCACAACTTGAAAAACAGAAAGAGTGTTATTGTTCCCAAAGCTGGCCTGGTAAAACGTTTTTCCTTCATATCTCAATGGATGATTCATGTAAATTAAAACATCGCGCTTTTCATTTTTTTCAGGATGCGTTAACTGAACCAGGCTCGAAAAGTTTTTAGGGATGTTGGTTCCTGGGTAAAGGTCGTGATTAAATTCTTTTAATGTGAGTGTGAAGGGAACGTAGGTTCGTCGATGTTGAATGCGAATCTCATATGTTTTTCCTCCCACGTTAAAAATTTGTGGTGCTCCTAACCCTGATGAAACAAGCCACGTTCCCAGGTTTTCCTCTTGAGAAATAATTTCGATGAATGCGGTAACAGTGTTGGGTTGGTCGTCTGTTGTTACAGGAGGAAGGGGAAGTGCTTTGATTCGGTTTCCTATTCCTTTTAAATTGGCTTGTGTTTCATCTTGAGTTGCGATGGTCAGTTCTGAGTTATGGAAAAATTCTTTTACCATTAACTCGAATGGTAATAAGGGGGGACGAATAACCCCTTTTTTTTGAACAATTGAAATGGGAATACTTGTCACTTCATCAAACTCTGGATCTGATTGATCAATAACAATGAGTTCTGTGTCTCGCGAACTCTCTGAATAATTGAGAGATTGCCCCACTTGAATAGGAAGCTGAGTTTCAATAGAGTAAAGTTGGGTCAAAAGTTGACCTGCCAAAAGCAAAATAAGCCCCGCATGTGAAATAAAAAGGCCCATTTTGTTTGTTGTGGGGCGAAACCGGACAATAAATGCCGCCGAAAGGTTCAACAGCCATAAAAAACCAATACTAAGTCCACCAGGGAAAACAGGAACGTTTACATGTCCTATTTTTTGAAATACAACAAAACTATCAAAAAAAACTTTTTGAGCGTTATATGTTCCTAATTGCACTTGTGCAAGTGTGCCCCAGAAAACCAAAATAATAGAAAGCCCCATACACGAAAGGGCCACGCGAAGAGAGGCCAATGCCTTGAGTATTTTATTTTCCATTTTTTAGGCGAATATCTGAAAGGAACTGGATGAACTGTTGTTTTGCTTGTTGAACTGTTTTATCTTCACCCATCATTTTGAAAAACCAAGTTCGTTCACCTTGGGGTAAGGTAGCGGCAATGACTCGTTTTTTATGTTTTCCATCAATCAAAAGTTTTTCACTCACGAAATCAACTAAGGAAATGGATTGACCATTCATTTTAAGAGTTTGAATATTATTTTGTAATTGTGCTTCTGTTAAAGGGGGAAGGTCGATTTGGTCTCGCCATCGATTGATATTGGCCAAGTCTCCGCCAGCCATGCCTGAAAGAGGGACAATGGAAACATCGGCTTGTTGCCCATTGTCGCCATTAATAAGGAAGCTTCCTACTCTCATGGACGAAGGCGTTTGTTCCTGCCAGCCGGATGGGGTTTTCCATTCAATATCTTTTGTTGATGCCGCTGGTGCCATACCGGGAAGAGGTTTCATTTCATTTTTGTTCATGGGAGCCGCTGGCATATTCGTAGGTGCTTGGTTTTCCATTGGAGGCGGGAGGGATTTCTGTTCTTTGGCTAGTCGATATGTTTGTATTGAATTTTGTTGCTGGCAAGCAGACAGCAAAATTCCAGATAGTAACAATAAGTAATTTTTTAGTTTCATAATTTAAATTGATTCTATCATTCGACAAAAGGAAATAATATTCCTTTGAAACTTTTTTAAAAAAACATGGTTTAATCAGACTCTAAGATTTGTTAAGGGAGGCTTTTATGGCTATAGATATTGGAATTGAAGAAAAGGATCGAAAAAAAATTGCCGCGGGACTTTCAAATTTATTAGCGGATTCTTATACATTGTATTTAAAAACGCATAATTTTCATTGGAATGTAGAAGGCCCTATGTTTCAAACTCTACACTTAATGTTTGAAACTCAGTACAACGAATTGGCATTGGCTGTTGATCTTATCGCTGAGAGAATAAGAGCGCTCGGTTTTGTTGCTCCTGGGTCTTACAAAGAATTTTCTAAATTAACTTCTATTAAAGAATCTGACGGTTCTGTGGAAGCCAAAGAAATGATTCGGCAATTGGTGGAAGGTCAAGAAGCTGTTGTCAAAACAGCTAGATCTATATTTCCAGCTGCTGAAGAGGTAAATGATCAATCCACAATGGATTTGTTAACTCAGCGAATGCAGCTCCATGAAAAAACAGCATGGATGTTACGAAGTTTGTTAAAGTAAGGTTTTATTGTTGTTATTCTTAACTTTAATTATTTAGAATAAGTCCGTTCATCGGCAACGAAGCCAGATCATGATTTTTTGATCTGGCTTTTTTATTTTATGGAGGGGAGTTATGAGTTCGCAAGCGCAAGAAATTATTGAATTGTCTCCTAAAAAGTTTTTATGGGGATGTTTATTTGTTTCCATTCTTATTTGGGTTATAGGGAAGATTAATCCTCTTCCGGGCTGGGTTGTTGCGCTGGAAGTTTTTTTAACCATTATTTCACTTTTCATTTTAGGCTCAATTAAATACCGGCTTGATAAAAACGCACTTACCTATGGGGCTGGGCTCATTATTGTGGCTACTTTTTGGGAATCCTGGTGGATTAAGTCAAATCTCAAAGAATCTATTCAAACCGAAGGGCTCTCTTCCCTGTGGCATTTTTTTCAGCATTACTTTTTAACCCTGCATGGCTTAGATAAACTTTTTCATGCTGATACCATGCTTTTTATTTTGGGTCTTACTTTTTTTGTGGCGGTTGTGGCGCAAACTCGAATTTTAGAAACACTCAGTTTTAATATTCTAAAGAGATACAAAGGGAGTGTTGTTCCTACTGTGGCAGCGCTAACAGCCATTGTGGCCTTTTCCTCCGGAATTTTGGACGGTGTTTCGATGATTGGTCTTATGATTCGAACCTTGGTTATTATTCTGTTTTTGGCAAAAGCACAAGAAGAATCAATTATTTACGCGGTCATTGTTTCGACTATTATAACGACTGTTTGTGGTATGTGGTTGGCTTATGGAGAACCGCCAAATCTCATTATGAAAGCCAATTTGCATCCTCATTTAGATAACGCTTTTTTCTTACGTTATTGTTTACCAGCGGCTATCGGGACTTATTTTTTGGTTTATTTCAGTATTCGTAAAAAATTGAAAGGAAAAACAGTGAATTTAAACACAATGGATGTTTTGGATATTCATACAGCCGATGTTCGTTTTTTACAGGCCATGCGCCACGGTGAAGTTTTAACTGCTATAGAGTTTACAGAAGAACATGTATCTCAGTTGGGGAATCATTTTTCTCCTATTATTCAACGTTTGCAAAAAGGGGAACCCTTTGGAGAAGCTTTAGTTAACGAAAATGTTCCTCGAAATTTGCGTTTAGAACTGGTTGGAAAATTTGTAGATGAAAAAGTAGCCACAGTCTTGGATGAACATTATCAGTCGATGGCTCATCATGAAAGAGATAACACCATTGGGAAAATTTCAACTTTGTTAGATCATGTATCGGTAAAAAGGTCTTATGCACAGAAAATTGCTTGGTTTTCGTTTATCCCCTTTATCGGTCTTTTAATCGCGCATGCGATAAACCATAATATTCCTCTCTTCTTAGCTTCTTTTGCAGGTTTTTTTGTGGCTCTTTTTGGTATTTATAATATTCCTAAAACAAAAGCCTTAGCATTTCGTGAAGCGATTCATGAATATAAAGAGTACTTGTTTTTATTCCCTCTTTTTTTATCGATAACACTTCTTCAGAAAACAGGTTTTTTTAACGTTCTTTCAGAGCTACTTCATTCAGGGATTGAGCGGATTGGTGTGACTTTGGTTGCTTATATTCAGTTTGCCGCCGCCGCGTTTTTATCAGCATTATTAGATAATAATATCGTTGCTGATTTTGCAAGTCGTGCGCTTCATGGTTTGGATATCGGAGTTCTTCATTTGTTTTCTATGTCACAAATAGCAGGTTATGCCGCGGGGGGATGTTGGACTCATATTGGTTCGGCTCAATCGGTTTTGGCTTATGCCTTTATTCAAAAAGAAGTGAATAAAAACTATACACCGTTCCAATGGATGAAAGCGATAACGCCGCTTATTTTGAGTATTTTTGTGTTGATGTTTGTGGTTATTGTTATTGAAGGTTTGTTTTTCCATCAATAACTTTTTATTGTATTCGAACTTATTCTGTTTTGGTTTTGTTACAATTTCTGTGCCTAATAAAATCTCATGATAAATCGTCGGAAACCCTTTTTTTTATTTTGGACCATATGTTTTTGTGTGAATTTCCTTTTTGGGCTCACCCCTCAAGAAACCATTCAAAAAACGTTAACCCAATCATCTGAAATTCAAAAACAAAGATTTGAAATTCAATCAAATGAACTTGTTGAGCCATTGTTTTTGTCAGATTTAGATACTCAAGTTGATTCACTTTATACTTCCACCACCGATAAATCCCCTCGATCCGCTCCCGTTTTTGAAGGAAATCGAAGCAAAACAGATGTTTTTAATGTGGGATTTTCTCAGAAAACGCTTTTGGGAACTCAAACGCGATTGGCTTGGGAAAACACCCGTTTAAAAAACCCCAGTTTTTTTAGAGAAATTGATCCCACTGTTGATTCTATTTTGAAATTGGAAATTCGCCAATCGTTGCTGAAATATGCCTGGGGACGCCCTGATGTTTCCCGTCGAAAAAGATATCGGTCTGATGTATTGGTGGCCCAAGAGCGGTTTCAGTTTTCAAAAGAATCTTTGGCCATAGAAGCCTTAAAAGCGCACCTCGATTTATATGAGGCAAAAGAGCAGGTTCGTATTGCTCAATCCGCTTTAGAATCTTCGGAGAGATTGCTAAGGAAAAACTTAGAAAAAAAACGTTATGGGATTGTTGAAGAGTCTGATGTTTTTCAAGCTGAAGCCTCTTTAGAGTCGGACAAAACAGAGCTTTTATTGTCGAAACTATCCTTTCAACTTGCAGAAAATAAATTATCTGAACTCATTAAGGAAACTTTGCCTCAAAAAAATGAAATTATTATTTCACCGCTTCCGTTAATGATCATCAGCTCATTAGATGAGGCCCTTCGGATGGCTGTTTTAAATAGAGCAGATCTTAAGGCTCAAAACGCGGTTGTGGAATCATCGCAGTGGGCGTTTCGAAGTGAAAAATTAGAAACCTTGCCAGATTTATTTTTCACTGGATCTTATGGTTCGGCAGGACTCGATAATAATTATAACGGAGCGTGGGATCAGGTTATCGATTTTAAAAATCCAGTGACTATGGCAGGGTTGGGGGTTAGTTTTTCAATTGGGAATAAAAAAGAAAAACTTCTGAGGAGAAATAAAGAATTGGCCCATCAAATCGCACTCCAAGACCAAAAAACTCTTCAAGAGAGAATCAATCGAGAAGTCAATGACGCCTGGCAAGTTTGGAAAATTTCAAAGGAAAAATTAGAAGCGCGCGATAAATTATTCCAACTTCAAAAAAAGAAATTATTAGCTGAGGAAAAAAACTTTTCGAGAGGAAGGTCCAATACAGACTTATTGGTTCGATTTCAACAAGATATCTACCGTTCAGAATTAGAACTGCTTTCGGCCGAAACCAATGAGATTTTTTCGCGGGCAAATTTAGCCAGGTCAGTGGGAATTCTTATTCAATGGTTAGAGGTTAAAATTCCATGATTCAATTTTTCCTTAAACGAAAAGTACTGACCAATTTATTAAGCATATTCCTTATTCTTGTTGGAATTCAACAGTTTATGAGTGTCAGGCGAGAGGCGTTTCCAGAGATAAGTTTTGATTGGGTCAATATCGAAACCATTTATCCAGGGGCTGCTCCAGATGAAGTTGAAAAATTGGTGACCAATGTTATTGAAGATCAAGTTCGCGGAGTTGATGGGATTGACAAAGTTCAATCTTATTCAGTGGAAGGGCGATCGGCCATCACCGTGCGGTTAAATGAAGATTTAAGTCAAAGAGAAAAAGACAAAGTTATTAATGATATTGAACAAGCGGTGGGTCGGGTTAAAGATCTTCCCCCTGAAGCTGAGCGGCCCATTGTTGAAGAGTTAACGTCTGATCAACCGCTCATTACTCTTTCCGTGGCGGGTGGGGACCCGGAAGTGAGAGACGCATTTGCGGAAGATTTGGCTGATACCATTGAAGAAATTCCCGGTGTGTCAAAAGTGACACAGTCAGGCGACAGAAAACGAGAAATTTGGGTTGAAGTCAATCGGGATAAACTAACAAGGGCCCGTTTGACATTTGGAGAGGTGGCAACTCGAATCAAACAACAAAATATTGATGCCTCAGCCGGAAACGTTGAAATTGGAAATGAAGATGTTCGCGTTCGCGTGGTCAATTCAAAAGAAACTGCCGAAGAAGTGGGAAATTTAATTCTTCGAGGAAACGACGCGAGAAATTACATTCGCGTTAAAGATGTTGCGAGTGTCACAGAACGATTTGAAGATAATAAAACACGAACTTATACCAATGGTTTAGAGAGTATTAACCTCAATGTCCGCAAAGTAAAATCCGGCGATACGATTGATTTAGCCGAGGCGGTTCGAAAAACTCAGAAAGAATATGAGTCAAAAGCCCAAGAAAAGGGATTAAGTCTCATTATTTCAGATGATGTTTCTTATTTCATTAAACGTCGTCTTAAGGTAATGACCAATAATATTTTTCAGGGCGGCTTTCTTATTTTATTGGCTCTTTTTATTTTCTTGGACTGGCGTTTGGCTTTGGTGGCGGCTATTGGTGTGCCAGTTTCTCTTTTGACTGTCTTTACCATTGCTGTTCCATTTGGGTTTACCATTAACCTTTTAAGTTTGCTTGGGTTTATTATTGTTTTGGGAATGTTGGATGACGATTCTGTTGTTGTGGCCGAAAACATTTATCGGCATTTAGAAATGGGAAAGTCGCCTGTTCAAGCTTGTCTCGATGGAACGAAAGAAGTCATTATTCCTGTGATTGGAGCGGTATCTGTTTCTTGCTGTGGATTTCTTCCGTTCGCGTTGGTGTCAGGGATTATGGGGAAGTTTCTTATTGTTATTCCGGTCGTGATCATTATTGCGTTTGTTATGAGCGTTTTGGAAGCCTTTTTTATGCTTCCTTCTCATGTGGTTGCGCTCATGCCGCTGGGAAAGCCTGTTGACGAAAATGAAGATAAAAAGTGGTTTCGATATGTTGTTTCTTTTTATGAAAGAAAAATGGCGTGGGTTTTAGACCACCGATTAAAATTTTTTATATTTCTTATTGGGTTTATGATTTTTACCGGGTTTTTAGCAAGTCAACGGCTTCGCATGGTTTTATTTCCAGAAGGATTGGTTGAACAGTTTTGGGTTGAAATAGAGATGCCCAAAGGCACGGCAGTGAAGGAAACAGAGAAAACGTTTGAACAAGTTCAAAAAGCCTTGTTGGAATTACCAAAAGAAGAGTTAGACGCGCTGACAGGACTGACTGGCTTTAAATTTAATGAACAAGAAAATTATTTTCGATATGGGACTCAGTACGCGCAAGCCCGGATATTTTTAACTCCTGATGAGAAAAGGAAAAGGAAAACCAAAGAAATTATTCAATCGTTAAGACCCAAGGTGGAGTCGTTGGTTGGCCGAGGAGAAGTTGTTTTTCGAGAATTGCAGGCGGGCCCCCCAGTGGGGTCTCCTATCGATGTTCGAATTAGAGGAAAAGATCGAAAAGTCATTGGAGATATTATTGACCAATTAAAACTTGAACTCTCTCAACTTGAAGGGGTGAGTGATCTTAAAGATTCAAGGGAAGGTGGAAAAAATGAAATTCATATTCTCATGAATGATTTGGAAGCAGGGTTTGCTGGCGTCAACGCAGCCCGAATTGCTCAAGATATTTATTTTGCTATTGATGGAGGAGAAGCCAGTAAAATTCGTCGAAATACCGAAGAAGTTAAAATTAAGGTGAGACTTCAAGAAGATCAACGCTCTGAACCTCAGGAGCTCATGAAATTAGATGTATTAAACGACGTAGGGCAACCCATTCGATTGGGAGAAATTTCAACGATTGAACGAAAAGCCGGACTTCCTTTTTTAGAACGATACAATCACCGTCCCACATCGGTGGTGACAGGCCAAGTTGATATCAAAAAGGTAACTTCAAAACAGGCGACTGAATTTGCGATTAAAAAATTCAATGAAATAAAATCTAAATACCCTGGTTATGAAATGATTACCGGTGGAGAAGCCGAAGAGACGGCCAAATCAATGCAATCTTTGTTTAAGGCTTTTTCCGTTGCTCTTTTTCTTGATTATGTGATTTTAGCCGCTATTTTTTCTTCTTACCTGCAACCTTTAATCATTATTCTTCTCACGGTTCCCATTGGACTTTTGGGGGTGGCATACGCGCTCATGTTGCATGGGATGGACGCTTCTTTTATGGCGCTCTTGGGTGTTGTGGCCATGACAGGAGTTGTTATTAACAATGCCATTGTATTGGTTAGTTTTATTAATCAAAAAATTGAAGAGGGAATGGACAGGTCTCAAGCGGTCATTAAAGCCGGAGCCATGCGCCTTCGGCCGATTTTTGCAAGTTCAATTACCACTCTTTTGGGTTTATTCCCAACCGCTTATGGCTGGGGTGGAACAGAACCTTTTGTGGCTCCGATGGCACTGGCTTTGGCCTGGGGATTAACATTGGCCATGCCAATGACACTGTTTCTTATTCCTATGGCCTATGTGCTGTTATCCGATTTTTCAAATTGGAGTTCTCAAAAGTTGGGACCTCTTAAGAAGATAATTCTTCACCGCATTACGAGAATAATGGGTGGCAAAGATTAATTTTTCGTCTTTTTTATTGATTTCTCTCTTATGATTGCTGATTCTCCCACACCTTCCTTTGTTTGTAATTGGAAATATGATGCTTGTATTTAAATGTTCACTCTCTTATAATGTTCATTATATATTGAACTTTTACTAGGAATGAACATATGATCCTTAATCCCTTCGTGTTTCAAGATAAAGCAAGCATTGTCCTGAGGGCCATGTTAAGAGATCCCACGCGCAAATGGGTAGCCAGGGATTTTGTGCAAGAGTATGGTGTTTCCATTGGACTTGTGGCCAAAGTTTTGAGGGAGTTACGTAATCGAGGATTCATTGAAGGAAAAGATCGGGGACGGCTGGCTGAAGCGGTTTTGCGAGGGCGAGATGATATCTTGAAACAGTGGACGAGTTTTTATTCGATGGAAAAAAACAAGTTTGTTGTATTGTATTCGGAGCAAAAAGATATTTTAAAACACTTGAAAAATTATTTCGAAAAAAAAAGCGAGAAGAGTTCAACGTTTGCTCTGACGCTCCATTCGGGTGCCAATCTGTTAACGGGGATGCATGTTCGTGACTCAAATATGTATCTTTATATGAATTTTACGCGATTCAAAGAGAATGTTTTGAAGCTGAGGCAAGCCCTGAACTTAAAGGAACTGAAACAGGGTGGAAATGTCTTCATCTTCAATCCTTATTATAAAAATTCTGTTTTCTTTACTCATCGATCAGTGCAAGGATTCCCCGTTGTTTCTGATCTTCAGCTGTATTTGGATCTTTTTCATTTTCCACAAAGAGGCTTAGAGCAGGCAGAGATGCTATTAAGAGTCTTAAAACAAAAAAGGAAGCACCTTGGCTAAAGCGAATGCGTCTGATTTTGATCTTCTCATTAAGGTCGTTAGGGACTTAGAAGACTTTCTTCCTCATTTGGTTCTTATTGGAGGGTGGGTTCCAACTCTTTACGTTCATTTTCTTTGGAAAGAAATAATGCAAGAACCATTAATGACTATGGATATTGATTTCGGACTAAGAAATATGGTTTTTACAGGAAAAGAAACCATTTCTCAGCGGGTTACAAATAAACATTATGGTGAGCATCATCTCGAATTGGGAAAAGAAATCCCATTTGTTCCTGTTGTTAAATCAAACAAAGGCGCCCGCGCAGAATTAGATTTCATCATTGATGAAAAAACCCCTAATGACATTCGTCAGAAATTGATGGGTCGAGAGATTTATGTCAGCGCACTTCCATTTGTAGATGTGCTTCTAGAAAATACTATTCCTATCAAATTGAGCGAAATTTTAGTCAACATCCCGAATCCTGTTCAATACGTGTTTCATAAACTTTTAACATTCACAGAACGAACGCCGGGAGTCAAGAAAGGTAAGGACCTTTACTACGTTTATTTTGTCCTCCGATTTCATCCTGACGGTGATACATTTTTAAAAACAGTATCCAGATTAATTAGGGATCATCCTTTAGGAAAAACAGTGAAGAAAAACATTCGAACTTATTTCAGGGATGCATTCTCTGATGGTCCCACTTTAATCGATGAGGCCACAAAAATATCTTCGTTAACCGCACTCGGGACGAACATACGAGAAGATGCATTGAAACGGATTCGAGATTTATGAGCTTTTATTTTCAACTCTTAATGAAATTCTTTACTTCGTTCAGAATGACAACGAAAAAAACGAATTGAAATCTGTCCAATATACCACGTTGCCAGAATGATAAGCCCCATTGCAGTGACTCCCACGGGGTCAGCAAAAATACCGATTGATTGCGCCATCCATTTTTTCTTGAGAATTAATAAAAGAGAGTTATAACTAAAAACTGTCATTAAAAGGGCAGGAATCCCAATAATAACCCAATTTCTCTTTTCTATTTTTTGCCACAAGGTAAGACTTAAGAGAGTCAAAGCAGCCAATAATTGATTGGACGCGCCAAAGGCAGGCCAAACAACTTTCCAAAGAGGGATTGGATTCCCATTGGCATCATGAAAACGAAGAAAAACAATAAAAACAGGAATCATCAAAGTGATGAGTGTTGATAGAATGGCACCCATTTTCCCCTTCAGTTGTGTGATTTCTTGAATGACATAACGCCCCAATCGCGTACTTACATCCAGTGTGTCATAAATAAAAGTAGCAAAGGCCAATTTTCCAAAAGTCACTCCCGCGGCAAATGGAATTCCAATAACTTCCATGAAATGGGCCAGGCCTCTGGCATAAATTTCATCGGGTCCTAAATCTAAAATTTGATCTCCAGGAGAAAGCATCATGAGAGTGGCTGTAGCGATAACGGCGACTAAGCTTTCAAGAATCATTCCGCCATAACCAACAATGCGCGTATGAGATTCTTTATCTATTTGTTTGGATGTCGTTCCTGAGGAAACAAGTCCATGAAACCCTGAACAAGCGCCACAAGCGATGGTCGTGAATAAAAGAGGAAAAATAGGAATGGGACTCTCTCCCAATGTAAATTTCATGGGCGGAAATTGAGATGGAATTTTTCCAAACAGGATTCCAAAAATGCCCACAATAAAAGTGGCATAAAGAATAAGGCCCCCCAGATAACCTCTCGGTTGAAGAAGGAGCCACATTGGAACAATAGAAGCAAAAAAACAGTAAACGATAATAATGATATTCCATATTCTTTGCTGATCGAGCGCGTCCCCATTAAAAAAAATCGGAATTTTCTGGCCTATCCAGATAATAAGAAAAATAAGCGGAACAAAAAGGGCCGTTGCGTAGGAGAGTTTCATTTTAAACTTAATCAGGCAAACTCCCATGAGAATTCCGAGTAATAGATAGAGGAGTGAGGACGTCGCGACTCCGGGGCCAAAGTTTTCAATTCCTAGTTCTGGTCGGTTCACAAAGGCAGATGACGTCAGATCGGTAAAAACAGTGATAACATAAATAAGGCTAAACCAAATAAATCCAGAAAAAACCAATGACGCTCGCCGTCCTAAATAGTCTTTCATGATGTCACCGATGGATCTTCCTTGGTGGCGAACAGAAATAAACATAGCACCCATATCATGGACCGCACCGATCATAACAGCACCAACAATAATCCAGATCAGGGTCATCACCCAGCCATATTGTATGCCTGCCAAAATAGGCCCCGCGATAGGGCCCACCGCTGCGATGGCAGAAAAATGTTGTCCCAGAAGCATTGAGGGGCGAGTGGGGATAAAGTCTTCCCCATCTTGAAACTCATGGGCAGGGGTTTTCCTTGAATCTTTGATGTCAAAGATTTTTAAAAATAATTTTGAGTAAAAACGATAACCAAGTCCAAATAAAAGAATGGCTGTTATGGCAATAAACGCTAAGCTGGTCACAAGTTCTATCTCCCCATGTTTGTTATATGAGAGTTGATAATATAATTTTCCTTTTTATCCATTCGTATTGTTTTCGTTGAAATAAACATAAGGTAGAATCTCATTCAATTAATAGAATTTCAAAGGATAATTATGAATTCAAAAAATAATTTTATGTCAGTACCAGCAGGCAGTGATATTCCCAGGGTTGTTAATGCCATCATTGAAATTCCTAAGGGACGGCGAAATAAATTTGAGGTAGATAAAGAAACTGGTCTTATTCGTCTTGATCGATATTTATATACCTCTAGTCATTATCCAGGGGATTACGGTTTTATTCCTCAAACATTAGCGGAAGATGGTGACCCTCTTGATATTTTGGTGATGGTCAACGAGCCGACATTTAGCGGCTGTCTTATTGAAACGCGTGTGATTGGTCTTTTTAGAATGAAAGATAATCATCAGAATGATTTCAAACTTTTAGGTGTTCCGCATTTTGATCCCTTGTTTTCTAGTTATAAAGAATTAGATGATGTTCCCACTCATTTTTTAAGAGAAGTTGAACATTTCTTTTCTACTTATAAACAACTCGAAGGCGTTTCAGTTGAGGCGAAAGGGTGGGGACCGGCCACAGAAGGGGTTTCTGAAGTGAAAGATTGTGTGGCTCGGTTTAAGAAAAAAAGTAAGAAAAAATAAGTGCCTCCTGCGTTAAATCGTAAAAGCGGGATTCTTTTACATATTTCCTCTCTCCCAGGGGGGCATGGCATAGGGGATTTAGGTCCTGCTTCTTTTGAATTTATTGATTTTCTTAATGCCTCTGGGCAGTCGTTTTGGCAGATTCTTCCTCTTGCTCCAACGGGCAAGTATCATTCTCCTTACCAATCTTATTCCGCTTTTGCCTCAAACCCACTTTTTATAAATTTAGATAAATTAATTTCTGCTGGTTATTTAGAGTCTTCCGATATTAAAGAGGCCCCTTTAAATTCTGAAAATGCTCAATTTGATGAAGTTAAAAAATTTAAAGAAGATCTTTTTCTGAAAGCTTTTTCAAAATGGTTTGAAAATAATGGATTTGAAAAAAAAAGTTTCCGTCAATTTCAAAAACTGAATGCGTTTTGGTTGCAAGATTATTCTTTGTTTTTAGTTATCAAAAAAAATGAGAATAAAGCGCAGTGGGATCAATGGCCTGATTTATTAAGAAAAAGAGATTCATCGGCTCTTGAAGAAATAAGTAAAAATTATTTTAAGGAAAGTCTATATCATCAATTCACTCAATTCTTATTTTTTCAGCAGTGGAATGAGTTGAAGTGTTACGCTGAACAAAAGAACATCCGAATGATTGGGGATCTTCCTATTTTTGTCGATTTCGATAGCAGCGACGTTTGGGCGTATCAACATTTGTTCTGGTTAGGGAATGATAAGAAACCCATTCGAGTGGCGGGATGCCCCCCTGATTATTTTAGCCCGACCGGACAAAGATGGGGGAACCCACTTTATTTATGGGATGTTTTAAAAGAGAAAAAATACTTTTGGTGGGTTGAAAGAATAAAACAAGCGCTCACATTCGTTGATATTTTGAGATTGGATCACTTTATCGGTTTTTATCGCTACTGGAGTATTCCCTTAGAAAATAAGACCGCCGAGTTTGGTGAATGGTTATTGGGGCCCTCTGAAGATTTTTTTCAAGTTTTAAAGAAAGAACTAAAGCGTCTACCCTTTATTGCCGAAGATTTAGGTGCGGTGACAGAAGAAGTCGTTTTACTGCGTGATAAATTTAAATTCCCTGGTATGAAGGTATTGCAGTTTGGGTTTCTAGATCCCGAAAGAAAAAACCCGCATCAAATAAATCGTATCACTGAGAATAACGTTATTTATACCGGAACTCATGACAATAACACCAGTCAAGGTTGGCTTAAAGAAGGACTTCGTATGGATGGGTATGATGAAGAAAGAAGCACGGCCTTAAAACAATTAAATTGTCAGCCCGGAGATTTTCATTGGAGTTTAATTGAAATGGCACAGGCTTCCCCAGCCAAATGGAGTATTATTCCGGCTCAAGATCTTTTAGGTTTAGGGGAGACAGCTCGAATGAATGTACCAGGTTCAGCTTCAGGGAATTGGAGTTGGAGGTTAACGGCCATGCAAATGAAAGAGTTGAAAACTCATTTGGCACAAAAGCTGCTTAAATTAACCATTTGTCATTCTCGAAACTCTCCATCAGCGCGCTATTTGGCAGCGGAATGACAAGTCATTATCAAAAAGATGCTATTGCGCCTGTATTGTCTCTCTATTAAAGTATCTTTATGAGTCCGGGTAAGTACATTTGTATTCATGGTCATTTTTATCAACCTCCCCGTGAAAATCCTTGGTTAGAAGGAATTGAGTTACAAGATTCCGCTTATCCCTACCACGATTGGAACGAACGCATTGATGCGGAATGTTATGCCCCCAACGGCACGTCTCGAATATTAAATGACCAGAAAAAAATTGTTGAAATCGCGAATAATTATTCATCGATAAGTTTTAATTTTGGTCCCACTCTTTTAAGCTGGCTTGAAATCTATTCTCCTAGTACTTACCAATCAATTTTAGAAGCTGACCGATTAAGCCAAGAAAAATTTTCAGGACATGGATCGGCAATGGCTCAAGTCTATAATCACGTGATTATGCCCTTGGCCAATCGCGCTGATAAAGAAACACAAATTATCTGGGGAATTAAAGATTTTGAGCATCGTTTTGGACGAAAGCCTGAAGGAATGTGGTTAGCCGAAACAGCTGTTGATCTAGAGTCATTGGATTTAATGGCGAACAATGGAATTCGTTTTACTATTTTAGCCCCTCATCAAGCCCGCCGTTTGAGGCCATTTAATTCAGGAGCCTGGGAAGAAATAAATGGCGGGGGAATTGATCCCACAACAGGCTATGAAATTGCGCTTCCTTCCGGTCGTCGGATGAACCTTTTCTTTTATGATGGCCCCGTTTCTCGAGCCATTGCATTTGAGAGACTTCTTGATAAAGGTGACTTTCTTGTCGATCGTCTAAAAGGGGCATTTTCTGATAAGCGCCCTTGGGATCAATTGGTTCATATCGCTACGGATGGAGAAACTTATGGTCATCACCACAGGTACGGCGACATGGCTCTGGCATATGCGATTAAAGAAATTGAAAATAAAAGTGAAATTCATTTGACCAATTACGGAGAATTTTTAAGTTTATTTCCAGCAACCCATGAAGTTGAAATTTTTGAAAGAAGTTCTTGGAGTTGCCTGCATGGGGTGGAACGTTGGAAATCCAATTGTGGGTGTAATGGCGGTAAACCAGGATGGAACCAAGAATGGAGAGGGCCCTTAAGAAATGCTTTTGATTGGTTACGAGACTCGGTTTCGGTTTTATTTGAAAATGAAGGTCGTCAACTCTTAAAAGATCCATGGAAAGCCCGTCTCGATTTTATTGAAGTTATATTAGACAGGTCGCCAGAGAGAATTTTAGGTTTTATGGCCAAGCATGAGGTTCGGGCGTTATCAAGAGAAGAAACAATAAAAGCGCTTAAAATACTTGAAATTCAGCGCCAATTGCTTCTCATGTACACAAGTTGTGGATGGTTTTTTGATGATTTGTCTGGCATTGAAACAGTGCAAGTCATTCAGTATGCGGCTCGTGCGCTCGCTCTTTTAAAGGAAGCTCTTCATGTTGATTTAGAAGAAGAGTTTTTAAATCAATTGGCCTTGGCGAAAAGTAATGTTCCAGATTTTGGTGATGGAAAAGCAGTTTACGAGAAATTAGTAAAACCATCTGCGGTTAATCTGCCCGCTATTTCAGCGCATTATGCGATTAGTTCGCTTTTTGACGGGGGCAGTGAAATCACGGCTAACTATTGTTATGACGTTTCCTATGAGGAATATAAAAATTTTATTTCGGGAAAAGCGCGTTTGGTTGCTGGAATTATTTCTCTTACTTCAGAAATGACCTTGGAAAACTTAAAGTCTAGTTTCATGGTTTTGCATTTGGGAGACCATAATTTAATTGCAGGTGTTAGAGAATTTAAATCCCTTGAAGACCATAATAACCTTATTGACGAAATTTCTGGTTCTTTTAAAAAAGGAGATTTTCCAGATACGTTACGCGTCATGGACCGTGTTTTCGGGAATTCAATTTATTCACTTAAAACTTTGTTTCGAGACGACCAACGTCGAATTCTCAGCTTTATTTTAGAAGACGCGGTCATTGAAGCGGAGGGTTCACTTGAGCATGTTTATGAAGACAATGGCCCTCTCATGCGGTTCTTGGCTAGTTTACGTGTTCCTGCACCCAAGCCATTACAAGCCGCAGCAGAGCTTTCTGTTAATGCGCAGTTACGAAGGCAATTTGAAACGGGTGATATAGATTTTGAAAGAGTGGCGGGACTTCTTTCTGAAGCCAAGGACGCTCGTCTCATTCTTGATATACCAGGGCTTTCTTATGTTTTGGAAAAAAATATTTCTCAAAGTTTAGAACAGTTGTGGACTGATCCAGAAGATATTGAGCTATTAATTTCTCTTGATAGGACAGTTCAATTGGCTCTCACACCTCCTTTTGAAGTAAAACTATGGAAGATGCAAAATAGTTTTTATGAGTTGCGTAGGAATATTTACCCTCAGATTCTTGAACGTTCCAAAGACGGAGGAGAAAACTCTTCTCATCAGTGGTTAAAATTGTTTAACTCAATTAGCGAAAGGCTCTCGCTCAATATTTAAACTAGGCTTGTTATTTGAGAGAAAAAGATCAGAATGAATTCTAATATTGTTCGCCTTATTCAATTAACCGATACGCATTTTTTTTCGGATCCTTCCAAAAAATTATGTGGCGTTAACACCACTGATTCTCTTGATGCTGTTATCTCTCATGCCGAATCTCAAACATTTACACCTGATTTTTATTTGGCCACGGGTGATTTGTCGCAAGATGAAACCCCTGAATCATATTCTCGTTTAAAAAACGTGTTTTCATCTTTGGGGAAACAAGTTTATTGTTTGCCAGGAAATCATGACGAAGCCAAAATGATGAAGAATCATTTGGAATCCGATGTTATCCGTTTAGATAAAACAATTGATTTAGAATGCTGGAAAATAATTCTTTTGTCTTCGGTGATTCCCAAAAGTAACGCGGGAAATCTAAGCAATGCTGAATTGGGCCTTCTGAAAAAAGAGCTGGAAAAAGAAACTCAGAAAAATATTCTTATCACTTTCCATCATAATCCCATTCCCATGAGTTCGCAGTGGTTAGATACAATGATGGTTAACAATGGCGATCAGTTTTTTCAGCTCATTGTTCCATATGAAAACGTAAAAGCGGTGCTTTGGGGACATGTACACCAGCAATATGACGGTGAAAAAAACGAACTCAAACTCATGTCAACCCCTTCTACATGTGTCCAGTTCTTGCCGCGCGGAAAGAATTTTTCTGTTGATACGCTGGCTCCGGGTTATCGTTGGTTAGAATTACACCCAGATGGAAAAATAAAAACTGGAATCGAGCGAATCAAAAACTTTTCTTTTATTCCTGATTTGACCACACGTGGGTACTAATCACCTTTAAAAGTCAATCTGATTTTTAGATTTATTTTTTTCGGAAAGTGTTGGTGGTGGCGTAAAAAATATTTTTAATGGAGATATTTTTGTAAATCAGCATAAAAGTTTTCGTGAGTGGCTAAGGCATAGAGATAAATAATTTTTCTTTTGGAATCCAACTCGTAAGCCAAGAGATAAAGTTGCTGATGGATTTTGAATTTATGAACAGATACTTTGGATAGGGCTCCTTTTTTTCTTTCACCTGCCAGCGGATCTTTTTGGATTTTTTTAATCTCTTCACGAATAATCTCTTGTTCTTTAAGATAAAACCGTTTAAATTGTTTATCGAATCGAGGAAGAGATTTGATCTCCCATGTCATTAGAGTTTAAATGGTTTAGCCAAACCCATTTCTTTTTCCGCTTGAGCGCGCAGGATATCTTTGACAAATTGATAAGGAAGCTCTGGATTTTCTTCGGCCACTATAGAAAAGCGCAAAATCATTTCGATTTGGTTGCTAAGTGAACGATGTTCTAATTGGGCTCGGTTTTTCAATTTTTTTCGAAGGTCATTGGAAAGTCTAATGCTAGTTAATGAATTCATTTTTCCTCCTTTTGTTTCATCGTGATGTAATTGTAATACAAGCTATTAAAATTATCAATTGGAATGAAGGAAGTAATTTCATTAAAACAACCGCCAAACGCTCGAATAAAATTAATTATTTGGACCGACCTCAAGTTTGTTATATTGATGCCACTGTTGGTCCATATGAAACTACGCTGTGAACTCCATTTAAGTGAAACTCCACTCAAAGTTATTTTGGTCCCAAAATCTGAAGAAAAATTAGATCATTTGGGGCTTAAACTGGCTGCTGTGACTATGTTTCATCTGTTTTCTCCTGTTGTCGAACCATCGTCCGATCATCCCGCCTTATATGACTTAGATGTTAAACCAGATGTTTTTATTTTAAATGAAGCAGGGGAAATTGCCATTTGGATTGAATGCGGAGAAGTATCACTGAACAAACTTGATAAATTATCGCGTCGGTTTGGACAAATGCGCCTCATTGTTCTTAAAAAAGAAATCCGAGAATCTGAGCGCTTACGAAAAACATTAACGGAAGAAACCCGGCATGGGGCCCGAATAGAAATCTGGACTTGGCCAGAAGGGCGTTTTAATGAATGGTTAAAAGCGTTAGAAGAGAAAATAGAGATTTTTGGCGAAGCCCATGAAAAATCATTTAATTTGGTGATTAACAATCACTCCTACGCTGTTGATTTACTTGAGAGATAAACCATGAATTTAAATGAATTGTCTGTTGTGTCTGAAGGCAAACGTTTGGCTCTTCTTGAAAAAATAAAAACCTTAAAAATTAACCCAAGTGACATTGAAGAGTCGTTTGTTAGAGGATCCGGAAAAGGCGGTCAAAAAATTAATAAGACTGCAAGTGCGGTGATGCTTGTTTATAAACCGCTCGGAATTATAGTGAAAATGCAACGCGAACGAGAAAGAAGTGTGAACCGGTTTTTAGCGCTTCGTGAATTGGTTGATGAGATAGAACTTAAAATTTCTCCCGAAACTTCCCCTCGCTTAAAAGAACAAAACCGAATCCGCCGACAAAAAGACCGCCGTCATCGAAGATCACTTTAATTTTTGTGAATTGTAAGATAAAAGATTCCAGCTATCACTGTAATCCCTGCTAAAAATGAGGCGATCATGGGGCCCGTTGGAAAATCCTGGAAAAAAGAAACCATGAAACCGAGAAGGGTGGTAAGAAAAGTAACCGTGGGAATAAAAAGAAGAACGGCGCGCAATTTTTTAAAAAGTAACAGGGCAATACCCGTTGGCAAAATAAGATAGGCAAAAGCCAGAAACACACCAAAAAGATGTATAGAAAGCGTCATCGCAAAAGAAAAAAGCGCGTAGAAACCAATATCCCAAAGTTTTATTTTTATTCCCGATACTTCAGCTGCCTGAGCGTCAAAAGAAATGTAGGTCCACCGTCTGAACCAACTTCCTAAGATAAGAACGGTCATAAGAAATAAAATAATTGATTCGACGACTTCTATTTTTCCCAGCGTTAACACATTTCCAAAAAAGATATTAAGTGTGTGAGCTTCTCCCCATGGCGCTTTGGATAAAATCAAAATAGAAATAGCCGCCCCTAAAACATAAAAAAGGGAAACCCAAATTTCTGATGAGATGCGTTTAACTCTGGTCAAAATAGAGAGGAGAGAAAAAGAGCCCAAAACAGCCAAAAAGGCAGGGGCAAAAGAAATGTGGTGAAACTCAACCGATAATAGGTTGCCAATTAAAATTCCGAGGACTGTTCCCAGTGCCGACATTTGAGAAACAGCAAGCCCCGAAATAGAAAGTCGTTTCATCACAATAAAAAAGCCCAGGAGACTGAGCGCCATACCGGCAAAAAGACTAGCGGTGAGAGATGTTTGTATAAAGGGAAGGTTAAAAAAATCAATCATGGTGAGGTGTTTGGGCTAATTTTTGATAATTAAGAGGAGCGCCATAGTATTTCTCTAATGTGTAAGGATCTTGCAATTCTTTATTGGTGAGAGATGTTAATTGTCCCTCTCGAAGGATAAATGTGTCATCGGCGAAATAAAGTGGAATATGAATGGTGTGAGTCACAAAAAGAATGGTTAAGTTTTCTTTTTTCTGAAGACTTTTGACGAGTAAAAGAAAATCTCTTTCGATATTAACGTCAAGGCCGGTGGTGGGTTCATCTAAAACTAAAACGTCTGGTTGTTGTGCCAAGGCTTGGGCTAAGCGCGCTCTTTGTTTTTGTCCACCAGAACAATCAGTAAATAGTTTATCTGAAATAGCGCCCAGCGATGTTTTCTCACAAGCTTCTTCTACTGCTTTTTCTTCTTCACTTGAAAGCCGTCCCCAGAGTTTTCGAGATCTA
>JBJXGI010000022.1:0-2865 GCA_046153645.1 Elusimicrobiota bacterium | reverse complement strand
AGTAGTAGAGGTGGAAGCATCTTCGATTGACGACGCGCTAGACAAAGTCCAGAAAATGTACGATGAGGAAGAAATTGTATTGGATCACAATGACTATATTTGCACGAAAATCGGCCTCCTGAAGGTTGATTAATTTGTTCATATAGTATTGAAAATGAAAGAAATAAAGGTAGTAGAACTCTTCGCTGGCGTAGGTGGATTCCGTGTGGGGCTGGAAAATGCGTCGGAAAAGTTTAAGGTTGTTTGGAGCAACCAATGGGAGCCGTCCACAAAGAGTCAGGACGCATCGGATATTTATGTTAAAAAATTTGGGGATGACAACCACAGCAATAAGGACATTGCGACCGTACCCTCATCAGAAATTCCCGAGCACAACATGCTGGTTGGTGGGTTTCCTTGCCAGGATTATTCCGTAGCGAGAACCGCGAACCAATCGAAAGGCTTGGAGGGGAAGAAAGGGGTACTTTGGTGGCAGATTCATAGGATATTGGAAGAAAAAGGTCACAAACCAGAATTTTTGTTTTTGGAAAATGTTGACAGATTATTGAAATCCCCCACCAAACAACGTGGGCGGGATTTTGCTATCATGCTCGCATCCCTTTCTGACCTTGGCTATATTGTTGAATGGCGCGTTATCAACGCTGCGGATTATGGGATGCCTCAAAGACGTAGAAGAGTTTTTTTGATGGGCTATCATAAATCAACAGGTATTCACAAAGAAATCAGCAAGTTGAAAAATCCTGCCGATTGGATTCTTAAGGATGGAATTATTGCTGAAACTTTTGAGGTGACTGCCCATTCAAAACAATTTCTTTCAGGTTTTGAAATAAAAGGGGATTTGGTAGAAATTTCGGCCAATTTTAATGCTGGCACACCCGGAACCAGTCCGTTTGAAAACTGCGGCATTATCATTGACAGAAAAGTCTATACCATTGATACAGACCCCAGTTTTGATGGAGTTTTTGAAACACTGGGGGACAAAATTCTATTGAATGGGTCTGTTCCTAAGGAGTATTACATAGATGAAAGTAGCCTAGACAAATGGCTTTATTTGAAAGGTGCCAAGAAAGAAATGCGGGTAAACAAAGCATCAGGGTTTGAATATCAATACAATGAAGGCGGCATGGTGTTCCCTGACCCGCTTGACAAGCCCTCCCGAACCATCATCACCGCAGAAGGGGGCTCTTCGCCTTCCCGTTTTAAACATGTAATTCGAACACAAGATGGAAAGTTGAGAAGGTTGACCCCATTGGAACTAGAAAGATTGAACATGTTCCCAGATAATCACACTGAAGGGGCATCAGACGTAAAAAGGGCTTTTTTTATGGGAAACGCATTGGTGGTGGGTATCATTGAAAGGATGGGGAAAACCATTGTCAAACGAGTAAAGCCTAAATGATGAATCCAGATTTGCCATACACCTTGACAGATGCCGATTCTATCGAAACCTATGCAAAAACGCTAGAGGGAAAGTCATTAAAAGATGTTTTGGGCAATGAAATCGTTCAAACGTACTCGGGCAAAGGCAAATTAGGGCAGATTTTAGAAGACTTATTTTTCAAATATAAACCCAATTCCAACGCCGAGCCTGATTTCAAGGAAGCTGGTGTTGAATTAAAAACAACTCCAATTAAGGAAATCAAAGGCAATTTTTTTTCAAAAGAAAGGCTTGTTTTTAATATCATCAATTTTAACGAAGAGCACAAAGAAATATTTAGAACCAGCAGCTTTTGGAAGAAAAACCAACATTTGCTGTTGATGTTTTATTTGCATGATAAAGACAAAATTGATTTAGAGTATATTTTTAAAATCATCCGACTTTGGGAGTTTCCAGCAAATGATTTAAAAATCATCAAAGATGACTGGGAAAGAATAGTTGCCAAAATCAAAAGTGGCAAAGCGCATGAAATTTCAGAAGGAGATAGCTTGTATTTGGGTGCTTGCACAAAAGGAGCCAACAATAAATCACTGAGGTCCCAGCCTTTTTGCGATAAAATGGCGATGCAAAGAGCATTTTCTTTGAAATCTAAGTACCTCAATTTCATTATCGAAAAGAGCTTAAAGGGCGAAGAAATTTTTGTTAATAAAAATGATTACCCTATAATATTGGAGATTGAAAATAAAGTCGAAGAACCTTTTGTTTCTTACAAAAGAACCAAAACGGAGGAATTAGAACCCATCATAAAGTCAATAGACGAATACTCGAAAGGGGAAACATTTGAACAATATGTTGTTAAGAAATTCCAGCCATATATTGGCTTGACAGAGAATGAAATAGTTATTAGTCTTCAAATTAAATCATCAGATGCCAAAAGCAGGTATTATGATATTGCCAAAGCTATTTTGGGCGTGACCAAACGTAAAATAGAAGAGTTTGAAAAGGCCGAAGTCATGATGAAAACCATTCGGCTTGAACATAGCGGGGCTTTGAAAGAGAGCATGTCTTTTCCTCAAATAAAATACAAGGAAATCATCAACGAAGATTTCTGGGAGGACTCCTACTGGCACTATGCCCTCACCCGCCGCTTCTTCCTCGTCGTATTCCAAAAAGACACCCAAGGAAACCCCGTCCTCCAAAAAGTAATGTTCTGGACGATGCCCGTGCAAGACCTAGCCGTGGCCGAAGAATTCTGGCAAGACACCAAGCAGAAAATCTTGAACGACGATTACGAGCGCTTTTGGAAAATATCCGATGACAAAATCTGCCACGTCAGGCCAAAAGGCATCAACAGCCAGGACATGATGGAAACCCCCAGTGGGCGGGTGGAGCGAAAGAAGTGCTATTGGTTGAACTCGGCTTATATTAAGAAGGTTATTGAATGAAGGAACTGACAATATGAAAACAAAACTTCTCCTCTTTTTCCT
>JBJXGI010000014.1:0-2628 GCA_046153645.1 Elusimicrobiota bacterium | reverse complement strand
AGATTTGAAAATTTTAATTCAGCAAAATAAGAGGCCAATATAAAACAAGACAGTCCAATAAGACCGGCATAGCCAAATATTCGATATATAAAACGTTTTTTTCTTTTCATGGGGCCTCTCTAAAAATATTAAAAAGCTCTTTTTTGACAAAGAATCAAATAAAAAGCCTGGAGAAGAAGGTTAGGATATGAAAAAATAACTGTATATGCTTAATTTGAGGTTATTTTGAGAAAACAATTTATTACTCACCCGGAATTCCAACGTCCTTTTATAGCTTCATTTATTCTTGGCACAATCATTATTTATTGTGCTTTTCTGCTATTTTCTTTTGGATGCTACTTCTTTATCCAGAGTGACCCCACTGTCCCCATCCTCGTCAAAGAAACATTTCGAATAGAAATGTTCGATCTTTTTTGGTTGGCTACAGCAATTGTTTCAATATTGTCCATTGGTGTTGGATATTTAGGTCTCTATATGTCTCATAAAATGATGGGTCTATTAAATCGAATTGAAACTTGGATAACTCGGTTTATGGAAAATCCAGAGCATGTTTCAATTCAATATCGAAAAGGAGATTCGCTTATACGCATTGTTCATTCTTTAGCTCGTATAATGTCGAATAGATTTTAATTTATGGCTCGATCTCGAATCATATTTCACCCGATTATTGAAAATAAGCAGAGTCAAAAAATTGTTGGGTTATTTTTGATTATTTCAATTTTATTTTCTTTCGTTTTTTTCTGGCCGCTCATTTCTATTATTCAGTCTATTTCCCAGCAATATAGTGGTGAGCCATTTTTACAAAACATTGGAATTAGACTTCTCAATTCTTGGATGGTTAAATTTGTTTTTGTTTTATTTGTTGGAATTGTTACGGGGTCGGTTGTGAGTTCATTTGTTTTAGGACCGGCAAATAGAATTATTGAATGGTTACTTGAATGGGAAAAGGGAAAGATTCTCAGTCCACTAAAAGTGCGGGGTGGTCACGGTTTTGATCGTCTGGTGCAACTTATAAATGAGTTGCATTCTCAAAATCAAAAAAAATAAATCTTATTTATCGGGTTCAGAAGATATTGATTGGAGTTTCAGTCTTAAGTCATTCGGATTTGAGGCGTGATTAATGGCTTCATTTGTTGCAATAAGGCCTTGTTCAGCCATCGTTTGAAGGTCTTGGTCAAAGGTGTGCATACCGTAGGCATTTCCTTTCTCAACCATAAATTTCACTTCTGTTGAAGAGTTCGTTACCAAAAGCTTCTTTATTTGAAGCGTTCCAAAAAGTACTTCGGTGGCAGGATAAACACCCTTTCCGTATTTTTCTTGAACCAATCTTAGACTAATAACCGCTTTAATAACGTTAGTCAATTGAACTCTCATATAAGGTTGTTCTTGGGGATTAAAGGCATTAACAATTCTATCAATGGCGTCTAAACTGTCGCTGCTATGAATGGTTGCTAAAACCAAATGTCCAGACGCCGCCCCTTCAATGGCTGCTTTATATTCATCTATCGTTCGAATCTCACCCAAAGCAATGACATCGGGATCTTGGCGAACCATGTATTTCATTGCATTTATAAAACTTTCTGAGTCTTTTCCAATTTCAATTTGAGAAATAGATGATTTTTTTCGAATATGTGTGTATTCCATGGGATCTTCAATGGTGATGATGTTATAGCTAAAGTTTTCATTCATATAGTTAATCATTGTGTTTAGCGTGGTTGTTTTTCCAGCTCCCGTTACTCCTGAGATTAAAATAAGTCCACGGCTAGACCGGCATAATTTTTCTAGAGTGTCTTTGGGGAGGTGAAGTTCTTCAAAGTTTTTGAGATCGTTAGGAATAATTCGAATGGCTAATGCGAAGGTCTGTTTTTGTTTGTAGGCATTAATGCGCAATCTTCCAATTCCTTCTAAAGTTGCTGAAAAATCAAGAGCTCCTTCTTTACTTAGTTTTAATTTTTGCTCGTTATTTAAGAGCGAGTCAACAATAGAATTAAGCTCTTCTTCTTTTATCGGATTTGTGGGAATGGCCGTCAATTGCCCCAGATATCGAACATAAGGAGGTTCATTTACTTTAAGGTGAAGGTCAGAAACGCCTGGTCTTAGAATTTTTTGGATTAGTTCTTTTAACATCTTTACTCTTTTTATCGTTAATTCGACGGTTTTTCAACCTGTTTTAATTTTTTTTTCATGTTAGAATCTGTAATCTCATGATAATCATTAACAAACGCGCTCATCCTTTTGTACAACAATTACGTTTTATTCGAGATCGAAAAGAAAAGAACCTTTTATTTTGTGAAGGAGAAGACCTTTTATCCGAGTCTCTTCGCTCTGGTGTCACGATTCAATCTGTCGTGTGTGTTTCAGAAAAATTAAAATCCTGCCAAACGAAACTAAAAAGGTTTCAAAAGTCTGCTGATTTTTATGTTTTAGACGAATCGGTAATGAAATTTGTTTCTGATGTTGTTACACCTCCTGGTATTATTTCTATTGTTGAAAAGCCATCTTTTTCAAGTTTAGACGAAAAGTTAAAAGGAAAAACCCCTTTTTTTCTATTGTTACACGGGGTTCAACTTCCACAGAATGTTGGTTCTTTATTTCGAACGGGGGAAGCGGCGGGTATTGATAGATCGG
>JBJXGI010000010.1:0-39824 GCA_046153645.1 Elusimicrobiota bacterium | reverse complement strand
CCCTCCGGGAGAGGGTTAGGGTGAGGAAAATTTCCTTAACAAATAAAACACCAGTGAAATAAGCGCAAAAATAAACGCGGCCCACATAAATACAATGACAATGCCGCCAATAATCACAAACTTCTTGATGGACTTTAGTTTTTCAGGCGCCTTGGCTCTGTGTTCAGCCAAAAGATCAGGAGGGGTCAATTTCATGACAAGCATAATTCCAAGCGGGATAATAATTAAATCATCAAGATAACCAACAACAGGAATAAAATCGGGGATCAGATCAAAAGGAGAAATGGCATAAACAAGAATAGCCACCGCTAGAATTCGAATATAAAGGGGGGTTCGTTTATCTCGGAAGATGAGATATAAAACAACCGCGTCATCTTTGAGTTTTTTGGCTTTTTCTTTCCAGGTGGTAAGGTTCAAAATCTAGAGAGGGCGTTTGGAAGCAACACCAATTCGCCGAGGATAATGTTTTGTTGTGGGTTTTACTTTTTTAATCACAACCAGTGCGCGTGATCCACCGAGTTCTGGAATATCATAGTGACGAACTTCACCAATTTCAGCGCCTAATTCTTCTAAGGCCACGTTCACTCTTGTCACTTCATCTGCGGCGGTACGGCCTCGGTGAGCAATGAGAAGACCCCCCACTCTTAAAAAAGGAAGCCCATACTCAATCAGTGTCGATAAATTAGATAACGCGCGAGCAAAGGCAAAATCATATTTTTCACGGTGGTCTTTATCATGCCCCATTTCTTCGGAACGTTTGTAATAAACGTCCACATGATTGAGTTCCATAGAACCAACCAAAGATTTTAAAAATTCGCATTTTTTTCCAACGGACTCAATTAATGATAAATGCCACCCGGGGTTAATAATTTTAAGAGGAATGCCTGGGAAACCCGCCCCTGTTCCGATATCAATGGCGCGTGCTGATTTGTTTTTAAATACTTCATCTAAAACCATGGGTGCCAACGAATCAGCAAAATGGCCCAAAGCGATATGTTGTGGTTCTTTAAGAGCCGTTAAATTGACCTTGTCATTCCAATGAGCCAATTCATTAATATAAATTTGGAAATATTCTAATCCATCTGCCGGCATGGCCACTTCCCACCGAGCTAAACTCCGTTTTAAAATATGCCCCCAATCCACTTTATCTTCATTCATGATAATGATGCTCCACGTTTTAAATAAACCATTAAAATTCCAATATCCGCCGGTGTCACACCAGGAATGCGTGAGGCCTGCCCCAATGAATGCGGTCGAATACGTCCTAATTTTTCCCTGGCTTCCTGTAATAATCCAGGAATTTTTCCAAAATCAAACTGTGTCGGAATTTTTTTTGATTCTAAATTTCGAAAGCGGGATAATTCTGTTTCTTGGCGAACCATATATCCGCCATACTTATGTTGCACCCAAATTTGATATGCCTCTTTTTCACTAGACCAGGGGCCCGCTTCCATATCAAAGGCAACCAAGGGGTCTAACCCTTCTACTTCGGCCCCATCATCACCTGACAAAATAAAAGGTTTCATGGGAGATCCCAATTTTTCAGGGCGCTCTAATTGCGATTCAACACGTTTTTTAAATAAAGTGAACTCATCAAAAGTTTGTTCGGAAATAAGCCCCGCTCTCTTCCCATGATGTAATAATCTCAAATCAGCATTGTCCCAACGCAAATGCATTCGGTATTCAGCACGACTGGTGAGCAGTCGATAAGGTTCATCAACCCCTTTTGTAACCAAGTCGTCAATCATGACACCAATATATGCCTCATCCCGTCCTAAAACCAAGGGATCCATTTCTTTTAAAGAAAACGCGGCATTGAGGCCCGCCATTAACCCTTGACCCGCCGCCTCTTCATAACCCGTTGTTCCATTAATTTGGCCCGCGAAATAAAGACCAGACACAAGTTTCGTTTCTAAAGTTGATTGAAGTTGCGTGGGTGGACAATAATCATATTCAACCGCGTAACCATAACGAATAAATTTTGCGTCTTCTAAGCCGGGGACCGTTTTCACCATTTTTTCTTGAACGTCCCCCGGCATACTGGTGAAAAGCCCATTAATATAAACCTCATCGGTAAAATAACCTTCAGGTTCAATAAATATGTGATGACGATTGTGATGAGAAAATTTAACAACCTTGTCTTCAATGGAAGGGCAATAACGCACCCCCGTCACAGAAATTTTCCCGGAATATATAGGAGAGCGGTCTAAATTATTGCGAATAATGTCGTGCATTTGTTCATTGGTGTGGGTGAGCCAACACGGAATTTGTTTTTGGGAAATACCTCTTGTGAAGTGGGACATTGGTAACGGATTTGAATCGCCTGGTTGAATTTCGCACTGACTGTAATCGATGGTGCGACCGTCTAATCGCATTGGCGTTCCCGTCTTCAGGCGGCCCATTTGAAAGCCAAGAGAACGCAGTGAGTCAGATAAATAAGCAGCCGGTGGTTCGTCCCGACGTCCCCCTGACACATGATCTAATCCACAATGAAGAATGGCTTTTAAGAATGTCCCGGTTCCAACAATCACCGCGCGCGCGTGATAAACAGCCCCATCAGAAGCTTTGACGCCTGACACGCGACCATTGTAAGTCAAAATTTCTGAACATTCCCCTTTTAAAACGGTGAGGTTTTTCTGCTCCAAAACTTTTTCGGTGGCCACTTGTCGGTACAATTCACGGTCGCACTGCGCGCGAGGACTCCACACCGCTGGCCCTTTCCCACGATTAAGCATTCGAAATTGCATGCCTGCTTTATCGGTGAGTTTGGCCATTTCTCCACCGAGAGCGTCAATTTCTCGCACCACCTGACCTTTGGCAATACCTCCAATCGCAGGGTTACAAGACATCTGCCCAATCTTGGTCGGATCCATGGTGAGCATAAGCACCTGCAAACCCATACGGGCCGGTGCCAGCGCCGCTTCAACAGAGGCGTGACCGGAACCAATAACAATAACGTCAAATGAATGAGATGATGAGTTCATAAATTTTGAAGACGGAGATTTTACCTGATTTCCTATGAAAGACCTAAGGCAAATTTAAGGGCTTTTTCCAGATCTTTTTTCTTTTGCGGAGAAAGAGAGGTGACAAAATTAAGCAGCATTTTTTTAGGAATGGTTAACAAAACATCGCAATTGATCGCACAATCCTTAGGCATGCCATCTTGCTTGTTCAGCTTGACTTCAACAGGAATATCTCGAACCACAGTTGTAATTTGAGCCACTGTTACTGCTTCCCTTACCTGTATGGCTAAATTACGGGAAATGAGTACAACCGGCCTTCGCCCCAAAGGCTCAGAAAGTTCAGCCCACCAAATGTCCCCTCGTTTCATTTCCAATCTTCCTTAGACCAATGAGAGGTGCCCGCTTTAGTAAAAACGGTTAAATCCTTTAGATTCTCTGGAGTTTGACGATAACCTTGTTCATATAGGTTTTCAAGTTCGTGGTCTTTTTGAGATTCGATCCAAACATGAAAAGCATTGGTCAAAATTTCACTCCGACTTTTTCCCGTTGTTTTATGGATTTGTTCAAGCTGTTTAAAATCTTCCTTGGGCAATGAGATGGCTGTTTTTACCGTTTTCATTTATGTCTCCTTTCAAGACTACCGTAGTATAACTGTGGTTATACCATTAGTCAACACGCCGCATATAAGCAAGACCGACCACAAAAAAGATTCCGAGTGACGCCACACCCCAACGGACGCCCCCAAATTGAGAAAAAACACCAAAAACAAGCGGCCCCATCACAGAAGCAGCTTTTCCCACAATGCCATAAAGAGAGAAAAACTCACTGGTGCGCTCCACAGGAATAAGTGAATTAAATAAAGCACGAGAGGCCGACTGAATTCCACCCATGATGATCCCAATACAAAAACCTAAAAACCAAAATTCTATTTCAGTCGTCATAAGAGCCCCCCAAAATGTGACCACCAAATACCCCACAATACACACCGTGATCACTCTCTTGGCTCCCCAACGGTCGGTTAATTTCCCCATGAATAACGCACCCGCCAAAGCAACGGCTTGAATAAAAAGAAAACACAAAACAAGGGTCGATGAGCTCATTCCTAGAATTTTTGCGCCAAAAATAGAGGCCATGAGAATAATGGTTTGCACGCCATCGTTATAAAAGAAATAAGCAATAAAGAAGTTTTTTAGTTCAGGAGATTTTTTAAGAGAAACCAACATACGCTTTAAATAAGCAAAGGCCTCCCATAAAGGAGGAGATGTATTTTCTAAGGGAACCTCACGCTGAGGGTTGTCTCGAAGAAAACAAAAGGCAGGAATGGAAAACAGGAGCCACCAAATGCCGGCCACCAGCACGCTGGCTCGAACAGGCAAAGTGTTATCTAAATCTAAGAGGCCAAAAGTTTGGGGTTGATTCATCATCCATAAATTAAGCGCCAAACAAAGGCCACCCCCCAAATACCCCCACGCAAAACCTCGACCTGACACAGACCCTGTATTCTCTTTATTTATAACAACCTGTAAAAAAGAGTTATAAAAAACCTGCGACATCTCAAAAGAAAACACGGCCAAAAAACTCCAGGCACAAGCCCATATTAAATCTCCTGGATGAGCAAAAAAAAGCGCCATCGTGGAAAAACTTCCTAGCAGCGTCCAAAAAAAGAGCGGCTTGGCGCGTGAATTGTTTTGATCGGCCTTGATACCCAACAGCGGAGAAACGAAAATAGCCAATATCATGATTCCGGAAATGAGATAACTCCAAACCGATTCACCAGGAATCTCAAGGTCTCGCCATTTTATTCCTTCTTGTGGAACAATACTTTTTACGAAATAAGCACTGAAAACAACCGATAAAACAGTGGTTGAAAAAGCGGAATTAGCAAAATCATAAAGTGTCCAAGAGAAAAGAGTTTTTTTGTTTTGGCCGAAAGATTTCATCTCGATATTCTACTCAAATATTAAACGGAAACTTTTCTAGGTCCAAACAAGTTAATACTTTGGTAGAAATACCAAAACTGATAGGATTTCCCTCTTCACTCGAACCCACAGCAGGTATAAATTTACGGAGGATGTTATGGAAAGAAACGTTGTCATTATTGGAGGCGGCCCCGCAGGATACACCGCCGCTGTTTATACCGCACGCGCCAATTTAAAACCACTTGTTTTAGCTGGATATTCTGCCGGCGGACAACTCATGACCACAACTGAAGTAGAAAATTTTCCCGGTTTTCCAGAAGGTGTTTTAGGTCCAGACCTCATGGACAACATGAAAAAACAAGCGGAACGTTTTGGCGCTGAAATTTTATTCAAAGATGTTAGTAAAGTTGATTTTTCCAAACATCCTTTTGAAATCACTTATGAAGACGTGGTTGTAAAAGCCAAAAGCGTTATTATTTCAACTGGTGCAGGCCCTAGAAAATTGGGCATCCCTTCTGAAAATGCTTTCTGGGGAAAAGGGGTTACCAGTTGCGCCACTTGCGATGGCGCATTTTATAAAGGAAAAGAAGTAGCCGTTATTGGTGGTGGTGATTCTGCGATGGAAGAAGCGGTATTTTTAACTCGTTTTGCCTCAAGAGTAAATTTGATTCATCGCCGTGAAGAATTTCGTGCGTCTAAAATTATGTTGGAACGTGCGCAACACCATCCAAAAATTTCAATTCATCTGAATAAATCGATTGAAGAAGTAACCGGAAACGGAAAAGTCGGTGGACTCAAACTCAAAGACACAAAAACGGGTATTGCCTCTGATTTAAAAGTAGACGGGCTTTTCTTAGCTATTGGACACATTCCAAATTCTTCATTGTTCAAAGGTATTATTAAAACCGATTCTGAAGGATATATTCTTACCGACTCAAAAACGGCCACCAATATTCCCGGTGTGTTTGCTTGCGGAGACGTTGTTGATCACACTTTCCGTCAGGCCATCACCGCTGCAGGCTCTGGTTGCGCCTCCGCCATTAGTGCCGAACGTTATTTAGAATCACTCGGCCACTAAATCTCCGTCGACAAAACACCCGCGGATAAAAGTTACACGTTAAGACACCTCTATTTTTCGAGGTGTTTTTCTCGTTAACAATTTATCACACGAAATTCACTTGACTTCACACAAAGCTGGGACTAGGTTAATCCCAGAAGCAAAGTTGATCTTTAAAAAAGAGCTTCAAAATTTTGGGAGGAGTGTGGGCGAGGTCACCCCAACCGAGCGTGGGTCACCAACCAATTAAAAACCCTGCATCCTCCCATCTTTCTTAAAGTCTGCTCACCGAAATGAGCAGCAAATGGAACAAGGTCACGTGGTTATCTCCAACGAGAGATCTCAACGTGACCTTGTTCTTTGTGGTAGAATGATCTCTAATCCCAAACATTGACGGAGGAACTCATGAGCGTCACATTAACTGACCAAGCCATTAACAAAATCAAAGAATTCTATTCACAAGATGAATCCCTGAGTGGAAAATCTTTACGCGTTTTCGTGGAATCAGGAGGGTGTTCCGGTTACTCTTACGGTTTTAAATTCGACGAGGCCACCGACACTGATCTTAAACAAGACTACGAAGGTTTTAAAGTTGTCATTGATCCTAGCACCGGTAAACTTATTGAAGGCTCTACCATTGATTATAAAGAGGACTTTGGACAAGAAGGTTTTTCCATCAAAAATCCTCAAGCCAAAAAATCATGCGGATGTGGTAATTCTTTCGAGGTCTAAATGTCTATTACTTTAACCCCAAGAGCGGCGCAAAAAGCAAAAGCTTTGCTTGAAAAAGCAGGGATGCCCCAAGGAGCCTTGCGCCTACGCGTTATGTCTGGGGGATGCTCTGGTTTAGAATATAAAGTGGAACCCGATAATAACCCGCCACAACCTAAAGACAATGTTATTGAAGCTCACGGGCTCAAAGTGTACTTTGACGCAAAAGTTCTCCTTTATATGGCTGGATCTGAGTTGGATTACGTTTCATCACTTACCAATTCTGGTTTTAAGCTTAAAAATCCACAAGCGGCCGCTGAATGTTCTTGCGGACAATCATTTACAGTTTAATCATGAACGAAATCAAAAAATTAGATTTAAATGACATTGCTTCAGGAAAAGTGGAGCTTGGTAGTTTTCAAGAAAAATTGTCTCAATTTGATTTATCCACATTTGAAGGACAACATGTTCAATTAGAAGGGTGTGCTCCCACCTGGGCACATTTATTGGTCGCTGGAAAATTATTTGGAAAAGCCAAGGCTGTTGATTTTTTAATTGACGATGGAAAAGAAGGAAAGGTTATTTCGATTTTGAAATAGCCTTCAGTGCCTTGACCGCTTGAAGTGGATCGGGCGTATTAAAAATAGCATTACCAGCCACCAAGACATCTGCCCCAGCCGCGACTGTTTCCTGACCGGTCAATACATCAATCCCTCCATCAACTTCGATTTTACAATCAAGCCGATTTTCACGAATATAGTGAGAGATCTCGCGCACCTTTGGAAGCATATCTCGCATAAAAGATTGCCCACCGAAACCGGGTTCAACCGTCATAACCAAAACCAAATTTAAATCTTTTAGAAAAGGTTTTATGGCAGAAACCGGCGTCCCTGGCTTAATAGACATGCCAGGCTTTACACCTAATTTTTTATATTCCTGTATGACTTTTATAGGATCAGTAACTGCCTCTATGTGAAAAGTAAGCCCCCAAGCGCCCGCTTTTGCAAAAGGCTCTGCGTATTTTAATGGATCCGTAATCATTAAATGAACGTCCATTGGCAATGAAGTGTGTTTTTTGAGCGATTTTACAACCACAGGACCCACGGTCAAATTAGGAACAAAATGACCATCCATCACATCAATATGTAACCAATCAGCGCCGGCTTTTTCCATTAATTTGGCAGCACTGGCTAAATCCGCAAAATCAGCGGAAAGAATGGAAGGCGAAATAAGGACTTGAGAATTCATATTTTAAGGCTCCACCAATTTTTCTTCACTTAATACATCATTCATGTAAATTCGATAACGAGTGGGCTCTGTTACTTTAACCGGAATCCCAATACTAGATTCAGGCGGATGATTTCCTTTATAGATTTCTATTTCTCCATGACTATCTCGGGCCACAACTTTAACAACAAGTTCTTGAGATCCCGATGGAGTTTGAAAAGAAAGTGTTTTTGACATCTGTGCTTGCGTTGCCGATACCACAACAATCGACAAAGTTTCATCCTCTAATAAAGGTTGTCCAGGTAAAGGATTTTGCCGAAGAACTGTTCCGGCCATTCCAAGCGCTTTTGGGTCTTCTTTTGATTTAAACGAGCACCCCGCATCACTGGCCCAAACTTGAGCCTCATTTAAGGACCTTCCTATAAAATCAGGAACCAAAGGAGCGCCAACGGGTGGAAGTCCTTTGGAAACCTCGATATCAACCAAGGCACCTCGCGTCACCACAGTTCCAGAACTGGGCTGCTGTGTTATAACAACACTTTTCGGTATCTCTGTTGAATAAAGTTCGTCAACAGATCCCATTTGCAACCCTTGCTGAGCCAAACGGCTTTGGGCTTCTTCAAGAGGACTACCAATAATATCAGGAACAACCATGTCCTCTCCACCCCGTGAAACAACAACTCGAATATTCCGACCTGCGCGAACACTCATCCCCGCTGGAGGATGTTGATGAATAATGGTACCGGCGGGCACGGTCTCATCATATTCAATTGATTCTTCGATGATGGTGAGATCCAAAGAATGAATGAGCTCTTCTGCTTTTTTAAAAGAGAGCCCTTCTACTTGAGGAACATTAACCGCTGATTTATTATGCAAAACAGAAATCATAATTTTATTAAGTGAAAAAATAAAAAGCACGATAAGTAAAACAAGCACTCCCCCTGAAATAATAATCAGCTTCAGCATTTTTTTAATAACCTGTGAATTTGAATTTATTTCATCCATTATCTTGCTTCGCCCAATTGACCACACCCAGCGCCAATATCAACACCTTGAGGTTTTCGCAAACGCACAGGAACATGCCGTTTGGTTAAAATATCTCGAAATTTTTCTAACTTTTCAGGATCTGGCTTTTTATAAGGGAGACCAGGAACAGGATTATAAGCGATCAAATTAACCCAATAATCTCCTTGTTGAGCAGGGCCCCGTACCAAATTAGCCAACCGTTTTGCATCTTGTTCAGAGTCATTAATTCCATCTAAAACAATATACTCGAAAGTAACGCGAGAATTGGTTTTCATGGAAAATGTCTTTGCCGCATTCATTAATTCCTTAATACTCCAACTAGAAGATTTAGGCAATAATTCTTTTCTCAGTTCATCAAAAGCAGCATGCAAAGAAATAGCTAAGTTTACTTTCGGGGCTTGAGCTGCTAACATTTCAATTTGAGGTACCAAACCACAAGTTGACACGGTCACATGTCTTGCTCCATATCCCAAAGCAATATCAGAGCGAATAATTTGGAGCGCACTCACCAGCGAATTAAAATTAGCCAGCGGTTCTCCCATCCCCATAAAAAGAACGCTATCAATTTTTTCATTCGAAACTTTCTCAACCAACATGATCTGATCGACAATTTCTCCGGCAGATAAATTTCTCTGAAATTTTACTTTTCCTGAGGCGCAGAAAACACATCCCCACGCGCAGCCAACTTGAGAGGAAATGCAAAGAGAACGCCTCTTTTCAAACGGCAGATACACACACGAAACAATTTGATTATCTCTGGTTTTAAAAAAATATCGACTCGTTCCATCTAACTGAGAAGCAATAACATTGTCTAAAAATAAACTTTGTATTTCATACTCGTCGCCCAATTTTTTTCTTAAACCCGCTGGCAAATTGGACATTTCCTCAATTGAACGCTCTCGTTTTTTAAAAACCCATTCAACCAACTGCTGCGCACGAAAAGAAGGCTCCCCCAAAGATTCAATAAGCTTGGGCCAATCCGAAAACGGAACATCAAGTAATGATTTTTTATCCAAGCTGATCTCCCTTTTTTAAACGCGCCCCTTGCCAAAAGGCCCAAGCGTCCATTGGCTTTTTTCCTTCAGGTTGAACCTGAATTAAACAAATACGCCCCTGACTTGTTTGGACAACAATTCCATTTTTATCCGCTTGCACAATAAGACCCGGCTTCATATTGGAATGATGAGTGTCCTCTGCTATGGCTTTAAAAATTTTTAATTGTTTTGGAATTCCACCCCACAAATAAGTGGTGCTGGCTCCCGGCCATTCACAAACGCCACGTATCAAGTTTACGATGTCTTGAGCTGGTTTATCCCAGTTAATTCTTCCATCTTCTTTTTTTAGTTGAGGCGCTAATGACACGACTCCTTCCTGGAGAGTTTTAACAATTTGACCTTTGTTTAATTGATCAATTAATTTTTCTAAAACTTGAACACCAATCTGGGTTAATTTTTCTCTTAACTCGGGAAGATATTCGTTTTCAAGTGATGTGGAAATTTGCGCGCATAAAGGACCACTATCCAGTCCTTGTTCCAACCAAAATGCCGATACCCCGGTTTTCTTTTCACCCTTTATTAAACTCCATTGCATCGGTGCTGCTCCCCGATATTGAGGAAGCAAAGAAAAATGAATATTGATACAGCCTAATTTAGGTGTGAGAAATATTTTCTCAGGTAAAATTCGCCCATAAGCAACAACGATACCAATATCTGATTCTGTTTTTTTTAAGGTTTCAACAAAATCATCTGTCCATGGGCCTGCCGGCTGAAAAACAGGAATATTTTTTGAATTGGCAAAAACTTTTGTGGGAGGCTCCGTTACTTCATAACCACGACCGACAGGTTGGTCGGGTCGACAAATAACACCTGCAACAGTGGTGTGTTTTTCAAGCCAATCGAGAAAAGGAACGGCTATTTGAGGTGTTCCAAAAAATAAAACTCGCATTCATTACCAGAGTTTTTCTTTTTTTAGTTTTCTTATAGTCCATAACATTTCTAATCTTCTTTTAATCGGTGCATGATGAATGATCATGGTACCGTTTAAATGGTCAATTTCATGTTGCAGACAATAAGCCAAAAGCCCTTCCCCCTTAATGGTAATGGGAAATCCTTTTTCATCAAGCGCTTCAACAACAACTTTGGAAAACCGTGAGAAACTTGTTCCACCAACACCGGGAAGAGACAAACATCCTTCTTCACTCTCAATAGAACCTTCACTTGAAACGATTTTGGGATTGATCATGACAAATTGGTTTTTCTTTTTGTCTGGCGTCACATTTACAACCGCCAATCTCAAGGCAATTCCCACTTGCGGAGCAGCCAAACCAATTCCGCTGGCAGCATACATGGTGTCGTACATATCTTTAATAAGTTTTTGAGTATCAGCTCCGAGGTCTGTAACGGGGGAGGCTTTTTTTCGAAGAACAGGCTCACCATATTTGGTGATTCTCAAAATCGCCATATTAGTTAACTCGATCTCCTGGTAATTTCCTCCAGCGATTTTGCCCTATTTTCATTCGAAGAAGAGCACGATTGAGTGCTAATTCTACTTGCGCTAATTCAGCGGCAGTTAAATCAGAAGAGGGTTTACTTAAAGTTTGTTTGGCTTTTTCAGCAGCCATTTTAGCGCGTTCTACGTCAATATCTTCGGCGAATTCAGCGGTTTCAGCGAATACAGAAACTTTACTGCCCGCTTTTACTTCCATGAATCCACCAGAGATTGCAACATAACGAACCTTATCGCCTTTTTTTAAACGTAATTCACCGGTTGTTAATTTGGTCAGTAATGGCGCATGGTTGGCCAAAATTCCCACTTCACCATTCTCGGCGGGTGCCACTAAAAAATCAACTTCTTCTTGTAAAGCTAATTTCTCCGGAGTAATGAGTTCAACATGGATGGTCATAAAAAAAATTATACGCCCGCTTCTAATTTTTTCGCTTTCTCGGCGGCTTCCTCAATGGTTCCAACCATGTGGAAGGCAAACTCAGGAAGATGATCCCACTTACCTTCACAGAGTTCCTTAAAACCACGGATGGTATCTTGAATTTTGACATAACGCCCTTCAAGACCCGTAAACTGCGTGGCCACAAAGAAAGGTTGAGATAAAAACTTTTGAATTTTTCTCGCGCGATTAACCAGTGTTTTTTCTTCTTCAGATAGTTCGTCCATACCAAGAATGGCAATAATATCTTGTAATTCTTTGTATCGGTTTAGGATTTGCTGAACTTGTCTGGCCACTTTATAATGTTCTTCACCAACAATTCGTGGATCTAAAATTCTTGATGTAGATTCCAGCGGATCAACAGCAGGATAAATTCCCAGTTCAGCAATTTGACGAGAAAGAACGGTGGTTGCATCCAAGTGAGCAAACGTGGTCGCAACTCCAGGGTCCGTTAAATCATCAGCAGGAACATACACCGCTTGAACAGAAGTAATGGATCCAGTTTTAGTTGAGGTAATTCTTTCTTGGAGGCCACCAACTTCTTGACCAAGAGTCGGTTGATAACCGACCGCTGAAGGCATGCGGCCTAAAAGCGCAGACACTTCCGCTCCAGCCAAAACAAATCGAAATACATTGTCGACGAACAAAAGCACGTCTTGGCTTTCTTGATCACGGAAATATTCCGCTTGAGTGAGTGCGGTAAGTCCCACTCGTAAACGAGATCCCGGTGGTTCATTCATTTGTCCATAAACCAACACTGTTTTAGAGAGAACGGAATTACCATCAGCCAATTTGGCTTCTTGCATTTCGTTCCATAAATCGTTTCCTTCGCGAGTTCTTTCTCCCACACCACCAAACACAGAAACGCCTCCATGCTGTTTGGCCACGTTATTAATAAGTTCCATGATGATGACGGTTTTACCCACTCCGGCTCCACCGAAAAGACCAATTTTTCCTCCCTTTGCATAGGGCTCTAAAAGATCAATAACTTTAATTCCTGTTTCAAAAACTTGAGGAGTTGTTACTTGCTCAGTAAAAGCAGGCGGAGCTCTATGAATAGGAAGTTTGATTTCAGATTTAACATCACCGCGATTATCTTTGGGTTCACCAAGAACATCAAGTAGTCTTCCCAGACAAGCTTTTCCAACAGGAACAGTGATAGGAGCCCCTGTATCTAAAACTTCCATGCCACGACCAATTCCTTCCGTAGGTCCTAAAGCGATACATCGAACCGTGTTGTCACCCATATGTTGAGCGACTTCTAAGGTTAAATTAACTTTGACTTTTGTATTGCCAGATTCATATTCACTCTGCACTTTGAGCGCGTCATTAATTCTGGGTAGTTTTCCTTCTGGAAATTCTACGTCTAAAACAGGGCCAATTACTTGGACCACTTTTCCTGTACTCATAACTTTCTCCTCACACAATCGTCATCCCGATATCTGGAATGACAGCTAATTCTGCAGCGCTTCCGCACCGCCTACAATCTCTGAAATTTCTTTGGTGATCGCCGCTTGTCTTACTTTATTCATTGTCAGCGTTAAAGAACCGATCAATTCTTTGGCATTTTTCGTTGCTGAATCCATGGCAGCCATTCGTGCAGCCAATTCTGCCGATTGCGATTCCAATAAAACTCGATAAATCTGCGCTTTTACAAAACGAGGCATCAGTTCTTCTACAATCCCTTTTTGATCCGGTTCATAAATAAAATCAATTTCCGGTTTGGTTTCAGGCATTTCAGTGATAGGAAGTAATTGTTTTAAAGTTAACTTCTGTTGAATACGAGATTTAAATTCATTGTAAAGAATAGTAATCGATCGAGTCTGTGTTTTCAAAAATGCATCGATTAAATCTTTTCCAATAACTTCTGCCTGGGTGTAAGAAAGACGTTGAAAAATATTGATGTATTCATTTTCAATATTCATTTTAAATCGACGAAAAAAATCACGCCCTTTTTTACCAATGAGCCAAAGATGAATATCAGAATCTGAATTTTCGCGAATAAATTGGAGACCCCGACGCATTAAGTTGGCATTAAAACCACCACACAATCCTCTATCGGCCGTCACCATAACCAAATCAATTCTTTTTCCGGTTCGCTCTTTTAAAAAAGGATGATCTAATTTTGTTTCAGGCGTATCGTTATGAAGTTCTATATAAGCCAACTCTTGAAGAAGTTGTTCAAGTTTGGCCGCGAAGGGACGGGCCGCAATAATCTTTTCTTGCGCCCGGTTGAGGCGAGCTGCCGCTACCAATTTCATGGCCTTGGTAATCTGCTGAGTTGATTTAACAGATTTAACTTTTCGTCTAAGTTCTCGAAGAGAAGCCATGGTTTATTTCGCTATAAATCCAGTTTTGAATTCTTTAATAAGATCAGTTATTTGATTGAGAAGTGCATCACTCATTTTTTCACCTGAGCGAATTTCGTCGTAAACTTTTGGTGTTTTGCTTTGAATATAATCAAGGAGTCCCAATTCAAAAGCGCCCACTTTATTAACAGGGATATCATCCAAGAACCCTTTAACTCCAGCAAATACACTGACCACTTGTTTAGCAACGTCCATCGGAACATATTGACCTTGTTTTAAGAGTTCTACCATTCTTTGTCCCCGAGCCAATTTTTGCTGCGATGTTTTATCGAGTTCTGAGGCAAATTGCGCAAACGCAGCCAGTTCGTTGTATTGAGCCAAGTCTAATCTCAATTGCCCGGACACTTGGCGCATGGCTTTAATCTGAGCGCTCCCTCCCACACGAGAAACAGAAAGGCCGACGTTGACAGCAGGTCTCACGCCAGAATAAAAAAGACTGCTTTCTAAATAAATTTGCCCATCGGTAATAGAAATAACGTTGGTTGGAATAAAAGCAGAAACGTCACCCGCTTGTGTTTCAATAATAGGAAGCGCGGTGAGAGATCCTCCACCCAATTCTTTCGAAAGCTTACAGGCGCGCTCCAACAATCGAGAATGGAGATAAAAAACATCTCCAGGATACGCTTCGCGCCCAGGAGGGCGACGAATGAGAAGTGACATTTGGCGATAGGCTTGCGCATGCTTGGATAAATCGTCATACACACAAAGAACATGCTTTCCATTCCAAGTGAACTCTTCTCCCATTGCTACACCAGAATAAGGAGCCAAATACTGTAGAGGCGCTTGTTCAGCGGCGGTAGCAGCGACAACAATGGTGTAATCCATCGCTCCTTTATCTGTTAAGGTTTGCACAACCGAAGCAACTGTTGACTGTTTTTGACCAATGGCCACATAAATACAAATGGGGCGGTCTTTCACATCTTTCTGATTAATAATGGTATCAATGGCAATGGCCGTTTTCCCAGTTTGACGATCCCCAATAATGAGTTCTCGCTGTCCCCGACCAATCGGAATCATACTGTCAACAGCTTTGATTCCTGTTTGAAGAGGTTCACGTACAGATTGTCGAGCCACCACACCAGAAGCAATAATTTCAACAGGCCGCGTTTTGGATGTTTTGATGGGACCTTTTCCATCAATAGGTTGTCCCAGAGGATTTACAACACGCCCAATCAGTTCCGGACCAACGGGCACTTCCATAATTCTTTTGGTTCTTTTAACCAGGTCTCCTTCTTTAATATGATTAAAAGACCCCATGAGAGCCACACCCACTGAATCATGCTCTAGATTTAAAACCATTCCATAGGTTTGTTGAGGAAACTCCAAGAGTTCTCCATTCAAAGCGGATTCAAGACCATAAACTCTAGCAATTCCATCTCCGATTTGAAGAACATAACCGACTTCTTGAAGTTCTGTTTTTACATCCAAATCTTGAATTTGCTTTTTAATAGCACTTGTAATTTCTTCTGGGCGAATTGTCATAAAAATTCCTCGTCAATAACGTCATTAATTTGCGCTATGTAAGAGCGCGTGTCTAAATGTGTCGATACGTCCTTTCACTGTTGCATCTAAAACTTTTCCAGCAGATTCAATCCAGATACCACCAATAAGTTCTTGATCCACATGGAACTGCCCCACCACTTTGCCACCAAATACTTCTTTCAATTTTTGTTCAACACGTACTTTTTCATCACCACTAAGCGTGACCGCGGATTTGATGAAGGCGTGATGAATTCCATTGGAATCATCAGTGATCTTTTTTAATTGTTCGTAAATTTCCATAAGTAAAACAAGTCGATGACGTTTGCTTAGAATTTCCACAAGCTTCATGACCATTTTATTACTGGTAATAGATACAACCAATTTAATTTTATCATCGGTCTTAACCAAAGGATTCGCAAGAATTTTTGCAAAATCTTTAGATTCTTTTATGGAAAAAACCAGATTGCCAAACCCCAACAACACATCATCAAGTGCTTTATTGATTGTTGCCAGTTCAAACAACGCTTTCGCATAACGTTTAGAAACAGTTGGGTTTCTCATTTTTGAACTCCAGATAAACTTTTCAAAGACTCAGACAACACATCTTCTTGGAGTTTTTTATCAACGGAACGCTTTAAGATTTTTTCAGCAATTGAAACAGAAAGCTCAGCCACTTCTTTGCGAAGTTCTGTTTTTAACTTATCTGTTTCACCTGCCAATTCCTTACGCCCCCGCTCAACAAGCTTTTCAGATTCTTCTTTGGCCTGATGAAGGAGATCGATCCGAACTTTTTCACCATCTGCTTTGGCTTGAGTGACCATAGACTGAATGGTTTTCTGAGCTTCAGATAATTGTGTTTCGTATTTTTGTCTTAAAAGCTCAGCCTCATTTTGTGCTTTTTCAGCGCGATCTAAATCACCCTTTAGTTTTCCTTCTCTTTGATTAATGGCATCAAGAATCGGTTTCCAAGCAAATTTTGTAAGCGCGAGCAGCAACAAGCCAAAAGTGACAATAGTCCATATCATAAGTCCTGTGTCTGGCTGAAGTAGTTTTTCCATAATACCAACCCTTTTCGAACAATCTTTCTAACTCGTCATCCTGGATCTTTGACTGTCATTCCCGAATGTCTCTATCGGGAATCTACTATTCTCAAGCTAGATCCCCGACAAAAACATTCGGGGATGACGGCCAGTAGGACGACGGTTATTATTAATTAGTGAGCAGCTTGAGTTGCAGCAGCAGCGGAATGACCAGCATTTGGTGTTGGTTTCAATCCGAAGTTCATCGCAACAAGCAAGCAAACCACGATTCCGAAAAGACCCAACCCTTCAATGAAAGCCGAAGGAAGTAACATCGATGTTCGTAAATCACCGGCGGCTTCAGGCTGACGAGCTGTTCCTTCAAGAGCAGCCGCTGCGACGCGAGAGATGCTTGAAGCAGCACCAAAAACGCAAAGTCCAGCGCCAAAACCAGCCGCCAGATATCCCAGACCTAAGTACAACATTTCATTAACCATTTTAATTCTCCTTCATATATTAGTGAGGATGTAAAGTCGACCCCACAAAGATTGATGTCAAAAAAGTGAAAATAAACGCCTGAACAAAGCACACGAAGAGTTCCAACATCATCATCGCCAATGCCAAGGCAACGGAAGGAATAATCATCACCCCTCCCACTAAAAAAATAAGCGATAAAAAAGCCAATATGACAATGTGTCCTGCAATCATATTGGCAAACAAACGAACTGTTAAGGCAAAAGCTTTAGCAAACATTCCAATGACTTCTAAGGGGAACACCAAAGGTGCCAACCAGCCCGGAACGCCATGGGGTACAAAGTTTTTTACATGATGAATGAACCCATGTTCGCGAATTCCAGCGAAATTCATTAATAATAAGGTGCAAACAGCTAAAGCCGCGGTGACTGAAATATTACCAGTGGCAGTGGCTGAACCAGGAATAAGTCCGATGAGATTGGAGGTTAAAATAAAAAAGAAGAGCGTTAAAAAGTAAGGGAGGTACTTGAGGCCTTCATGTCCCATATTAGGAATAACAATTTGATCTCGAATAAACATCACAAAAATTTCTAAAAGGCCGCGAGAACCGCTTGGAACATAACTCGCCGCATGTGCTGTTTGCCATCGACGAGCCAACAAAGGAATAACAGCTGTCAAAAGAACAGCTGAGGAACAAAGAAGAAAAGCATGCTTGGAAAAAGGAATCGCCAAAGAACCCAATTGGAGAGTTCCCCATTTTTGATCTATCAGATGATGTTCTAAAACGTGTAAAAAATCCATTACGCTGCCTTCTTAAGTTCCCAAAAAACTCTCGACTCTATCACCATAAAAAACATGGTGGCCATAACCAAAGTTAATAATGTTGCAACAACATGAAATCGCTGCGATTGAAAAACGAAATAAGCGGTGATCGAAAAAACCAACAAACGAAATAAAAAACCACTCATCCAAACCCAATAAAAACTTTTTTTATTCCACGCCCACACCATCGCCCCAGTGGAAAGGGCCGCCTGCACAAAAGCGATCAATAAACCCAAAAAAAGACCAGCGCGAACTGAAGGAGATGGCTTTACGATAAACACCGCCAGCACAAACAAAAACGCCCCCAATAAAGGAAGCCACAATCCCCAGAACAACTTTTTTGTCATTTTATTTTCGAAAATCTTTTAATGAGGTTATATAGACCAGCAATAATACCTAAAATGGAACCTATGACAGTGAACCAGGGCCCTGTATGAAACCGGGAATCCAGATAATATCCTGCGAATACGCCCAATATTAAAGTAACAAACAACTGAAGGCCTTCTGAAGAGTTACCCCACGCAGACCGCGCTTGTTGTTTAGAATCTATTATATGTGACTTTTTCGTCGAGGAATCTTGATTTTTCTGGGGAGGTTCGACAGCCAACTCCAAAAACTTTAGACATATCTTGGCCCCTAAAGGCCTTTAAGATCGGGCACGATTGTACAAAAATTGGTTAAATGCGTGTCAAATGAATCTGATAAAAATTTTGAAATATAAAAATTTCTCTCTCAACCGAATAATCGGTTTTTTATTATTCATCTGTATTTTGAGTTCTTGCCAATACTTTGTTCCTATTTATAAAAGGGTTCTTTCTAATGATTCCAAAGTGAGAACAAAAGCATTAATAAAGCTTCAACAATGTTCAGAAGTTAAAAAGAAAGAATTAATTCCTCAATTTATAAACCTCCTTAATAATCCAGATACTCTTTTGGCCAATCGTGCTTCGGAGGCTCTTGTTTCTATTGGTCCTTTGGTTATTCCAGAATTACTTCAGTGTCTTAACACCAATGATGTCTTGCTAAAAATAGGGTCTATTCAAACTCTCGGTCGTTTAGGCTCTCAAGCTGAACAGGCATTGGGAAGCCTATTAATACATTTGACTGACTCTCACCCTCTGGTCAGGCAAGAGATAATTTACGCTATTGATCAAATAGGCGTTAACACTCCTGAAGTGCGGGCCAGCCTTAAAAAACTGACTCAAGACCCGGATGATGAGGTTAAACGACTCAGCCTAGAAACCTTAGATCATTTAGAAAACCGCTCACCCGAAGACGACCGATCTTAGGCCTAAAAACCGAAAATACCCCAGTTCATTCTTAAGGTTTAATTACTCTATTGATATTTATGTTGATTTTTAAGATCGTTTTTAAAAATCCCATTTTTCTCCCCTTTATCCCGTGACTGTCACCTGATCTTCACATACCACAGCTAGCATTGGGTATCGAAGCAAAGGGAGGACGTTATGTACGGGTTAAAACGAAGAAGTCCTATCGCTTATGAAGATCTCTTACGGGAACTAGAAGAAATATCACGTCACTTGCTCCCTGACAATAGCTCGGTGGCCATGGATTTAATGGTCCTAGAAGCCCGGTTTCGAGAACGCTTTCAACAATTAGAACTCGAGATGCAATTAAAAACTTCAACTTCCAAAAAAGATCTCATTGGAGATCCCAATGACTTTAACATGATGATTCCCAAAGATTTACCGCCCTTTCCCTCTTTAGATGATATGGATTCCCACAGAAACAAGAAAAAAACCTTAGAAACCATTGGGAGGGCAACAGCATTGGCCATAGTAACAGCCATTGGTGTATTTTGTTTTGCCAGCGCCATTCAAACAATTTATAAAGCTCTTATTTAATTTATTTTCACTCACAAGACTGTCAGCTGCTTCAAATCACACAAAACTTTATCGGCCGACAAAGCGGTGATTCCTTCTCCTAACGAATAGTTATTTGCTCCGGGGTAAAGCACATATCCTTTTTTTAATTTTAAATCTTTCATACATGTAACCAGTCCTCGAACATCATTTCGCGTTGGAGACGAGTGAAGCTTAATTTCGAAAGGGATAATCCGATTTCCCCGCTCAATCAATAAATCAACCTCAACACCGGATGCTGTCCGCCAATAGTACGCCTGCGTACCAGGCTCAGCCAATTGAAATCCCGAAATGACGTGCTCCACAAGAAAAGCTTCCCAGCTGGCCCCTCGGGACGGGTGGTTATCCAGAGTCTTTAAATCCCGGATTCCTAGAAAATAGTGTAGGAGACCTGTATCTCGAAAATACACCTTGGGACTTTTGATAATGCGTTTTCCAAGATTAAAGAAGTACGGAAGCAGCTTTCGGATCAAAAAAGTCTGCTCAAGAATGTCCGTATAACGATTCACCGTGTGATAACTTGTTCCCATAGATGCAGCTAAATTCGAAGCGTTCCAGATAGCTCCATTGAAATGAGCCAGCATCGTCCAGAGCTTCCTCATCTGAACCGCCGACACGTCAAGACCTAAAGATGTTAAATCCCGTTCGATAAACGTGCGTGTATAAGACTCAAACCAATCCACGCGTCCAGCGTTATTTTTCTCTAAGAAGGGATGCGGAAATCCCCCCCGATACCATAACGTATTCAATTCCAAATTGTGACTTTTGCCAGTAATCTCGTCCCAACGAAATGGAGTCAAATCCAAAAACGTAGTCCGACCAGCAAGACTTTCAGAGATATGGCGGACCAAAGTTGGAGAGGCTGATCCCAAAAGAACAAATCGTCCTTTTTTGGTTCGACTCCCGTCAATCACGCTCCGAAGAATCGGAAATAGCTCAGGCAAGCGTTGCGCCTCATCCAGAATGACATGGGAGTCCAATTGGTTAATACGAGCCTCAGGATCCTGTGAGAACGGCACAAAGTCAGATGGTTTTTCCATGTCCAAATAAGACCACTTTGGCAAAACGTTGCGGATGAATGTCGTTTTACCACATTGCCGCGGACCCAATATGGTCACCACAGGAAAGCGTTTTAGCTTTTTAAAAAGGAGATCAGAAAAGTGCCTTTCAAACATATGTGTATTTTAGAAGTATCACTTCTATTTTACAAGGTCTGTTTTTAGGTCCGATTCTACCTTCACCCACAAACGATTTACACCGAAGATTTTAGTGAAAGAGTTTGTATAATCAAAAAATGAATTTAAAAAGATTAAAATCAAAAACAATAACCAAGCTTTTTAAAAAAAATGATGTTTCTAAGGCCAGTATTTTTGGATCAGTTTCCAGAGGTGAAGATAACGCTAAGAGTGACATCGATATATTAATCGAGTTTTCTAAAGAAAAAAGCTTGTTAAAATTCGTTGCCTTAGAAAGAAGATTATCCAGAGCATTTAAAAGAAAAGTTGATTTGCAATCGGAAGCTGCCATAAGCCCTTACATTATTAAATTTATTAAAAAAGATATGAAAGTAATATATGAACATGGCGGAGGACTTCATGCCTGAAATAACATCCATCTTAAAAGAAAAACGATTTTTCCCTCCGAGACCTGAATTTTCAAAAAAAGCCCACATAAAAAGCCTCAAGGAATATCAAAAAATTTATCGACAAGCGGCCAAAAACCCAGAGAAATTTTGGGCAACACAAGCCAAAGAACAACTGCATTGGGCCAAACCTTGGAAAAAGATCTTACAGTGGACGCCCCCCTTCGCAAAATGGTTTTTGGGCGGACGGCTCAATGCCTCTTATAATTGTTTAGATCGTCATTTAGAAACCCACCGTCGTAACAAAGCAGCACTCATCTGGGAAGGAGAACCTGGAGAAAACAGAACCTATACCTATGATCAGCTCCACAAAGAAGTGTGCCAATTCGCCAATGTGTTAAAAGAACGAGGCCTCAAAAAAGGTGACCGCGTTATTATTTATATGCCCATGATTCCAGAGCTCCCGATTGCTATGTTGGCCTGCGCTCGCATGGGAGTGACTCACTCGGTCGTATTCGGAGGGTTTAGTGCGCAAGCGCTTATCGATCGCATCAATGACATGCAAGCGCTGATGGTTATTACCGCTGACGGTGGTTTTAGAAGAGGCACTACCGTTAATTTAAAAGACGCCGTTGATGAAGCCTTGAAACAAACGCCCAGTGTTCAAAACGTCATTGTTTGTCAGAGAACCAAACAACTCATTCATATGCAAGCCGGAAGAGATTTCTGGTGGCATGAACTCATCAAGAAGGCCTCCAGTGAATGTAAAGCAGAACCGATGGACTCAGAGCATCCTCTTTTTATTCTTTATACCTCTGGGTCAACTGGCAAACCAAAAGGAATCTTGCATTCGACCGCTGGCTATTTACTAGGGGCAACTTATACCTCTAAATATGTTTTTGATTTAAAAGACGAAGATGTTTATTGGTGTACTGCTGATATTGGCTGGGTGACCGGGCATACTTACGTGGTTTACGGCCCCTTATCAAATGGAGCCACGATACTCATGTATGAAGGAGCGCCCAACTTTCCACAACCCGATCGGTTTTGGGAAATTATTGCAAAACACCGAGTTAATATTCTTTATACCGCTCCCACTGCTATTCGCGCCTTTATGAAATGGGGAGAAGATTGGCCAAAAAAACACGATTTATCAAGTTTAAGATTATTAGGAACTGTGGGAGAACCCATTAACCCTGAGGCTTGGATGTGGTATCACAAAAATATTGGACAAAGTCGCTGCCCGATTGTTGACACTTGGTGGCAAACAGAAACAGGAGGCATTCTTATCTCTCCTCTTCCAGGTGTTACTGCGACAAAACCCGGCTCTGCCACTTTCCCACTCCCCGGTATTACGCCTGAAATTGTTGACAAAAACGGCGAGCCAACCAGTGATGGAGGGTTTTTGGTCATTCGAAAACCTTGGCCTCATATGATGCGCACCATTTGGGGTGACCCTGAGCGGTTTACAAAACAATATTGGTCGCAAATAAAACCCAACAAAAAAGGAGTCTCAGATACTTATTTTACGGGAGATGGCGCCCATCAAGATAAAGATGGTTATTTCTGGATCATGGGGCGAATAGATGATGTTATTAAGGTTTCAGGGCACCGATTGGGCACAGCCGAAATTGAGTCGGCATTGGTAAGTCATCTTTCTGTGGCTGAAGCGGCGGTGGTAGGACGGCCTGATGATCTCACAGGTGAGGCCGTGGTGGCTTTTGTGACATTAAAAGCGACAGGATCTAAAACAGCTTCGGACGCGCTTAAAGTGGAACTTAAAGAACATGTGGGCAAAGCCATTGGCTCAATTGCCAAACCCAAAGAAGTTCGATTTACTGACACCTTACCAAAAACACGTTCGGGGAAAATTATGCGACGACTTTTAAGAGACATCGCTCAAGGAAAAGAGACAATAGGTGATACGACAACTTTAGAAGACTATTCAGTTTTGGCTAAACTAAGAGCTGAAAGCGGGGAAGACGAATAATTAGCGCAGGCAATCCTCATTGTACTTGGCCACAATTTCTTCTGAGTTTTTAAAACCATTTTCTCGAGCGTAATTCGCAACAAATTTTTCGCGTTTCAAGGATTCTTTGGAAGGTTTCGTATAACTGGCAAGTGATTTTCTGCGGGTTTCTTTTTTATTGATCATTTTAACAACCTCTTCTAACCCAATACACCGAGGAGTTGTATCCTCGCGAGGTTCTTGAACCAAATCCATACCGGAAATCTTATCATTGTTATCCAAAATGGTTGATTCTGCAGCGCTGAGAAAACCTTCAGAAATAACCAAAGTGCCTAAAACCAAAATTCCTGTGAATAATTTTCTCATAACTTCCTCCTTAAAAGACAATTGTCTTAAGGATAACTGGATTAGCGAGAAACACCACTCTTTTTGTTCTTTTCATGGACTGAATTGGATATGGTCGGTATTTTTATAATGTAAAATAAATCAATGAGCCCAACAGTATTCCGCTATAAAAACTATCGTTTCTTTTTCTTTTCACGAGAAGAGGTTCGCATGCATATTCATATTTCATGCTCTGATGGAGAGGCAAAATTTTGGTTAGAACCAACCATCGCATTAAGCGAATACCACGGGTTGTCTGCTATTAAATTAAATGAATTACAAAAAATAGTCATGGGGAAAAAAGATGAAATCATCCGTTCTTGGAAAAAGCATTTCAAAAGCTGAAGTCCTCGATATATCTCCGTTTGGGGTTTGGTTACATGTTCATGGAAAGGAATATTTTCTTGCTTATCAAGATTATCCCTGGTTTAAAAATTCAAAAGTTTCAGATATATACAATCTTAAACTTTTAAATAACTCTCATCTCTATTGGCCAAATCTGGACATTGATCTGGAAGTTTCATCATTAGTAAATCCAGAAAAATATCCTCTTATCTACAAATAAATGATCGACATTAAACTCATTCGTGAAAATACAGTTTGGGTCCGTCAAGGACTTGAAAACAGGGGAGGCAAAGCCCTCCCTGATTTAGAAAAAGTTTTAGCTCTCGATAAAGAGTGGCGAGAGCTTCTCACTCAATTGGATGTTCTCCGGGCCAAACGAAATACGTCCGCAGATGAAGTGGGTAAACTAAAACGGGAGAAAAAAGATGTCGCCCCTCTCTTAAAAGAAATGGAGAGTTTAAAAATTGATTTAAAAGAAAAAGAAGAACGAGAAAAAACTTTAAAACTTGAAGTCGACATGCTTCTTTTGAATATTCCCAACATTCCTGACGCTTCTGTCCCTATTGGGAAATCCGCCGCAGATAACAAAGTGGTGCGAGAACATGGCAATAAAAAAGAATTCCCCTATAAACCTTTAGATCACCATGAAATAGGAACCAAACTTGGAATTCTAGACTTTGAAGCCGCCACAAAATTATCAGGGGGACGGTTTTCATTGTTTAAAGGTGCCGGCGCCCGACTTGTGCGCGCCGTTTCCAGCTTCATGTTAGATCTTCATACAAAAGAACACGGCTATACCGAAATTGTACCGCCTTATCTTGTGACTGCTAAAACCATGACAAATACGGGGCAACTCCCTAAATTTGGTGAGGAACTATATAAGTGTGCGGAAGATGATCTTTATCTTATTCCTACTTCTGAAGTGGCATTGGCTAATTTATATGCTGACTTGGCCGTTGAAGAAAAAAACCTTCCCTATGCTGTGACCGCGCTAACCCCTTGTTTCAGACGAGAAGCTGGGTCTTACGGAAAAGATACGCGGGGTCTTATTCGCAATCATCAATTCGATAAAGTAGAACTGGTTCGCTTTTGCAAAATGGAAGATTCCATTTCCGAACATGAAAAATTAACAGCCCACGCGGAAGAAATTTTAAAACGTTTAGAAATTCCCTATAGAGTTCTTTTACTTTGCACCGGAGACATGGGCTTCTCGTCGGCTAAAACTTACGATCTTGAAGTATGGATGCCAGGCGAAAATGTATGGAGAGAAATTTCTTCTTGTTCTACTTGTACGGATTTCCAATCAAGAAGAATGAATTTTAAAGTGCTGAAAGACAAAAAACGTGAACTCGGCTGCACATTAAATGGCTCAGGCCTGGCTGTAGGGCGAACCGTCGCTGCTATTTTAGAAAACTATCAACAAGGCGACGGCTCCGTTCTCATCCCCAAAGCCCTCCAACCCCACTTCGGATCAGAAAGACTCGGTACCGAGTTTTAGGCGTGCTGGGCGGCTTTTAGTGCGTTGGTTAACCTGATAAAAAGTGAAATGGGGCGACTGTTTTTGATGTTGCCAAGAATTTCTTCGAGTTCGAATGTGTCGATGGCTTTTAATTCATCCTCAGTAAACTGTTCTGACAATGTTTTTGACATAAACAGTCTTGAAGAATAAATAAGAATGCTATTTAAGAGTTCTTTTTTATTACTAGAACCCAAACTCAAATAATCTTCAAAAGATATCTCCCCATTTTTTATCAATCCCTTAATAGGTTTTATTGTGACTGAGAAATCTTGTAAGGCGTCTTTGATAGACAATATCTCTTCAGGATTGGCCAAAATTTCAACCTTCATTTTTCCTTTCACCCGCAACAACCAACTTTTCGTTAACTCTAAATCTTCTACACGCGTCACTATTTTTACAGTGCGCTCACCAATCCCCTTAGAAAGAAGGGGAGGCAAATTTAATTCCTCTTTGTTTTCAACAACGTCCCCGAGACCAAAGGAATCAAGGTTAAAATTTGGATTGGTTCGCACATTTTCTATTGGCCCCTCCAATTGGAATTTTCTAGTGAAATACGCGAGGAGCCGACCGGCTCCTTTTTCTATAAGTTGAAAGTGAAATGCATGTTCTGGGTCTGATTTTTTTAATTTATGGTATTTCTCTTGGATACCTTTTAAACTAGATTCAATCATGCCAGGCATCATGAACCCTAAGGGTTTTACTGAACTTTCCATAATTCGATTTTGAATGCGTAATAATATTTCCCAATCAGAAGCAAGATCTTGTGACAAGCTATCGGATAAAATATCTTTGTTTCTCTTGGTCAAAACAAAAACCCCTTGATCTGTGAAGTGAGGATAATCCGACTCTTTATATTTTTCTCTTACAAATTGAGATTGATCTATCAAAACAATATCCCAATCATTTCCATAAATTCTCGCCATAAGAGTAGGAATTTCTTGATAACCCACATGTAAGGTTCCATTTTCAGTCAGATAATCTTGCCCCTTCATTAACAATTCATTTAATAATTTAAATTCCGGGTCCGAGACATTTGGATGATCCGTTGCTTGGTATCCCCATGGAAGATTAACGAAAAGTCGGTCAAATTCTTTATGCGAATCGCCAATACCTAAACCCGCCACCGTTTCCGCTTGAACGGTTTTTTTAACCTTGTTGTCCTTCGCATTTTTTTTAACGGATTTCACTGCTTCAGGATTGATATCTGTGGCAAGAACAAATCCAGCGCCCCTTTTAGCAGCACTAATGGCAACCAAACCCGCCCCAGCGCAGAGCTCCCAAATTCTATCGGTTTTTTTCATGACGACTTTTTTAGAATGCCGATATAAAATTTCTGTCGTGAGTGTATTATCTTCCATGGGAGGAAACACACTGCGAAGCCAGCTTATTTTTAAATTATCAACCACGATACTTTTCCACTGAGAAGAATCAAAAAAACCAGAAATAATTAATCTCCAATCTTTCAAAGACATCATAAAAATAAAATTAACCACGCTAAATAAAACCCAAATATCCACTAAATGTGAGGCGGAAAAAGACAACACCAACATTCCTAAGGCGAGAAAAGCACTTGGTATAACTCCGGATATTCCGCTTGCATTGGGAACAGTCATCCCTCCTTTGAACCATCCTTTCTCAAAATAAACGTGAGTGGGTTTTCCAGAAAAATAATTACTTAAAGCGTGACCCAACTCATGAAACAGAACAGAAAAAATAAATAAGGATACAACCAAAATAGATGTAACCGTCGCTAGCAATGAAGGCATATAGGCAAATAGATAAAACAAGTATCCCACAGTCACAAAAGTCGCCGCCATTAAATTAACATTTGAAATCTGAGCTCCATGAGGATGTTCTACTTCTACAGGCCCAGCCATAAACGTTCCTTCTTCTCCTTTCACCTCTTCACGAATTTTAAGATGGCTTAAAGCAAGGTTAATTCGAATATCAGGAACAGCCATCTGAATTTTGTTTGAAAGACGTGTCGAAGCTTCGGCGAAAAATTTGGCGATGAGCTCATCATGAAAATCCAACTCAACATTGGGAACATCCATTTTCTTCATTATGTATCGACTGGGATAATCTTGGAATACCCGCATGTATTGGTCATAACGAGGATCAAGAGGATTGCTTTTAAAATCATCTAACTCTAAAAATAATTTCCAGATTTCTTTAAAAGTTTTATTTTTTTCATCAGATAATTGATCAGATCTTCGTGGTACCAAAACAAAACGGCTATAGTCAACTTCGTATTTTCCGCGATTTTGTTTGGTCCCTTCAATACGAACAATATCCCAATTGTTTTCATAAATGAGTTGAAATAATTCGGGGACTTCTGGATAATTTAAAACAAGAATCCCATCTTTAGATAAAAAGTTTTGTGCTTTAGATAAAATCTCTTTAATCACTTTCATTCCCACATCAGAAAATCGAATATCGTCTTTCTCTTGCCTTGGCCATGGAGGGTTGGTATATATTTCATCGAATTTTTCATGTTCAATTTCAGAGGGAAAATGAAAGCCGTCCGCTTGATAGACTTGCATCTGTTCATTTACACCATTTACTTGCGCATTTACTTTTGCCATCACAACAGCGGCAGGAGAGATGCCGGTTGAAACCACTTTTTTGGCTCCCATCTTTGAGAACATAACACCCAATTGCCCTGCTCCCGTTAATAAATCTAAAACTCGAGCATCTTTCCGAGGGTTGACCCCCATCAAAGAAAAAAGGGCTGGGTAATCGGTGAGCGGATAAATAGAAGGCAACCAATGAATATTGATTTTGTCTCCAGGCCGTTTTGTTTCTTCAGAAATATCAAACACTTTTCGGGAAATAAATGGGAATACTTCGACACTATTTTTTCCTGAGTAAATGGACTCAACATCGGGATCAAAAATATAGACAGATAATTGTTTCTCACCCTCTATCAGTTCAGGACTGTAAAGAGCTATTCCAATAAAAGCTTTCCCCTCAAAAGCCAAAAAAACTTTCCGTGAGTTTCCAACTTTATCTTTTACTTTTATCCCAAGAGATTCCAATTTATTTAAATCATCTTGATTCACAGGAAGTTCACTTACCCACAAACCTTCCTTTTTTGTTATCAATATCTCGGGCAATGGAGTTTCCATTTCCAAATGTTTCCAAAGAGACCATAAAACCTGATTTTCGGATAATTTGATTTCGGTCCATTTTTTTAATTCGTCTAAAACGGGAGTAAATGATGTTTCCGGGGGAAATTCGTATTTCTCAAAATCGTCATCAGCACGTGAGAGCCTGGAATAAAAGAAACTCTGTAAAAGAGAAAGCCAATTGGCATCTGCTTTTATGTTATTTAAATAATTTCTTGAGTTAACAAAATTAATTCGAATAGCCTTAGGTAACAACCTAATAAAATCAAAAAAAGGTTGAGAAAAATCAGGAAAATCTTTCGCTTCGACATGCCATATTTCTTCAAACAAAATTCCAATGCCATCTAAAAAATTAATAACTGAAAAAGTATCGGCATCAATGGTGAGTAAATAAGGAATTGTTTTTAGGATTTCAATAAAATCATCTGAATTTTTCATTGAACCTATTTGCTCTCCTTTCACCTCGGATAAAACCAGCTTGGGCTGGCCCTTATTATCTCGCTCTATTCTCATATGCGCATAACCGCTTAATAAACCATCCCGAAAGGCGGCTTCTATCCAATCAGAAGATTGAATGGTGCTATTAACATCAAAATCTTTTCGTAAATCGTTGTGAGAATCTAAATTAACTACAAAAGGTGGGGGTATTCCCGCAAATTTTAACATCAATAAATAAAAATACGAGTAATGATGAGCTTCGGCAAAAGAAAAGTAAGTATTTAAATGGTTTTTTGATTTTTGAAAATAAGGGTTTACTTCAATTAAAAATTGGTTGAGTTTTTGTTTATCATCTAATATGAGATCCATAACAGAATCGGGGAGACCATTTTTTATCGCCAACCATTTTAATAGAGAGATACCGATCCCCGTATCTAAACTAATTTCACTAAGCCAAAAAGCGATTTCTTCATCTGTCAATTGAAAGAGTTCATTATCAAGCGGAGGTAACGCATGATAAAATTCTTTTAAAGAATCCTGATCACCTTTTTCCGTGAAAAAAACTTTCGAAAATTCAAGAAACCATTTTTTATCGCTTCCAAAAGAGTGCCGTTCTGGAATTCCACCTAAAAAAGCTTTGTAAAGATCCTGCTCCCGAATTTTTCTTTTCTCTTTTTTAATAAAAAAGTTTTTCCAATCTCCCGGAGATAACATAAACACAATATTGATCAGTATGAGAATCCCATAAATAATGCTGTTATTTAAATCAATGAAAATAAGACTAAAAAAGATGAACCCACCCATAACACTCGCCGCAATACCAGACCAACCAGAAGCGCCCTTGACGCCCACCCCTCCATACATAAATCCACCTGATATTCTCTTCAAAGATAATTTTTTACCTCTCACTTTATTTTCTAGTAAATGCCCCGACTCATGAATCAAAAATGAAACAGCTGTGCCAAACACCAAAGCACTTGTCATTAACAAAACAGAAAACAAGGAATCCTGAGAAGAAAAGAAATAAACCGCGCCCAAAACATTAATAACCACAGATAAAACAATGTTAATCCAATTAAGAGGAACCGCAACATGGTTGATACTTGGTTTTATTGCAAGCCCTTTGTGAACCAAATCGCCAAACTGACGTCGAATATCATTTTGGAATGTTTGAACCCAATACATATTTGTGTGTGCGGCCAACAAATAATCGGGAGATATTGAACAGGGTATTCTTAAAGGAATTTTTCCCGTTTCTTCTTCTGTCTCATTAATAAATTTTTGTAAGGCTTCCACATAAGCTGTTATTTTTCGAGTTGGCGCGAAAAAAACTTCACCACCCGAATAAGAGAATGTACTTAAAACATCCAAATCAATACTGAGTACATAACCATGCTTTTCAATTAAATCTGCAAGTGTTACTCCATTTTCAATACCAAGGCTAAGACCTTTTAATATCTTAGGATCTCCATTTTCATCGGGCCTCAAACCAATTTGTAAATAACCAGAAATCAGACCATCTTCATAAGCTTGTTGGACCCATACTACCGCATGAGGTGAGTCTGTTTTTTGTCCATCCTTAGATAAATCGGAATGAGAATCAACGTTTAACAAAAATGGCGGCGGGTACCCTAATTTTTTGAGCTCTAATAAAACAAAATAGCCCCAATGATGTTTCATGGCGAAAGTAATATATTCGTTTATGGTTTTTTCTGCCCACTTTCGATAAGGTTGTAGGCGAATAATGAGTTGCTTCAATTTTTCTTTGTCTTTAAGTGCCTCTAACACCTCTGTTTCTGGAATTTTTTCTTTTTGTGTTATAGCTTTCAATAAATTTAACCCTATCCGTTTTTCTAGGTTAATCATGGATAAAAGCTCTGCCACATTTTCATCGTTAAAGCCTTGATCTAAATTAAAAGGTTCTATTTGAAGATAAATTTCTTCCAATGATTCCGCACCTTTTGGTAACTGAGTTAGCGCCCTATCAATTTCAATTGTTGCTTGTCGAGCTCGATGCCAATCTTTTTGAGGAACAAACCCGAGTCCCAGTGATTGGGGCCAATTAGATATGGTAATTTTTCCTAACTCAAAAGATGGTTTTTCTGGAAGTTTGGGCATAAATGATTCTCGATATAATTGAATTGAATCATAAATTTCTAAAACAATTCCTTCTTGAACCTTTCCTATACTATTAAGATGTTTCTTGAATTTATTAACGTTATCAATGGCCATAATTTGCATATGCGTTAAATCAAATCCTTTGGCGCGTCTTACATTAACTCCTGGAATGCCTGACAATATATTTTGAATAGCAGTCATCAATTCTTTTCGTTTAACATCACCTTGTGGATTGACGCTCATTTCTAACCACTGAATTCCAGTCCACTTGTCTAACCAAAATCTCAATTTCAGATTGTAAAGACTATGCAGGAAAAAATCAGGGACAATAACAAGTACGGATATTAGAGAAATATCACAACTGAAAAGTATAAGCGCTGAAAATAAACCAAAAAAAGCCGACACGAAAAACCGCTGAGGGATACGACGAATAAAACCTTTTATTCCTACTTCTTGTATATCTCTCAACGCATGCATGAGAACATGTACCAGTGGAAAAATAATGACCAGTGATAAAAAGGGATCAACAGAAAGGGTAACAACCAAACCCCAGCGAATAAACGCCTCTAAAAAAGGAAAAATAATCCCGGAGGAAAGAACATTAACCTTTTCCAAGCGAACAGATTCAATTCTTATAGACGAATCATTTAAACCGCCCAATTGAGCCGTTAACTTTATCCCCTGACGAGCACCTGTGACATCCAACGTCATCTGATTTCCTTCTTGATGGCTGGACACATTTTCAACCGACTCTCCTCCTGATTGAGTCCAAGATTCTTTTGCAGGAACTTGAGGAAAAAGTGTTTGATCTGCCAAGGTCACAACCGCAGCCATTCCATTGGCGCTGGGCATAACACGTGGGGACAAAAAGAGCACTCTGCCTTCGAACAAGTCGTCTAGTGATGTTTTTTCTTGCGCAAATAAAGTGAGGTAAGAAGATACTTCTTTTTCTATTTTGGTAATACGAGGAATAAAACTAAAGATATTTTCATGTTTTTTTACAAAATGATTTTTTATGCCGTTTGAATGAAAACCACCGGTAATAAGTAAAACGCGCTTGGATTTATATTTTTGCCTGGCTTCCTCTAAGTTATCCGCCATTTTTTGATCGCGCAATTCAGCCAATCGGTAAAATTCCTCAAAGGGCCTTAATTTACCCCCCCTAGCCCCCCCACTTCGTAGAGGGAAACTCTTATCCCCTCTCCCATCAGGAAGAGGGTTAGGGTGAGGGGTTTCCTTATATTTGTCCCACTCTTCTCTCGTTAAAGAAAACTTCACAAGTTTTTCACTCAGCCACAAGCGTTGCGATTCTTTAACAAATTCAGCTTCTCTCTTATTTTTAATAAGCAATTGATAAATTTCAGTCTCAAGCTCAGTTAATTCTTTCAAGGTTTCATCTATATCAAGTGTTTGATAAAGCGCCACATATTGAAGATAGTGGCCAAATTCTTTAAAGGTCTTTAGATCAATATTATTTTCACGTCCCAACTGAACAACAAAGTCATAAAAATCTTTTTCAGTCATTTTTCCCAATTTAAAATCGGCACTTGTACTCAAAAGCTCATTTAATTTTTCTTGAGATAGTTTACGCGCCAATATTTGGATAAAAACATTTCGTTCTTCTTCCGCTTTTGGAAAATGAATGGATCTTTCAAGCTCAATGGATTGTCTTAAATTCGACAGGCTTTTTTTATTTTTAACATCAGCTTGAGAAAAATTAAATACGAAATCGCTCAATGAACTTTTGTTTCTGTGATAGGACTGAGATGCGTGATAAAAGCTAAGTAATTTTTTATTCTCAATATTATTTTCTTTAAAAAGCAACTTTTTCTCGTCTTCGGCAAGTTCTCTTAAATTCAACTCCTGGAATTGAAGCGAGTTGCGGTAAGCCTGAACATTTAATTCATAAAGTTCTTTATCATCAATTCCAATGATGGGAGGCAAATTACTTTTTGAAGAAAGAAGCGCCGCCACAGGACCAGTGATTCGGTTGTTTTTAAACAAATAACTCTTAGCCACTTGAATCGACTGCTGCCGAGGAAACTTTTTCAAGGCGCCCAGTCTCATTTCTCCAAACTCTCCTTCAAGAGCAATGAGATCAACAGATTGATGGTCAACCAATCTTTCAACCAGTGCCGCAATGTTTTTTTGCGCTTCCCTGTTTTGGTGAATATCTTGAACATGCAAAATGAAATTCAAATCTCTACCAAAATGATATTGATTTTCTTTTTTGATACGCCCCCAAGCAGAAGGAATGGTTTTAAATATTTCTGAGATTCCAGCTTGGCTGGAAAACGTTTTGGTTATTTTGGGAAGTGAAAGAGGCGCCTTAGAAGAAAAATCTTTAGAGAAATTTAAATGAAACCGCCGTTTCTCCCATAATTCTTGGGTTGAAACATGCGCTAAAAGCGTATTTTGGAAGAAAAAAAGAACGCCCAAAAAAGCGGTAAATTTATTTTTAAAAGTCGCGATATCCATTTTGATAAACAAAGGATATCGAATCGAGATTAAGGTTTCCTTAAATTAAAGTAACATTTTGGTAACAAAAATTCGGCTCTATTTTTCAGGTTTTTTATCAAATTTTAGGGAAACAGAGTTAATGCAATAACGAAGCCCGGTTGGTTTAGGCCCATCATTAAATACATGCCCCAAATGCCCCCCACAACGCTGGCAAACCACTTCGGTTCTTTTCATAAAAAAACTATTGTCAGAAACCTCACCAACAAATTCTTTTTTAACAGGCTCATAAAAACTGGGCCAACCCGTGCCAGACTCAAACTTGGTTTTTGAATCAAATAGCTCTAAGTCGCAAGCAGCGCATTTGTATACTCCATTGTCGTGATTATTCACGTATTCACCTGTAAAAGCGCGCTCAGTTCCCTTCTCTCTTAAAACCTCATATTGCTGTGGGGTTAAAATCTTTTTCCATTCTTCATTTGATTTCATAATTTTTACCAGCCCTCCTTTTTTCTCAACTGAAAATCCGACACTCACTGACATAAACAACATCAAAACTAATTTGAAGAAAAAAACTTTGGCGTTTTTCATAAATATCTCCCGTGATTATGACTGAGCATTATCTAAGGCGCTGGTGTCCATTTTTCTAAACCAATAAGCCCATAACCCCGCAATCACCAAAGTCATACTTCCTCCAAAAATAACCGAGGGAACAGTTCCTATCAGTTTTGCGGCCAGCCCAGACTCAAACGCCCCGATTTCATTAGAAGTTCGAATAAAAATTCCGCCAACAGAAGAAACCCGACCTCTTAAATGATCGGGAGTTAGAACCTGCATAATGGTTGAACGTGTAATAACGCTTAAACTATCTACCGAACCACTAACGACCATCAAAAAAAGAGATAAATAAAAATTAGTTGAAATTCCAAAACCCAAAATACAAATTCCAAAAATAACAACCGACCACACCAATAACTTCCAACTGGGTTTAATGGGTAAATGAAGCGCTTGTAAAAGCGCCATGGCCAAAGACCCAATCGCTGGAGAAGCGCGCAACATTCCAAGTCCCACAGGCCCCACTCCCATCTTATCTGCAAAGATAGGGAAAAGCGCCACCACTCCGCCAAACAAAACCGCAAACATATCTAAACTCATTGAGGCAAACATAAGAGGTTTTGACTTAATAAATTTAAGCCCTTCTTTAATTCGAACCAAGGCTGGGTCGTTATGATCACCCATGGGTGCGGGAAGCACTTCTACTTTTTTAAGCTGCATACTCATAAGAACAGAACAAAAGAAAAAACCAGAAGCAACAGAGTAAGCCAATAAAGGACCAGAAACTTTAATAAACCAACCAGCTAACACAGGCCCTACAATCATGGCCGTCATAAAAAGAGATAAATTCCAAGCCGCCACCCGAGGGAAAAGTTTTTTCGGAGATAACGTTTGAATATAAGCGCTGGCCGCTACTGTTTCAAAGCTTTCCATGGCTCCAAAAATGGCCAATTCAAGAAATATGAGCCACAAACGAGGAACACCGAAATAAGTCATTCCCAATAAGATAAGACTGCAGAAAAAAAACCCTGCTTTTGACCAAATAAGAACCGCCCGACGACTCGTTCGATCAATAAAATGACCGGCCCATAACGCCAAGAGCATATAAGGCAAGGCCTCTGATAACCCCACCAGTCCCAAGGCCAAAGGTGCTTTAGAAATCTCGTAGACCTGCCAAGCAATAATCAGCGCCATCATTTGTTTTCCCATATTGGATAAAAAACGACTGGCCAACCAAACAGGAAAACGTTCTATTTGAAATACATTTTTAGGTTCCATAAATTTTTGTGATGAGGATTCATAATACATTTTCTAGTAACTGTTCTTCCTCCACTGAAAAAACGTGGCGAGGAATTTACATATTGATTTAAACACACTGCTTTACTATATTCGTTAAAACGAATATGAATTATCGACCAGAAACCATTTTTAAAGCTTTCGCTGATTCCAATCGCCTTCGAATATTGCACCTTCTTAAAAAAAGGCGTGTGTGCGTTTGCGACCTGGTTGATTCGCTGCGCATTCCCCAGGCACGTGTGTCCCGCCACTTGGCAACCTTAAAAAAATCGGGATTGGTTGAATATCATAAAGAAGGACTTTGGATTTATTATTCCTTGGCTAAACCCAGAAATCGACTCACTCAACTATTAATTAGCTGCGCGGCGGAATGTTTTGGAGATTTCCCCCAATTCAAAAAAGACACTTACACTTTTAACAAACTATCCACACAAAAAAATTTAGCTCGTTGTCGATAAGGAGAAATAATGAAAAAGAACGTTTTATTTGTTTGCATAGAAAATTCTTGCCGCAGTCAAATGGCTGAAGGTTTTGCCAAAAAATGGGGAGCGCATGTTTTAAACGCCTATAGCTCGGGCTCTAAACCATCTGGCGTGGTCAACCCTCGCGCTATTCAATTCATGAAAGAAAAAGAAATTGATTTATCAGTCCACAATTCAAAAGGACTTCAAGAATTTTCCAATACACCGTGGGATTATGTAATCACCATGGGCTGTGGAGACGCGTGCCCTTTTGTGCCTTCCCGACTCAAAGAAGATTGGGGTATTTCCGACCCCAAGCATCTCCCAGATGATGGTTTCCGTGAAATTCGAGATCAAATTGAAAAAAAAGTTTTGGCACTCATAGAAGATGCTTCCCGCTAAACTTCAAAAATATTTGGCGGAGTTTTTAGCCACCTTCTTTCTGGTTTTTGTAGGCACAGGATCAATTATCGTTAATGAGCTTGCGCCTATAAAGTTAAATACACTGAGCGTTAGCTTGGTTTTTGGATTTATTGTTCTGGCAATGATTTACACGGTGGGCCACATTTCAGGCGCCCATATGAACCCAGCGGTCACCTTATCTTTTGCTTTGACCAAAAAATTCCCCTGGAGAGAAACTCCTCTCTACATTTTGGCTCAAATTTTAGGAGCAACCTTGGCATCATTAACAATTAAATTTATTTTTAACCCCACTTTTTCGAATTTAGGGGCCACTGTTCCCGCATTTTCTCAGGCCCAAGCGTTTTGGTTGGAATATTTCTCAACGTTATTACTTATGTTCGTTATTATGGGTGTGGCCACTGATCACAGGGCAGAAGGCGTCATGGCCGGTGTTGCCATTGGTGGCACGGTATCGTTACTGGCCATCTTTGCTGGACCTATTTCAGGCGCTTCCATGAACCCAGCCCGTTCTTTTGGGCCGGCTCTTATTTCTGGCCATTGGAATGGGCACTATATTTATTGGCTGGCCCCTATTTTAGGCGCGTTTACTGGAGCTTTTTTTTATCAACAAATACGCTGTGTTTCCAAAGACCCTTCTTCTCACGGTTGTTGTTAATCAATCATTTTTTTAATTGAAGTTTTTATTAAGATGAAATATAATTTCAACAAGATTAAGGAGTATATTTTATGTTTCAATCATTCATGATCACTTTTCGAGAAGGCCTAGAATCTTTCCTTATTATTGCTATTAGTCTTTCTTATCTTAAAAAAGCCAATCTTATTCGTTTAATTCCAGCGGTGAAAGCGGGGATTGTGTTCTCTATTTTCTTAAGTATTGTGGCGGGCGTTCTTTTGAACCGAGCCTCTAACCAAGCGTTATGGGAAGGTCTTTTGGCCTTGGTGGCTGCTATTTTAGTAGGAACGATGACTATTCACATGTGGAAAACAGCTCGTTTTATTAAACGAGATATTGAAAAAGGGTTAAAAAATTCTACTGAAAAAACAGGCCTGTCTGCTTGGTTAGGTGTTTTTGGGTTCACAACACTTATGATTACAAGAGAAGGAATGGAAACAGCTCTCTTACTCAATGCACTCATTTTCCAAATGCAAGCATGGAAACTTGTTCTTGGATGCGCGCTTGGAATTTTAGCAGCAGCCAGTATTGCTTGGTTTTGGGCTAAACATGGCCACAAAATTAATCTTGCTCGGTTTCTTCAAGTCACGGCGGTCTTCTTGTTTATCTTTGTTATCCAACTCATTCTTTATGCTTTTCACGAACTCACTGAAGCTGGGGTTTTAGGTTTAAGTCAAGCCTGGCATGATGCCACAGAACCTTTTGGTCCTGAAGGTTTTTATGGTCAGCTTTTAACTTATCTATTGGTTATAGTGCCTGTTGTTTGGCTTTTTGTGAGTTGGTTTACCAATAGAAAAAATAAAGAATTGGTTCCTCAATCGTAATTTTTTCTGAACAACCTGCTTCGACTGTACTAACATCAATCTATGACTTTTGAACTTATCGTAGCTCTCATTCTACTTGTCGCCAATGTCTTTTTTGTTTTGACGGAGTTTTCTTTAGTGAGAGTCCAACCAGCGCGCCTTGAACTTATGATGTCTCAAGGACACCGCCGTCCACAGCTAGTATTTCACATGCTCAAAAACCTAGATAAATATTTATCCGCCATTCAGCTTGGAATTACTATTTGCACACTGGGGCTTGGATGGATAGGAGAACCCTTGGTAGCAGGGTCAATACAAAAAATTCTGCCCTTACCTGAATGGCTTATACCTTATAGCCGCGGGATTAACACCATTTTCGCTTTTATTCTAATCACGTATTTTCAAATTGTTTTTGCAGAACTTGTCCCTCGATCTATTGCCATACACCAAGCCGAAAGAGTGGCACTGTTGGTGGCCATTCCTTTTGAAATTTTTTCAAAAGTTTTTCGATTTCCTATTTGGGTTATGACGAAAAGTTTTGTGTTTATCTCGAAACTTCTGGGGTTTCCCCCTACAGGAGAGCATGAACAGGTTTTTACAGAAGAAGAAGTTCGTATTATTTTAAACGCATCCCAAGAAAAAGGGCTTATTCCGCTGGATCAACTTTTCATTATTGAAAACCTATTTGATTTTGCTGACATGAAAGTTCGAGAAGCCATGATTCCAAAAGAAAAAATTCAATTTTTGTCGTTGCAGAAAAATTGGTCAGAAAATAAGGCCATCATTGAAACTTCGCGCCTTTCCCGATTCCCTGTTGGAAATCCAGATTTAACTCATGCCGTGGGATATGTTCATATCAAAGATTTCGGGATGAACCCAAACCCTGTTGATTTATCTTCATTCCTCCGTCCCGTTTTTTGGGCCCATGAAAATGATTTGGTTAAAAACATCTTTAAACTTATGACTCAACAAGGCCGTCATCTGGCGTTGGTAAAAGATTCCAATGAAAAAATTATTGGACTTGTAACAATGGAAGACATCTTAGAAGAATTGATTGGAGAGATTCATGATGAATATGATATTCCCCAAGCGTGGTCCATCCACAGCTTTTTAACTCCACAATATATTGAGGTCGGGATAAAAACAGAGTCATTATCAGAAGCAGTAAAAATTCTCGTTGATCGATTGCAAAAAATTCACCCTGCAATTAGTAAGGCTTACATCACAAAAGCACTAGAAGAAAGAGAAATGAAAATACCCACACCCGTGGCCAAAGGAGTGGCTCTGCCTCATGCCAGAATTTCACTTGATCGACCTATTATTCTGGTTGGCCAATGTCAAAAACCAATTTCTTTTGCGGCGGCTCACGATAAACAACCGATCAAACTTATTTTCTTAATTTTAACGTCGTCATCTATTCCCATTCAACAGCTTAAGATTCTCTCACGTATTGCGCTTTTGGCTTCAAATGAATCACTCTTTAAAAAACTAAGCAAAGCAAAATCATCTGAAGAGTTCCTCGATATTTTAAAAACAGCGGAAACACTTATTTCAGGGTAAATGTCTATTAGTGAAAAGTATTAAGGAGATAATATGGGTGAACTACCAATAAAATTATATGAGGTATCGATTAAATTAAAAGCGAATATTTATTTTGATGGTGGCGTGGTGAGTCATACAATTCTTTCTAAAGATGGAAAACGCCAAACCATTGGCGCAATCCGACCTGGGCAATATCATTTCAAAACCGAAGAAGGAGAGAGAATGGACATTATTTCCG
>JBJXGI010000002.1:0-5836 GCA_046153645.1 Elusimicrobiota bacterium | reverse complement strand
ATTATGGGGGGGAGTCACGGGTTGGGATCCTTAGATGAATTGGTCGAAGCAATTAAATCTATTCCTTATCATTTCCAAACAATCGTGGTTTGTGGGAAAAACAAAGGAATTTATCGGAAAATAACTGAAGCCACTCGACACCGTTCCGATGTCCATGTGTTAGGTTTTGTTAAAGAAATTTCTCAACTGATGGGAGTTTCCGATATTCTTATCACAAAACCAGGCGGGCTCACTTGTTCCGAAGCTTTGGCCAAACAACTTCCCATGGTTCTAACAAATCCCATTCCAGGACAAGAGGAAAGAAATGTTCAATTCCTGACCAAACACCAAGTGGCCCGAGTGGCACGAACAACGGAAGATTTGATTCACGTGGTTTCAGATTTATTAAAGCACCCCAAAAAAATTGAATCCATGCGTCAAAGAGCACGCCTTATTTCTCGCCCTCTTTCTGCGTGGGAAGCGTCACGGCTTATTTTTGATCTTATTAATAAAAGAGGATCATTCATTCGCCGCTCTTAATATGAAAATATTCAAAAGTTTATTACTAAGTTTTGCCGCCCTATTTTTAGGAACACTTTCGTTTCTTGTGGAAAAAACATCGAAACAAACGTCTTATAAAATAACAAGGATGCTTGTTCCTTTGTGGAGTTTAACGGCAGGCAGTTTTAAAAAAAGTATTCGGTTTAATTTAAAAAATTTATTTGGGTACGCTGATTCAGAAATAATTTCTCATGAAAAAAAGATTCTTGAGAACTTTTGCTTAACCTTGCATGATTTTTTTCAACCTCAAAAAGTGCATTTCCATATTAGAGACAAAGAAAAGTTAGAAGCTATTCGCCAAAAACATGGAGGGGTATTATTTTTAACTTTTCATTTAGGGCACTGGGAATTGGGGGCTCGCATTATGCAAAGTTGGGGTTGGCCGGTGACTGCTGTTTATCAACCTTATCAGAACAGATTTTTTAAAAGACTTATTGAATCGAAGAGAGCCCCCGGCGTCAATTTCTTGGCCGTTGGCGCCAAGGCAGCTAAGGGGGTTAGAGACGCGCTCAAAAGAAAAGAAATTGTGGCCATGTTGGGAGATCACCCTTTTGGTGAAGAGGGAACGCCGGTTAAGATATTAAACCGAAAAGTTTTATGGCCCAAAGGCCCTATTTTGCTGGCTGTAAAAGAAAAGGCCCCCATTATTGTGGCTGTTATTATTAGAATCAAAGACCATGAATATGAAGCCATCATTGAAGAGCCACTCATCCCCACGAATTCAACCCGCGCTGAAATAGACAAATTGGTGCAAGAAGTCGCATCGAAATTTGAACATTTACTCATCCAAAATATCGATCAATGGTACCGCTTCCGAGCCTTCACATTTGTAGATTAATACCTGTCACAACTCGTTTACATTTCTAACTAGAAATTTAACCTAAACATAAGGAAATCTTCATCTTCTTCCTTTATAATATTTACATATGAAATCGCCTCAATTTTCACGGTCCCTTTCCTTTTTTTTAGCGATCATTTATTTTTTCGTTCAATGCGCGTTTGCCCATAAACCAGAAACAACAATCTGGGAAGAACGAAAAAAGAATTCTTCGTCCAATCAAAATCAGTATTCAATGCTGGATCGTTCATTTGTTTCTTCATTCCCAAATGTCTCAATTGGGAACCTTCCTCTTTCAGGAGGTGGGCAGGTTAAAAATTTCGGTGATAACAACTCAAACAATATGAACTCAGCACCAGCAGTCTTTTCCTCTCTCACCCCTTTCGGCACAATCAGAAAAGTTTTATCACCCACCACCTCAAAATCAAAAGGAACCATTCTCCATATTCAAGATATTCATCAAAATTTTGAAGCGCAGAAAAATATTTCAAATGCGATACAGACCTTAACAAAAGAAAACAAAATCGCGATGATAGGCTTAGAAGGTGCTTTCGATAAAATTGATTTAAGCCCCTTCCACAATTTTCCAGAACCAGAAGCAGTAAAAAAAACAGCCGATTACTTACTCAAAAAAAATGAAATCTCCGGCCCTATTCATGCCGTCCTTTCATTGACTCCAACTCCATATATTCCTCGCCCCGAAGGGGAGAGGTTAGGTGAGGGGATAACCACCCATCATTCTCAAAAAATCCAAACTGTCGGCATCGACGACCAATCACACTACAACGCCAACGTCGAAGCCTACCAACAATCGGCTTCCCTTGTTCCCAAAATAAAACTCGAACTCGCCAAAGAAGAAGAATTTTTAAGAATAGAAAAAAGTAAGAATTTCTCACCCGAATTACAGGCGTTTGATGAAAAGATAACCAAATATCGAGAGGGAACCTTGCGTTTAGGGGAATATCTAAAAACATTATCATCCTCTAGCCATATCCCTCACCCCGAAGGGGAGAGGTTAGGTGAGGGAAATCATTTAAAATCTTTTCTTCAAGCCTATCACTTAGAAGAATCCCTCAATTTCAAACAAGTTGACCGAGAACGATCCCTTATTTTGGAAAAACTTCTTACTCGTTTGTCAAAAAATGAAACCGATGCCCTCATGAGTAACAGTGCCGCTTATAAGTCTGGTCACATTCATCATGCAGATTTTTACGCTTATTTAAAAGAACTCTGCGACCAAAAAGGAATTGCCCTTCATCAATATGCGGCGATGAACAACTATTTAAAATACATTCTTCTCTCTGATCAAATTGACGCTGAAAAACTCTTTTTCGAAATAAAAGAAACAGAAAATAAAATTTACGTGTCCCTCACAAAAAAGGAAATAGAAAAAGAGTTAATTGAAAAATCAAAAAAACTTTACCTCGAACAAAAGTTAATTAATTTCTCACTAACCAAAGAAGAATGGGGGGAATATAAATCCCCTCTCCCGCAAAGCGGGAGAGGGTTAGGGAGAGGGATAAATTTTTCCTCTTTCGAAAATTTTTACAACCAAGCAGAAATTCGCGATGAGAAAATGGCAGGAAATTTCCTGAAAATCATTGAAAGTTCAAATGACAAAAACCAATTAACAAACAAATGTCCAAAATCTAAAAGTTCAATTGGAACTTGTAATTTGGATTTTGAGAATTACCAAAACGCAGTTTTGGTCACCGGCGGTTTCCACTCCGCTGGTATCAATGAACGCCTGCTAAACGCGGGTTACAACGTCGTTCAATTTACTCCTAAATTAACAAAAGTAGATACTGAAAACGGCAGTGCCTATTTAAGTGTTTTTGCGCAAGAAAAAACGCCGCTTGAAAAACTATTTGAAGGCGACAAACTTTTTTTGGCCAAAAACCCCATTTCAGTTTCGGCGCGGGTGTCGGCGGGTCTTTTAACTTGGTCGGTTCAACTTTGGCTTTCGTTTGCCAAAAAGTTACCCATCGGTAATGTAGAAGAAAGTTTAAGTGAGTTAACAGGAAAAAAGGTTTCCAAAGCGGCTTATTTGGTTAAAAAAGAAGATAATAAAGTTGAGTTGAAAGTCACTTTCAATGAAGGTTTTATTGAAACTAACGCCACTTATGATATTAAAGGGAACATTCTCTCTGCTCAAATAAACGTCCCAGAAAAATCCATCTGGGCAGAACTCAAACACACCATTCCCATCGCTCTTGGCCTTAAAAAATCAACAGAGTTTTTAAAAGGTCATTTAAATTCATTCGACCCTGCCATTTCTTATATCCGTATTTTAAGCCTTCGCATTCTCACTTTTTCATTTTGGTTCGGCATTATTTCCACAATCGGTATTCAAGTTGTCTTTTATTTAAGAGGAAATGCTCTCCCCGTGTTGTTAATGATTTTAGCACCCATTATTTTGGGAATAGCAATGCAACTGTTGGCCCATGTAGCGCAACGAAAAATTTTTCCCGGTGCGAAATTATCTTTACCGAACCAATACGACATAGAAAGTGGAATAGCCAAAGGAAGAGAAACAGGTGATTTCGGAATGCCTTTTCTAACAGTGATAAAGGATAAATTCTTGGAGGATGACCATATAGGTCATGACGCGTTAGCCTTCTTACTAGAAAATATAGGGTGGATGTTGTCTCGGTTTTCTTCATATCACAACACCTTTCAAGAAATAAGAGGAACTTATATCCCTGATTTATTGAAATTAATGAACACCAAAAAACCTTTTCAAGAAACAACGCCCAAAAAGTTTAAAGGCCTCGAACTCTTGGCCATCAGTCCCAGTGGCCGCTGGGCGGCTATTTTGTTGAGAGGGAAAAGCGCAGGGATTAAAATTATCGATCTCCATCACAAGCAATATAAAACAATCATTAGTTATGAAGGTCCACTTCAGCCCACCAACCCATTAATTCTTTTTACTCCAGATGATAAAAGGGTCATTATTTCTCCAAATCAAACTCATCCGGTTCCTCGTTTGGTCTTTTATTCACTTCCTGATGGAACTCAAGAAAAATGGTTAATGCCCTCAACATTAAACAATCCCATAATGAGATTTGATGGAGAACGAATTTTTCTTGGATTTTCCACTCTGTACAATATGAACACCAAGGAAACCTTGAAATTTAGTGAATTCAACTCAGCGATAGAAGGTTATGCATTCATAGAATATTCTGAGTTTCGCCCCAATCACACGGATATCGCCACTTTTGACATAAACGGAGTTATTAGAATTTTTGACTCCGAAACAGGTAAACAAAGATTAGATCTATCTGCACTTGGACAAGGATTTAACCGATTGAGATATTCCGTTGATGGAACAAAACTGTATTGCTATCAGAAGGGAGAGATTGGAGCACAACATAATAATCATTATGTTCTCAATGCGGAGAATGGTGAGGTTTTAATTAGAGAAGTTACCGGCCTAATTTATGATCAAGTTTTATTTTCTGATCCCAAAAGCAAATATTTGATGTTCATTAGGGGTCCCGACATTAGAATTTATTTTGTGGATTTAACTAGATTAACTCCAGTACATACGTACCCAGGATTATTAGATTCCAATACACTGAAATTTAATTCAACTGGTGAAATATTCGGATTTATTACCGATCAAAATGAACTCTCACTACTTCAAATGACGCCTAAGCTCAAACAAATAGACGATATTCCTGCTTTATTAGAAAACATTTTAGTTCAAAATTATGCTTTTAGCATTGATGGACGATACTTAGCTGTGATTGGTAGAGAACAAGATGCTCCAGGAGCTATCTTTATAGAGCTTCTTCAACGAACAGTTTTCTTTATCGATCTTAAAACACGGAAAATAGTTCATCAAATAAAAGTTATCAATGAAAACCCTTCACTGATTTTTAACCCTGATTCACTCAGCGTTTGGATCGGCAACAAAATGTACGCCCTTCCAACAGAAATAAAAGAACCCAAAAAATCTAAAAAAAAGGGACCCACCGCCTCCCACTCCGGTCAATGGCGGAGAGACTCGGTGGTAGAACAAATTATTCCATTGATGGCAACTCTCACCACGTTACTGGGAACCTTAATTTTAAGTGCGTGGGGAATATTGGGGCCACCGAGCGCTGGTACAGTATTCGTAAACGGACTCATCAGCTTGATTTTGATTGGAATTCCGACCGCTTACCTAACATTCAAATTCTTATTCGACCCCTGGCACAACGAACGTTATGAAGACATCAAAGAAAAACTAGGCACACTTTATAATACCGAACCCACACGCAAACTCTATACCCAACATCTCTTTAAGCTCTATTCTCTTTTCACCGGCACAACATTAATTTCATTTGTGATCGCCAACGCTCTCTTGGTTGATAATAATTACGGAATTCTTATTGCACTTGCTATTTCTCAAGTGCTTGGAATTCTCGAACACTTAAAGATTAATTGGATTTTGAAGGATTCGGTACCGGCGTC
>JBJXGI010000059.1:0-19832 GCA_046153645.1 Elusimicrobiota bacterium | reverse complement strand
ATTTTCCTTGGATATAACCACTCATCAATTTATTATCGTAGCCAAAATCGACATAATTATCATTTGAAAACCCAATGTCCCAATTACTATTTCCAAACCCGGCACTCATACCTAACCCCGCCCCAAGGCCACCTTTTATTCGACCATTATCTGAATCGTAGAAAAAATGACCTCCGAGTCCCAAATGAAAACTTAACCCAACGCGCCATAAACCCAGTGGATCGTTAAAATTAATGGGGTTATTTCGAACATAAGAATACCGATTAAGAGATTGGGGATCACTTGGCTCTTCAACAATAATATCAGGAGTAAGAAAGCGTCCCTGGGTGGGGTCATAATAACGGGCTTGCGCGGTGATACTGGTCATGGTTGATAAAATAAAGATTAGAACACTTTTTTTCATTAACAAAACTTTACGAAACGAATTGTTAAATCAAATCAATCTTGTGTCAATTAATTGTAAGGAGCGGTAGGGACTGTTACGAAATGCACTTTAGGCCGTCATCCCGGCTTGCCCGACAAGCAACGTGGCGGGCAAGCCGGGGGTGACGAATTCAGCCAGATACTCTTTCCTTTATAGGTGTTGCACTAACACTTTGAACTCGGGGACAGTTATTTTCTATTGCGTGAAAATCATTCATTTAGTAATTTTCTCGAAGTAAATTACTTCAAACTTGCTTTTAACAACTCTTAGAAGAGGGGACAATGACACTCAAACACGATGAACGCCGCAAGCATAAACGCCTTCCTGTCATTAAAGATTTAGCAGAACCCATTGAACTTGCCATCATGGATAACCATGGAAAATCACATAGAACCGTTCCTGGAGTGGTCACCAATTTATCTGCCGGCGGAATGGATTTGGTGTTAATGGGAGTGATCGATGGAAAACCTAATTTAAAACTCACCATGCATTTACCCGGTTTCGACCGTTTTGAAGTAGAAGGCCGACTGGCATGGTCTCGCCCGAAAGAAAGCACTTCTGCCATTGGTATTGAATTTACAAAGATTGATTCCGATCATTCGAAGCAACTGATCCATATGGGCGAGGCTTATTGGGAATGTGAAAATAGAATCAAAGAAAAAGCGCCCACCATTTGTTTTCATGGCTGTTCTTACTGGGATCTCTGCGAAAAACCAGCCAAACTAAAACATCCCAAGTCCCACGTGCCAAAATAAAAATGGCTCAAAAAATTCGTCTTACAGATGAAGGCGGAACAGTCCAGCTTCATATTGGAGATGGAAAGTTGTCTCTTCATAAAGGCGATATTCTTACCCTGAAAGCTGATGCGTTGGTTTGTCCTGTCGATCAAAAATTTAGTCTCAATTCGGGTTTGGCTCGGATTGTTTCACATGCCGCTGGCCAACAAATAAGTCAAGAAAAACCTCAAACCCATGAGTCCTTTGGAAAAGTTGTGGTATTTCCAGGGGGAAAACTCAATGTTAAATATATTTTTATGACGGTACTTATGGGCGAAAAAGACCCCGAAAAAATGAAACGGGTCATTCAACAAGCGGTGGACCGCACCATTCGATATGCAGAATTTTTAAGGTTAAAATCGATTGCATTTCCTTTATTGGGGTCTGCTGAAGTATCGCCTCCGTTTGAAGCCGTTGCCAAATACATGATGGAAGAAGTTAACCAATATTTTCACCGTCGACGAACAAAAATTGAAGCGGTTTTATTTTCCGCTATTAACCCTACCGCCTATCAGGCTTTTTGCAAAGAAGCCAAAAATATTTCGGAATGAAACGTTTTCAAAATCTCCTCTGGCAAACCAGTTGCATTAGGCTAATACCTTGAATCCACGCGTTTTTATCATCGATGACGAACCAGATATGATCAAAATAGCCACCGATTTATTGCAATCGGAAGGTTATACCGTTGTTTCGGCTGAACACCCTGTAGATGGAATTCGAAAAATTCAAGCAAACCCACCCGATATTATTTTGCTCGATATTCGACTTCCTGAAATAGACGGGTTTCAAGTATGCAAGAAACTTAAAAGTGATCCTAAAACACAAAATATTCCCATTATAATGATCAGCGTTAAAGCCGATGAAACCGATGTCGTGGTGGGTCTTGAAATGGGAGCGGAAGACTATATTTCAAAGCCATTTCGTAAGCGCGAATTGTTAGCTCGCCTAAAAACCGTTTTGAGAAGAAACTTTAATGAACCTGCCACTGAACGCGTCCATGCCGGTCCTATCACGCTTGATTTTTCAAGCTACAATGTCACGGTCAATAATAAAAATGTTGTTTTTACACCCAAAGAATTTCAACTCCTGGGCTATTTCATGCAACGAAAAGGGCGTGTTTTAACCAGACCTGTCATATCAGAAGCCATTTGGGGCATTGAATACACGGGCTCCACTCGCACCATTGATGTTCATGTCGACCAGATCCGCCGAAAGATAGGAAAATACGGTGAATGGATCAAAAGTTTGAAAGGAATTGGCTACCGTTTCGAAGCCGACGAAGACTGATTGTCCCCTACTAACCTAGATTTCAACCAAGCCGGCGCCCTCTTCAATTGCATTACCTGCCTGTGGCTGGCGGTTTATGTGTTAACCAATCATTTATTCTATATATATAAATTGCAATATAATTTATGACAGCTTTTGCCTTGTCTGGCGTATTCGGCGCGATTTCAAATTTAATATTTGGATTCTTGGTATATTTAAAAAGCAGAAATGAATTGGTTGGGAAGTTGTGGTTTGTTTTTACAATTGCTGCCTCAAGCTGGGGAATTGGTAGTTATTTTATCGGAAGTAACTCTATTAATTCTGAATTGGGCATGCGCTATTGTACTTTGGCATATGCTTTAGGCGTTATTTGGATTTCACCTCTTTTTTATCATTTTGTTAGCGTATTTATAGAAAAGTCAAAAACAAGCTTAGTTATAACTCACTATCTGATTGCTTTATTTTTCTTATTGTTGCTTCCAACTCAATACTTCTTTAACAAAACGGAACTTCTTTTTGGTGAATTTTTTTATGCCCGGATGGGAATCCTTTTCCCTGTTTTCTTCTTGTGGTGGGCAGGCCTCATATTACTGTGTCAATACAAGCTCTTTGTTTCAATGCGAAAGGTTTCCTTTAGAAAAAGAACACAAATTAAGTATTTTCTTATTGCGACTTCTATTGGTTATTTCGGTGGTTTTTTATGTTTCCTTCCCAATTTTTATGTTGATATTTACCCCTATGGAAATTTTTTATTAGGCATTTATCCCATTATTATGGCTTATGCCATTTTGAAGTATAGTCTTTTGGATGTTCGAATTTTTCTCAGAAGAGCTACTTTGGGGATCATCCTTTACATTGGTTTAATTCTTGTTTCAATTCCAGTTGTGTATCTCTTGCATAAAAAAATAATTTCTACTCTTTATATGCCTTTTTCACTTTTTTTCTTTGAAATTATTATGGTTGCCTGTGTTCTTTCAACGGGACCATTTATTTACGCTTATTTAATTAAACGCAACCAATACTTTCAAGAAGGGGATTTTTCTGCTTTAACGCATGAACTCAAAAGCCCACTCTCAGCCATTCATGGCGCACTAGATATGATTAAACATCACCAAGGCAATAAAGAAGAATATATAGAAATGATTCAAAAAAATTCGGACCGTTTAACAGATTATGTTCAATCGCTTCTCCAGATATATCAGCCAAATCAAAAAATGTGTGAAGAAAATTTCCATGATGTTGAAATTTCAACCGTCATTGAAAAATTAATTCCTCAATATGAATCTCTTGCAAAACAAAAAAAATATCCAACTTCAAATAAAGGACCAATCAAATAAACTTCTCGTAAAAGCAGATGAAAATAAACTAGAGCTGGTTATCTCTAATTTATTATCTAACGCCATAAAATTTACAGATTCTGGAAAAATATCAATAGAAACCAAGTGTGATAAGGATAAGTTAATTGTTTCAGTTATTGATACAGGAATTGGTATTGATCACATTGATTTGCCTTATGTTTTTGACCGTTTCTATCGTGGTAAAAACAATAAAAACTCCAAAGGCAGTGGCATCGGTCTTACCATCGCCAAAACCTGGATAGAAGCCCACGGTGGAGAGATCTTTGCCGACTCAGAGGGAGTGGGGAAGGGGGCGACGTTTTGGTTTACGTTGCCGATTTAATGAACATGGAAAATTTACTTTTGGCACTTCAAAGTTATTTCAGATTTAATATTCATGGCTTCTTAGTTGTAGCAGTTGCTATTTTTGATTTATCTGCCGGTTTAATTGTGTTATTAGGGGGACATAAGTCAAAAATAAATAGATCATTTTTTGTCGCCACCATTCCAACCTTTATTTGGTGTTTTTGTTTTGGAATGATTTCTTTAGTCGAAACAAATATTCAAGCGAGGTTTTGGTTTAAATTGGGTTATACCTTTGGGATCCCGTTCATTTCACTTGGATTCTATTATTTTACCTGTGTTATTTCGGGAAGAACTCGTAACAATAAGTTCATATTGATCGACTTTATGGTTTCATTTTTTTTAATGGCTTGGATGATTAGGGGAAATGAACACATGATTGATTTTAATCAATTAACATGGGGAAGATTCCCTATATATCGTGACAACCTCATGGCTTCAATTTATGAGATTTTATTGTACCTCAACATGTTCGGTGGCTTTATTCTTATTGTGGTTGATCTATTGAAAGATTTGAAAAAAGCTGAATCTACAGATGAACGAAGAACGTTAAAAATATATTTAGTTGGTATTTTCATTGCTTATACCGGAGGAACAGATTATCTGGTGGCCCATAAAGTACCTATTTATGCTTCTGGCTATATATCTTTAGGTATTTATTTTTTTATTATTGCTAGACAAATTATCCAGAGTAGTTTTCTAGACTTGTCCGGTTTGGTTAGAAAACTTTCTATTGTGTTTTTTGTTTATAGTTTTTTATTAACTTTAGCCGTTCCCATATCGATCTTCTATGTACGCTCTGGTGTAGGTGGAATATCTCTCCCTTTAATTATCAAGATATTAATCTTAAGCGTGTTCTTTGGGGCAATTTTTTCTCTGGGTCCATATATTTACACATTAATACAGCGAAATAACTTTTGGTTAAAAATGAACCACTCAACAGGTTTGGTTCACGAATTAAAAAGTCCACTGGGAACAATTCAAGGGGCAATTCAAATGATAAAAACCGCTGATTTAAAAGAAAACCATCTTGTTTCAGATTATTTAAAAATCATTGAAAATAATACCCGTCGTTTAGAATTTTTCATAACCGATTTACTTAGGCTAGCTCAAATAACCAATTCTCACGTTACCGTTAAAAAAGAATGGATTGAATTTGATTTACTCATTAAAGAAGTTTTAGTTACCTACTTACCTTTAGCAGAGCAAAAAAATATAAAGATAATCTATGAAAAAATTCTTTCAGAAAAAGTGTTTTTAGACCCTGACAAAATAAAAATAGTTATTTCCAATTTATTATCAAATGCATTGAAATTCACACCTTCTAAAGGCAAGATTAGTATCAACGCTGATCTTAGAGACGACTATTTAACATTCTCAATAGAAGATGAAGGCATCGGAATTCCTAAAAGCGATATTGGAAAGGTGTTTAACCCGTTTTTTCAAGGAAAGAATTCTGTTAAAGGAGCTGGAATTGGCTTAGCCGTGGCAAAGTCTTGGATTGAGGCGCATAGTGGTAAAATTTGGGTGGATGAAGCCTTTCAAAATGGGAGCAGGATTTTATTCAAAATACCTAGTTATCAGCAAATTTCCGCTTTTTAATCATCCTTTAATAGGTTAAAATTTTCTTGAATTAATGAAACACAGGAAAATAAAATAATATGGCAACAAACACTAACAATGACCCTTTAAATTCAGAATATCTTTTTTTCCAAAATAAGAAGAGGTACAAAGTTTCATATCCAGTGAAAATATCCATTAAATTCGATATGAAAAAAATTGAATTTTCCGGAAAATGTATTTCTATTAATCTTTTTGGATTAGGATGTTCAATAGATTCACCTATTCCCAGTAAAAATTTCTCTGAATGTATAATCGAAATTAATGCTGGTTCTTTGAAGTTTAACTTATCAGCGCTTTTAACGTGGTACTCATCTGAAAAATTAAAATGTGGTTTTAAATTTCGAAAAATCCCTGAGGCTTGGCGAGATTTTATTAATAACTTTACCGAAAATGGCGAAATGGACCCAATTAGAGAGAGAAGATTAAAAGAAAGACGAGAATTTCTAAAAATATCAACTCTCGAACAAAGAAAAAACGAAAGACGTTTTGATTATATTTTAAGCAAGCTGCCAGCGAAAATTAAACGAAATAAGCAAAAAGCAATTCCTCCTGTTTTAAAGTTAAATGACTATTCGGATGAATCGATCTCTTCTTTAAGAAGTTGGTTAGAAACTTCCGAAAGCTGCTCATTGTCAAACATTGGAAACTTTGTGGATTCTTCTCAAAGTTTACGAGGAAAAATTGAAAACCCCATTGGTGCAGTTCAAATCCCAGTCGGTGTAATAGGACCTTTATTTGTAAATGGAGATCATGCAAAAGGTCAGTTTTTTGTTCCTATGGCAACTACTGAGGGGGCATTAATTACTTCATATTCATTAGGTGCACACATTATTGCTCGTTCTGGCGGAGCGAATGTAAAAATTAATAGGGATGAGTTAAAAATTGGACCTATTTTTGTTTTTAAAAATCTTTTTGAAGCTGAAGCTTTCAGTAAATGGTTGAAAATAAATTTTTTAATTCTGAAAGAAACAGCTGAAAATACCAGTAAATATTTGAAATTGATAAAAATTGAAACTATTCTTGATGGCAGAAAAGTAAATGCCAATTTTCATTATTCGACTTCGGATGCTATGGGAATGAATATGGCTTGCAAAGCAACTGATGCTGTTTGTAAGAAAATTGTTAATACGGTTAAACCTGAGGAGTTTTGGTTACGCTCAAATTTTAATGCAAATAAAAAAGCTACTTTTAACGGATTAATAAGTGGATACGGAAAAACTGTAACAGCAGAAGTGACAATCCCCAGAAAAGTAATCTCTTTATTAAATACTACACCAGAGAAAATGCAACGATATGTTTACAGAACTTTATTATCAGATAGTCATGCTGGAATGATTGGGGCAAATGGACATTTTTCTAATGCAATTACTGCAATTTTTATTGCAACTGGACAGGATGTTGCTTCTGTTGCTAATTCTCACATCGGAATAAGTACATGTGAGGTGACCGCATCTGGTGATATGTATTTTAGTGTATACCTTAGTAGTTTACTTATAGGCACTGTCGGAGGAGGGACATCGTTGAAAACTGCTGCAGAATGTTTAAGTTTGATGGACTGTTTAGGAGAAAATAAGGCCAAAAAGCTCGCCGAAATAATTACTGTTACCGCTCTTGCTGGCGAAATAAGCATTTGCGCAGCTATTGTAAATGGGACATATGTATTGGCCCATGAGTTACTTGGAAGAAATAAACCTATAAACAATAATGCTTAAATTATTTTCTATTATTTGTGAGATTACTTCTCTAATTAGTTTTTTATTTGGATTGCTAATCTTAATTAATAGATGGAAAGCATTAAAATCAACCCCTGTTACAATATGGAGTTTTTTTTGTTTTGCAGTTTCTTTTTGGAGTCTCGGATTAGGATTAATGACAGTATCATCTTCTGAGGTAGAAGCTAACTTTTGGATTAAAATTCATTACATTGGCGCAATTTTTATTCCTTCTTTCTTTCTTCATTTTTCATTAGATTTTTTACAATTGGCTAAAAAATTCTCTCGGGTTTTGTTTTTAAATTACTTTTTCTGTTTCCTGTTTCTTGGCTTAAATTTCATGGGACAACTCTCAGTTGCGATTCCTAAGCCACCATTCAATTTTTACACCTCACCTGGGTCTTACTATAATATTTATTCCGCATATTTTTCTTTATGTGTTATTTTCTCGCATATACACTTATTTCGAGCGTTTAAAAAATCCGAAGGTTTACAAAGACGACAAATTCTATACTTATTTATTGGAACTGCTATTGGGTTTGGCGGTGGCAGTACTGCTTTTTTTCCAGTATATAATATCCCTCTTTTTCCGTTTGGGGTCCCCTTAACAACTGTTTACGTTTTCATGGTTGGATATTCCATACTGATCTATCGTTTGATGGATTTCAATTTATTGGTCAGATGGGGAATTGTTTTTGGAATTTCGTTTATTATTGTTTTTTCTTCCTTTATTCTTTTCTTTTATTTTATTGAAACCAGTGTCAGTCGTAAGCTTCATATTCAAACCGGATTATTAAGTTTAATTATTACTAGCTTATCTGTTATGTTTTTTGGATTCATTCGAAAAAGTATTATTAACTTTGTTGATAGAGTAATTTTTAAAACACCGGATATGAATGAATTAATTGGATCTTTGCTGTTAGATCTTGAAAAAACAGATTCTATAGTTAACTTTTGTGAGACACTATCAATGCATTTAAAACGAATTTGGGATGTTAATCATGCTGGAATAGGCGTATGGATAAATCAAACAACAAAATATGTTTTTTCACCTAGTAACAATTTCAAAGACTTACCTGTAAATAAAGTGGGGGTGAAAATTGATCATAATGACTTTCTAATTAAAACCCTCTTAACCGAAAGAAGATTATTCAAAGAAGGTATCATTATTGAAGAAGATCTCACTTCACTAGGGAACAGATCATTGCCAGGAGTTAAAACTACTTTCTGGAAAATGAGAAGAACAATGCGATGGCTTAATGCTGACTTATGTGCCCCAATTATATTTAAAGATGATCTAATTGGAGTACTTGTTTTGGGTAAGAAAAAAAAATCAAATTTATTTAATGAAGAGGATAGAAAACTCATTGTTCACATTTCTTCAATGATTAAAGGAAAATTATCTAGGTTTGTTTATAGCTAAATAGGAGGAAAAAATGATTGTAAAAAGAATAATTCTAGTTTCAGTTGGTCTTTTGTTTTTGCGTGGTAGTAACATTCACGCACTAGGTTCCGGAGCACTTAGTAACCAATCCGGAACTTCCGCAAAAGTTACGGGGCACGGTTATTCGTTTGTTGGTGTTGCGGATGATCCATCGGCTGTATTTTTTAATCCGGCGGGCTTGGTAAATGTAAAAGGATTCAATATTCAGTATGGAGGGGCATATTTAGACATCAATACCGAACATACAGCGAAAGCGACTGGAGTCAAAGACAAAATGGATTCTAATGTTCCTATTGTTCCTTATTTTTATGCTTCTTTTTCCAGAACAGAAAGCCCTTGGGCCTTTGGTTTGGGTATCAATTCTCCTTATGGATTGGTTACTGAATGGAAAGACACAAGTTTTTCTAAATATTATGCGACTGAGTCAAAGTTATTAATGTACATGATTAATCCTACCGTTTCGTATGCTTTTGATGATAAGGTTTCTCTGGGTGTTGGGGTTGATTACTTTAATATTTATGACACTGAATTAAATCAGAAAGTAAATTTTAACCCTGGAGTTGAAACTGATGGTAATGGAAAAATCACAGGTGATGGTGATGCTTGGGGGTATAATGCCGGATTATTATTTAAAGCAAATGAAAAGCACTCCTTTGGAGTTTCTTATCGTAGCCAAGTAAAAGTTCCTATTGAAGGTGAAACAGAACTGACAAATCTTGGCCCAACTGCAGCTTTTCTTTTTGGTGGCACTTCTTTTAAATCGGACACCAAAACAGAATTTTCATTTCCTCAAACATGGACATTCGGCTATGGATTTAAACCAACCGATAGGTGGACTATTTTTGCGGATTATGAATGGGCAGACTGGACTGTCGTCAAGCAAACAAACTTTCAATATAAAAACGACAATGCCAATTTGACTCATACGATTAACCGAGACTGGCAAAGTTCAAACAATGTTGCTATTGGCACAGAATATAAACCCAATGAAAAACTAAGTTTAAGAGGTGGGGTTTTAGCCTACGAGCGCGTCATTCCATCAAAAACCTTGGAAGCGTCTCTTCCTGATTCTGGACGTGTAGCACTTACAACTGGAGCGGGATATAAATGGGGTAATACCAATCTTGATTTTTCATATGTTGCTGACTTCTTTAATGATAGAAGTTTTGATAACAATGCAGGAAACGCACTTTCATCTCAAGATGGCAAATTCGAAACAATGATTAATATTGTCTCTATTGGTCTCTCCCACCGTTGGGGAGGGAACTAGTTCCCTAGAAAGGGTTTATTCATTATCATTCAACCCCCGCTCTTTTTTCAGAGCGGGGGTTTTTAATTTAAGGGTCATGTTTACTTATGAAATGGATTCAGGAAACTTTTCAATATAACCTTTTAGGGCTTTATTATTTATCTGCGGCTATTCTTTGTTCCGTACTTGGTTTAATTGTTCTTTTATATAAACCTAAGTCCAAGCTTAATCAATCTTTTTTCCTTATTACACTAACGTGCTTTTTATGGCAGTTTAGTTTTTTTATGGTTTTGTCATTAACCTCTCATACGCAAAGCTTATTTTGGGCATACCTTAATTACACTTTTTCTGTTCCTTATATTGCGCCAAGCGTTTATTTTTTTACCGTTGTGTGGAGTAAAGAGAAGAAACCTAAAATAAAACCCATGTTAGGCTTTATTGTTGGGATTATTTTTTCTTTATGGAATGCGTTTTATTTTGATGATATTTTTGTGCTTCAATTGACCCAATGGGGGAAGTTCAACAAACTAATTACCACAAATTTAATGGGTCCTTTGTTTTTTTCATCTCTGTTGATATTTTTCTTTTCGTTTACTTACCTATCACTAAAACAAATATTTATAACTTATAAATCTTCTGTTGCCCCTGAAGAAAAACGACAATATTTAAATTTTACTATTGGTTTTTCAATCGCTGTTTTAGGCGCTAATGATTTTCTGGTTTGTATAGGTCTCAACCAATGGGTAACAGGACATATATCAATGCTGATATTCTTATCTATCATTGCTTATACAATGATTCGATATCAATTTCTTCAAATTAATTTAGTTAATCGAAAAATTATTCTTCTTTTACTTATTTATATTGGGTTATTTGCCATCACGATTCCTTTATTTATTCCCAAATTAATTTCTGTTTTCCATTTTGGTGCCTCTAAGAGAAACATCATTGAATTTGGACTTAGTATGTTGATATCGGGACTGCTGTTATCCGTGGGTCCGTTTATTTATGCTTTTTTAACAAAGGAGGAGTTTTGGTTAAAAGGGCAACTGGCCGCTGGGTTTACCCATGAAATAAAAAGCCCTCTTTCTTCTATTGATGGTGCACTGGAAGTACTATCTACAGAAATTAAAAAACCTGCATTGAATCAGGAACGACTCAGAGAATATGTCGAAATGATAAAAAGTAATTCACTGCGGTTAGAAGAATTGACTATTAACTTGCTGAACATAGCTCAAATTCAAGAAGGAAGTTTTCAATTAATCAAAACAAATATAAATCTTTCAGAAGTAACACGATCAATAATAAACTTATTATTACCAGCGGTTGAAAAAAAAGGACTCAAGTTTCAACTCTCGTTAGATTCAAGTTTATTCATTCCAGCTGATGAAGTTCGTCTAAAACAAATCATTTCTAATATTCTTACAAATGCCATTAAATTTTCGAACTCAGGCGATATATCTGTCAGTTTTAAGAAAATACAAAACTCTGTGATTTTTTCTGTATCAGATCAAGGAAGGGGAATACAATCAGACGACCTAAAAAAAATATTCAATCGTTTTTATCAAGGTAAACACCAAGCCAAAGGCTCAGGCCTTGGGTTAGCTATCGCTAAGGCTTGGGTAGAAGCTCACGAAGGGAAAATTTGGGCTGAATCTGAAGGAATAGGAAAAGGAACTAAAATTTCTTTTACTCTTCCCGTTTAAAAAAATCTTCAATAAAAAAAACTTTGGCTTTTGTAATGGCTTCTTTGAGGGCCGATTTTAGTTTTGGATAGTCTGGCGGTTGCCTCCAATCGCCTTCAATGGGAATCGTTCCGTTTTCTTCTGAAAAAAACATTGTCCATAGGTGTTGCTTGAAAAAACCCGCCTTCATTTTTCCGTTTTTCATTTCTGACATATATCCGTAGACGCCCAGCTTAGCACTGCTTTGAATGAGATTATTTTTTCTATCATAATGGTTTAGAATTCCGAGGGAATGCACATTAAACAAGATTAATATATCGACTTTTGCTTCATTTGCAATTGAAGTCAAATCGACTTCAGTCTTCCTTTCCGATTTTGGTATTACAAAGTCAGAAATTTTTTTTGCTTGAAATCCACATCTGTTTAACTCCCTAACAAAATCACTTACGACATCATTAAATTCTTCTATTACAAACTTCTGAATAATGTATTTCTCGTTTTCAGTGAATGTTGGGAAATCGTTATGGAGCAACATCTCACGATATAAATCTTTTCTGTTTACATCTATATGAGGAGGCAATACCCTTATCCCAACACCAATATGAACCGCTCGGTTTTTCCAGAACCGGGGAGAAACTCCATTGGCGGTCCTAAAACAACCAGTCATAAAAATAAGTGATGATATGGAGATGAGAACAATTTTTCTCATGGTTAGTAGATGTCTTTCGGATCGACAAACCCCAGTTCATTTAGTTTTTTTGTTATGACTTTAATTCTCTCGGCATACTTTTTTGCATCTTCATCTTTTGAGTGTTTTGCCAATATATGATAGGCGTAGGCAAGGTTTCTCCATGCGGCGACATTTTTGGGATTTAGTTTTGTGGCCAATTCTAGATACGCGACGGCTGTTGACCTCTTTTTTTGTCGGGCGAAAGAAATTCCATTAATAGCCGCCAAGTCTCCCAGTAACTCTCGATGGGTTAACGTTCTGAGATAAGCGCCACTTTTTCTCCCTTTTTGGCTCACCAAAAAATCTTTTGAGTACTGTTCATCAGACACAGTTCCGCCATTACTGGTTGCTTCAATGTTTTGCTCTTTTAGAGCCGGGTCAACATAGCGGACAAACGAATGATCCGGTACATGTACAAGATAAATAGGCCAACCCAATCTCTCTGCCACAGCAATATAAAGGAGTGGCATGGAGACACAGTTACCCTGTTTGGTGTCCAAAACGCGGTTAAGGTAATACATCTGCGATGTACGAGCTGTGGCAAGATCTTTAGTTCCTTGGTATTTTTCATGAAGAAGTATGACCGTATTAAGGCATCGAATTCTTTGATCGGGGTTTTTAGTTTCTTTGGACATTTGCCGCACTTGCTCAGCCAAAACGTCAAGTTTATTTGAGTAAGCGGCTATATCTAAATCGGGATATATTTCTTTTGCAAAAGCCAGAGCCGCCATTCCGACGTCAATTTTTTCTTCAGGTAACATCAAAACTTTTTTCACAAGGTGTGAACATTCTTCAGGGATGCCACTGCTTTGATTGGAAATGGCCTTGATGGGTTTAGAGCCCAAATATAAAAGCAGAAAGAAGGGGAAAAAATAAAATTTAAACTGAAAGGTCTTTATCATTTCCCTGGATATTAGAAAGAAAAGAAAAGTTTAAAATAAGAGGGTTGTAAAGAAATAGTAAGAATTGGAGAGATTTTTAAGAGATTTTTGGCAATTCTTTAAGTAAAAAGTCTTGAAAGTGTACAACCCGTTCTTTTGTGGGAAAAAGTTGCCTACGTGTTGAAAGATTGAGCACAATTTTTTCACATTTCTTCTTGGATAACTTTTCAAAAGCTTGTAAGCCCACCAAATCAGAAACACCCACATTTTGACTATATTTACATTCCACTGCGATATTTTTTTGAGGAGTTTCAATAATAAGGTCAACTTCTAACCCTGTGTCAGTACGAAATGAACTTACTTTCCAACTCTTTTTATGCGCATGAATAAAACCAATAACTTGAAGAACAATCCATTGTTCAAATAACTTACCTTTCTCAGATAAAGGTAAGTTTTGATTCACCAATCCTAAAATAGAATTACGAACACCCACATCAAAAAAGAAAAACCGATCACGTTGGCTTAATCTACGATGATTTTTTTGTAATTGAAAGGGGGGGACTCTGTGAACAATAAGCGTATCTTCAAGTATCTCATAATAGCGGCGAATGGTTTCTTTGGGTGTTTCGGTATCGCTAGCAAGTTTAGAATAATTAATCCACTGCCCTGATGCTTCAGCGGCAGCATCTAAAAAACGAGCAAATGACCCAATGTTTCTACTTAGCGCCTCGGCTTGAATTTCTTCTTTCAAATAAACTTGGACATAAGTTGATAACACTTCATTTGATTCCGCTTCGTCAAGATAAATACCGGGCAAGCTCCCAATATTCAATGCTTTTTCTAATTTGAATTTATTCCCCAGTTCCCAAATAGATAAAGGATCTAAATACTCCAGAATAATTCTTCCAGGTAAAAGATTAGCGCCCCCTCTTTTTAATTTACGTGCGCTCGACCCGGTGAGAATAAAACGAGTTTTTGAATGCTGGTCTAAATAGGCTTGTATGGAATTTAACAATGAAGGAACTCTTTGAATTTCATCAATTAAAATAATACTCGGTCTTTTTATTGAATCTATTTCTCTTTTTAATCTCTCAGGATCCTTAGAAAATTTTAAAAATAGCGCTTCATCAGCAAGATTGATAACCAAATCTGGATTAAGCCCGCGACATAAAGTTGATTTTCCTACTTGTCTCGGGCCCAATAAAAGAATGCTTTTTTTTGAATTTTGGATTCGTTTGATGGCGGTTCTATTAACCATGTAGGCTATTTACCATGTAAATGACCCACGTGCAAGCGGATCTTGAGTAAATCAAAAAGCATTTGAGGGGCGTCTCAAAATAGGTTTACTTTACTTAAGGGGGAATTTTCCCAAGCGACGGGGGTTTCGCTGATTTTATAGCCTAATTCAGTGGCGATAGAGAGAATTTCAACATCAAACCCAAAGCCGCTAATGGTTTGTTTGGGGAAAATGGTTTCTGCCGCTTGAGCTGAGAACATTTTAAAACCGCACTGCGTATCAAGAAAGCCCGGCAACACCAAAAACCTTACCAATAAACTAAAAATGCGCCCTGCCCCTTCACGGTGCTTGGGTTGCCGTTGAATTAAATCGGCCCCTTCCATTCGTCGAGAACCGATGACAATATCAAAACGCTCTTCGGGGTTTTCATTTTCTAAAAGGGGGAAAAATTTATTTACTTCATCTATAGGAGTTGATAAATCTGCGTCACTAAATAAGCGAAACGCGCCTTTGGCTGCCAACATTCCTTTTTTAACAGAAAAACCTTTTCCCTGATTAAGCTGTCCTTGAAGAAGAGAAATAAATGAATATTGAGCGGAAAAACCTTTAACCAAGGCGCTGGTGTTATCACTAGAACCATCGTCTACCACCAAAACTTCACAACGATAAGGTTGTGTTTCAACAAACTGAACCATTTTTTTTAAGGTTAAAGCAATACGCGCTTCTTCATTATAAGCAGGAATAACAATGGAAAGTTTAATAGCGGATTCCATGTTACGAAGTATAACCTAAAAACATATTTAATTTTAGGCCTGGAAATGATTATTTTATCTGGATATATTACTTCTATGGATCTTGATTTTAATATTCCTGGAAAAAGTCTGATGGTTGTTGACGATGATGAGTCGGTTTTGTCATTTCTTGAATTTTCACTCAAACAAGAAGGGTTTAATGTTATTCCCGCTCGAAACGCTGAATCAGCCTTAGAACGTCTCAAAACTGAAAAACCTGATTTATTTGTACTCGATATTATGCTGCCCAATATGGACGGGTTTACCATGTGTAAAAGACTCAGAGAAAACCCTCAGTTCATAAAAACCCCGGTTTTGTTTGTAACCGCCTACGCCGACCCCTCTAGCCTCACCAAAACCCAGCAGGCAGGTGCCCAAGGATTGATAGAAAAACCCATCATGTTTAACGAGCTCTTGGTCCAAATCAATGACGCCCTTGCCGGCAAATTCTCTCTCCCCACGCGTCTTAAATATTCATAATTACTTATATTGAATTAATTCCCTTTGCCAATTTGGGCAAATTCTATAGAATTTGGCTATGAAAAATTTTAGCGCCTTAAAAAGGTTTTTCAGAAACAAAAAAGAGATTAGAGCTGCCTATTTATTTGGATCTTATGCCAATGGAAATTCAAATAAAATGAGTGACATTGATATCGCCGTTTTGGTTGACTCAAAAGCCTTACTTAAAAAAATACCTTATGGTTATAAATCTCAGTTAATAACTGAACTGATAAAATTCTTAAAAAATCAAAATGTTGATTTGGTTATTTTAAATCAAGCTTCCATTTTTCTTAGACATCAAGTTATTTCAACCGGAAAACTTCTATATTCTAGGAATGAATGGGATCGTGTTTGTTTTCAGGCCGATACAATGAATCGTTTTCCTGATATCGAACGACTCATGTCAGTACACTGGGACTCCAAATAAATGACTAAAAAGTTAGACAAAAAAACTGTCCATCAAAAACTCATAGTTCACAAAGTGTTAACCACACAATTAAAAGATTTTGTTATTTTTTCAAACCACATTCGTACTTACCTGAAAAATTTTTAATTTTATTTGACGCCTTTCACATACATATTATAAGCTCCAGCTCCCCTCTAAGGGCCTATCCGGCCTCTTTAATTTATTTAAGGTTGGTGTATGCGCAAACTTTTAAGTTTTGTTTTTGGAGGGGCTTTCTTTTTCTTCTCAGTCGGTCCTCTCCTTTACGCAGATATTATTATTTCTACCGATACCGCTTGGCCAGCTGTTCCATCGCCCCGTATTATTAATGATATTGTTCGTATCCAAAATGGCGCCGTATTAACCATTCCTTCTGGAATCATTCTTAAATTTCAACAGGAGACTGGCATTGTCGTTGAAAACGGCGCTTTAAGGGCTCAGCGCGTTTTGTTTACCTCTATTAAAGATTTAACCACTGGTTTAACACCACGACCCGGAGATTGGGGCGGAATAACTTACCTATCAAAAAATAAAGTTTCTGAGACCCTTTTAGACGATTGTAAATTCTTCTACGCCGGCGGCACCTCAATTAATTTTACGGGAGGGGCGCTTAATATCAAACATGAAAACTCAGGTTCCCAAACGGCGCTACTGACAATAAATAAGTGCTCCTTTCAAAATAATAAAGCCGGAATATCATTGGAATCAATCACGCCTTGTGTTATTCAAAACAGCACCTTTGCTTTTAATGGTATGGCCATTACCTCTGGTGCCTTTAGCGCCAATGGTGGAGCTCTTATTAGGGGGAATGTGTTTGAAAATAATATCGCTGGTATTCATGTCAGCGGTCAAGTCGCTGAAATATCAAATAATAAATTTATTTCAAATCAACAACCTATTTATATTTATTCTCAGGGAGCGCCGTTAATTTCAAATAATAAATTTTCCTCTAATACAAAAACTTTGGCCAATATTGTTCCTGGAGTTTCGTTGCGTGAGTTTGATACCTCAACCATTCTTTCCGCAGGAGGGCTTGATGGTATTGAAATAATAAATACTTTTTCTCTCACTATACCCTGGACACTAGACGTCAAAAACTTCCCTTATATTATGAGAAGTCGATTAAACATCCAACCCTCTGGAGGTCTCACCATAAACCCAGGAGTGGCTGTTAAATTATCTGATTCTGGTGAAATAATTAACAGCGGTTTATTTCATGTTTTAGGAACAGAAAGCGAACCTGTTATATTTACTTCGCTCTATGATAATTCAGTTAAAGGCAATACTCACTTAGGGTATAACCCCTCAAGTCAACCCAACATCGGCGACTGGAAAGGAATTCAAGGGGGAGATCATGTTATTATTCAAAATGCTCTCTTGCGATATGGTGCTGGAACAAATTTTTATGTGAGCGAGCCTTATCTTCTTCTCATAGGAAACAACGGAAATATTTGCAACAGTACCTTTGAAAAATCAAATACCGCCATTCGATATGTTGGATCCTCATCCATGCTGATTGAAGGGTGTACCATTCAAAATAACATTCTTGGCATTAATGGAAGTGATTCAGTGGCGCCAGCTCAAATTAAAAATAATCGTTTTCACTTGAATCAAAAAGCGCTCCTTGTTAAAAACAATGTTTCTGAAGTTTCAGATAACACCTTTACTCAAAATTCTAACTTCTGTATTAATATTTCCAGCGGAAGCGGAAATCCGTTTCTTTCGCAAAATCGGTTTGGGGACAATCAAGGTTTTTTGTTATACATTCACCCTGCCGTTCATTTTCAAGATTTTGATTCCTCTATCATTCTTTCTCCCAATAAAATTGAAGGAATCATTGTTTCAGGAACCTTAACCTCTCATGAAACCTGGTCCTCGTGGAAATTTCCTTATCTTATTAATGGCGTTAGTTTAAACGCAGGCTCTCGTTTAATTTTGCAGCCTGGAACCGTGGTCAAATATTTTTTAAATCAATCTATGAATATTTTGGGAAGTCTTGAAGCCAATGGAACTCAGGCTGCCCCCATTTATTTCACTTCTTATAAAGACGATTCAATTGGAGGGGACACCAATATATATGAAGGGCCGTTGGCATCACCTTCTTTGGGTAATTGGGTCGGGCTCACAGTTAATAGCCCAGGAAAAATTAATTTTAACAACACTTATTTTCGATTTAGCCAACAAACTGTGAAAATTGATAGCAATGAACCTTCTTTTATTTCAAATTCTAATTTTTCAAATTCACAAATTGGAATTTATTTTCCACCCTCTCAAAACAGAAAAACAGTCACCATCAGCAGTTGCACTTTTCATCAAAATTCCTATTCTGGCGTTATCCAAGAAGATTCCGTTCCGAATAACGATATTCTCATTTCGAATTCTTTATTTCAGAAAAATGGCGTTGCTTTGCAAATTGTTAATGCCGGAATTCGGTCAATAGATAACACCTTTCTTTCTAATGCCAGAAGTATTGATGCAACAGGAGTGGGAACCGTTTTAATTTTAAGAAATTCTTTTGGTAATAATAATTCGGCTCTCGTTCGAATAGGGGGGAACATTCAACTTTCTGGCCTAGAAACATCTACGATAATTTCAACCAATAGTATTCATGCTATTGAACTGATGTATTCAGGAACCACTGGTGTGACCACGTTGTCACCGATTGTTTGGCCTTATTATTTGAATAATTTTTTTATTCCCGCAACTGGAAAACTCTCTATTAACCCTGGTGTTATTCTGAAATTAAAAGGCCATTTTCTTGCCAATGGCGAATTAATCGTTAACGGAGATGAAAATAACCCCGTTATTTTTACCTCTTATAAAGATGATTTAATTGGTGGCAACAGTAATGTCTCTGAAGGAAATGTTACTCCACAAAAGGGCGATTGGAACGGAATCAAACTTTTTAAACCGTCCCAAATATCAAATGCTATTTTTCAGTATGCCGATAAATCAATTTATAGTGCGACCAGTTCAAGTTTTACGGTAAAAAATACCAGTTTTCAGTTTGTTAATGATGGTATTTATTTAGAAACGTTTCATTCTTCAAGCAGCGCTCGTTATTGTTATTTTGGTCAAGCCACGCACGGTGTGCGGAACACCACACTCCAAAATTTTGACGCGCGTTTTAATGATTGGAATAATGTTTCAGGCCCCGCCGATTTAAGTGATGATACCAACACCCATGGCTGGTACAACCCCCAAGGTCAAGGTGTCTTAGTCAGCAACAAAGTAAACTATATTCCTTGGCTGGGAAACCAAAACAATGAATTAACCCTTCCTTCTCTTCAAATTGAAGAGGCGCCTGTGACACCATCACAGGTGGTTAACCTTCAATTACATGTGGAAGGTGATGCCTCTGACATGTT
>JBJXGI010000094.1:0-5752 GCA_046153645.1 Elusimicrobiota bacterium | reverse complement strand
CTCGTCGACCATCGTGGAACCAGGATCAAGCGGCATCTGAGAATCTCTCGATTTTTTGTGTGTTGACGAAACGCTAGGGCAAATGTTCCGCAAGGCTGCGAATCTGGCTCTAAGACCAATGCCCAACACAAGACCCACCACCAAACCAGGAACAGCCAAAGGCAAAAGAATTTTTCGAATACCAGTCCATTTAGAAAAGCCAAGTGCTTCAATACCCATCTTATATTCAGAGGGTATAGATCTAAAACCTTCCTCGGTTGAACGAATCATCAGAGGAAGTGCCATGCAAGCCAAGGTAAGCCCTCCTGATAAAATGGAAAAACCAAGGCCCAAGGTTTTGCAAAAAAAAGCATTCCCAAATAATCCAAATACAATAGAGGGAACACCAGATAACACATCCAAACTTCGTCGGGTCCATTTGGTTAAAAATACATTTTGGAGAGAATATTGTGCCAATAAAATAGCCGTTCCCATTCCAATGGGAACAGTAACCAATAAACACACCCCTAAAATTAAACCAGTCGACACAAGAATAGGACCAATTCCTCCTTTGCGGCCAGCACTTATTGACTCTTCAAATAAAAAAGACCAATTCCAATCTTTGAGCCCAAATTTCACCACATCAAACATAAGCCAAATAAAAAAAGCCGTCATAAGAATAGGCACCAACCAAATAAAAAACGTCGCAATAAACTCTCTATTTCTCTTCATAAATGTGTTCGTGACTAATAATTTCAGCGGCACCAACCAATAACACAATCAGTCCCATAAGAATAAGCCCACTGACAAATAAAGCAGATCGATGCGAACCTGAAGCATAAGCCATTTCAAGAGCAATATTTGATGTTAACGTGCGAATGGGATCAAAAATACTTTTGGGGTTTTGAACCACGTTTCCACAAACCATGAGAATCGCCATGGTTTCACCAATGGCACGGCCTGTTTGTAAAATAACACCAGTGATCATTCCTGATTTAGAAGCAGGGAGAATAACATGACGAATCATTCCCCAGCGAGAAAGCCCAAGTGAAGCAGCCCCTTGTATATATTGAGTTGGAATATGACTCAAGGTTCCATCTAACATGAGTGCCAGGGTGGGCAAAATCATAACAACAAGGATAAGAGAACCTGCCAATAAACTGGATCCCGGCGGCCTTATACTTCCAATAATTGGGACCAAAACAACCAGTCCCCAAAAACCATAAACCACAGAAGGAATACCGGCCATGACTTCTAAGATAGACCGATATATTTTTGAAATGGGCTTTGGCGCGTAGTAATGACAAAAAAGAGCCGAAGCAATACCCAAAGGTGTGGCAATGAGAACAGATAACATCGTGGCCAATAAAGTCCCTGTGAGCATAGGAATTGTATTGAATAAACCTTCAGTGGGAAACCATCCGGAATCAGTAAAAAAACGAAGAAAAGAAACGGCTTTTAAAACAGGAATCGATTCTTTTATTAAATACCAAGAAATAATAAAAATAATGACACCCGAAATACAGGCAGCTCCTTTTAAAAAGAAGCCTAATATAAAATCACTTCGATAATGGGACGAAGTAGAGCTCTTGAATAATGTCATGAACGTTTTGGGATTGCGCAAATTCAATAAAGGCTTTAACGAGCCCTTGTGGCTGGGATTTAACAATCAAATTAAGAGGCCTTGAAATAGGGAAAGTTTTATTTTTTACGCTCTCAAGCGAAGCTTTGACGCCACCGACTGATAACAATTTAATAGGAATGTTATGTTCTGCGTTATATTCCGCCGCACCAATTGAAACATAACCAATAGCATGGGGATTGCCTGCGACCATCTTAATTCCTTGCTCATTTTCCCCAATAACAACCTGTGCTTTAATATTCTTATTGTCTAATTTATAGTAATGACAAAACAACTCTAAGGTGGATCGCCCTTCGGCTTTGTTAACAACCGTAATGGGTACATTTTTTCCACCTACTTCTTTCCAATTTTTGATTTCACCTGTATAGATTTTAACAATCTGCTCATCAGAGAGAGTGGTAACAGGGTTGGCCGTATTTAAAATAACACAAACTCCATCTAACGCAACAGGAAAAGGAATTAAATCATTCTCTTGCGATTTAAGCGCTCGAGAAACCATTCCGATATCAGCCAAACTTTGGCGAACATCATTCATTCCACGGGAAGAACCGCCTGATTGAACATCAACCCTGACATCTTTATTGAAAGATTCAAAGCGCTTTCCTATTTCTACCATCAGCGGCGCAACTGTACTAGACCCGGTGATAGTTATTTTTTCTTTTGCAGAAAAAGAAAATATAACGGGAGACAACATGAAAATAATCGCCAACATTATTGTTATTTTTTTGCGCATCTAAAATTCCTCAATAAAATTTCTGGGAATGATATTAAATATGTAGATATGTACATATAAAAAGCAAAAAAATTATTCCCTATGTAATTCTATTGAACAGCAACCTAAATCAATTTTCTCGAGTTCCTTAGATAAGGTTTGAGATAAGGCGGGGCAAATTTCGTAGAAAACTTGTTTTCCTTCTTTGGTTTCTTGAACCAATTTAGAATGTCTTAATAAAGCCAAATGATGAGATACCGTGGGTTGAGAAATTTTTAAATCTTCAGCCATTTCAGAAACATTTTTCTTTTGACCTATGAGGTACCGAAGTATACGTAAGCGATTTGGCTCTGCGACCGCTTTTAATACTTTGGCACACTCATAAGTTGAAAGAAAGGCCATCGCAGAAATTTAACAACAGCTACTTTTCCCATTTGAAGCAGGCGCGCAACAATCGGAAGCACTGCCACCCTCAGCATCAGGGCCAGCAAGCAAAAAATATCCTTTATAAGGAGCACTGTTTAATTTTTTAGCTGTATCTGTACAAATTTTAAATGGAATATTTCGTTCATAAGTATGGCCTTCGTCATCAGTAACCGTAGCATAAGGACCAAGATAAGTAGCGAATTGACCAATATAATTACAAACATCACTTTTTTCAAACTTCCAGCCACGTAAAGTTACAGACCAGAAATTATGACCATTGGCTTCTTTATAGAATTCTCGTTTCAAAACCTGCAAACCATAAAAACCTTGTTCTTTGGCAAAATCTTGAAATTCTTGTTCGGTTAATGCCCCCGAGATACATTCACCCCAAAGAATTTTGTCTTTTTGCATTTCAATGGGAACTGGCTTTTCAGCAACAATATCAGAGATAACAAATCGTCCGCCGTTTTTGAGAATTCTCCAAATTTCAGAAAAAACTTTTTTCTTGTCGTTAGACAAATTAACCACACAATTAGAAGTAACTATATCGACAAATTTTTCATCAACGGGAACATCCTCTAAAAAACCATGTCTAAATTCAACATTGTAATAACCAAGATTCTTCGCGACTTTTGCGGTATTGGCAGTTGCTCGCTGCATCATATCTGGCGTCATGTCTACACCAATTACCCGACCTGATTTACCTACCTTACGGGAAGCAATAAAACAATCAACACCACCACCGCTTCCTAGATCTAAAAAAACTTCACCTTCTTTAACTTCCGCCAAAGTAACAGGTGAACCACAACCATAAGAAATTTCCATAACTTCTTGAGGAATGTGCGAAATGTCATCTTTTGTATAAATGGTGGGACAACAAAGTCCAGGCTGAGGAGTTCGCCCAGCATTTCCATAGAACTCTTTTACATCCTCGCGTGTAACATCTTGAACTGATGACATGAACAATCCTCCTAAAATAATCCTCGTTTAACGACGAAAAAGCATTCTGCCTAAACCAAAAGAAAACCACAAGGAAAATACATCCTCTGGGCAGCAAAGCCAGCAGAATATATAATACCAGACATACCAAAGGAACCTTATGTCTCGTCTAAAAAAAAATATACCCGCAACTCCACCAGAATGGAAATCATTTAATCAATTCTTAAATACCAATTCTGAATTCCCTATCCCCACTTCTCTCCAAACAGGGCAAGTGTCTTCTGGTCAATATTTTCACCGTGATTTAAGTTGGCTCGCTTTTAATGATCGCGTTTTAAGTGAGGCCGCAGATCCATCTGTGCCCGCATTGGAAAGACTTCGTTTTGCAGGTATTGTGAGTTCAAATTTAGATGAATTTTTTAGCGTTAGAGTTGCAGAACTCATTCGAAAATCAAGACTCTCTCGTCAAACAGGACTGAGTTCTGGGTTTACCCCACGAAGAATACTGGCTCAAGTGCGGGATTTGGTTTTAAGTCAAAAAAATCGCCAAGCCAATATTATTCAAGATATATTTACGCAATTAAACAATGAAGGAATAAAAATTTATTCAGAATTCTCAAGATCTTCAGAAATTGATAGCGAAATAAGGAATTCTCTTCCAGAACTCAAGTTCATATTAAGAAATTCAACTGAACCACCGCCCCCGTTATCCAGAGAAAAAATTCATATTTTTGTTCGGTTTCCTAGACAGTATGCGATCATAACAATCAACGATCGAGGCTCTCGACTGTTACGACTTTCTCCTAAAGGGAGAAAACTACGATTTGCGCTTTTAGAAAGGTGGCTCAGTGCTCACGCTAAGGTGTTATTTCCTCAATATGAAGTGATAGAAGCCTTCCCTTTTAAAATCATTAGAGACGCGGACTTGAGATATCATCCTGATGACGAAGAGACGCTAGAAGAACAAATTATTGAAGCGGTTCGTGGTAGATCAAGAGCGAAAGTGGTAAGACTGGAAGTAGACGCTCCTCACTATTCTGAAGGAGCTCTTTTTCTTGCCACTGCCTTGGGTCTTGATTCAGCGGCATTATATAGATTCGATCTCCCACTTGATTTAAGAACGCTAGCAACTATTTATAACATTCAAGGTTATCATTCACTCAAATATCAGCCGATTAAGCCACTTCTACCTCCTATTTTTAAAAGGTCACGAAGTATTTTTGAGGTCATTCACCAACAAGATATCCTCCTTCACCATCCCTATGATACTTTTGACGTGGTTGTTCAGTTTTTATTAGCAGCTTCTCGTGATCCCAAAGTAACACATATTTATCACACCATGTATCGCACAAGTAAAGAGTCTCCCATCATGGAAGCGCTCAAAGAAGGAGTAAAACGAGGAAAAAAAGTAACCGCTTATATTGAAATTAAAGCTCGGTTTGACGAATTGAATAATTTAAGATGGGCTGAAGAATTAAGACAAGCCGGAGTTAAAATAATTCGCCCACTCGGAGGATATAAAGTTCATTGCAAATTGACGCAAGTATTGCGGACAGAAAATAATCAAAGTATCTCTTATCTTCATTTAGGAACTGGCAATTATCACCCCGGAACAGCCAAACAATACACCGATTTAAGCTTAATGACCATTGACCCTGGACTCGCAAGTGAAACTCTTCATCAATTTAATGCGATGGTTAAACGAAAGAAGGTTTCAACACCAAAAGAATTGCTCATGGCCCCCATCAATCTTCATTCGGGGTTTATCAAACTAATAAAAGAAGAAACAATGATCCAAAAAATGGGTGGCAAAGGCCATATCATTGCTAAGATGAATTCACTGGTTGATTCCAAAGTCATTGACGCACTTTACGAAGCGTCCAATACAGGTGTAAAAATTGAGCTGATTGTCAGAGGGATTTGCTGTTTGAAACCAGGCGTTAAAGGGATGAGTGAAAACATCCGAGTCCTCAGCATTGTCGACCGATTTTTAGAACACAGTCGAATTTATTATTTCAGGGCTGGTGGGGCCAAGAAAATTTACTTATCCAGCG
>JBJXGI010000085.1:0-2595 GCA_046153645.1 Elusimicrobiota bacterium | reverse complement strand
AGAAATAAACGAAGTTGTCGCAGAACTTGATATCGATGACTCAACACAAGCAAGAGAAAAAATTGAGAAACATCGAAAATCATTAAATGATGAGATTTTTGGCAAAATAGGTATTGAAAGAGATAGGTCAGATGACTCTGATCCTCTCACCGCCTCCCACTCCGGTCAATGGCGGAGAGACTCGGTGGTAGAACAAATTATTCCATTGATGGCCACTCTGACCACGTTACTGGGAACCTTAATTTTAAGTGCGTGGGGAATATTGGGGCCACCGAGTGCTGGTACATTATTCGTAAACGGACTCATCAGCTTGATTTTGATTGGAATTCCGACCGCTTACCTTGCCTATAAGTTCTTATTCGACCCCTGGCACAACGAACGTTATGAAGACATCAAAGAAAAACTAGGGACATTTTATAACACCGAACCCACTCGCAAACTCTATACCCAACATCTCTTTAAGCTCTATTCCATCTTTACCGGCACAACATTGGTTTCATTTGTGATCGCCAACGCTCTTTTGATTCACAATAATTACGGAATTCTTATCGCGCTTGTTATTTCTCAAGTGCTTGGAATTCTCGAACATTTAAAGATTAATTGGATTTTGAAGGATTCGGTACCGGCGTCTAAATCGAAAGAAAATAAAAATACTGAGCTTGATGAATTTAAAAATAAAGCGGAGAGCCGAGTTGCCTTAATCTCTAAATGGTTTCGAGAAAAAAATACAGAAAACTTAAAAGCGCTTTCTGGTCTAAAACAAAAAAAAGAATTTAGTGGGCCACTTTTTGACCCGGAAGATGGCACGCCGCTATACGATAGTCCTATTGAACCTGAAAAAACATTAGAACCAACAGAATTAGAATTATGGGGGGAAATGGCAGGTCAATATTTAAACCATGATATTTATGGCAGTAACTTGTCTGAAATTTTATCTCTTATCGATCGTTTCAATTTAACGGATTTAGAAGATGACATTATTATTCATTCATTGTTCATAGGATTAAACACGGCAACTGCAAAGATAAAATTACTCAAATTGTTGTTTGAAACAAGCACTAAAGATAGAAAAAAATTAGTCTTAACTATTTTAAATGAATTAAATCCCGCTGAAGTACGTCAGTATATGGGGCCTGTCCTTTTATTCGAAAACCTTTCGGATTCATTTTTTTTAGATTTAAATAAAAAAGAATTTGAATTTTTCATGAAAACACTTTCCGGTTCTATTAAGGAATGGAGAAGTAGACTGGGTAAAGCTCAAAATGAAATAAACAAAATGCCTTCTTCAGATACTCGCGTTAAGCCTCTTAGTGATATTCATTTTATGCAAGTAGTCGTAATGAATGCGGCAGTCTATGAGGATGAATTTAAAGCACTTCTAGAAATTCAAAAACACTTGCTTCATCTGCAAAAGTTTTACATTCGACTTCAGATCTTAAAAGCCCGAGAAAAAGGGAAGAAGACTCCTTTTTCGATTGATGTTTTTACCAATGGAAAAATTGATCTTGGTTTATTACTAGAAGATGAAAATCCGTTGAAAAAATTCATGACGTTTCTAGAAAAATATGATCTAGAAAACATAATTGTCATTGGTGGCGCAGTTAGAGACATTATTATGTCGAAAGGTAAAAAAACGCCAAAAGATATTGATTTTACCGTTCACCTTTCAAAAGAATCTACATATATTCAGCCGACTGTCACAGCATCATCAAATGAAACTCAGAATGCGTCAAGAAAAATTCTTGCTAAATTAGCAAAAGCTATAAATTCTGAATTCGGAACTCATTATACTGTGGACGATTTTACAAATGGGAAAGAAATCAAACTCTATGGCATCTCCATTCAATATGCAGGCCCCAATAAATTACTCAGTCAGAACGGAGAGGTTGCTTTAGCCAAAAGAATTTATATAAGCGGTGAAAATACATTTCAATCTGGTTCAACTGGGCCGTCATTGCTCAGAATGGGAATTGATTTTTCTGGTCAGTTATATGGACACCAGGAAGCGATAGGAGATTTGTTAGATGGTATTGCTGGCATAGGCGGAGATGGTAAAAACTTTACCATGTCTGGTGCCATTCGACTTTTAAGAATAAAACATCAGTTTGGGCTCAAGATTGAAGCAGAAGGGTATGCTCTCATTAAATTAGCAATTCAACAATTCACAGAACTTGAGAGCAAAAACCAAAAAGACACCATTTCTATTATTGTTCGTTTAACTCAAGACGTCATAAATAACGCTAAAAACAAAAGAAATGCCTTAAACGAACTTAAATCCCTTGGAATTATTTTGCTAATAAATGAAAATGAAGGGGCCCTATCACCCACTGCCTCCCACTCCGGTCAATGGCGGAGAGACTCGGTGGTGGAACAAATTATTCCATTGATGGCCACTCTGACCACGTTACTGGGAACCTTAATTTTAAGTGCATGGGGAATATTGGGGCCACCGAGCGTTGGTACATTATTCGTAAACGGACTCATCAGCTTGATTTTGATTGGGATCCCCACCGCTTACCTAACATTCAAATTCTTATTCGACCCCTGGCACAACGAACGTTATGAAGACATCAAAGAAAAACTAGGGCAGCTTTA
>JBJXGI010000080.1:0-5262 GCA_046153645.1 Elusimicrobiota bacterium | reverse complement strand
TAGGTTGTCGCAAACTTAAGATCATCCTTAAAAGAAGATTGTCTTTTCCGCCCCTTTTCCCCCACCCCAGTGGGAATGACATTCATAATGTAGACGGGGTTATTAAGGTCATCTGCTATTTCTATTCGCTGAAGTGTGGGGGGTGGGTTTGTAATATCTTCAAAAAACTTGATCACACCAGCGCCGTAGGCGATGGCGGTTGGGATGAGATTGTCTATGAAATAATTCTCTAAAGTTTTATCTTTAACATAAAGTTCAGCATTTAAATCTGCTTGTAAATCAAAATAGTAAGTATCTGTCCCTTCGGGGATTTTCCACCAGTTTTGTTTATTTACTATTCCAATAATCCCCCCATCGCCAGTAATACTTGGGAAGTAAGTTAATGTATGTTTTCTTTTTCCTTTAATTTCCCAATGACATGAAACCTCAGCCCCTCCGGTGAGCATCTTTCTAGGAATAAATTTTGCTTGGATAATTTTATTGTCCGGCATTTTGATCTCAAGAATTTTATTGTTTAAAGGTGAAATATTTCCTTTAAAAGAGGAAATATTATAAGAGGTTAAGGCCATTTTTGTTGTAATGCTTCCAAGACTAAATATATTCGGAATTTCGACATCGGATTTTTCAAAAATTGAAATGTTTATATTGTCTTTTACTCTGTGTTCTGCTTCTAGCTCAATAGTGGATCCATCACCCACCAAAGTAATGGTGTGTGGGTCATCATGTACATGTTGCGGTTGTGCCATGTCCTGAATTGTTAAGTGTAACACTCTTCCAAGTAAATTATAAGCATTGCCCAGTTCAATAGGAGTTTCTGCGTTCATTTTTAATTCAATACTTTCTTTCATTACATTTATTGCTTTAGTTAAAGCAGTATTAAAAATATGACCATAGACATTCAGGCCTAAATGGGTGATTGGATTATAAAAGTGTTCTCGAACAGGAAGAAAAGCAATTTCCTCAGCCAGGTTTTTCCCGTCTTCATCGTGGGAGCCTTGAGCAATATTTTTAATTAATTGCTCAGAAGTTTGATACTTCCCTTCATTTTTGTATTTATTTTTTAAGTAATCTGCACTTGATTCAGAGACAATGGGATGAGTAAAATCATTATCGTATGACCATATTGAAGTATCTCTTAGAATTAATATGATGGATATAAAAAATAATTTATGGCTTATAATTTTCATATGGTTTTAATGGGTCGTAATTCTCGTATGGTTTAGGAGGTTTTATTTGACTTTTGGAATATGTTTTGTCAATTAAATAATTCCATTTATGTTTTGCTTCAGAATATGAAATGGAATTAGTATTGTTTTTAAAATTTTTATCCACTAATCGGAAGTAATCAAAAGAATTTTCTATATCTCCTGTTAACGTGTATCTTTTTTCTTCATAACAATTGTCTTCAAAGATACCCTCAGTACCTCTGTAGATTTTGCAATTTAAGCTTTTAAATTTCTCTTCTAGCGAAGTTAAATAAACAGTAATTTTATTTTTATCAAAAATAATATCTGGATCTATTTTTCTGGTGAAACTTCCTTTTTCTCCCATTAAGATAGCGCTTTCTCGAATGTAATAGGGGTGAAGGCTTTCAAACCAATGCGTATGAAATCTGGAAATAAAATAACATGAAATAGTTCGAGGAATAATAACAATGCCGTTGGAGTTTGAAATTAAACTTTTCTCCCTTACTGTTTTAAGTGAATAATCTAGTGAGATAACTTGTTTGTCCCAAGCTGTTTTAACAAAGACTCCTTGAATTGGTGTTTTGGTTGCTGAGTCAAGAAAAGTAATCTCATATTTAGGCGTGTAGACAATAATTTGGGACATTGTATTTATGTGCATAATAAGAGTTAGCACAACAAATCCAACAAAAAACAAAATTATAATTACTTTAAAAAATGACTTCATCGTATTTCCTCCCCTCACCCTAACCCTCTCCCGTTGGGAGAGGGGATTTGCGCGGTTTATTTTTTGAGGGGTTTGATGGAGAGGGGGTGTTCATTTTTAATGACCTCCGTACAGGGAGACATCTACCTCTTCTGGTTTCATTTTTTTGAATTCAATGAGGCGGCTTGTTATGACGTAGGCGGCGGTGTTATTGGGGGATTTGGCCATTTGTTTTAGGCGGTTAACCACGTCAGATGAATCATGTTTATTTAATAGTTGAAAGGTGGCCCAGTTTTTGACGGGGAAGGCACCGGTTTCTAATTGTTGAAATAAATAGTTTGTCTTTTCAAAAGAAGATTTTTGATTGTAGTTCATGGCGGCAAGAGAAATGCTGGCTTCGTCGGCCAAATCGCCCCCTCTTTGAGCGGCATTTTCAAGGACGGTTTTAAATGAGTCGTCTTTTGCGACGCGTAATACATAACAAGCCTGTAGCGCTTTTTGCCAATCCGGGTCATTTAATGTATTGAGAATAAGTTGTTTATCGTAGGTGTCTTGACCAAGACTCATCAAGGCGCCCGCTGCTGCCAAACGGATATCGTTTGATTGTTGAGCGTTGTTTTGTAAAGCGTTTAAAAACGAAACATCTGAGCTTGATCCCATTTCGCCCAAGGCGGTAATAATATTTCTTAATAACCACGGATTGGTTTCCTGTATTCCCATCTGCCGAAGTTGTGATAAATAAGAGTCGCAGCGACGATAAGCGACAAAAACGGTCGCGCTATTTTTTATATCAAAATCATTATCTGAAAGCGCTTGTGGAATAATGTCTTGCACCGCTTCACAAGAAGGACGCAACGTATTAAGCGAAGAATAAACGGCCCGTCTGGCTTCTAGGTTTGAACTAAAGGCATGTCTCTTTAAAATGGGAAGGCTTTCCTCCCCCAGTTCGCGAATATAATTGCTGATGTACCCAATTTCGATGCCTTTTGAATTTTTGATACTTTGTAAAGCTGTTTCTAGCTTATTGAGTGTTTCAGTAGGCGATTGTGGGTAAACAGAAGCAGTAACATTTAAAATGAAAATAAATGATAAACATTTTTTGAAAAACATAAACGACTCCTTGTTATTCACTGGTGGACCATCCTGATGTGGCCACAGGAGTTCCTTCCGACACTTGGGACAACGCGCCACGCTGGCCATTGATATCTTCAGCTAATACTCGATATAAATACTTGCGTGCGTTGGTAAGACCGATGTCAATAAATTGAGGCTGGGCACTTTGAGGCACTCTGGTTTTATGAATGGGATTGTTATAGCCATCTCGATAAACCCAATAACCAACAATATAATCAGATTCAATGGGAGGCCATTTAATATTGAGTGTCGTATCTCCAGGTTCAATGTTGGGTTTTGCTACGGTTGTGGGTGGTGGAATAAAATGAAAAACATGGGAACGACTTAATTCACTTTTACTGACAGATGAATTCGCGTACAGTTGAACCTCCTGAATTCCGGGCAGCAAATTAATATGAAAAGAAAATTGATTGTCATTCCCCGTCACTCCCGAGCCCAAGCTAAAACCTTGAGTTGACACTGCAAATACAAAAGCGCCCGCGTGAGAACGCCCTTTTATTGGCACAAGTGAAGTGGTAACAAGAGTGAAACTCGAATGAGAGGTTAAAAATGGAACCAACGGAACTTTTGTGGATTGGGTTATAGAAAAATCGCTGCTGTTACCAGCGGAATCAACAGCTTTGACTGCGTAAAATATTTGATGGGAAGGAAATGATGGTAACACGTCAGTCAAACTGAGCTGATTTAATTGAGTGAGTAAGTTTGAAGAGAGCGACGCCGGGTGGGTGGCTCTAAATATTTGATATGAAACTGCATCCGAAACCGCTTCCCAATTCAAATGAAGGTCGGACCCATTATTCATGTGCGTTAATGATAAATGATGAGGTGCTAGCGGTTGAGTAAAATCAAAAGCAATATTTTGAGTGAAATTTGTGACCTGTGAACCAAAAATGTCACTGCCGCCTTGAATGAACAATTTGCCCGTTGTTTCTGGAATATCCGTTGATATATTGATTGATCCCGACCATACGGCACCAATATAAGAGGTCATCGCGATAGGAATTGTAAAAGAAGCGTTATCGATTTTAAAAACAACGTTCAAGGGAATATTGTTATTCATTGGTTTATTGATTGTAATGGACAGATTCAATAAACCTGTTTGAAAAGGACTTAGGCGACTGAAATTGACAGATTGAACTTCTGGTTGGACGTTGTCAAATAACACGTTAGCCACTTGACTTGGTGTGGAAACATTTCCCACAGAATCTAAAGCCAATACGCGGTAATAATAACGCCCCACTTGAGTAGGAGCTTGAAAAAGACTGTTGGATGAAGTTGTTGCAATTAAATTATTGATAGATAAAGATGGTGTTGAGGCCATCGCACGATAAACCTGGTAAAAAGCAGGAACCTCACCCTCAGGGGTATTCCAACTCACAGTGAAACTTGAGGCACCCGCCTCATATTGAATATGTAAGCCAGCAACCGGGTTTGGAGGGATTCCGTCGATGTGAATGGACGCTTCTTCAGAAGGGACCCCAAGGTTGCTGGCTAAATCGATGGCTTGAACACGGTAATAAAAAGTGGTGTCAATAAAAGTACTTTCATCTAAAAATTCTGTTGATGAGGTAGAAGATGTTCTTATTTCCCCATCTTCTGGGTTAAAGCCAGAAAAAAGAGATCTTGATACCCTATAAAGAGGCTGCGGTTCATTGACCGGTGCTAACCATTTGAGAAATGCTTTTCCCGATATTTGAGGTGCGGCTATTTGGATAATGGGCGCTAGTGGAGGCGTTACATCAATTTGAAAAGTGGTTCCTTGAGTGATAACCGTTCCTGTGGTTCCGGAAATATCAATAGCAGAAAAATAAAATGAAGCTTCTCCTTCAGGGGTTGAACTTGAAATCGATAACTTTCCAATATATTGATGAGGAACAGAACCCGAAGATAACGCCACAATATGATCGATATTGCTATTAAAAGCCTTCCATGATAAAGACGGGGTTTGAAGTAAAGTTTCTGAAACAGTGAGTGTGAGAGGTTTTTCTCCCATTCCAATGGGAAGAGCGTTATTTTGACCTAAATGAACACGTGCTGTGGGTGGAATATTTTGATAATTGATTGTTGCTACCACAACTTCTGAAAAATTCCCATGATCTGTTTTAAACAGTGCGTAAATGAATTGTTCCCCCTCCACATTTTGAATAGAAAAAGTTTTATGGGGTGAAAAAGTTTCAAATTGCGCTCCGGTGAATAAGGGGTTTTGAGCAATTAACATGTCAGAGGCATCACCTTCCA
>JBJXGI010000057.1:0-8109 GCA_046153645.1 Elusimicrobiota bacterium | reverse complement strand
AAACAAAAGATGAGGACATAAAGTCCTTTCAATTAAAAATCGATGTTCTAAAGGCTGAAGTTGAGCGTCGAATTTTTATGGAAAATGAGTTTAAACAAGAAATTATTAACCTCAAAAAAAATCTTGATAAAGAAAAAAGTGATGTTCAAGCCAAAGATCATCAAATTGATTATTTGAATAAAGAGTTTCAATTATCTCAACAAAAAATTAAGATTCTTGAGCGAGAAATTGACAATTTGAAATGTGGGTGGGAAAGAGAGAAGACAGAATGGCGTGAACTTTGGGAACGGGGACGAGAATCTTGGGAAAACTTGCGCGCTGAGCTAAAAAATAAAGAAAAATAATTTCATTGAATCATTGACACATTTAGGGTCTTATATTATTATTCTTCCACTTCGACGAAAAAAAGGTCCATCCATGAATGAAATCCAATTAACAGACGCAAATTTTGATAAAGAAGTTCTGCAGGCTTCGGGTGCAGTTTTAGTTGATTTTTGGGCACCCTGGTGCGGTCCCTGCCGAATGTTGTCTCCTATGATTGCCGAGCTTGCCACTGAGTACGCCGGAAAGGCAAAAATATGTAAGTTGAATACCGATGAAAACCCTGATGTTCCTACTAAGTATCAGATCTCGGCCATTCCAGCGCTTTTATTTTTTAAGGATGGAAAATTAGTTGAGCAGTTAACAGGTGTTCGACCAAAGCCAGAAATTAAAGCAATAATAGATAGGTTATCTTAAATCCATTCGTATAGATTGAACTCGATCCGACGTTTTACTCTTGTTTTTCTTTTTTCCTGCTGTTTTTCAGCTGGATGTCGCTCGCAAACCAATAGTTCTCAATATGAAGCCATGATGGGAGCGACTCAAGTTCGAAAGGCTCCTGGTTTTCAATTTACCGATATGAATGGGAAATCAGTATCTTTGGTCAATTCTAAGGGGAAAGTAGTCTTCATCGATTTTTGGGCGACGTGGTGCCCCCCGTGCGTGAGATCAATGCCAGAAGTTTCTAAATTACATGATGATTATGAAGGGAAAAAAGTAGAAATCCTTAGTTTGAGTTTAGATGAAAATAGAGAAGATGTTGTTGAATTTTTGAGACGTGGAAAATATAAAAATAGAGTTGCTTTGGTAGGAGAATCTAACGTTCCCAACGATTTTGGTCTCAGTTCCATTCCCGGTTTTTTTATTATTAACAAAGATGGTTACATAGAAAGAGAGTGGGCGGGTTATAGCCCTTTAATGCCTGTTATATGGCGTAAGGAGATTGATCGGTTACTTAAAAGTTAATTATCCTCAAACTCCTTCCTTTTTTAAAAATCCAAAAATTTATGCCTAAAATCTGCTTATTTGATGCCAGCAACTATATCCATAGGGCGTTTCACGCTATCCCTCCTTTAAACAATTCGAAGGGCGAACCGGTCAATGCCATTTACGGTTTTTCCCGAATGTTGGCAAAAGTATTAAAGGAAGATAAACCTGATTTTGTTGGGGTTTGTTTCGATACGCCAAAACCTACGTTTAGGCATGATGAATACAAAGAATATAAGGGAACAAGGCAAGAGATTGACCAAGCTTTATTGTTCCAATTGCCTTTAGCCGAAGAGTTTACCAAGGAATGGGGACTCCCCTGTTTAAAGAAAGAAGGTTTTGAAGCAGATGATGTTATTGCAACATTGGCGCATCAAGCTGAAAAGTTAGGTTGGCAGGTTATTATCTTTAGTGGAGATAAAGATACGCTCCAGTTGGTATCAAAAAATATTTTTGTTAGAGATGAAATGAAACGCGTTGAATACAATCTCGAAAAAGTGAAAGAGCGTTTTGGAATTGAGTCGTCTCAATTGGTGGATTATTTTTCATTGATGGGAGATAAGGTTGATAATGTTATCGGCGTCCCCGGGGTGGGTGATAAAACAGCTTCGAAGTTAATCGCTCAATATGGAAATTTAGAGAATTTATATGAAACAATGAATGGCTCTCTAGGGAATTTAAAAGAAAAGTTAATTGCCAACAAAGAAAATGTTTTCAAAAACAGGCGTCTTGTCTTGTTGCGTGATGATGTCCCCTTGGATATGGATGAGAGTGTTTTAAGGTTGAAACCCCCTTCGGCCGCTTTTGAGCAGTTGTTAAATCGTTTTGAATTTAAAGGGGATATTTTTGGGGTTCAAAATGTCCTTCCTCAGAAAGAATTGAATTTTAATTCAAATAGAAAAGTCCATGTTGTTTTAACTGAAATTGAATTCAAAGCGTTATTAGAAAAGCTGGATTCAACCAGGCTTATTTCTTATGACTTAGAAACAGATGGTCTCAATAAACTTAGTTGCAATATCGTTGGAATTTCACTGGCGGTTCATGCCAATGAGGGGTGGTATATTCCTGTTGGGCATCATTATATGGGTATGCCGGCCCAGTTAGACTTTAAGCGGGTTATTTCTCTTCTTAAGCCTTTTTTAGAAAACCCTGCTATTAAAAAATGTGCTCAAAATATGAAGTTTGATAACACCATTTTGGCTCGCTTTGGGATTACTGTTCAGGGTGAAATGTTTGATTCAATGGTTGCTGCCTATTGTGTTGACCCTTCAAGAAATAGTTATGGCCTTAAAGATTTGGCCGCTGATTATCTATCAGAAAAAATGACTAAGATAGATGAGATTATGCCCAAAAACACATCATTTTCAGAGGTTTCCATAGATCAGGCTGCGATGTATGCTGCTGCTGATTCTGAAGTGGTTATTCGGTTGGTTGATTTTTTGCAAGAAGGTTTAAAGAAGGAAAATGCGGTTAATCTATTCTCTCAATTGGAGATGCCTTTGGTGGGCGTTATTCAATTAATGGAACAAGCGGGCATTAAAATTGATACCGAACATCTACGTCATTTGAAGAAAAAATTTTCAGATGACAGCAAAGGCTTAGAGAAGGAAATTTTTGAATTGGCTGGTGAACAATTCACCTTGAATTCGCCAAAACAACTATCTCGGATATTGTTTGAAAAGTTACAATTACCTGTTATTAAAAAAACAAAAACGGGGTATTCCACGGATGAAGAAGTGCTTCAAAAACTATCTGAAAAGCACGCGATATGTCAGAAAATTATTTCTTACCGTGAATTAGCGAAACTAACCTCTACTTATGTGGATTCTTTGTTGGAATTAGTTGAAGAGAAAACGCAGCGGGTTCATACCACTTTTCATCAAACAGGGACAATTACGGGTCGACTGAGCTCTAGTAATCCCAATTTGCAAAATATTCCGATTAAATCTGATAAAGGCCGTGAAATTAGACGCTCTTTTATTGCCGAAGAAGGTTGCCTCTTGGTTTCAGCAGATTATTCGCAAATAGATTTAAGAGCACTTGCGCACATGTCCGATGATCCTGTTTTAGTGAAAACATTTCATGAAGGAGGAGATATCCATTTGGCCACCGCCGCTGAGGTTTTTGGGGTTGATAAAAAAGATGTGACAACTGAAATGCGTCGAAACGCCAAAGCAATTAATTTTGGAATTGTTTATGGTCAGCAGGCATATGCGTTGTCGCAAAGTTTAGGCATTCCCATGGAAACGGCGAAAGAGTTTATTAAGAAGTATTTTGAGAAATATGCCGGTGTGAAAACTTGGATTGAAAAGACGTTAGAATCCGCTCGAGAGCATGGTTTTGTTTTAACTTTAGCAGGTCGAAAAAGAAATATTCCCGACATTAAAGCTTCCAATGCCATGGCCAGAGGTTTTGCAGAAAGAACAGCCATGAATACACCTATTCAGGGGACATCTGCTGATATTATTAAGTTCGCTATGATTTCCATGGAAAAACTGATGAAACTCAAAAAATTTAAATCAAAGATGCTTTTACAAGTTCATGACGAATTGGTTTTTGAAGTGCCGGAAAATGAGATGAAAGAAATTTTACCTTTGATTAAGTCGGAAATGGAAAATGCCTTTAAACTAAAAGTCCCTTTGTTGGTAGATATCAAGATAGGAAAAAATTGGAATGATATGGAAAAAATAAAGGTGGGTGCGTAATGTTCGGCGGAATTACACCATTTGATCAGCTGACCAGGGGCATAAAATCTCTGGTAATTGCCTATGTGGCAATTTATTTTTCACAATATTTTTTACCCACAGGTTTTCTTTCTCATCTTGCACTTACGCCAATAGAAATATTTAGGAATTATAAAGTTTGGCAGGTATTTACTTATAGTTTTGTGCATGGTAGCGGGTGGCATTTGTTTTTTAATGTTTTGGCTTTATGGATGATTGGTCCTCATTTGGAGTCTTTGTGGGGGACCCCCAAATTTTTACGGTTTTATTTTTTATGTTCTTTTGGTGCGGCGCTTTGTCAGTTTTTTATTGCCCCTTATCAAACTGTCGTGGGAGCCTCTGGTGCGATTTATGGATTATTAATGGCCTTTGGACTACTTTTTCCTGATATTCATATTTATTTGTTTTTCTTCTTCCCCGTGAAGGCATTACAAGCTGTGTTGTTTATCGCTGTTTTGTCTTTGGTGTTGTCTATGGGTTCTGGTGGCTCTCATATTGCTCATATAGCCCATTTAGGGGGGATGCTGATGGGGCTTTTGTTAATTAAAGCTCCTGAATGGAGGGGGGCGCTTCCAACTTGGTTGTCAAAGCGTCCTTTTGGGAAAAAATCTCCAACGTTTCATGTTATTCATCCAGATTCAAATGAAAGTCTTAAAGAGCAAGTCGATATAATTCTTGAGAAAATTTCTCGTCAAGGTATTGATAGTCTCACCAAAAAAGAACACGAATTAATGCGGGAATATGCCAAGAAGAAAAAATAAAAATTGGCGCGTGGTGATTGGTTTAACCGGGGGAATTGGTTCTGGTAAATCAACGGTTCTTAAAATGTTTAATAAGAAAAAAGTATTTACGAGTGATTCAGATGTCATTGTTTCCGGTTTGTTAGAAGATACACATGTTTTAAAAAAAATTAGGAATAAATTTGGTTCTGATGTTTTTTTGAATGGTAAGTTAAATAAAAGTGTAATGGCAAAAAAAGTGTTTTCATCTTTAAAAATGAAAAAAACATTAGAAAAAATCCTTCATCCATTAGTGAAGAAAGAGTTGTTTAGCCAACTTCATTCTCATCGGGGCGATATCGCTATTCTTGATATTCCGCTTCTTTATGAATCAAAGTGGGATCGATATTTGGATAAGGTCATTGTTGTTGATTCACCCATGGTTGTTAGAATAAAGAGACTTCAAAAAAGAGGAATGGCCATGGCTGACATAAAATCACGAATGAAAGCGCAGTGGCCTTTGGCACAAAAAGTTAAAAAAGCAGATTTTGTTATTCGGAACGGAGGATCCGTCCGAGAAACACAAAACCAGGTTAGTAAAATCTGGAATATCATCGCTCAACATCCTTAAGGAGGATTCATGGATTCGCAGCAAGACCCTAAAACATCAAATGACAAACCGCAACAAGGAGCGCCTATTTCACCTGTGACGCCGGTGCCTTCATCGCCGCCACTTCCTCCTGTGGTTCAGGTCCCTCCCAACTCAACAACGCTCACCACTGCTGATTCTAAAAATCATTTGGATGCGGGGGCTTTAACCAAAATGCATATGGGAGATTTAGTTAAAGTTGCTCAAGATGCCAAAATTGACAATGTAACAGGGTTAAGAAAACAAGCACTTATTGCTCGAATATTAGAAGCCAGATCGAAAGACTCAGGTGTTATTTTAGGTACTGGTGTTCTTGAAATTCTTCCAGATGGATTTGGTTTTTTAAGATCTCCTGAATATAACTATTTGCCCGGTCCTGATGATATTTACGTTTCTCCTTCTCAAATTAAAAAGTTTGGTCTTCGAAAAGGAGATACCATTCAAGGTCAGGTTCGTCCGCCTAAAGATCAGGAACGGTTTTTTGCCCTTCTTCAAGTTCGACATGTGAATTCGGAAGTGGTTGAAAATTTGAGGCATCGACCTTTGTTTGACAACTTAACTCCTCTTTATGCTCAAACCAGGATTCGCTTGGAAACCAAAAAAGAAGACTTAAATACACGTGTATTGGATTTGGTCTCTCCGATTGGAATGGGGCAAAGAGGAATCATTGTTGCTCCTCCTCGAACAGGTAAAACTATTTTCCTCCAAAAAATGGCCAATGCCATAACAACCAATTACCCGGAAGCCGTTTTAATTGTGCTCTTGATTGACGAAAGGCCTGAAGAAGTAACCGACATGCAGCGTTCAGTTAAAGGGGAAGTTATTTCATCCACTTTCGATGAGCCTGCTGATCGTCACGTTCAGGTTGCGGAAATGGTTCTTGAAAAGGCCAAACGATTGGTTGAAATGAAAAAAGAAGTCATTATTCTTTTGGATTCTATTACCCGTTTAGCGCGCGCTTATAACACGATTATTCCGTCCAGTGGTCGTGTATTATCTGGCGGATTGGATTCAAATGCTCTCCAGCGCCCCAAACGTTTTTTTGGTGCAGCCAGAAATATTGAAGAAGGGGGAAGTTTAACCATTCTTTCAACGGCTCTCGTTGAAACAGGATCTCGCATGGACGATGTTATTTTCGAGGAATTTAAGGGAACAGGAAATATGGAAGTATACCTAGATCGAAAATTGGCTGATCGTCGCATTTTCCCCGCTATTGATATCACCCGCTCTGGAACTCGCAAAGAAGAGCTTCTATTAACTTCAGATGAACTTAATAAAATATGGATTTTGAGAAAGGTTCTCTCTTCGCTCAATCCTGTTGAAGCAATGGAACTGTTACTTGAAAAATTAAGTGCCACCAAGTCGAATAAAGACTTCTTGAAATCAATGGAAGTAAGCGGCTAGTTAGGCTTGGGACTCGATGAGATTGATAATTCTATCTATATCATCAATCTTATTATGATTGAATTCAATCATGATTGGATTTAATACGTTTAGAATTAAAACAAAGGCTCTTGCTCGTTCGATATCAAAAAATTCTTGGGGTAATTTTAAGCCCTGTTCAATAAGAACTGAAATATTCGCTTTTTCAAATTGAGTTTCGTCTAAATCAGTAAAGAGCTTTTGGGCTTCTTTATGAAGATCTGCAAGTGATTTGTTTCCTCTGACCAGGACTTTTACAAATGTATTTCTCTGACTATTAAGAGCATTTTCAAGTTCTGTTTTTTCCGCTTCTGTTTCAACCGTCATGATCATTCGTTGTGGACGGTCTTTATGGAAAAGCGCATTATTTTTATATTGCTCTGCCCAACTGGCGGCTTTTGTTAAGTCAGAACCTGGTTTTACCAATTGATAAACCAATTCAAGGTTTTTAATTTGAGCAGAAATATTTTCATCTTGATTGGATTTACTTCCCCAAGCGGCAAACCCACCTAAAATTGAGCTTCTGGTTCCTGCAATCAAGTTTGTGTTCTGTTCATTTGTCAAATCCTCGTAGAGTGCATTCGTAAAACTTTCCCAAATTTCAGCCTTAGAAATTTTTCCGTCTTCTTCTGTTGTAAACAGATATGTATAGAATTCATTGATTGATACGGCAGTTTTATCTAAATCTAATCCTTTTTCAGTTTCTAGATTTGGAGAAATAATGAGTTCTCGAATCATTTCTCTTTTGAGCTGAACCTTTCCCTTATCATCAAGATTTATATACGAAGAATACTTAGGATCTATTGCTTTTAATTCAGCTAAAGGTGTTTTTTGGCTTGTGGACTCAAAGACAGGGCCTCCGCTTTTCGTGTACCACATATTTTGAGCAGATAAGTATCTGTACTCTTCCTGCACAAAAAAGAGCGCTAAAATCAAAATGGGAATAGTTACGATTATTGGAGAGGCGATAAGATGATCTAAAATAAAGAATAAAGTGGAAAAAATAAAGCCTAAATAAAATCCAGTTTTGATAAGTGATTGTATTGCTTTCCATGTCAGAGGAAATAAAATATCAGAACTTCCTTTTTGAACCCCGGCGCTGTGTTCAAATAACACCAATATCAAGTACACAAGGGGGAATAAAGCAATCGTTTCTATGCGTGTGAACGGAGATAGTGTGAGCCAAGTCATGAAAAAAATCGTCATATTCACGACTTCATCTGAAATTCTTGAATCTTTTACCCAATTTTTGGAGAACATTTCTTGTAACGATGTGATTGGGTAAATA
>JBJXGI010000077.1:0-33308 GCA_046153645.1 Elusimicrobiota bacterium | reverse complement strand
AGGAATAACAGTAAAAATATGTAAGGTTGCCTCTGCGGTTTTTTTTTCACTTCTTATCGTAATAGAAGTGTGAGTGCCTTCTGAGGAGGCCACGACTTCCCAGGTTTTCTCATGGAGAATTTTAATTGTTATTTTCTCATTTGGAAGAGCCACATAAAAACCGGTATCGAAATGAAACGCCATCTCATTAACAAAGTAAATGAATGGAGATTTTCTTGAAATAAATGGTTCTGAAGGGAAAGGTTTTGAACGATTAGGTTTAATATAAGAAGAAGGTGCTACACACCCAGATAAAAAAACAATAAAAAATAAATACCGGTATTTAAAAACATTTCTTCTTGAGTTTTTAACCAAGTTAATTTCCGGCAAGAGTTAAATGAGAGAACAGGATTCCTTTCGGCACCAACACTCTTTCACGTTGAACTCGTTCTTGAGAGAGATAACAATCTAATAATGCTTTCTGTAAAACACCAGAAACAGACCCACCTTTTATAGGACGAACTCCTTGAGAAGAAATCTCATAACCCGCTCGAATTTCAGCTGAAAAAGCACCGGTAATGGCATTGGGCTCAAAAGCTGAAAACGCCTGCAAATGATATAAAACAGGATGCGAAGAAATTAATGATTGAAATGATTGTGACCCCGGAAGAACTTCAACATTTCCTATTTCTCCGGTGATCGGTAAGTTCAAATAACTGCCATAACGAACATCTGCCAAATAATTCTTGATGATATTATTTTCTACCAACAGGGTTTTATTCGTGGGCACTCCATATGAATCAAATCGATTTGTCCCTAAGGCTTGTGAAATGAGTCCATTGGAATAAAGTGTTATGGAATCTCCCACTGCCGTCCCATCTAATATGGAATCACCTATGTTTGATTGCACCATATGATTAAATTTTAGTCGGGCGCTCGTTTTCGCGATAATGGGATTAAAAAGATGGTCCAAAGGTTCATCTGAAATAAGGACGGGATAATCTCCTGTTTTAGGGAGAGAGGCTAATGTGGCATCTCTTGCGAATTGCGCGCTCTGAGCTATTTCTTCTTCTAGTTTAAAATCAGTGAGGAAACGCCGCGTATAACGATTAATAAATTCATTTTCCCCCTTTTCACTTTTTGCCAAGAGAATAAATTCCGTGTGAATAGAAGTGTCTTCTTGAGTGACGTCTAACCCACAATGATTAATCTGACGAACCTCAGTTTTATTGATAAAAAATTCAGCGGCGCTCAAACGAATATTTTTTTCTTTACTTACACAGGATTGAATTCGATCAGAAAAATCAATCAAGGACGATCCATTCAGTGTTTGATCATAAATTTCAACGTCGGGAAGTTTTGATGGTTGCCCTGGCAAATGAAAGGGAATATTAGAAACCAAATTGGCGGAAAAAAGGGCATTATCAATAAGTTTTTCTAATTGAGCTAAATCTTGTGGTCCAATTTTAAATTGGGATAGACCGAGGGTTTCTTTTCCCTCTTTGTCGACTCTCTTTTTATAAAGAGAAATGATATAGATCGTTGTTGATACCGTACGCCTGCACTCTTCCTCCGTTAATGCTAAGAAAGATTGGAAAGACGTTTGAACCATTTGGCGGATTTGCCAGGCGGTCAGTTTTTTTTTATTGAGAATGCCTTTGATTTGAGAAAGAATTGATTCTGTCATGCCAATCTCGCTTTCATCTTTAAATGGGGGCCACCAGTTGTATTTTTAACCCACTCTTTATGCCCTTTTCCACACATGCCAAGTCCTGATATAAAACGATCATTCCCCACCATGGAAATAGATTGAAGGAGTTCAGGAACAAAACCAGTCATAATGACGGGAGAATAGACATTGTTAGTTAATTTTCCATTTTTAATTTCTTGTGCCCAAAGGCCTTCCACTTGGATGCCCCAGGCTTGAGGGTCTTCCATCCCATTTGTTGCATGTTTGAGATAGATGCCTTGTTCAACAGAAGCAATCATTTCTTCTTTTGGAGTTTTTCCATTTGCAAAAAAAGTATTGGTCATTCTCGCGTAAGCTTTTCTTGAAAAACTTTCGCGTCTTCCATTGGCTGAACGAGTTATCTTTAGTTTATGTGCGGAGGCAAGATCAGAAAGGCCGCGTTGCAATATTCCGTTTTTAATAATATGAGTCGGACCTGAAAGCGCCCCCTCGTCATCAAAGTAAAAACCGCCTGCTTCTTCAATAATCGATGGATCATCAAACATGTTCACAATTTCTGAGGCGACGGGTTTTCCTAAGTAATGTTGACTTAAAGCTCGCTCTCGTGTGTAAAGGTCTGTTTCCATCCCGTGTCCAAAACACTCGTGGGCAATAATACCTGACCATTCAGGATCGGTAACCACATCATAAAGGCCCGGTTTTATTCGAGGTGCTGAGAGTAATTTTTTCGCATCCTCAACCCATAACTTTATTTCTTCATCATTAATTTGAACTTTATCGAACCCACCGTTTTTTGAAAGGCCCCCATGAATATCGGCTGTATTCTTTCCATCCGAGACAAATACCACCAAAATTGAATCAGACCGTTTGATCTGTTGACTCATTTGTTTATGGCGGTTAACAAAAATGTCGGAAGATTTAGATTCGCCCACAATAGAAATAACATTAACGACTTGAGAATCAAGTCCTTGTGCTAGTTTCACTCTTTCTTTAGCGATATTTAATTTTTGTTGTAGCGATAATTCTTCTTGAAAATCTGTTTGGTTAATAAAATCCTTTTGAGTTTTTGGACCTGGATCAATTTCTGATTTTGCTAAAGCGGGATTTATTTGAGTTAAAGTATATTTCGCGTATTGAAGTACTTCTTTTTCAATAAAAGAAAGATCGCTTGAATTACTGGCATATTCAAAAAAACTCTGACCATTCCACAGGTTTATAACCAACCCCTGAGAAGACTCTTCTGGCTCAATACTTTCTTGATAAGGATTAACTTGAATTCGATCCCCAGACTTTTGTTTATGCAACGCAGAAGCGTACGGAACAATTTTTTCGCATTTAGAAACCAACTCAATGAGATAGGACTTTAAATCGACCATTTTGTTAGACCCGGCCAAGACCGAGCGTTTGTTTTATTTGTTTCATTTTAGGTGAGGCTAAATCTCGAGCTCTTTCTGCTCCTGTTGTAAGAAATTTTTCCAATTGTGATTTATCGCTGAGAATCATTTTTATTTTTTCCTGGATAGGAGCCATGGCCTGTACCATCATTTCAGCCATATCTTTTTTGAAATCGCCATATCCTTTACCTTTAAATTGTTCAACCAAATCTTCAATGCTTTTTCCTGAAAATGCACTATATATAGTTAGTAAATTTGAAATGGCGGGACGTTTTTCCTCATCAAATTCTATTGTTGTTCCTGAATCCGTGACAGCTTTTTTAATTTTTTTTCTAATCTCATCAGCCGAGTCAGAAAATGAAATGTAGTTGTATTCACTTGCAGCTGATTTACTCATTTTGATGAGCGGATCATCTAATCCCATAATGCGGGCGCCTTTTTTACCGATAAAAGGTTCTGGAACAATAAATAAATCCGGATAAATGTTATTTATTCGTCTGGCAATGGTTCGAGCTAATTCCAGATGTTGTTTTTGGTCTTCCCCCACAGGAACGGCATTGGTATTGTAAAGAAGGATATCGGCAGCCATCAAGGCAGGATAGGTAAACAGACCCGTTGAGGTTCCTTGCCCACGCGACTCTGATTTATCTTTAAACTGGGTCATTCGACTTAGTTCACCAAAATAAACAAAACAATTTAATATCCAAGCAAGCTCCGCATGCTCGGGAACATCAGATTGAACAAAGAGTATTGATTTTTGGGGATCTATTCCCACCGCTAAAGTAACAGCAGCAGTTGTTAGAATTCTTTCTTTTAAATCTTTGGGTTCTTGCGGAACTGTAATGGCGTGTAAATCAACGATGCAATAAAGGCAATCGTAGGTTTCTTGCATACCAACCCAATTTTTTAATGCCCCTGCGTAATTACCAATATGGACGATACCGCTTGGCTGAATTCCTGAAAAAACTCTTTTTGTTAAAGTCATTTTTAATTATCGCTTTTTCCCTAAACCTGATCTAAATCATGACAAGTGGGGTAGAATGTTCTAACTTATCATTACATTAGAAAATTTAGAGGCATCGTTCTACGAGGGAGGCAATAAAATGAAAGTTCTTATTCACGGACATGAAACCGACGTTCAACCAAGATGGAGAGATCACATTTATGAAAGACTGGCCAAATTGGACAGATTTGAAGAGAAGATTGTCAAATTAGAATTTATTCTCACATCGAGCCACCACCATTTGAAAGGGGCTGAGTCTTGTCACATTATCGCGAAGGTCCCTCGAAAAACAATTTCAATTAAAAAAGAAGCGCAAGTGATGATAGAAGCCATTGATGTGGCCGCAAAAGTATTAGAACAAAAAATTCATTCCCTATTTAAAGACATTAAAACCAGACATCGGAGATCTAAAGAGATTAGAATGGTCAAACGTGGAATGGTTACTTATATGACAGGAAATTAGAAACTTTTTTCGAATTCTTTTCTAAAAAAGAAATTCTCAAAAAGCCCTCCTTGTACCGCAACAGGGAGGGCTTTTCCTTTATATAAACCTTTTTGAACATCATGAATAAGCGCAATCAAATGACTTATGGCTTGTTTTATGATTTGGCGCTCGGGACCGTTTGATTTTTCCGCTTTGAAAAGCGCCATTTTGGAATAGGAAGCAATTTTCGCAATAGGGTTTTTGTTTTTGACTATTTTTCGAATATAAAGCCAGTTCTTCTTTTCATAAGTTACTTTTAAGTATTCCCGACCAATCCAAAATGCGGAGCCTTCATCTCCCATGAAAGGGCCCAACCCACCGGCTCTGAAGGTTTTTCCGTTTGAATCTTTTCCAAATACAATAGAACCTGTTCCTGCATTAGCAATAATTCCTGGTTGTTCTCCAAAAAACAAATGATGGGCCAGTTCAATATCCGAAAAAATCTTGACCATGGGAGCGACTTCTTTCATTAAGTGACTCCAAACCTTTTTCTCTTTAGAGGTCCATACGCCTCGAATGCCAATAACTAATTTTTGAGGTGCTCTAGATTTAAGATATTTTTTTAGAACTTTCATGGACGTATCTAAATCCATAAACTTTAGCGGTGATTTTTCTCCCCAAATTCTAATTCGAGTTCCGCCAATATCGCAGAAGAGGGTTTTCATGATTCAAATATCTTATGAGTGCAGGCTTCTATTTGACATTTGCGCCAACCAAAAGCGGTAAGCCCTGTATCTTGAGGCGTTAAAAATTTTCGATCATAAGGATCTCGTAATAAAACGACAATAAGCTTTCGAGCTGATTGCTGCAGTGATTGAAGCAACTTTCCTTGAGATGGGAACAAATGCGCGTCGTAACAATAAAAAACTGTGACGTTCATACGTTTACTTAAATCTGAAGCAATTCGAATATCTTCTTCATCGGCATCGATTTTGTATGTTTCAACGACATGGTTTTGTTTAAAGTGTCCAAGATAATGATGGAAAAAGTTTTTCTCATCTTCGAATTCTTTTTCAACCATAATTTTCGATGCCAATGATGATAATTTAGGGAAAATAATTCCCACTTGTTCTCGGAGCGATTTGGGTAGGGGTAGAATTTTATCAGAGTCTTGTATCACTTCGAGTCCCTCGAAGGCTACTTTCAATGCCAACGAAACTCCTTCCGGATGAGGACCAACTTTTCCAGCAAATCGTTGTGGGTGTTTTTTCTTAATTTGTTCAATTCGATCGGCGCTTTCTTCTAATTCATCTAATGGCAAAAATCTTGATTTATATGCTTCAAATAATCCTTGGTAACATTTCATTTCACTTTCGAAATCATGGCAACTTAATATGAGATCGTGGCCTGCCGCAGCGGTTTTAACAGCGGCTACATCAATAGGACAAATTTCTCGAATGGCGCCCATTTCTAAATCATCGCTTGAAATGATTCCTTTAAAATTTAATTCGTCTCTTAAACAATCTGTCACGATCCGTCTTGAAAAAGTAGCTATGTTCACTGGATCTAAACGTGGATAACGAGGATGGGAAGTCATAATAACATCGACCCCTGCTTTAATTGATTCTACGAAAGGTTGCAAATGAATTTGGTTCATTTCTGTCCAGGTTGAATTGATTGTGGGTAAACTTAAATGAGCATCTAGCGTTGAATGACCTTGCCCTGGGAAATGTTTGGCCGTTGCAGAAACGCCCCCTTTTTGGAGGGCTCGAATGTAGGCCACACCCATGTCTGAAACCAATTTCCAATCTCCACCAAAAGCGCGAATTCCGATATTGGGAGAAAAAGAACCTGTTAACACATCTAATGTCGGGGCAAAATTAATATCCGTCCCAAGGGCGCGTAATTCTTGCGCGGCGATTTCCCCTGCTTTTTGGGCATATTCTATTTTTCTTGTTCTTCCAAAGGCCATGTTGTCTGGAAATACGGTAATACCATCTCGGTACATAATAACCCGCCCCCCTTCATGATCAACACAGACCAATAATTTCCTTTGGAGCGCATTTTCTAATTGGGTAATAACATTTCTTATTTGCTCAGGAGAATCAAAATTAATTCTAAAAAAAATAACCCCTCCAGCGTGAGTGCGCCTGAATTGATCAATAATTTCAGCTGTGACTTTGGTTCCAGGGAAACCAATGACGAGTTTTGAACCAACCAAATCTTCTAAATGAGTAACCATAAGAAAAATGTACAAATTTTTGATGTGAATTTCATATCATTTCGTTATGACACTCAAAAATCCCTTTGATTTTCTCCCCACTGAACAGGTTAATTCTTTATCAATTCACATCGATCGTGTTTCAACTAAAAAAGCTTTATCCATCATGAATCAAGCCAATCGACACGCGTTTCGTGCTGTTGAATCTCAAACTAAAAATATTGATCGGGCCGTTGATGTTATTGTTCACCAACTAAAAAAAGGTGGAAAGTTAATTTTTATTGGAGCCGGGACCAGTGGTCGCTTAGGAATTCTAGAGGCAGCAGAATGTCCTCCCACATTTAATACCCCTCCTTATTTGATCAAAGCTTTTATGGCAGGCGGCAATCAATCTGTTTTTAGATCTAAGGAAGGCGCTGAAGACCGCGGACGTGATGCTATCGAAATCATCAAAAAAAATGTGACCAAAGAAGATGTTGTTATTGGAATTGCCGCCAGTGGAATTACTCCCTTTGTGCGGGATGGTTTAATAGCAGCGAATAAAAAGTCAGCTAAAACAATTCTCATCACTTGCAATTCTTCTCTTCAATTCAAAAGCCCTGCAGCCATAACCATTCAGTTAAAAACAGGACCAGAAATTATTTCAGGATCCACAAGGTTAAAAGCAGGAACTGCAACCAAGCTTGTTTTAAATGCTCTCACTGTTTGCTCTATGATTCGATTGGGTAAAGTTTATGGAAATCGAATGGTTGATCTTCAGCCCAAATCAAAAAAGTTAGAAGCTCGAGCGTTAAGACTTATTCGAGAATTAGGCGAAGTTACGCAACAAGAGGCTGAAAAATTAATGAGCGCTTCTAACGGCCATGCCAAAACGGCGATTGTCATGGCAAAGTTAAAGGTAAATTTTAATCAGGCAAAATTGCTTTTGAAAAAAAATGATGGCCTTTTGCACAAGGTTCTAAAAAAGTGACAACATATTATGCAATCGGCCTCATGTCTGGAACATCCGCTGACGGAGTATCCGCTGTTTTAGCTGCATTTAAAGAAAAACATTTTGAAATTATTTCGCATTCCCAAACGGCTTATCCCGATCATTTACTTCCTCTGATTCGCTTGGGTGGAAAGCTTCCGGCCAGTGAGTTATCACAACTGAATATGGCTCTTGGTGAAATATTTGCTAAAGCAGCTCTTCAAGTTTTAAAGAAATCACACATCAGTCCCGCTGATATACATTGTATTGGTTCTCATGGTCAGACTATTTATCATGGTCCCAATGATTCAATAAAAAATACTCTCCAGATATCCGATCCTGCTGTTATCGCTGAACGAACGGGGATCCCTGTGGTAAGTCACTTTCGCCAAAAAGATATGGCGGTTGGTGGTGAGGGGGCCCCGCTTATTCCCTTTTTCGATCAATATTTTTTTAGCGAAGGCCCCATCCGTGCTTTTCAAAACATTGGCGGAATCGGCAATGTGACGATAGTTGGAAAAGCCATAAAAGATCCGCTGGCTTTCGATACAGGACCTGGGAACGCACTAATGGATTTAGCCGTTCGAATCGCCACGAACAATCAAGAAAGTTTTGATAAAAATGGAGAGGGCGCTAAAAAAGGGAAAATGAACGCTTTTGTCGTTCATAAAATGATGGAAGATGCTTATTTTAAAAAACCCCCACCCAAATCAACGGGTTTAGAATTATTTAATCGTGATTTTCTAAATAAATATATTCCTGATGAAAAGATTAAAACAAACCTAAATGATGTATTGGCCACTTTAAATTATTTAACTTGTATTTCAATTCAAGAAAGTTATCGACGTTTTATTTTCCCCAAATTTTCCGTTTCTGAAATTATTATTTCAGGTGGCGGTTCTCATAACAAAACTTTAATGAAAAAATTAGAATGTTTATTTGCACCCATTCCTATTATCCCTATTGATAAATTGGGTATACCGTCCCAAATCAAAGAACCTTTGGCTTTTGCTTTTATGGGATTAAGATGCCTCCTTGGAAAAAATAATCACTTACCACATACAACTGGAGCTAAAAAATCCTGTGTACTAGGATCTATTACTAAACCATGATAACGAACCTTACTTGGATTGATTATTCGGTTGTTTTATTCACGATTGCCGTTCTTTTTATCATCGGTTTTTTATGTGGTAAAAAAAATCAAACAACACAAGGCTTCTTTTTAGGTGAGAGAAAAATTCCCATGTGGGCAGCATGTTTATCATTCGTCGCTACAGAAATTAGTGCAGTTACCATCATCTCGGTTCCCGCTACTGTTTACAAAGAAAATTGGGCTTATTTGCAATTGTTCATTGGCTCCTTTGCTTCAAGAATCGCTCTTGCTTATTTGTTTATCCCCGCGTTTTATAAGTACAACTGCACAACAATTTATGAGTTTTTGAAATTTCGTTTTGGCCCATTAACGCAATACACGGCCACTTGTTTTTTCTTTGTGACTCGACTTTTGGGGTCGGGGGTTCGACTCACTGTGGCAGCCACGGCGGTGTCGGTTTTAACCGGCCTTCCTCTCTTGACGACGATCCTTTTATTTTCCATCGCATCTATCTTGTATATCTCGTGGGGTGGAATTAAAGCCATTATTTGGACAAATGTATGGCAATCGTGTACGTTTATTCTTGCAGGAGGTGCGACTGTTTTTTATTTAGCCCAGTCAGTTCCCGGAGGAATATCGGCCATTTTTTCCCAAGCTTCTGCGGCAGGAAAATTAAGCATCTTTGACTGGGGACCAAACCTTTCTTCTCCTGATTTTTTTCGTCAAATTTTAACCAACCCCAACATTTGGTGGTTGGCTATCTTAAATGGTTTTTTTGGTTCAATGGCTGCTTATGGAACTGATCATGAACTCATGCAACGATTATTAACATTAGAAACCAGAGAAAAAAGTCAAAAAACAACGCTGGCAACTCCTTTATTAGGTCTTTTTACGTTGTCTTTTTACTTAATCATTGGAGTCGGTCTATTTGTCTTTTATCAAAATAATCCGCAGTTACCACTTCCTCAAAAACTTGATGATATTTATCCTTTTTTCGCAAGTTTTCAAATGCCCGCTTTATTAAGAGGTCTTGTTTTATCAGCCGTTATTATGGCAAGTATTGATTCTCCTCTGGGGTCATTAACAGCTTCTTTTGTCACTGATATTTATCGACCCCTCATTAAGAGAAACCAAACGGATCAACACTATGTTAACGTTTCTCGAATCATGGTTTTGTTATTTGGTGTATTACTCGCTATCTTGGCTTATCTATTTAGTTTCTTATCAGGATTCTTGTGGTTGGCTTTTAAGATTGGTGGTGTCACATTTGGTTCTTTACTTGGCGTCTTTTTATTAGGCCTATTAACCAAAGTAAAGGCCAATAAAGCAAACCTCTTTTCTATGATTTTAATGGCTGTCATCAATTCTGTTTTACTTATTTTAACTGAGAAAAAAATATTCGTCATAGGTTGGACTTGGCTTGTATTACTTGGAACTTTTGGGACCATGTTTGTGTCCTGGATGTTAAGCCATTTTGAAAAAGAGGACCAAAATGCATAAATTTAAAACATTATTGTTCACTGTTTTTTTCTTTACCACATCAAGTTTTGCTGCTGTAAAGACGGGGCTTGACGTATTGCGCGAAGAGAATTTTGAATCGCTTCGTGGAAAAAAAATTGCCCTCATCACAAATCAAACCGGAGTTACAATTGATGGAAAAAGTGCTGTTGATTTATTCTATAAGACCAAAGGGATCAAACTCGTTAATGTCATGTCTCCTGAACATGGCTTTCGAGGGAATTTAAAACACGGCGAAAAAGTAGAAGATTCAAAAGATTCTCGAACAGGCATTCATATCTATTCGTTATACGGGAAAACGCAGCGGCCAACGAGTGAAATGTTAGAAGGTGTCGATACAATTATTTTTGATATCCAGGATATTGGAACACGTTATTACACCTACATCACAACCATGGGCATGGCATTAGAAGAGGCGGCAAAAAGAAAAATTAAGTTTGTTGTTTTAGACAGACCCAATCCCATTAGAGGTGATATGACAGACGGAGACATATTAGATCCTGAAATCAAAAGAATGACAGGATATTTCCCTATCCCCACTCGGCATGGATTAACCATCGGCGAACTTGCGAATTGGATGAATGCTTATTATCAGTTAAAAGCAGATTTGGTCATTGTAAGAATGGAAAAATGGAAAAGAATACATTGGTATGATGAGACGGGGCTTCAATTTATTCCCCCGTCACCAAACATCAGGAACCTGACCCAAGCCCTTTTGTATTCAGGCATTGGATGTTTTGAAGCGACAAATATTTCTGTCGGCCGAGGAACTGAAACACCTTTTGAAATTTTTGGGGCACCGTGGATTAACTCTAAAGAATTGATTGCTTACTTGAGAGCGTTTAATTTCCCAGGGGTTATATTTGAACCAGTGGAATTTGTTCCATTAAATGATATATATGCGAATGAAAAGTGTAACGGTGTCAAAATGATTGTTACAAATCGAAAAGACATCTCACCATTTCAGATTTTTATTGCTTCTTTTTGGTTTATGCATCAAAATTACACTAAAGAGCTAAAGTTTGATTGGGAAGAGTTACGGATTGTGACTGGTTCAAATTTATTAAAAGATTTTATTAATGAAAAGAAAAGTCTTGAGTCTCTTTTATCCGAGTATAATCAGAAAAGACAAATTTTTATAGAGCAGGTTAAACAATATTTTCTTTATTAACAGGAGATGAAAAATGCGTAAATTTGTAAAAGTTTTTTCAGTGGTTTTATTTTTTTCAGGAATTGTTTTTGGTAAAGAAGCCCTCCAAATATCCCCAACAACGTTTGATTTTGGATGGGCACCTGACAACGCTAAAATCTCAGCTGAGTTTACTTTGAAAAACTTGACTTCTGATATTGTTGATTTAACTGCTATCCAACCGACCTGTGGTTGCACGGCGACAAATTTTACCCCCAGTAAACTTTCTTCGAATGATTCCAAAAAAATAATTTTGACATTTAACACGAGAGGTTATGCCAAAACAATGTTTAGTAAATCAACGAAAGTAAAGTCAGATGAGGATTATGAAGTCGTGTTAAAAGGTCACGTTACCCCCTCTGACGCTGTCATTTTCCCCGAAGGGAATGGCATTGTTGAATTTGATTTAAATTCTAAAAAAGAACAATCTGTCTCTATTGTTAACAAATCTAAAAATGATGCTACTTTAGAAATAGTACAAGAACCCGCTGAATGGGCGAATGTAAAATTAACCAGTAAAACAATTTCAGATGGAAAATCCGTTAAATTTGACATTAGCGTTTCGGGAGATGTGAATGAATCTAAAAACACATCATTTACGGTTTCAGCTGTTGAGGGAACCAACGTTCATTATTTCACGGTTGCCATTCGAACTGGAACGCCTCCCCCAGCTTCACGTATTCTCAATAATGCCCCCAAACCAACAAGCGCACCTGCACCTGACAAGAAAAAATAGAATGAAAGTCTGGTGTCGTTTTAAAGAAAATTTGCTGTTCCAGTTTTTGCTGCTTTTACTATTTTCTCTATTATTTGGATTTGGTCGTCAATATTTTCCGCAAGGCATTTCTTGGTTTGGGCAATGGCCCACCTCTTCAACCTCTACTGAAGATGCCTATAGAATGATTGCTCGAGAAGGTGACCCTGAATTTGTAAGCCTTGCTGAGGTTATTCAAATTCAGAAAGATCAATCTTCTTTTATTATTGACGCAAGGACATCTCAAGAATTTACTATAGGGCGCATTCCGCACTCTCGAAACTTACCTTTTTATGAAATGGAAAAATTTCAAAATGACGCGATGAAAGGAATTGACACCGACGATGCCATTATTATTTATTGCGAAGGAGTCGGCTGTGAACTCAGTTTTTTTCTAGGAAGGGAATTCCAGACTCAAGGCTATCAAAATGTTCGAATCTTTTATGGTGGGTATCCTGAATGGAAAAATGCGGGGTTGCCCATTGAAAAATAAAAAATATATCGAATTCTTTTTTTTATTGTTACGACTGTTTTGTGGCGGTATTTTTATTTATGCCAGTCTTTACAAAATAGCTTCGCCGGGAGAGTTTGCTCACCAAATTTACAACTATAAACTTCTCCCCACTTGGGCCATAAACCCAATGGCTATTATTCTACCTTGGTTTCAACTGCTGTGCGGCTTTTCACTGGTTTTAAATCGATTCCAATTGGGAGCATCCCTGGGAACGGTGCTCATGATGATTGCCTTTCAGATCGGACTCATGGCGGCTCTTCTGCGAGGACTTAATATTTCCTGTGGTTGTTTTAAAAGCGGCGGATCACCTGCTACTTGGTTTACATTTTTACGCGATTTCTTATTTTTATTAGCCTGTTTAGCTGTCTTTCTTAAAAATAGACATCAACTTAAATCTTGTGCAACTGAGTGATCTCTCTAAAACTATTGGTCGTTTTTTGCTGCAGCATTGGAGCATAAATGAAATCAATGAGCGGTTACATGATCCTGAATATTTTTTTGAGCAAGTGGTTATTCCCCGTTGTGACTATTTAAGAAGGAATGGTCAAGAAGTCCCTCAATTAAGAGTTCAGAAAAGTCCTACTGGGGAAATTAGAATTATATTGTTAGGCTAAAATTTCTCTTATCGCGTCTCCCAAACGTTTAATTCCTTCTATAATCATTTCATCGGAAGAACTTGTAAAGTTAAGACGAAAAGTATTTTCCCCTCCGCCATTTGGATAAAACACGCTTCCATCCACAAATGCCACACCTTTTTTGATGGAATTTTTAAATAAGAGGCTGGCCTTTTTCTTCTTTGGTAATTGGCACCAAATAAACATTCCCCCTTCCGGTTCAATATAAGTGACTTCCGGAGGAAAATATTTTTTGATTGCAGTCATCATTACTTCACAACGATGCTTATAGTCTTTAATAATTTTGGGAATGTGTTTGTCCAAGTTTCCCGCTTGGCAATAGTGATAAACCGCATATTGAATAAGTGTGTTAGTTTGAAGATCTGTGGGCTGCTTGGCTAAAACCAATTTCTGGATCAATTCATTTTCCGCAATCATAAACCCAAGTCTAATACCCGGGGACAATAGTTTTGAAAACGTGGACATATAAACCACACCTTTTCCACGAGCAAGCGAATAGAGAGAAGGAACAGGCTGACCTCTAAACCTTAATAAACCATAAGGGTCATCTTCAAGAATAGGAATATTCTTCTTTTTTGCGATTTTAATAAGGGCTTTACGCCTTTCTAAAGTTGTTGTAATTCCAGAGGGGTTTTGGAAAGTTGGAACAGTGTAAATAAATTTTACTTTGTGTTTATTTAATGTTTTTTCTAATTCTTCAGGAATCATTCCTTTGTCATCCATTCTTGCGGTAATGTACCGAGGACCAAAAATATTAAAAGATTGTATGGCACCAAGATATGTTGGGTTTTCAACGAGAATAGATTGCCCTTTATCAATGAAAATCTTACCTAGAAGCTCTAAGGCTTGTTGAGAACCATGGGTCAAGAGCATTTGGGAAGGTTCGGCTTTAATATCCTGTTGATTTAACCAATGGCAAAGGTATTCTTTTAATTCAAATAAACCTTCGGTAACAGTATATTGAAGTGCTTTGGTTCCATCTTTTCGAAGGGCTTGAATTAGCGCTTGTTCAAATTCGACGAGAGGAAAACTTGAAGAGGAAGGAAGGCCTCCAGCAAAAGAGATAATCCCCGGTTTAGATGAAATTTTAAGAATTTCACGGATGATTGAGGCTTTCATCCATTCAGTTCGTTGAGAATATTGGTAAAAAGATTTTTTCATAAGGGCATGATATTACGAAAAAACCAGATTAAATAATGATGAGAATGAAATTTTTTACCTTTTATTCATAACAAGGCGAAGGATACTTCCCCGTTCAACAGCTTTATCTACTTTATGGCGGATATCTACGGCTGGAATATTGGTTGAATCTGAAATGGAATTAACAGCCACCTGACGTCTTTCTTCGGCCAAAGTTGATTTCGTGCTCTCTGCGTAAACTTCAATAGTCAAAGGTTGATTAGAATTTTCTCGAATCACATCGATAGCTCTTTCCCATAATCCTTCCATTTCAGGTCGAATCTTCGAAGAGTTTTCTTGGAAAAGTTTTTTATCGGCGAATTCAATAAAAATTTTTCCTTTTTGTTGATACAAAAGAGCATCTATTTGGAAGGGTTCACCAGGAAATGTTTGGGAGTTTCCATTGTCGTCATAAGTAACAAATTGATATGAATAAATGGTTCCAACCGTAATATAAACTCCTCTCTCATTTAACCCATTCCACTCGATTTGACGAGGAGGAATCCCTTTCCCTTTAATTGTTTTAACAATATTTCCCGTTTCATCAGAAACACGAAATTCCCATTTTTTTGTCGCAATTTTTGACAAACCAGGATAAAAAGTAACCAATGGTGGTTCAGGTAATAATGGCATCCATGCTCGGATAATTTGTTGTGAATAAATAGTTGAGAAGTTATCGAAATCTTCTTTACTGGGAATAGGTTTACTTCCGCTAAGAACGGTTTCAGTTTGAGGCGTTCCGCTTTCAACAATTTCTTTTATATCGAGTTCAATAGCGGGAGGTTGTTTTTGAATATCTAGTTGTTCTTTAATTTCGCCCCGAATCGTTTCTGACATGGGTTCATTTGGTGCCGGAGGCGTATTTGAATCTTGCGCTTTTATTGAGGAGGTTAAGAGAAGAATAAGTCCTAGTAAAAGTGTATTTTTATATCTTTTTTGTGTCTTCATTGAATTAGACTCCCCTAAATACAAAGGTGATCACACCTTCTTGAATTTCATTTGATCTACTCGTTGGTAGTGAGTTAAAAAGCCATTGTTTTAAAGACGTAACTACCTTTTGGTCAAAACTAGGTGATCCTGAAGAAACCTCAACAACAATTCCTTCTAATACACGTCCTCTCCAATCCACTTTAAATCTGAGTGAAACCCTTCCATCTCGTTCATAAGTCGCAAATACTTTTGATTGTACGGGGCGATTAGCCAGGGCGCCACTAATAGCAAACCTTGAATCTCGATTTGTTGATCCACTCTTGCCTGAAGAAGCATTACCTGAACCTGTTGCTAAATCGGAGGATGCCACTTCATTTCTTGGAAGAGACATCAAACCTCGACTTCCGCCACCACCATAAGCTTTACCACCACTTCCGGCGCCAGACCCACTTCCGTATCCAGTTCCTGTCCCACTTCCAGATCCGCCACCTGTCCCTGAACCACTTCCGCCATTTCCAACACCACTGCCACTACCCATTCCACTTCCCGCTCCTGAGCCACCGCCTGTAGCGACGCCTCCAAAAGCATTACCGGCCCCCATAGAGAGACTTGATCCTGCTCCCGAACCATTGCCCCCACTCGAAGCTCCACCGGAGAAACCTGTTTGGTTAAATCCTTTTGAAGCCACTGTTTTTGACTGTAGGGCAGGTCCCGCACCAACACCGCCACTCAAAGATTTTATGTTTTGAGAAGTGGCATTACCAATGGCCACAGGAACCGCATTGGCATTAGATAATGAATCAAAATTTTTGGGTTTGGTTACCGCAAAAGGAGCATCTTTCATAGCTAATTTAAATTTAGATTCTTTAAGATTTGCAGGAGCTGGTTCAAAATTTCCCTGGGAAGGTTTATTGATAATTTCTTTGTTTGATCCTTTAGCAATATCAACGTTATCGGTTGTATTGGCAAGACCTTGAAATCCTTTTACATCGTCAAATGTTTTATTGGTTAATTGATCGCCCACTTTTGTAAAAGTTTGACCTGTATCAACTTTAATGTCGACACCTTTAGAAATTTCAGGGGCGGAGCCACCCTTTCCTTTAAAAAGGGATTTCATTTTATCTAGCAAACCAGTCGATTGAGGCGCCCCCCCTCCACCGGCACCCGGCATATCATAGTCAGGCATATCATTCATAAACTGGACTTGAACAACCATGTCTCCTAACTTTTCTTGATCGGGAAGTTCTAACATACCGCCCTTCCACAAAAATAGAAGCGAATGAAGAACAGCTGCTAAAGCTAGACACGTTACTTCTCGTTTATTTAACTCTAATTCCGGAAACCAAAAACGATTCATTGTTGAACACCTTCAATTTTAGAAGATCTTTGTTTGGTCGCAATGGCAACCGCGTTATTACCAGCAAACTTATTAACTTCACGAATAAGGCTTTCTACTGCGCCATACGGCAATGATTTATCCGCGCGTACGATAATAACAGTATCTTGTCTGTCTTTTAATTTTTTCATTAGCATCGCTGGAAGTTGTTCTCTTAGGACAACATCTTGATCCACCGATATTTGTCCTTCTGCTGAAAGGCTAACCGTTAAATTTTCATCTTTTGTTTCTTTGGTCATAGCTTCAGGCAAATTTACATTTAAACCTGGGATATTAATAACAGGGCTCATAACCAATAAAACCACGAGAAGAACCAGCGTGACATCAATAACAGGAATGATGTTAACGCCAGAAATAGCTTCGTCAGTTTCAGTTGAATGTTTCATGATGGGGTATCCATTTTTCTTGGAACAAGAGAAAGACTGATAGCACCACTTTGTTTAACCAAATCCAACACTTTGACAACGTTTTCATAAGGAACATCAGCAGCAGATGAGATAAGAACTGTTTTATCTGACTTGCCCGCGAGCATTTTCTGAAGAGATCTAAATAGCTCGTATTCTGTTGAAACAATGTTATTATTTACAGTAAATCCAGTCGTGGTTACATCAACAAATAAAGGCTTTTCAGAAACAGCTTGTTTTGTTCGACTTGCAACCGCTTGTGAAGCTTGGACTTGAATCATAGATTGTAAAGCCATAGGTGAAATAACCATCAGTAAAATCAATAATACAAGTGTCACATCGGCCAATGGGACGATGTTAACTTCACTGACCGGTTCTTCTAATTTATCGGATTGCTTTTGCACGAGGATCTCCTGAGGCACTGGGATTCGTCGTTCTGCTAGAATTTTCTCCACCATAAACCAAGATGAGTAATTCATGAGCATGATTTGTCATTGTTAATCCGATGGAGCGCAATTTAAAAGTAAAAAAGTTATAAAAAAGAGCAGAGGGTACAGCCACAAGAATACCTGCTGCTGTTGCAACAAGTGCTTCGGCAATACCAGCGGCAACAATGTTAGCTCCACCTGATCCTGACCGACCTAGATCTGAAAAAGCTTGCATGATTCCGGTAACAGTTCCAAGTAATCCAACCAGAGGTGAAATAAAAGAGAAAGTCGAAAAAAGTCCCAATCGTTTACGAAGTCTTTCTAGTTGATTTTCTCTTGAAATTTGAGCTAATTCTTCGTTGTCTTTTCTGTCCAAGTGAGTTGAATTTAAAACTGTTGCAAAAACTTGGGCATATACATTATTTGATTGAACACACATGGTACGAGCTTCATGTATATGGCCAGATTGAACAGATGCCTTTAAACGTTTCCAAAATTCTTCAGACCAGTTGGCATGAGACAAGTAATACCAGACTCTCTCAACTAGAAAAGCCACCATGAGGAACGAAAAAAACATAAGCGTTCCTATAATGAGTGGGTTAACTTTAAATATTCCTATGAATCCTAATTCTCTTAACATATTGTCCTCCGTGGCACTTACTTCTAACTTACTTAAAAAATTAAATTTTTAAAGGTGATAATTCACACTTTTATTGAGCTTCTGATCGAAGCGCCTTGGCTCGATCAATGGCTGCTTGTTTCCAATCTGGGTTATTGGCATTTTTAGAAATATCATCGTAGACAGCAATTGATTTGTCCACTTTCCCCATTTCTTGGTACAACTCAGCAAGAGTCACAAGACCGGTTAAGCGAATTTCATTACTGGCCGGCGCCTTTGTTCTTAATAATTCATAAACAGAAATTTCTTGATTGGGTTGTTTCATCAACCGATAGGCTCTCCCTTGAGCTAAATAAGAACTGTATGATTCTTCTGTCCCCTCTGAAACCATCTTGTAATACTTAAGGGCTTGTTCATATTCTTTAAGTTCCATGGCTTGATCACCCATATCAACTAAAACCTTGTTTCTTTGTGGATCTTTAGGAAAACTTTGTAAAAATCTTTCATAAGAAGAAATAGTCTGGCTATATTGGCCTAACTTCTTATAACAAAGAGGAATATTAACCAAAGCATCTCTAGATAATGGCCCGGTTGGGTTTGCTTCTAAAGCATCATTAAAAGCGACGACAGCTTCGGAGTAGTTTTGTGTTTGAAAATGACTAACACCCATTCTAAAAAGGGATTCAACTCTACTTGGAGAATCAGGAAAATTTAACAAGTAATTTCTATAAGCTGTCACTGCACTTGGATAATTCTCAAGGTTAAAATATGATTCAGCCATATAATAATAGGCCTGTTGAGTGTACTGGGCTTCAGGAAACTCTCCAACGAGCTTTCGGAAATAATCAAGAGCCTGTTTATAATCTTTATTATTGTAAGCGTCTCCCCCCATTTGCCAATAAATATCGGCAGTTAATTTACTCTGTGGATATTTTTCTGTTAATAAGCCCATGTCACCTTTATTTTTGCCTTCTCTAAAGTGAGCCATTTGAAGCAATTCAAGAACGTCTTTCGATTTTGGATCTTTTGGATAATTATTCAGAAATTCTTGTAATTTTTTTGTCGCTAAATCAAAATTCCCTTGATTGTAATAACACTGAGCAATTTGAATGCGCGCTTCTTTATTGTTTTTAAAGGCAGGATATTTATCAATTAACAACTGAAATTGTTTAGCAGATTCATCATAATGACCTAAACCAAATTCGGTTTTTGCAATTTCAAATAAAGCTTTTGGTGCCAATTCATTTGTTGAGAATTCATTGACGACACGTTTCCATCTATTCAATGCTTCAGTGTAGTATTCCAATCGATAGAAGCTCATTCCTCCTTGGAATAACGCTTCTGGTACTAAAGAATCATCTGGATAACGGTTCACAAACTCGTCAAAATACCCCATGGCTTTTTCATACTTCTTTTGCGAGAAAAGAACTTGGGCCGTATCCATTAAAACAGAACGCTTAACTTCCTTGCTCTTTAAACTTTCGGCCATAACCAAAGCTTTTTCATGCGCGATGCTGGCTTCTTCAAACTTAGATTCTTTAGCCAATGACGCCGCAACCCCAAGCATGGCGTGAGCTAATTTTGGACTCTCTTTGTAGTTATCAACAACGAGTTGATAAGTTCTTTCAGCTGCTTCATATTGGTTTAAAGAATAATATGCTTCAGCAATCCAAAGATATGTTTCTGCCTGCCAACGAGTGGGGCTCACAGGGGCTAATTTTAAGGTGGAGTTTAACGATGTCACAATTTCAGCGAGTTGATTGTTTTGAAATAAACTCGTGGACATTAAATACATTGCTTTTTCTGAGAAAATTGATTGTCCAAATTGATCAATAACAATTTGGTATTCCGAGTTGGCTTCCGTATACTTTTTAATTCGCTGAAGACAAATACCTTTCACAAGGTGAGTTTTTGCCGCCAATTCACCCCAAGGATATTCTTTTAAGAATTGGTCGCATTTTGCGATCGCTGTTTCATCTTGTTTCTGTTGAGCTAAGCACCAAAGGATTTTATACTGAGAATCCATTCTTAATTCATGTGCGCTTGAGATTTGACTAAAAAACGAAATAGCTTTTCCGTATTCACCTTGTCTGAGAGCCATTTCACCAAGCATATATATACCATTAGGGAGATTCACATCGTCTTCAAAAGTTCGAATGAGTTCTTCCCATTTTAATCCGGCTTCTTGAAAACGGCCCAGTTGAAAGTGAACACAGGCCATTCGATGTAAGGCATAAGGTCTTAACGGACTGGTAGCAAAACGATCAAATACTTTTCTGAAACTATCATAAGCCAGGTTGAGTTCGTTTACTGAGTAATAGGCTTCAGCCATTTGCAACTGTGCTTTATCAGCCCAGAAACCTTGAGGATCTTCTTCGTAAACATCTTTAAACATTTGAGAAGCGGAAATAATTTGGCCTAATTTTTTTAAGGTGACTCCTTTGTAGTACTGAGCCCCAATGTCGATTGGTAACAAAGAAAACATCTCAAGGGCTTCTTGGGTACGATTGCGTTGAAGGTACAATAATCCTAATGGAACCACAGCATTGGGGTTGTTTTTATATTTTGGATAAGATTGAAGTAATTCAATAAATGTCCCTTCAGCTTTTTCATATGAACCGAGAGACATAAGAGAAAGTCCTTTACCTATAAGGGCTTCGGATCTCAAAACTTTAGGTGCTTTATTTTTCACTTCTTCAAAGTAGTCCATTGCACTTAAATATTTCTTCATATTATATTCGCAATGACCAAGCCTTAACTTGGCATTGAGAGCTTCATAGGTATTGCCAAATTTTTTAACCACTTGAGAGTATTCTTCGGCTGCATCTGGATATTTACGTAAATTAAACTTAATTTCTCCTAAAGCAAGTCTGGCTTGAGGAGCTAAGCGATGAGAGGGAAATGCTTTAAGGAAACCTTCAAATTCTTGTTCGGCTGTATCTAGGCGTCTATTTTGATAAGCAGTTGAAGCAATTTTAAACTGAGCCATTGGGTCTTCAGAAATGGCATGTATACTTGGATGTATAAAAATTCCAATTAGACTTGCTGTTAAAACGTGTGTCAATTTGCTTTTCATATGTCTCCTGAACCTTAGGGTTACTTAATTTCTTCAGTTTGTGGAGCAGTTTCAGGCACAGGAACAATTTGTGGGCTATTCGAATTATTCACAGGAATTGCTTCTGATGATTGTGCTCCGTTAAGTCTTAAATTCATATCAATGATTTCTTCATTTTGTCGCTGGGGTAAGGTTAGCAACAAATCCCCAGGAATGCTCCAAGATTTTCCATTTTTATATGTGACAAGGAAAGCATAGTTGTATTCACCATCGACAACTGGTTCTCCCATTTGGTTTTTCCCATCCCAAATAATGGGGTTGGGGGCATCCAAATCACCTTCGAGTGTTCGAACATCTTTTCCTTCAGCATCTTTTATTAACAAAGACCATTTGGATATAACGGTATGCTGAGGAACCGTTGTTTTAAACGCAATTTGATTTTCAAAACCTGAAAGCGGATAGACGGCTTTTCCTTCTTTGATAGGAGGTTCAATATTGGTTTTATAAATATTATGGTAAGCCCAGGTAAATGAAACCTTATTAAAAGCCCCAATATCTGTATCACTGAAGGCATAATCCACATGAAATTGTTTTAGATTAAGACCAATACCCATGGTGAAGCTTTTGTTGGCATTAAAACCAGTTCTTAAATCGACGAATTTATGAAGCTTGTATTCTGCTCCAACAGCATAGAGGTTATCTTGATTACTCAATTTTATATAGTCCCCTGTGAGCATAAGTCTATTTTTCAATACTTCTGATGCCACGCCGAATTTAGTAATAGGTTTAAAAACGTCCGCTTCATTTCTAAGTTTAACTTCAGGAGAATTTACATTGCCGATAGAGGCTCCGACATTAAGCAACGGGTGAAACTTATAGAGAACACCTAAATCTAATCCAAAGGCGCCATCAGAAAACCCAGCCACTTTTTGCTGAATTAATTTAATATTGGCTCCAATAGAAAGTTTTGGTCTTATTTTTCTAGCGTATGATGTGAAAATAACATTATTTCTTAATTCTCCATTTTTATCTGTTACGTTGTTAAAAGCATCTCTCACTTGAAAACCATCTGATAAGAGGAGAGAATCAGAGACAGCAACGGACCCCCATTTATCACCAAAGGGATGTGCAGAAGAGAGATAATTGTAATGAGTATCAATAAATAAGGGAGCATGCATAGCTAATAATTGATGTTCATCTAAGTAAGCAAGTCCCGCTGGGTTAAAATAGGAAGCAGATCCATCATCAGCAAGCCCCGTAAAAGCTCCCCCCATGGCCATGCTTCGAGCTCCAGCGCCTACATTAAAAATATCTGAAGATTGCCCAAAGCTTCCTCCTGCATGCGCAGAGAGAACCTGAGAAAAAACAATCACAGCTAAAAAATTCTTTCTTATTATGTTTTTAAGTGTCTTATTCATGTTATTTCACCACCAGTGTTTTGGTTTTCATTATTTGACCAGTTGCCCCTACTTTTACACGGATGATGTATCCGCCGTTTCCAACGACGATATTGTCATCGTTCACGCCGGACCAGAACACTCGATTATCAGACTTTGCTTGTCCCCCTTCTTCTCCAGCTTGAATGTCTTTATGCCAAACTGGTTGACCAAAGAGATCGTAAATATCTATTTCTACAGTTGAAGCAGTTCCCAATGGATATTGGATGGTTAAAAAGCCATCAATACCGTTACTCTTGGGATTAAAGGGACTTGGATAGGCATTCAGTTTGTCTTCCACTTGGTAGGTTAGAATGCTTGCGATATTTGGTGAACCATTAATTTGACGTTCATCGATAGGATTCACACAAGCAAGGTCGTAACAAATTTGCGAATAATATTCGATCGCCCAACCACGAGTTTCAAAAAAAGCATTAATCCCGGGTCTTATTGCGTCTTGTGGTTTAATTCCGATGGTTTCGTCATAGGCGAACCAGGCACTTCCATCAATTCGATAAAAGGTTCTTCTGAAGGCCCCTGTTGGGAGTAAAACTTCTGGTAGATTTAAGAAATAAGTACTGTTAACCGGGATACGATCTTCTCCTAAAGCCAGCGCAGGAGCGGGAACTTGTGGAAACCCTTGAACATGAATATTCACAATTTTATTGTAACCATTCGTTCTGTCCCCATCATCGATAGATAGTTTATATTCACCATTGGCTGTTGATGATGGATCAAATGTTATATCCAACTGGCCTTGACTATTAGCATTAATGGTTAAACTATTTATTTTCCCATTCATTTCGATATGACCAGGAAGTTCTGGAGAAATAATGCTTAAGTTTAATGTTTGATTTGAAATGGGATTTCCATACACGTCAGTGCAATTAACTGTAAATGTTCTGGTCTCGTTGGATCTTATTGTAAAACTGCTGAGATCTACTAAAGCCAAGGCGCCCGCTTTTACATTGATACTTCCTGCTGAGGTGAACACGGGTTGAGAGGGTGGGCTTTGCGCGAAAGGTGACGTGTTGTCAACCATTCTCAAGAATATGGGTTCGGCCCGAGTATAAGTAGCACTAATGGTGGCCACTCCATTAATAATATTGGCAACGACAGGAACAAAAGTCCCTGTTCCGGGAAGACCGGTGAGGCTCGAATAAGCTTCTAGTGTATTTGTTCTATTGAGATTTTTCGCGTTTGTGCCTGTATCTTTATCAAGTGTTCGAATAATGACCGTAAAAGGTTGATTAACTTCCGCATCGGAAGGAGTTTCGAATATATAGCTCACTTGTCTTGGAATCAATTGAATAACAGAACTTGATCCGGTATTTCCTTCATCATCACTCACTTGAATAATAATGTTTTCTGCAATGGTGTAGCTTTGATTTAAAATCCCAACAGTACCATTAGAGAGATTTGCATTGGAAACGCCAAGGGTTCCTTGTGCTGTGGTTCCATCAGGGAGGAATGCATTTAATCGAATCGATTGGTTTGCGGTAATGATGGGGTTACCAGAAATAAAGTCAATTAAAGTGACATTAACTGTCCAAACACTGGGTGGCCCTGAAAAATCCTGAGCTGGAGCGACAACTTGATAATAATTTCCACCCACCGTAAGCAAAACTGACTGCGAAGCGATGCTTTCATTATCAGAGTCACGCGCTGTTACTGTTATATTTCCTGCATTAAAAAGTTTTAAGAAGGCAGCACTTTCACCATTTACAAAAGGTTCATTTTGATTTGTGGGATTGCTTCCATTAATTGACGGTGGAATATCACTCGAAAGGTATTGTATTTTTCCACCACTAAAGCTGTTGTCTATATTCCAATACTGATCCACCGCGCGTACCTGCGCGATAAAAGGAACGCCTTTTTGACGTGTCGTGGGAGTTCCCGTTTTTCCACTTGAAGAGGGAACACCTGGAATATGTGTTTCTCCTGGCATAATGAGCAAAATCTTTTTATATCCATCGGCCGCAACCGTGATGTTATTGCTTGTTCCAGAAGGAATAACAAAACCTGGAACGCCCGCGGTCGATGATTCTGCTATTCGAATAACGATAGATTCAGCTTTGGTATAACTTTGCTGAAAATCAGCAATACCTTGGCTTAAATTTGCTGATGTCACAGTATATTGTCCTGCGGCCGTAGGGTTTATTGCTGATAAAATTTCAACATTAACTAAATGATCATAATTTTTGACCAATGTATTCGTGTTCTGTTCTAGGAGCTCAACTTTGATATTAAAAGTTTTGGGAAGTCCTGCTATTGCCGTTGGCGGGACTGTAATTTTGTATTTAAGTCCACTTGGGGCAACTTCAATATCATTTGAAAATGCGATTCGCGCAAAATTATCTCTTAACTTAACTCTAATCCGTTCAACATAGGCGTAGGTTAAATCATTAATAACAACAACCCCGTTGTTCATTACATATTCTCTCTCTGAACCATCGGGATTAAATGCACCAGAGGCAGGGTTTCCACTGGGAAGAGCAGCGCTTAAGAAAATTGATTCATTGTATCCAACCACGGGTACACCATTTTCTTCTAATCGGATTGTTAGTGAGAATGGGACGCCGGCCGTCGCAAATGAAGAAGCATAAAACGCGTATACGGCTCCTGGCACAACATTAACCTGAACAGATTGCCCTGGTTTAGATAAATTCTGATCGTCAATAACTCCTAAGGTGGTTATTCCTTGTTGACCTATAATAACTTGACGTGTGGAAATTCCAAGCGAATATTTCCTTGGGTTGGGACCACCCAGATTATTAGGAGGAGTAAAGAATATGGAAGTGATATCAGCGATAAGTCTTAAGTCCCCATCATTAAAACTAACAAGGTTCCAAAAATCATCAACAGCTCTTAATTGAACATTAAATGGTCGGGAAACCTGTTGATCAAGTGGTGGAGCAATTGTTTTTCCATTGGGTAAAAATGTCCCTGGATCGGCAACTTCTCCAGGAAGTAAATATTGGATTTTTCTATAAGTACCGGGATTGGCTACTACCACACTTGTAGATCTGGCAACTGTTCCATCTAAATTGACGTCTCTCAATGTTACGGTATGAGTTGCTGCCGCTCTAGGAATCATGGTTGTAGCGTATTCTCCGTAACCATTGATATTCACTAAGTTTCCTTGAGCAGATCCAAATTGAGTGTAGCGATTACTTTGAAATTCTACAATTCCTGAAACATTGACCGGATTATAAAAAGGGTCACAAGCGATCGCTCTGGCAATGGAAATAACACCTGCCGTTTTGGGAGTTGGGGACCCTGTTTTACCTAAAATAGTTCCCTGCGCAATAAATTCACCATCTAAAAGCAGGAGTAACTTTTTATACCCTTGAGGTGATGGTAAAACTATAAAAGAATTACTTTCTCTTGTGGCTTGGGGTTGACCTGCCATGGACATATTTATTTTCACAGAAGGAGATGAAGCAAACATTGTTACGGCACCTGTGAAAGTTCCATTAACGAGATTCACTGTGGTTGGAGACATTGTCCCAGTCCCTGTTGTAGGGGTTAAAGTGACAGTAAAAGGAGAAGGTATGGTATTTCCAAATTCATCTTCGGCCCGCATTGTTATATTAAATGGAGCACCAGCAAATTGAGGTGAAGAAATGGTATCCATTTCAAAATGATCTAGTACACCAGCGGAAGTATTAATAGAAACCGTTTGTTGTTTGAGGTTATCAGCGGTATCAAAAACAGTAATTTGAGGTAAAAGCAGCGATTGCAGCGTAAAGTTGAAATCTTCACGTGATCCTCCCATTGTTAAAGGAGTCAAGGGTATATGCGTGTGACTTGGATCTTGAACGGTAAAATCTATTCGCGGATAAGTAAAGCTTTGGATTGGATTCCAATATTGATCTGTTGCATAGGCAGATAAAACAAAAGGATTGCCGACTTGTTGGATATTGGGCGTTCCTTCTTTTCCATCTGGTTGTAATAAACTTGGAATACCAGGGCGCAATGTTTCTCCGGGAGCGACCAAAGCCATTTTCGCATAAGTGCCAGGATTTACTCTTATCGTATCGCTTGGTGTTGTAAAGTTTCCTGAAGCCCCTCCTGCGCCAGCATTTAAATATTGGTTCCCAGCTGTTCTAAAGCGAACTTGAAATGAATCAGAAGCAATAAGTTCACCTGTTGGTGGGAAATCTGGCAGACCACCAAAAATATCGATATAGTGATTATTTGTTTGACCACTTAAAGTAATGGTTGTGTTGTCGGTTGTGGGTCCTGAGGTTACATTCCATCTTCCATCAACAAGGCGAGCTTCCAATGTGACAATATCTCCGGCTGTGATTTGAGCTGGAAGCCCATTGTTTCCTGGATACGTTCCAGGCGTATAAGATTGACTGGGTTTATAGGTTAATAGAATCTTTTTTGGAGATCCTTCATTTATATTCCAAATATTTGAAACAACTTGAATTCCTGCGCCATCTCTAAAAATAAGTCTCACATTGGGCCATTTTCTTGTGATCATCATGCTATTCGATAGATTTCCGATACCATTAACAAATGTGATGGTGTTATCTGGATTCTCTGTTCCAGGGTTGGTATCAATCCATTTCTTATCAATTAATGAAGGGGTCCCAATTAACTCGGCTTCAAATGCATCCGAAAAAGTTCCGTTAAAATCTATTTTTACGTTATTTGCGGAATCGTAGGCTGTTATTTGAATGGTAAAAGGAACATCAGCCGTTAGAATAGAACCATTGGCTGGTTGAATGGTAAATAAATAATGGTCAACTTGCCCCGCATTAACAGTAATGGTGCTTTGACTTGTGTTTCCTACATTGACACTTGGTTGAGCTTGAATAATTCTTGTTCCCACAGTTGGAAAAATAAATTCTGAAGCCAAGAATTGGAGCGGATTTGAAACGAGTTGAGTTGTTGGAGGTAAAATATCACTTCCAACATTGGAAAAAAATGAAATATTTAAAGGTGAAGGAATTCCTACCAATATGGGGTTATAAAATTGATCGGTTGCAAAAACTTTTACAGGAACCACAGGTTGGTTAGCAACTTGAGGTAGAGTTCCCGCTGAATTTTTTCCAGGAGGAATACCAGGAGTTAAGATTTCGCCAGGAAAAACTTGAACAATTCTATCATAGGCATCAGGATTAACGAGTATGTTATTGCTGATTCCAGAAGCGGCTGTGCCTTGCCCAAAATAAACCAAACTGTTTGTTCCTTGAATTCTATTAACATGACTAATGGCGTCTCCAGCTTCTAATGTGACTGTTGCAGTGGCGATACCATTAAAAAAGTTAGACCCTAAAACACTCGAAATATTAAAACCGTTTAATGTCTCACTTAATTGAACAGAATCTCTAAAACTTGTCACGGTCGTTGCCGTCGCGTCCAAAGCGGTGATACTAATGGTAAAGGGAACTCCCGCGTCCACGCTTAATGGCGTACTAAAAGAAAATTGAGTTGGAAATCTTTGTACTGTGATGGGGGGTACTACCAGTAATAAATGGGGTATTAAAATTTTTGGCCGTTAATAAAATGCCTTCAGGAGCACTGGTAAATTTAATGATTGCCAAAATAACACCTGTTGGATCAGGAGTGTAACGACCACTTCCAAGCGGCGTGTCTGCTGGTGAATCAATTGAGATATTACAAGGGCTAACTCCACCACAATTAATAACAACAGACTCTTGTTGCCCAGAGGTTGGGATATTTCCATTAATATCTTTTGCTTCAATGCGAAATAAATATTGTTTTCCTCGAGTTACAACACTAATATCGGAATCTGTCAGTTTAGTTATATCGTAATGATGAACTGGCAAAGCGAAAAGAAATCCAGAGAAAAAAGTAATAATTCCAATTGAAGATAGCAGCTTTTTAAACATCTTATTTCTCCCCTTTACAATGCACTGGGGTTAGGTCTTTATAGGCGACCAATAATGGATTGTTTACACTCATAATTTGAATCATGTTTATCAGGTCTTTTTTTAAATCTAATTCAATTGTTTGTTTTCCTGATATCAATCCAATTGTTTGGGTTTTGTTTGTGTCTCCAATAAAAGTAATTACTGTAATGGCTTGATTGTCGCTTTGATTCAATTTATCTGTCGCCGATTTAGATTCGATTTCTATTTTATTGAGCCCAGGGCAAAGAGGCGTGGGTGTATTAATATTAAAATGATGGGTATCTGCTGAAACAACTGAAAATCCATTAATAATTATAAGAAATTTAATTAAAATTATTGAAAACCACGTTTTTATACTTAAATTCATAAAATTTGAAATCATATGGGTTGCTCCTAGTCCCTATCGTATTCAAGAGATACCTTTGTATCGAGGAATTTACAAGAGAACTTTTGTCACTTATATGTCATCTTTCCATCATTATCTTATCATGACATCCACTCAAACCATGCAACAATATTTCCACTAAAAACGACTAAAAACACCTGAAAATAAACATTTTTCATCGCCTGTTGATGTAACAACTACCTTTACTAATTATTAATTGGATTAATGATCGCGCTGGAAGATAAAGTTGGCAAGGTCAGTTAAGAGGTGATTTTTTTTACCAAACAAATTAAGGGCCGAAATAGCTTTTTGAGTATAGATTTCAGCTCGTTTTTGTGAATTTTGGAGGCCAAAGAGGGCTGGGTAAGTTAATTTGGCATTTTTCTGATCGCTCCCCCTTTTGCCTAACTTCTTTTTATCTCCAATAATATCGAGGATGTCATCAGTTACTTGAAAGGTAAGGCCTAAATAGCGTCCGTATTGGTTTAAAGCTTGTTTTTGCCTTGGTGTAGCGCCCACCAAAACTGCTCCTAATAATAGGCTTCCCTGTATAAGAGCAGAGGTTTTATGCAGATGAATATATTCTAATAATGCCTGAGGAGAGGTAAATTCGGTTCCTTTTAGGTTCTTCCAACGGCCTTTATCTGCTTTGATATCAGCAACTTGACCTCCAATCATGCCAAAGGTTCCAGCAGCCTTAACCACAATCCTAAGAGCCTCTGGGATTGATTCTTTCACAATTCCTTTTAATTTGGCATTGATAGCTAAAAGATCAAATGCCGTTGTTAATAAAGCGTCACCCGTTAAAATGGCGATGTCTTCACCAAAAACTTTATGACTGGTTGGTTTGCCTCTTCTTAGGTCGTCATCATCCATGGCGGGGAGATCGTCATGAACCAATGAGTAGGTGTGGATCATTTCCATCGCACAAGCAGCAGGAATGACACTTGATTTTTTCCCCCCGCATATTTCGGCCGCGGCCATAACCAGAATAGGGCGTAACCTTTTTCCGCCAGCATTAATTGAATATCGCATCGCCTCGTGAATTACATGAGGCGTTTTTTTTGTTCCGGGGAGAAATCTATCTAAAGCCTTATTTATAATTTTTGAATTAATTTCAAAATATTGCTGGAGTTTTTTGTTCATTTGAGAATATTATTATAAAAACTTTTCATTTCATGAACAGTTCTTGTTACGCTCACATTCGGTGTTTCCAACAGGGCTGCGCGAATCATTTTTATTCTTTGGTCAGGATCATTAAATGCTGACTCAAATGATTCTAAGGCATTAAGCAATCCTTCCGGTTGGGGCTCCCCATTAATATAAGGAATAAAGAATCCATTGGGATTATGGCTTTGCCCTTGGAAATGCACAAATTCCGGAATAGCGCCATCTGAAGTAGCCAAAATAACGGCCCCATTCATTTGGGCTTTCATAAATCCTGTTGCTGAAGCTTCGCGGGTATCATCTGCCAACATGATGGCGGCATCAGTTCCCATAAATAATTTATTGCCCTCCCAAACGTTAAAATTATCTAAAAGGATTACTTGTTCTTGGATTTTTATATTTTTTTCTAAAACATCTACCAATTCATAAACCATGTCTTGCGCTTTATTGTCTTCTTGATGAATCCTTCCGCCTACAACAATAACCACATTGAGGAGAGAAAACCTTTCTCTCATATCCGGGTTTTTTAATAAGCGGATAAGCGCATCTAGTCTTTTGTAGGGAGTAATACGCCTTGTCCACAGAATGAACTTTTTATTCAAAGAGCGCTCGGCCCATTGAGGCCAAAGTTTACAATGCCGCCATAAAAAATCTAAAAAAACTTTTTTTGCTTCTGTTTTGATGTTAAGTAATTCAGTATCTGATAAATCTTGATGATTTTTAAGTTTTGGGTTTTGCCAATCATCAACCCTAACTCCATTGGTAATCGACTTAATTTTATTTTCATATATCTTTAATGATGGCATCGCTTTCATAACAACTTCGTGTTTTTTGGCTACCCCATAAACGCCTTCGCAAACACCCACCAAGAGACTTGTGATATCAAGTGTTTTTTTTGCTGCGTTCCAACCTTGGGACGAATGATAAATGGCAGGATCCATCTTAATTGTTTCAAGTGTTTCAACGTCCCAAATAGGATGTGCATATTCAAGCGGAGTGTGATCATTAAAAATGTATTTAGTTTCATTAAAGAAGGGATCGTTCTGGTAAATATCTTTAACAATTTTGTGATGAGCGAATAATGACGGGGTTTCACTTAAGGTTATTATATCAACACGTCGATTCAGTTGTTTTGAAAGCTCTAGTGCACCACGTCCAACCACCCAACTATGTTTAAGTCTTTGAAGATGAGCCCATAAACCTGGATTTTCAGAGTCTGCCGGAGCGTCTTTTGGGCCCGGGTAAACAACATCGGTAATACTGGGAGCAGAGAGAAAGTAAACTTCTGATTTTTCATACAACAATTTCCAGGCGGTTACTTTAATTGTTGTGCCATCAAATATTTCAAGATCAAAACTTATGTCTGTAGGTGTTAGAAACTGCCTGAGCGTTTCACCAATTTTCTTTTTATTTAAATTTATTTGTCCCCACTCATGCCAAGTTTGAATCCAAACGGATTCATATAAGAGGGTCACGCCTATAACATCTATATCTTGCGTTGATTGTTCAGCAATTCTTTCTCTTAAAAGAGGACCAATTCCACCAACGGAGGTAGACATGGCTGCTTCGCGAGCTTTTTGAGGAGAGGCGTTTATACCGATTTTTTCTAGAAGAGCTCTTGGAAATGAAATTTCCATTGCGACTTCAACTACTTTTGGTTTATGGGACATTTTGAAACAATATCAAAATTTTAGCTTATCCCAAAAGGGCTCATGCGCAGGAGAATCAATTTTATATAAGTCTTTAGAAGGCTGTTCTTTTGTATCAGGTCCCATAAACACAGGCGTGCTCGCTGGTTTTGTGCCTCCAAACCAAGTCGACAAAGTAAAGGTTTGAACATTTCCTAAATCAGCAAATGGCGTCATCGCATAATCAATGGAAAATTGAGAAAGTTTAATTCCAATTCCACCGGTTAGTCCATTAAGATTGCCAATAGAACTGGAGTTTGAATCAGTTTTTCGATTATTAACAACTGAATCGGCTAATTTCGTGAGGTATCCCGCTCTTAAAGCAACCGAGCTTGAAGCCCTGAATTCTGATCCAAAAGCGACAGAAAATTGTTTTTGATGGGGTCGTTCAATAAGGTCTAAAGCAAATGTGAGTGGACCTTTTACTTGAAAAGCTGCGCCTAAAGAAAGTGTCAGAGGTAATTTAAAATTTTCTGAAATGAAATTCATTTGAGGGCCTAAGTTTCTGATTGATCCGCCAATTTGTAATCCACGAATAGAGGTTCTAGATAAGACGCCCAGATCAAGCGCATAACCATTGGCTGTTTCGCCCGCTAAAGATTGGCGGATAATTTTTACTTGGCTTCCTATTTGGACACCTTGAATTTGAAGACCAAAAGCCCCCCCAATCGCCAGATCAGAAGACTCCGCATGACCTAAGACTTCTCTATTTTCACCGCGAAGCTCTTCTTTTCCATATGAAAGTCTCAATATATTAAAACCATAAGTAACATTTTTACTTTTGATATTTCCAGGAAAAACAACCCCGACATGATCGAATGTTGTTTGTTGAAAATGATCTTGATGAGAGAAAGAAAATAAAGCGGTGGGATTACTCACTTGTTTTGGCTTCTGAGAAATTCCGGCAGGGTTGGAATTAAGAGCGCTGACTCCAGATGACATAGCACTTGAAGCTTGACCCAGAGAGGCCGTTTCAGCTCCTATTGGAATTTTAAGGAAGTCTGCACCGGAGGTTGATCCAGCCCAACTATATATAGGAAAGAAAACAACTGAAGTTATCATCAGTGTTGTCATTTTTTTTGTTAATTTTAAGAGACTCAATTTATTCATTATTTTTCCCTATAAATTAAAAGCCACATTTCTCATTCCTTGTTACATCAATGTTACAAAGGTCTGATTAAAATGGCTTTAATTTGAGATTAAGATTTAACGAAGGAAGGATGGGGCAGTTGCGAAATGAGGCCTATTTTCGAGCAAGATTGATTCTGAGCATTTCTGACGGGAAAAATGCGATTTTTGACGAGAAAAGGCGCTGTTTTTTGATTCTAACCGCGATCCAAACGCTGTGA
>JBJXGI010000006.1:0-22406 GCA_046153645.1 Elusimicrobiota bacterium | reverse complement strand
TTTTACAGAGGAGCAAAATTCTGTTTCTCCGTATTGAGTATGAGAAAGTACCACATCTTTCTCTTTTGGTCGAACATAAAAAGAATGTACAAAATACATATATTCACCATTTGAAAAATCTTTTAAGGGTGTTTGGTCCCAGGCATTTTCTTTTCCGGCGGGTTTATTAACTTTATTCCAACAAACCTCAGGCACTTTCAAAATTCTATTTTCTTTTTTTTCTAAATTTAACTTAACCACATCGCCTTTTATAATTCCCAATCCTTTGTGCAGGCCAAATTCATGACTTTCCTCCATAAGCAATTGAAGCCCCAAACAAACACCCATCAAAGGTTTACCTTGATGGACAAAATCTTTCAACACAGAAACCAAATCTAAATTATTTAAAGTTGCCATGGCATCACCAAAGGCACCCACACCAGGAAGAATAACAGCGGGGGAGTTCAAAATCTCTTCTTTTGTTGCTGTTAATTGCGCGCGAATTCCAACACGTTCACAAGCTTTTAAAATACTGAAAACATTCCCCAACCCATAATCAATAATAGCCACCGGGTTAGACATGTGATTTTTCCTTTAGTATTCGACATGCAATATTATTTTTATTTAAATAATCTTTTATATCAGGAATAGAGAATCCTTTAATTTTTGAAAAATTTCGCCCACTATTAAGATATTCAACATTTCCTTCTTCTTTATGACCACTCACAGGTTTTATTTTCCCAACGAAATCATAATGAAGTACTGAAGCCACGCTAACGGCATCGGCATGCCCCTGTTTAACAACCTGCACCATGTGTTCTTGATTTCCCGCTCCACCGCAAGCGATAACAGGAATATGAACCATATCCGCAATTTTCCGAGTTAATTCCAAGTCAAACCCTTGACCCGTTCCTTCTTGATTAATAGAAGTTAAAAATATTTCACCTGCGCCTAAATCGGTCACTTTTTGAGCCCATTCGAAAACATCAATGTTGGTTGCTTCTCGGCCATTATCGGTGTAAGCCTCATATTTTCCAGGAGCATGTTTGATGGCCTCAATGGATACAACAATAGTTGAAGAACCAAATGTTTCGGCCGCTTCACGAATAAAATCAGGCCTAGCGATAGCGGCGGTATTAAGAGACACTTTGTCCGCGCCAGCTCTCAAAATCTTTCGAATATCTTCAATTGTCCGAATTCCGCCACCCACGGTTAAAGGAATAAAAATTTCCTGAGAAGTTCTTTTAACAATATCCAATAAACTATTTCGTTGATAAAGGCTGGCCACGACGTCCATATAAATAAGCTCATCTGCCCCATTTTCATAATAATACTTAGCAAAATCCTCCGGTTTTCCAAGAACGCGGAGACCTTCTAAATGAATACCCTTCACCAAATTAGGACCTTTAATATCCAACCTTGGAATAATTCTAATATTCATTATTTTTTTAACTCTCTTGCCGGATTACCTACAACGGTTTGATTTGAATAAACATCTTGAAGAACAACAGCGCCCATGCCCACAACAGCATTTTCGCCAATTTTAACCAGTTGTTTAACCACTGCTCCGGCACCAATATGACTTCCTTTCCCCACAATCACAGTGCTTGCCAAACAAGATTTAGGTGACAAGTGAACATGATCAAAAACTTTACAATCATGCTCTACTACCGCTCCCGTATTAATAATAACGTTTCGTCCAATAATAGCGCCCGCATTTACCACCGCCATTGGAAAAACAACTGTTCCAACCCCTATAATAGCCGAAGGGGAAATAACTGCCGAGGGATGAATGACGCTCAGGGGTTGAAGACCTTGCTCAATACCGAGATTAAAAAGTTTTTGCCTAATGGTGCTATTACCAACACTTCCAACTCCGATAATAAAATGAGTGACTTTCATTTTTTTTACTTGCGGAAGCATTTCATCTCCACCTAGAACTTTGTATTTGGAGACATTTTTTCCTTTTAATTTCACATCAGCATCTAATAAATTAATGATTTCAATAGATTTATTAGTTTCAAGACAATCCAATAAAACCTTTGAATGTCCTCCCGCACCTAATATCACACACTTTATTTTCATAATTTATAATTTCACTTGATAAAATTTTTTCAAAAGCAATTTTTGATCAACTTTAACCTTACTTAAAACACTTACAATTTTTTCTGCAGCGTTCCCATCTCCATATGGATTTTTTAGTGTTTTCAAAGAATTTCTAAATGAAACAGACAATCCTTCTTTAATTGCATTTATGATCTCTATGGAACGATCTGGCGCATTAATAACATTTTTCGCTTGAAGCCGTCCTTGTTGGCGACGACCTATATTTACAACTGGCAATTGAAAAGACGGTGCCTCTAAAATACCACTAGAAGAGTTTCCCACCATCACGCGTGCCCACTTTAGAACACTAAAGTATCCACGTGTTCCCAAATTTTCAACCATCATAGAATTGGAATGGTTTTTGATAAATGATTCTATTCGTTTTCGAACCTGCCTCCCAGCTGTATCATTATTGGGGGCCGTAAACAAAATGGGTTCTTTAAAGTGACCAAGCGCGCTCAATAACTGCTTTACATAAAAATCTGTTTTTTGAAATTCCATGGTAACAGAATGATAAGTTACCAGAATCGGAGCTTCCGAAAAATTCAACTTAAACTTCTGCCTTAATTCCTGCGGAGAAAAAGTTTGAACTGTTTTAACATTATCAAGCCCTGGTGCTCCAGAAACAATTACTCGCCAAGGTTCTTCTCCCATTTGAATAATCCGCTCACGCGCTTCTTTAGTAGAGGTAAAATGAAGGTGACTTATTTTTGTAATTGAATGCCTGAAAGAGTTATCAATTGCACCTTCAGTCACTTCTCCCCCATGAATATGAATAATCGGGATAACAAATGGAATAGCCGCCACCGCAGCGGCGTGCATTTCAAATCGGTCCCCCAAGACCACTAAAAAATCTGGTTTTTTCCGTTTTATAGCTTGTGAAAATCTAAAAGTCACTTCCGCCATTGACTGAGAAATACCAGCAGGGTCATCTAAAACATCTGATAATCTTATCTTTTCACCTATTGGGGAACGATCATGGATGATTTCGTTGACGGAAAACCCCTGTTTTTGAGAAAAATGAGCCCCCGATACCCAAAAAGTGGGCTTTAAATTCTTCGTTATAATCGTTTTTTCCATAACGGAGCGATATAACCCATAATCTGACCGGTTTACCGTCACAAAAGCGACTGTTTTCATCGCAACATTCCAGGCTGAAGTTGAACACCTGCCTTCAAATTAAATTTGGCTTTTTTCCCAATAAATCGGTTTATTTCAAAAGGGCTTAAACCTGTTCCAGGGCGCATCATGACAAAAGTATTTCGATTTGTTTTTTCACCTTTCTTCAAAGAATTTTTTATCACAATACTCTTTCGCGCAACCATTTTCGTATTCATTTCAGAAGGTTGTACTTTTTTTATATCTGTTCCTAATGCTTTTTCGACACCTCGAATTCCTTTTACCATTTGAAAAAACTCATGTGGTTCTAAAGAAGCGGCATGATCCGGACCTTCTAGTTTCTTATTCAAAGTTAAATGTTTTTCAATAACACAGGCACCCAAAGCGACAGCCGCCAGCGGAATAAAAATTCCCAAAGAGTGATCAGAATATCCAACGGGTAAAAATAACGATTTATTAAGCGTATTCATGGCCCGTAGATTAATTTCACTTAAATTTGCTGGATACTGGCTCAAACAATGCAAAACAATAATTTGTTTAGACCCATTTTTCTTTAAAATTTGAACAGCGCGTTTAACTTCAGTTAAATTACTCATTCCAGTGGAAAGAATAACTGGTTTCTTTGTTTTTCCCACTTTCTCCAAAAAAGGCAAATTGGTTATTTCACCTGAAGCAATCTTATGAATCGAAATATCTAGATTTTCAAGTAACGCTAAACTTTCTTCGTCGAAGGCTGAAGACAAAAACAAAATCTTATTTTTCATCGAAAACTTTTTTAAGGCGATATGATCGCTCTTGGAAAGCTCTAGTTTTTTGAGCATCTGATATTGTGTTTCAGAATTTCGAGTATTTTTCTTTTGATATTCAGCTTTAGGCGCACTTGATAAAACCAAACGATCCGCAGAGAAGGTTTGAAACTTTACCGCATCGGCGCCGGCCTTTTTGGCGGCCAGAACAAGCTTCTTAGCAAGCCGAAGGCTTCCATTATGATTAACCCCAGCTTCAGCAATAACGAAACAAGGGTACTTAAATCCTATCTTTACCATGCGGTCCAACCACCATCAACCACAATATTTTGACCGGTCACATAAGATGAAAGTCCACTGGCCAAGAAAATTACGGCTCCCACAATATCGTCTTCTGTGGCCATTCTTTTTAAAGGTGTACGTTCTGAATATTTTTTTACAAAAGACTTAGGCTGATTCCTCCAAATGCCACCAGGAGAAATAGCATTAACACGAATGCTGGGAGCCAAAACAGTTGATAAATATCGAGTGAGTTGAAGAACTCCCCCTTTAGAGGCATTATACCCAGCAGGATTGGCCATTTTTGTCCCTTCATAAAGACTCATATCAGGGCCAACCATTCCATATATAGATGAAATAAAAATAATGCTAGCAGATGATGATTTTAATAAAGCTTTTTGCGCTTCTTGTGCCAATATAAAAGCAGACGTCATGTTCACCTTTAATGAAGCGTCCAAGGCTTTGACGCTTTGACTTTCAAAGGGAACGGCCCATCCGGGGAATTTCGTCGTTCCTACAAATGCGGCAGAATGAATCAATATATCTAAGCCCGATAATTCTTTAATGGCAAGCTTCATGTTTTTTCTTAAGTCTTTTTCATTAGAAATATCACAAACTAAAAATCGGGACGCGCCAAATCTAATTTTGTCCAATTCTTTTTGAACGAGAACTAAATCTTTTTTTACTAAATCAACTAACATCACATTTGCGCCTAACTCTACTAAGGAATGAGCCATCATTTTTCCCAAATGCCCCGCACCACCAGCAATAAGAACCTTTTTTCCAGTCAAATCAATTTTTTGAAGTATTGTTTTCATAAATTATTTCACCTGTTTTTGAAGCCATGGGAATTCAAATAAACCTTCTCGAACAAATAATTCAGCTCGGTTAAACTCATCTAGAGTATCAATTGAAATGGAGGCAAAATCAGGCGTTTCATACATTAAATATTTTCCATTTTTCCGCCAACCATCTTCTCTTTCTCTGACAAATTCTGTTCTCCAAATATAAATAGACCCGTTAATTCGAAAAATATCTGGCGCGTCTTGCCTACGATTGATTTGTTCGCTTTCGGGCATCAGGTTTTCCATCCAACCATTTTTTTCTACAACCGAATGCCAAAGAGGATTAAAGTCCGGTTTGGAAACACCAATAATTCCATCGGCTTCAGGATTAATTAAAAGTCTTTGATAACACTCGTACACATATTGTGGGTGACGACACGGTGTCGTGGGATCTAAGAGCATCACATAACGATACTGATCCCCTTTTATTTCGATTTGAGATAACGCATGTCGAATCACCGGCCAAAGGGCCGTATCATCCTGAGCCAATTCAGTAGGGCGCACAAAGGGAACTTCTGCACCATATTTTTTTGCGACTTCTGAAACTTGAGGAGAATCAGTACTTACAATAATTCTTTGTACTTCCATGCAACTCTTGGCTAATAAAATAGAGTGGGCAATCAAAGGAATCCCCATAAAGGGTCGAATGTTTTTCCCAGGCAACCCTTTTGACCCTGATCTGGCTGGAATAATTGCGACGATTCCTGTCTCCGTATCCACTAGTAGCTAATCTCCATCTCTTTTTTATTCATTGAAGCAAGCCTAGCGGCTTCTATCACTAACATGGCTTTAACGCCATCGACTACCGTGGCCAATAGACCCGAAGTTTTTCCTGAAAATACCGCCTCACAAAAGCTATTTAATTGCATTTCATATTTCGCGTTTTGATTTTCACCACTTTCCCATTCATTTCTACCTTCATTTGAAGTAAAACAAACAGAATTTTTTATCCCATCCCACTCAAGAACCCCTTTTTCCCCAGTAACAATTATTCCTCTTCTAGGAGGGTTTGATAAATAGTCCAAGCGCATAGAGACGCTGGTATAGGGCGAAATGTTCCATGAGATATCTGCAAATTCTTCAGATTCAATTCCAAGGACACCTGTGTTTCCCAAATGAGCCTGTAAAGAATCGGGCCAACCAAAAATCCAACCTGTATAATCAATCTCATGAACCAAATCTCTTAAAACCCCACCTTCTTCTTTCCGAGCAGAATAAGCCTCTTTATAATTTCTTTCCGGTCTCCATGCTGGTAAATAAGATTGACACTCAACTCGAACAGAATAAATTTTTCCCATTTCTTTTAAACAACGAATAAATTCTCTCAAACTCAAAGAGAATCTCATCACGCACCCAACATATACTTTCCTCGATAATTTCTCTGAAAGCTGAGCTATTTTTTTGGCTTCTTTAGCATCTATGGCCAATGGTTTCTCAACCAATACGTCCATGCCCGCTTCCAAACACTCTTCAACATACCGGAAATGTTCTTTTGTATCGGTGGCAATAATCGCCGCTTTTACACCCAATTTCTTCATTTCGAGAACCGAATCGACAATTGAATATCCCTGCGCAAATAATTCTTTTTTCCGAGAAGCTCGTTTAGAAAAACAAACGGGGCGAATTTTTTCAAAAGACTTTAAAATTTCTAGATGACGAGTCCCTATACTACCGGTTCCAATGACACCAACCATTTCACTTGTAGAAATGCTTGGTGAAAAAGAACCCATTACAACTGTCCACCATTTACGTCAATAATACTTCCATTCATATAGGACGCCTGTTCGGACAAAAGAAAGTGAATAACATGAGCAATTTCTGATGGATGGGCCAATCTGCCCACCGGAATTTTTTTTATCATCTGCTCAATTTGAGATTGAGAAAAATTCTTTGAAATCATATCGGTCTTTGTTTGTGAAGGGCATAAACAATTGATTGTAATACCATCTTGAGCAAATTCAGCTGCCATTTGTTTGGTAAGCCCAATAACCGCGTACTTAGAACAAGTATAAGGAAGGGATGCCATACGACTATAAAGTCTCCCTGCAATAGAAGAAATGTTAACGATTCTTCCGCTTTTTTGTTTTTTCATTTGAGGTATGACATGTTTAGAAAAATAGTAGGTGCCCAAGAGATTAACACCCATCACTCGTTCCCATTCAGTTTGAGTTGTTTTGAGCGAAGATGAAAAAGAGACAACCCCAGCGCAATTTACAAGAGCATCAATTCTTTTATATTTCTTTAAAATCTTTTGAACTGTACTTTTAACAGAGGGTTCTTTTTGAACATCACAAATCAATGAACGAGCATCTTTTTTATGAAGAGAAACTTTCACGACTTCATATCCATGAGCGTCAAGTAATTTGGCGCAGGAAGCCCCAATTCCGCGAGAGGCTCCCGTGATAATGACTACTTTCTTCATTTGATGTAAACGTGATCCATATCGCGACCGCCATTGGCCATTCGAATACCTGGCTCTGTTCCAACACAGGTAATTTGGTGCGGCATTGCCTTAGGAATACAAACCACGTCTCCTTTTTTAGTAAGAATTTTTGTGCCATCTCCTAAAACCCATTCAAACTGTCCTTCTAAAACAACCCACCACTCATCATGTGTGGCATGGAAATGTTTACGACATCCTTCGCCAGGCTTTTGGCAAATAAGACCCGTTTGATCTGTCGCAGAATAAACCAAAACATAAATCCATGGCGGCGGCCCCATCATCTTTTTGATTTCATCTAAATTACTATGCCGAGAATTGGCCGATTCATTTACGAACTTTGTTACGCCATCTCTTCGGATGAGATCGACCAAACAACTCTCGACCCCTTGAAAGCCCTCTGGCACTTTAAACTGACCCGGCACAACCTTATGGCGACGATATTGCAAAGAAGCTTCAGCCATTGCTAGATCTTCAAAATTATCAACATCAATGGCTTCAATACGATCTAACAAATAGGTGCCCATTTTTCCGCAGTACGTCGGTCCATTTTCTTTTTTATCATCTCGGTCATATGACTTGATAAATGAGTCTGTTTTCCAACCAGTCATAGCCCAAGTAATCATTTCAATGGGAGGAAGTGTCTGAGTAGGGATTTTCTCCGCAAAAGAAAAATTCAAAGGTTTTCCAGCAAACAGTGTCTCGGTGTATTTATGTTCTACTGAAAAAAGTGAATCATAATTTTCTTTTTCCAAAGTTTGCATAAACTTCTTTATGGTTACACCTTTTAATAGTGGGGATGTGGTATGAATTAAAGCCAAATGGACTGGTTCTTTTAAATAAGTCATAAAATCATAAAGAAAGTGATCATGAGTTTGACAACGATCTTTATTACATTGCCGCGACTTATTTTTCATTTCGCAATTTGATCCACCGCGAGAGTTGGGGCGTTCATAGAACTTAACACCCAGCATCTGCGCCCAATCTCTAAATATGAGATGTTCAGAATTAATATAAATCTCATCGAAAATCCCTGAGGTTTTACAAGCCTCAACCACGCGAAACATCATCGGATATCCGTCAACCAAAATAAGATTTTTATCAGGAATTCTCTGGCTACCTAATAGAGCAGGAATCATCGCAATCTTTTTCATTTATAAACCTCATCTATAAAACCTTTCCACTCTGGAACATTTTCCTCTTCATATGTATCACACATTCTTTTGAGTAAAGCCAATCCTTCCGGCGAAGCTTTTTCTTTAGCAAAAGCCCATCTTGATTGTAATTCTTCTTTTTCCGAAGAACCTTGCTTTGGAGACTGCCAGCCATTTAACTTATAAATAGGAAGGGATATGCCATCAGCCACTTTTTGTCGTGGCACTTTTTGACGTTTCAACTCTTTTATCGTGGCGGGTGTTCGCTGTGTATTTAAAAGATTTTCAATTTTATCGATAAAGGGATAAGGATTGAGAACAAACCTCTCAAAAGGAATAAAAAGAATTCTGTCTTTTAAAGTAGGAGAAAGCTGAGCCATATTTTTTCCCCCCATCTGTGCCAATTGCGAAATAGAATAAATAACACGGTCCATACTGTTACAATTGAGAAACTTTTCTTCCCATCCTTTCGCGAAAAAAGGCAACTGTTTACCTTGATATTCAAACCAGATAGTAAAATCCCTCACATCAGTCCCATATCTTTCCACATATAAAAACCACTGTTTTAACATGTAAAGCGGATGCCGAATAACCTCTAAAACCGTCATCCGCTCACCCAATGAATTAAACAAGGTTTGAGAAAGTGCTAACAAGTTATGTGTGACTATTTGAAGAATAGGTTTTTCAGTTTTAATTTTCGCTAGAACAACCTCATCCCCTTTGCCAATGGATCTTTTAAAGTAACGCCATGGGTTGGGGTTTTGAAAAACAGATGAAAGATCAGAATAACGAAAGTTTACTTCTCTTGACATCGACATATTGTAAATATCAATATCCAAAAGCATGCGGACCATGGCTGTTGCCGAATCAGGCGTCATTTTCCCTAGAAATTCTAATTGCGCCATATATTCCATGGGATAGTTATACTTTTGAATTTCCACCCGATTCATACTTCCAAGAATCGGCGTCAGCATTGTTTTTCCACAACCTGGATGTCCTCCCACAAAAACAACTTGAGGAAGAATCTGGTGTGAGCGGATAATTTTCCTTTCGTTTATTTCCACAAACCCCTGGGGTCTCATTCAATGCTCAGCTATAACTATGTCACAAACAGCCAGAATCCAGATGAGGTGAGTATTTTCGATCACATTGTATTGTTGGCTATTAACCCAGAAATTTAAATTACCCAATTGATTAAGTGGATTGGTTTGAGCAAAACCACTAAACGTCGCCAATTTAAATCCTTTTTCTTTGGCATATTTAGCCGCATTAATTATATTGGGAGATTTTCCACTTGATGAAATTAAAACGATAACGTCTCCAGGATCAGCATAGAACTCAATGGCTTTCTGGACCCACCACTCATATCCATAATCATTCCCCAGACATGTGATGAGATCGCCTTCATTGAAGTTAATCGCACGGACCGCAGCTGTCTTGGTAAAGTCGACAGCAGCATGGCTTGAGATAACGGCACTACCACCATTTCCAGCGAAAATAGTTTTTTTACCGTTTTTATTGGCTTCATAAACCCAATCGGTCAAAGTACTTAAATCCTTATATATTCCCGGATTAATAACCGTAGACTTATACTGTTCAAGATATGTGTTGAACCACTCTTTTCTTTCCATATTAATTGACTCCTTTATTATTTTGTAAATAGATTTTATCAACCAGTCTCATCACTTTTAATGCGTCATCAGAATGCCCAATCTTTACCGCCGTATTTCTGTCAATGGCATCAAAAAAATGTCCGATTTCATAATTCCAAGAATTATTAATTTCAAATTTTAAATGTTCCTCATCACTCCATATCGCAGCAGGAGCAACGCTTCGATTAGTGGCAATCGTCATAGTTTCCTGTCCATAAGTTCCTGAGGAAGTTAATAAGCCATTGATAACGAAATATCCTTTCTCCAAAAAAACCTCCAAAGAAAATAAATGTCGCCACTGAGTCATTGTCGAGTGGAGAGAAGCAGCAACTCCATTTTTGTTTTTTAAAATGGCAAATACATTATCTTCAACATCTAATTTCCAGTAAAGATTAGAAACAAATGCATGAACCTCTTCAAAATCACCAGCCATCATCAGAAAAAGATCCAACATATGAATTCCTTGATCAATGAGAATCCCCCCACCAGCCAATTCTTTTTTGGAACGCCAATTTTTAAAAAAATTTTCATCTACACTTTTCCCATACCGTCCTCTCATCCACAAAATTTTCCCATATTGACCGGAATCAATTTTCTGTTTAGCAAGAATAACGCTGTCGTGATGTCGATGATTAAACCCATACATTAATTTCTTACCGGATTTTTTTTCGACTTCTATAATTTCTTCAATATCTTTAGCAGAAAAAGCTGGCGGTTTTTCACAAAAAATATTTTTTCCAGCCTCTAACCCTTTTATAGTGAGATCTTTGTTCATGTAATTGGGTGTGCAAATAAAAATGGTATCAATAGAAGAATCTGAAATGACCTGCTCAGGATTTGGATAGTCTTTAATATTTTTATCGTTCAATTTTATCACAGGATCTGAAGCAGCCAATATCTGACCTCTGCCAGTCGATTCAACCGCAGCCTTTCTAATTTGACCCATTTTCCCCAAGCCGATGATTCCGACGTTAATCATACAGCCACTCTTACTTTCATAGTTTCAAAAAAAGATAGACATAAATCTTTTAAAGTCTGGTTATTGGGATGTCGATGTAAATATACCTGTCCAGGCGCTCTCAGAAGAATAAGTGAAATGTCTCCTCCTAAATTTTTCTTATCTTTCGCTAATGATGAAAAGAATTTTTCAAAAGGAATATAAACGGATTGATATCCATCATAGTTAGCAAGCATGACAGAATGAAGCTCATCAAATACGGATTTATCAATTAAACCGATTTTCCAAGAAACCCAATTGGCTAAGTCCATGCCAATAGTGACAGCGATTCCATGTGGAATAGAGAACTGAGTGGCACTTTCAATAGCATGACCAAAAGTATGCCCATAATTCATAATCAATCTTTCTTTCTGATCAAACTCATCTATTTCAATTTTTCCTTTTTTTATCTCAAGTGAACGATGTAAAGTTTGGGCAAGTAAATTTTGATTATTAAACAACTCTGTATAATTTTTCGAAATTCGACGAATATCTTCCCATCCAGCAATAACATGAACCTTAATCATTTCACCAATTCCAGATTTAACTTCTTGAGCGGAAAGTGATTGCAGCAAATCGAGTGAAATTCGAATTTCAGTTGGGGGCGTGAATGTCCCCACTTGATTTTTATACTTTCCCACATTAATGGATGACTTTGAACCAATACAAGAATCAGATTGAGCTAACAAGGTGGTTGGATAAAATACCCAGGGAAGACCACGCAACAGACAAGATGCCATAAAGGCTGCAATGTCCTGGACAATTCCTCCACCAATAACAACCAGTCGATGATCACGTTTGATACCCTTTTCTAAAAGAAAAGTAACGTATTCAGGAATTTTTTCTAATGATTTATTCGTTTCAAGGGCTTCAATTTTTAAAACGGAATGAGAATTCAATGCTTTAGATAATGGTCCAGCGTAAAGAGAGGCAACTTTTGAATCAATAAGTAAGTGGTCTTTCTCTCCCAATCCATTTTCCAGACCATCAAAAAGTTTTCCAAAAACAACCTTATAGGGGCCTTTATATGACTGGATAATCAAATCATCAGGCACAGGTAAAACCTCCATCAATAATAATATTTTGGCCTGTCATATAAGAGTTTTCTTCGCTGAGTAAAAACCCTGCGGCTTTTCCAATTTCATCTGCTTTAGCTAAACGTCCCATCGGAATTGATTTCGAAATTTCTTTGATTCCCTTATTTTTGAGAATTTTCCTTGTCAGTGTTGTATCCACAAACCCAGGAGCCAAACAATTCACCAAAATACCATCTTTTGCGACTTCTAGTGCAAGTGCTTTGGTCATTCCTTGCAATCCAAATTTACTTGTTGAATAAGCAGAACGTTCCGCGCGACTAACCACACCGAAAATAGATGTAATATTTAAAATACGTCCATATTTTCTCTTTTTCATAGAGGGAAGAACAGCTTTAGTTATCAGAAAGGGAACATGAACATTCACAAATTGAATTTTCTGAAAGTCGTTAAAATCATATTCATCCATTGGACCAATTTTATTGATTCCCGCATTATTAACTAAAACATCCCAATTTTCATTTGTTATGGTTAATAAAAAATCTGCTAGCGATTTTTCATTATTAAAATCACATGGAAGATAGAGACTTTGAGCCGGGCCCCGTCCATTCTTTTGTGTCCCTGTCACTGTGACCAAATACCCTTTTTTAATCAGGATTTCAGCAATAGCATAACCAATTCCTCTCGTTCCGCCTGTAATAAGTGCTTTTTTAATCATAAGCCCTCACTATAACCAAAAATATTTTCGCTAAATTGAACCAACTGCGCTAATTTATCTAATTGGAAAAGCGGAATGGGACATTTTTCTGGAAATAGAATAGCCGCCATCTGTTCCAAAAGTCCAGGCTTGGTGTTAGAATCACAAACAGAAACAGCGCATTCTTTCCAGTCAACCAGTGAACTTTCTTTCAAATATAGTTTTTCTAAGGGGCATAATCTAAAAGCAGCGCCAGAAGTAAAAAATTCAACTGACCATCGATCGGAAGAACCCCAATCAGAAAAAAAACTAAAAGGGATATTATCCACAGAAATCCCTGAACCAATAAAATAACTACCGGAGGGGTGCCAATCCAATGCCCCTCCATGAACAGAATTCCATGTACGAGGGTTTCCAATCACAGCGTGTGCCAAACTTAAAACATGAATACTATTAGCAATTCCCCATCGTTTTTTCTCACTTTCACTATATAAGCTTAAATTGAGTCGCTTCGCCAACTCCGTAAATGAGTATCGACAAGAAGTAACCCCACCCAACAAATCACATTGATAGCGAGCCTCAATAACAGAAGGGAATGCGATTCGATTAAAAGCACAATAAAAAGAAACTTTTTCATGAAGAACCATTTTATTTAGTTCTTCAATTTGTGTGGACCAAAGTGATACCGGTTTCTCACACAAAATATTTTTATAACCTTGCTTAATTATCCACTCAGATGCCAAAAGGAGCAAGTCTGTGCTCACTGCGACAATAACCAAATTCTTATTATTTGTAGAGACTGGAAGTTTTTCAAAACCGCCAGAAACAATTTTGATACCTTTAGGAGATTCTTTTGGTTTCGTGCGAGTATATACTGTAATTTGACCAAAACCTAAAGATTGCGCCGCCTTCACATATTCTTTCCCCATATATCCAAAACCGACAATAATCACTTCATGATATTTAAAAGAAGATGATTTTAAATTTTCAACCACCTCTTTTGATGAAAGGAATTTATTCATATTTATGTAATAGGGCACAGCTCTAAATCGTTTTTAATCAATTTCTTGAAAGTGGGATGCAATGCATCTAGTATAAACTGATGAGAACCATAAGCTTCATCCAAAAGAGGAAGTGAACATTGTTGTTTAGTTAAAATATCTGAGACGATGACGGTTGACAATTCGCTCACCATTATATTTTTATCAATGTTATATGGCTCCCACTTCCATTTACCGGCTTCCGTTGCCTCTAACATCCATTTATTGGAATCATCAACAATTGCGCGATAGGAGGCAGATGAGATATAAAATAAGGGAAAAGCGAGATTATCCTTTTGAAAACTCAAGAAAAACGAGTCACCTTTATCGGTGTTTCCGTAAAGTTCTCCAGATAGATCAAATATTTCATTGGATCGTTTAGATCGATGCAAAATAAGATCGATTGATTCTTTTTGTAGATTTATTTTCTTTTGGTTTGAGAAATAAATAAATAAATCGGCAACATGAACGCCGTTATTACCCAAACCATGATTTCCACCAAGCACATGAAAAACAATTTTCTCTTCAGAGTTTAATTTTTGTTTTACCCTCAAATGTGATGGGTGCAATCTGGATTTTAAATTGACCCAAATTTTTATGTTATTTTTCTCACAAACAGACAATAATGATTCATATTCAGAGGTTGATTGTGCCACAACCTTTTCAATAAAAAATTTCCGTGAAATATTTTTAGCAATTAATTCTTTGATTATTTGAACTCGCTCCGTCGCCTGAGTAGCGACAACAATCAAATCATATTGGGAAGAAATTTTTGATATGTCTTGGATCCATTGATATTCAATAAATTTATTTCTATTCGAAATAGACTCAACTCTGCTGCGAGCAACGTTTAGCGCCTCAATTCTCTGATCTAACACATCAATACGTTCAAGATATGGAATCTGACAAATAGCTTGTAAATGACGACTCCCTAGTTCCCCAGATCCAATTACCAAAACTGACGACTTTGAATTTCTCATATTTTATTCATAACATGACCGTTTTTTTTATGTAACAATTCTTCCAAAATTCGAACACCGTATTGCTTTGGGTTCCCCTTTATCTGAGCCCTACAATCCAACAGTAATTCATCTGATTCAATTTTCTCTCTTTCTTCAATAAAACGATATTTTAGTGAATATCCTTTATTTTTTATAACAACTTCGAGAAGTTCAGATATTTCATTTCGGCCGATAATTGCCACACGACTTTTTTTATCTTGGAACAGGGAGTCGACCAAATCACTAACGGCAGCTTGATAGTCAAAGAAAACACGAATGGTTTTTGAGAGGTATTTATAGGAACGCCTGGATTGTTCCAAAAAACCTTTTGGAGTAAGTAAGTAATAAATCTTTTTTTTATTGAGATTTTTTATTTTGATGTGGCCAGTAGAAGCAAGGCGTTTAAGAACCAAATTAACCAAGCCAATAGAAAAACCTGTTTTCTTAGCTAAATCACGCTGAGTAAGACCTGGAAACTCAGAAATAAGGTTAAGAATATTAAAGGACTTTTCATCCATAAATATTAACTTTCCCATTAATGTTCATATTTTGAACATACCGCAATCCAGCAATAGAGTCAAGGGGTTATTTGTTCAAAAATAGTGTTTGATACATAGGATAGAAGTCATTATAAAAACGTGACTTTGGATCGAGAAAATTATCTAAATTAAATTGCTGGATTCCTTTATAACGTAACCACGCTTTTTGTAAACCCGGAACCTTAATCAGATAATCTCTCATTTGTTTCTTATAAGCAGGATTATTTTTTTCAAACCCAAGCTCTTTTATTCGTCTTTTAGAATAACGACCTAACATTTCATTTGAAAACCTTATAAACAAAGCCGACATAAAATGAAAGGACTTTTCATAAGCCAATCCTTCTGCCTGAGAAAATTGTTTGGCCCACCATTCAATCATTCCTCTGACATGATGATTCCAGTCCCAATTCAAAACCTTATCGAAATAATCATCAACTCCTTGAGAATCGTGTTTTTTGTCATTGTGTCTTAACATTAAGTGATACAGGCCGGGTATAAGTTTAAGTTTTCCTTGAATTATTTGGATTACATTCACAGAAATTTCATGAAGTGGTAAATAATGGCGATTAAGGTCTAAATTTATTTCACTGGCATGTTTCCATGCATATAAAATACCAGAAGTCCTCTGCAACGAAAAAGTGGTAATAAGTGGACTGGGACTCATATACGTCATGAGACGCACTGAAGGTTTATTCCCATCTAAGCCAATGGTCGGACCTCTTTTCAGATAAATAGGTTCCACCACATCTTCTGCAACACTTTTAAGATACAACCAAGCCGGCTCTCCACAGGCAGCAGAATAATCAGGGTTTTTATCTAAAAAATCAGCACATTTTGATAAAGAAGAGCCAACAAAAAAATCATCGTCACCACTGAACAAAGAATAGTCAGTATTCACCTTTTCTAGCATTTCAACCATTGAGTGAGTAATTCGTTTATCGGGATTAAATTTTATATAGCTAATAGCCAATTCAGGATGTTTTTTTATTTCATTCTGATTAGCAAGAGAGAAACTTTCATCACTTGCATCACCAATAACAATTTGATGTTCAAAGTTTGTGAGTGAATAATATTCCAAAGTTTTTCTTAGGAAGAAAGAGCGATTTTTGGTTGGAATAACGACTGAAACTTTCTTATTTCTTTCCATATAATTTCGCGTATAAATTATTTTTATTTATCAACTCATCATGGGTGCCATGATCAACAACAAATCCGCCCTCCAAAACAACAATCTGATCAGCATTTTTAATCGTCTCAAGTCTATGCGCAATAACGATAACGACACTTTGACTCCTAAAAGAATCAATTGCTTCATAAATAATCTTTTCGGTCAAATTATCAAGCGCACTTGTTGCTTCGTCAAAAATTAAAATATCAGGTTTATTTACAATCGCCCGAGCAATGGCGACACGTTGACATTGTCCACCAGACAATTTTAATCCTCTATCGCCAACAATAGTATCAAATTTACCTGGAAGATCCTGAACCACTGATTCTAAGTGTGCAAGTTTAATAGCGGTATTAAATTGTTCTTCACTTATATTAGACCGCCAAAGTGTAATGTTATTTTTTAATGACTCATTAAATAAGAAAATATCTTGACTGATATATCCAATCTTGGAACGTAGACTTTCTAAAGCAATATTTTCGATAGAAATTCCATTTATTTTGATATCACCACTTTCTTTATGAAAAAAACCCGCAATTAAATTGGCAATCGTACTTTTTCCAGCCCCCGATGGACCCACCAAAGCGGTCATGCGACCTTTTTCAAATTGAAGGTTAAGGTCTTTTAAAATAGGCGGTTTAGATTGCCCTGAATATCGAAAAGAAACATTTTCAAATTTGACAGATTCAATAGAAGACAACCTTTCTCTTCCATCTGTTCTTTCAATCGGGGTTTTATAGAGAAGAGACTCAATTTGCTCTACCCCTTTCAATCTCCGCCCTAATTCAACTGCTGAAACCAAAAAACCAGATATAGAAGGTATAAGACGACGAATCGAAATTAAAATAACCACTAAAGTGGAAAAAGTCAGGCCAAAGGAGGGGGCAAAAAAACAAATATAACTAAGAGAAACAACCATTCCCATTACAACAATTTCCTGAAATAAAGTAGGTGATGTTTTAAGTAAAACTAAATTTAAAGCCGATTTAAACTCGCGAGCAAGGATAGCTTTATATTTCCCCAAAAAATTGTCACTCAATATATATGATTTAACAACTTTAATACCATCCATCGCATCAATTTCTGTTTTAGAAATATCCGTTCTTGCTTCGTATATTTCTCTTCCAATTCGAATAGACTTTAAAAGAACAATATTTTTCCAAAAATAAACAATCCCAAAAGCAATAATTCCCAGAAAAAAGAATATCCAACCAGAAAAGTAAAAAATGAAACACAACTGAGCCACAATTGTTATCATTTCGAGAATAATTTTCCCCAAATTAACAAAAGCAAACTCAATATCTTCAGCAGGCTGATTCAAGTCAGAAAGAATCCCCCCTCTTCCCTTAGCAGAAATAAAAGTGTATTCGGCTTTTAGAAAGAAACTAAAAATCCTCTGTTTAGTTTTAATATAGAGACCATGGGCAATATAACTCGAACAGTACTGATTAAGAGAGACCATAAAACCTTTAATGACATATAGACTTCCTGCGATGCACAGTGTGAAAAATATCAGCATTTCTCGTGTAGGGGTTAGTCCTGAAATTTCGATTAAGGTTCTGATAAAAGGAGCTATTTGACTCTTGAGAAACCGATCAGGATTGGTCACTCCATCTAAAAAAGACATCATCATGGTTAAACCACTTAACTCAAAAAGACTAACCAAGATACTCAGCACCAATAAAAGGAAAAAACTTCTTTTAATTGGTCCAATGGCGATTCGCCAATAAATCCATAGTTTCTCAATAATTTTTTTAACCATGTTTTTTTATTTCAAATATTTCGTTTCTGAGCCAAGGATATTCCAAGTGTATCCTGGGTAGTGACCTGACTTTTGATAAAAAAGAACTTTAATTAAAGCAATTCGTTGTTCTTTATCCATAGTTATAAAGTTTTTATATCCAATCTTTTCAAATAGATAAAAAAATGGAAGCAATACGGGCTCTTTTCTCCACCATGAAATTATCTTTCTAAATTTAGCGTAAAAATGATTTTTTCGACTAAAAAATTCACCTAAAGGAAGAAAGAATCTTATTTTTTTAAAATATGCCACATCGGCATTATAAGCATCATTTCTCACTTTAAAATTATCCTTACTAGTCCTATCATGACGAAAAGAGTGAAACCGATCATGGATTAAGTTGGTTTTAAAATTGATCACACATTTTTTATTTAAGGCTGCCAACATATACATCAAACAATACTCGGTATAATTTCCAGAGAATATATCAGGATATCTTCCGTCAAATTCTTCAAATAAAGTATATCGAAAAAGCGCACCATGTAAGTTTAAGCATTCAGGAAAATTTAGTAATCGAGAAGGCTCATTTAAAGACTCAGGCTGTGTTTGAAAATGATAACCATCAAAAGTGACAGTAGTCTGGACCATAAAAACATCCGGATCTTCCATATCGTCCATTAAATTTTTAAGCCAGTAACGATCACGCGCACGAACATCTGAAGCGAGATAAACGACATAATCTAGATCTGCAAACTGATTCATGGCAGAATTAAAAGCGATCCATTGAGTCGCATCTTTATTTCCGTCAATGAGAATAGAATTTTGATTGGTATTAACAAATTCCCTCAAAAATTCTTTAAATTCAGCGGAACTTGAAAAATCACTAATACAGAAAATGGTCTCAAAATCACCGACTGGATTAACAAAAGATTGAAAATTTTTTTGATAATAATCCACAAGAAGATCATTCCCGTGCCGGACAAAAGCAGGTTCATAAGTCAAAAGAATAACTAAAACTCGTGGCTTTGATTTCAAATCATTCATAAGTTTAATCCAAGGGGCTCATTAAAATTTTATAAATGGGAATAAAACTTCTGCTATATTTTGATTTGCTATTAATGAGTTCCGAAAGTTTATCTTCGTTTTTTTTAAAATACGTAGAAATGTTGAAATGGTCACTTAAAATTAACTTATTAACAAAGTCGGCTAATAATTGACGAGAGGTTCTACCCGGAAAAGGAGGCGGACCAAAAAAACCCCCCATGTACGTCCACATCGATCTTTTAACTTCAACATCAAATTTCTTTTTTAATTCCGGAGAATTTACCTCGACTTCTTTTTTCAAAATATCTAAGAACAATTCATATTGCGGTGCCCATTTTTTTGAAGTTACCCAATCAAAGTCATCTTCTTTTAGCCCAAGCTGAACTGAATCTTGCTGGGGATGCATTCTTCTCACCAAAAAGAGATTATCCATTTTTTTGACTTTTCCCTGAACGACCGAAAGACAACTTTCCAATACTTCTGAAAATCGATGATCTGTTTTTAAATTTATTAAGTAAGCAAAATTCTTGAGCATTTGATCTGTTCGATGTATTGAAAATGCGGTGGTTGAATATGCGCCCAAATGATTTATAAGTCTATCTAATCTATCATCAGCATGTTGTTCGAGTTGACTGTATTGTTGAGTTGACTGTGGAATGTCATTTGAGCTTACAATAGCAATAAGAGAATTCCCATGAACAAGACTATATGAAGGTTCTTTATCTAAAAAATCAATCCCAATAGGGAGAAAATCTGTGGCGACAAAATCATCGTCAGCCAACAACATCACATAGGGCGTTTTAACTTTTTTTAATAATTCGAATAGAAGAGGGTACAAAGGATAACCAGATTCAAAATCATGAAAAGAAAAACGTGTTTCCATTTTAAACTCTTCGGCAATGGCTTGAACTGATTGTTTTTTCTCAGTATAGGAAGCATCTCCAAAAAGAACAGGAAACTTTTCTTCTTGTCCAATAAAATAAAGACAAAGTTTTCGCAAGAATTGAGGACGATTGAAACTGGAAACAATAATCGTGACGGGTAAATTTTTTATATCAATCATCTATTCTTTAACCCACGAATCTGCGGAAAATTTTCAACAAAAAATTGACAAGCTGACTTTATTCCTTCTTCAAAAGGAGTAAAAGAAAAAGATTTAATCAAACTAAGAAATTTTTTATTACTGGTTCGCCTTGTAAATCGACCATCGGGCTTTTCTCTATCCCACTTAATCTCACCAGAATAATCTAAATATTTTGAGACATAAATAACCACTTCTTTTACCGATGTATCATCGAGAGGAGAAACGATAAGAGATTCTTCACTTTCATATGAACCTAAAGCCCAAAATACAGCTCGAGCCATATCATCTGACAATAAAAATTCTCTTCTCGGATTTCCCGACCCCCAAAAAACAGGAGGTTCTCCCGTTTTTTTAGCATTAAAAATTTTAGAAATAACAGAGGGAATGACATGGCTTTTATTTGGATCAAAATTATCGTTAAGACCATACATACTAGATGGCATCATGGTTAGAAACTTCGATTGATTATTGGATTTTGCGTTAAGTTGCTTAGAAAGAAGATCTAACTCTCTCTTGGCAACAGCATAACCCCATTGACGTTTATCTGGTTCACCCAAATGAATCATAGATTCATCCCATGGTTCTGGCGCGTCTTCAGGAAATATACAAGTCGATAAAAAAGAAATTGTTTTATTTACTTTCAATTCAAAGGCATAATTTAAAATATGCTGATTAATAGAACGGTTTCGATCCCGTAATTCTTCAGGTTTTTCCATATTATATTGAATACCACCGACAACCGCCGCTGTATGAACAATCAATTCCGGTTTGAATTCATTAAGGATATGCTTTACATCACTACTATTTTCCAGATCCCCATGAGTCTTATCAACAAAAAAAGATTTTTGACCATTTAAATCAAAAACTCTTTTCATTGCTGATCCTAAGAGCCCTTTTGTACCAGTAACCAATATTCTTTTTTGTTCATCCATAAGTTAAGAGTGGAAATTCTCCGCTAATAATACACCGAAGGCAACACCCATAAGAGGAATCTTGTTGTTTTTTAAAGACATTAATAATTGTTTCATGGAGATTTTTTTTATTTTGATATTTTCAGTGTCATCTATTCGTGGTGACTGTAAAAAACTGAGATCTTTTGCAATGAAATAGTGCGCTTTACAAAAAAAATGATTGGCATCTTTAATATAGGATCCCAAATATTTCCATTTTTTCGCTTGGTATCCCGTCTCTTCAAGAAATTCTCGTTTGGCTGCCTGTAACGAAGTCTCACCTTTATCAATTCCACCGCCTGGAAACATAACACTTTCTTTTTTAACGCCATGTTTATATTGAGTAATGGCCATTACCTCATTTTTTGAAAAAAAAGGGATAATAACAACATAATCGGGAGCGTTTAAATGGTAGAAATTGGGAATGATTCGGCCATTAGGCAACTGAATTTTTTCTCTCGTTAGATGAATCCATGGATCGTCTGAAAAAACTTTTGTTTTTTTTAAAGTTTTCCAGACTGTTTTCTTAATCAATGCGTTTCCTTAAATATGTTGGATGGAATAAACTTCAGCTTTTTCTTGTTGTTGATCGGTATGAAAAATAATTTGAGAACCGTCAGATTCAAATTTAAAAGGAACCCAAACTTTTACTTCAGGAACCGCTTTTTTTATTCGATCGTGAATTTCTGGGGGAGCAAAAAAGAAAATAAACCCTCCCCCTCCTGCACCGAGAAGTTTGCCCCCATAAGCGCCGGCTTTACGGGCTCGTTCATAAAGGAGATCAATATCAT
>JBJXGI010000054.1:0-7177 GCA_046153645.1 Elusimicrobiota bacterium | reverse complement strand
GGCCCTATCAGCGCAGATATAACAGAGGACATTGCATTTAAAGCGCGTCCGGCAGTATCTCGAATAGGATGAACAGCCAGTGTCATAACAATGGAAATTTTTGGCGCCTCAAACATTTTTTCTAGTGGTGTTTTTTCTCTTGTAAAAATATTGAGATAAGCATGATCGGGCGAAACATTCGTGGCCTTGAGCTTGGGAGACACCGTAATGATCGTTGCCTCTTTATTAATTAAAGGTCGTAACCCCGCCGTATGGAAACCGCCAGCCACAAGAACAGCCACTTTTTCAGAAGAATTTGTTCGAGCTGTTTCGAAATAAGAAGCCAATGCTGCATTACGCGCTTCGGCTGCATCATAGAACTCTGCAAAAGGAACTAAGACGCTTGGGCGGCCTATGACCTGTTTTTTCAACCGGTCCCACTCTTCTGAGGTAAGCGTTAACTTCAATAATTTTTCATTGAGAGCAGTCGCAACGGATTCTTGATAAACCTGACGTTCGCGATTGTTCCGACACAACTTAAGCCAAACATGATCTTCAAATTTTGGGATTTCTGAGAACAATGTTTCAGGTCGAATGGTATTTGCCTGCAAAGTGTAAGTGATGTAACGATTAAACTCGGGCATTTTCAAAAGCGAGGTACCCGTCTGGCTTGAAAGAGTTTTTAAGAACGCGTAAAAATCAGGATAATGAATTTTACCGGCACGTAGAGCCAAACTGTGAGCAGACAAATCACCCTGCTGCTCTTTTGTTAAAACTCGCATGAGGCGAGATAAAAACAAGTTACGTTCCTCTTCAGCACGGTCAAAATGAAGTTTCTTTTCTAAGGCTAAAGTTTTCAAAAAAAGATTCACAGTGGGAAATTTATTTAAGGAAGAGGAATTCTCAGCAGCCAAGGAAGATAAATAATTTCCGAGACTTTCCTCCCCACGCAAATAACGGGTGCGGTGCTCGTCTAGTTTAAGGAGTCGAGGAGAATAAATGAAAAGTTTTTGTTCCTCTTGTTTTTTTGTTTGTTCTATAAAAATGGTGTGAGCGTCTTTTTGATAAGCCAAAGCACTGCGAATAGCCTCAACATTTTTCAAGTAAAGGGCTTCATTTTCAATACCAACCAAATGTGGCACGATAGAAGCAGAAAACCCCGCATATTCAGCGCCGGTGATGAGACCTGTATTAAGAAAAAAAGAGCCAATTTCTTGATTAATTTCTTGTGTTGATTTTCGAAAAGATTCAATTGGAATACGACCAGAAGCCCCCTCAAGACCAATCACCGCCTTCGGATGACGCGCCAGAACAGATAAAACCATTTGAGCAATGTTCTTCTGCGCTTCAGAATGGCCATGAACATCTTGAATACAAATGACAAGGGGTGAACCCTCTCCAAGCTTCACATCACGAACAAGTCCGTTTTTTTCTAAATCAGCTATCAAATCTTGATATTCAATTGGAAGGGATAAATGTGGAGCTTTCGAGGCCGCAGGAACCAAAGAAAATCGTGGTAATAAAATTTCTTTTTTCGATAAAAAAGAAGGTTGAAGGTTTGCGGAAACGACATTTTTTCTCCGCTCTTTCCAGATACTCGTTTCTATCGCATGAGAAAATAGCACTTGGGTAAACAGAAAAACAAGAGCTAAAAAACCCCTTAAAAAATAGCTGACATTTTTCTTCATAATTTATACTTCAATTATAAAGAGATGGTCTTAAAATGCGATTAAAAACTCGTAAATGACTTGTAAAATATTCACACAAATCGTATTCTATAGAATACGAATCAAACAAAACAACACATGAACACTTTTCGAGAACTCAGATACTTTATTGCTAAAAATGGTAAAGCACCAGCAGAAGATTGGATTGAAAACTTACGTGACAGAAAAGGTGCAGCTATTATTAGGGTTCGCCTGGATCGACTGGCTCATAGTAATCCTGGTGATCATAAAGCTATTGGAGAAAATCTATGGGAATTACGAATCCATTTTGGATCAGGTTATCGAATCTATTATGGGATTGATAATAAAGAAAAATTAGTCGTCTTATTATATGGAGGAAATAAAAAAACACAAGTCGAAGATATTAAAAAAGCAAGAGAATATTGGAATAGTTACAGGAGCGAAAAATGAAAAAAACAAAAAGTTATCAAGAAAGTCTTATTAAAGCACTCAAAAATCCACAAGACGCCGCTGAATATCTTAACGCTGCTCTCGAACACGGTGAGAAAATAATGTTTTTAGTTGCTTTACGCAATGTGGCCGAGGCACATGGTGGGATGACTAAACTGTCTCGTTCATCAAAACTTAACCGTTCCAATCTCTATAAAATGATGTCAGAACATGGGCACCCGGAAATACAGAGCCTTCACAAGGTACTAGAATCTTTTGGCTTAAAACTTTTTATATCTGTTCATGACCGCGAAAAACTAAAACGCGCTGCCTAAAAACAAGGCCTTATTGATGTTTTTTAATCCAGAGGGTGGCGCGTTTTTGATCGGATTGAATGGCTTTTTGGAGGGCGCTTAAATTGTTGAATTTTTTCTCGCCCCTTAAACGATGGAGAAGCTCAATTGAAATTTCGCGGTTGTATAAGGGTGGTAATTTTTTTAAAAAATGAACTTCAACATGAGGAAATTTACTTTTAGAAACAGTTGGTTTGTAACCAATATTGCAGATTCCCCAGGAAGAAATTTGGGACCTAGAAGAGCGCTCAACTTTTCCTTTTACAACATAGACCCCCAGGGGAAGAATTTTCCCCTTAGAAACTTCAATATTGGCTGTTGGAAAACCGATTTTTGAACCGATTTTTTCCCCTTTCTTCACTTGACCGGAAATAAGATAGGGGTGTCCCAAAAAGTGTGACGCTTTAATGAATTTATTTTCCTCAAATAAATTTCGTACCAGGGTTGATGAAACAATACTTTTACTCCACTTAACAGGCGGAATAACCCAAATGGGAATTTCGAATTCCCCTCCCCACCGAACGAGTTCGTGAGCGCCTGAGGAGCGGTTCATTCCAAAACGAAAATCGAGGCCAACAACAATCCCTTTGGCTTGAAAACGCTCAAGCAATACCTTCTTAAAAAAATAAAAACCTTTCATCTGAGAAATATCATGATCAAAATCTAAGAAATGAACATCGTCAATTCCAAATTTTTTAAAGAGCTGTTCTTTTTCTTTTTCAGTTGATAAAAGCGCTAATTTGCTGGTGGGGTTTAATACCATTCGTGGCGGTGTGCGAAAAGACAACGCCAGTGTTTTATATCCTCGTTTTTTGGCTTCTAAAACAGTACGTTCAATAAGCGCTTGATGGCCGAGGTGGATTCCATCAAATGATCCAATCGTAATAAAACGCCCTCTTTTCATAATTTAGGGAGAAAAGAATTTAATTTTAAGAATAAATGCTGCGAAGAAATTGTTTTTAATTCTTCACCAGGAATTGCTTCTTTCAATTCAAAAGGACCGATGGATTCTCTTACCAAGGCTGACAAAGTTCCAACAGTATTTAATTTCACGGAAATATCTTCGGCAAGAGATCTCACATAAGTACCAGATGAACATAACACTCGCACTTCAAACTCTTCGACAGATATAATTCTTAAAAATTCAATTTTTTTAATTTGAATTTTTCTCGGGGTGCGCTCCACAGGTTTCCCTTGTCTTGCCAATTTATACATCGGAGTCCCCTGAACTTTTAGCGCGGAATAAATGGGTGGAAGTTGTTCAATTTCGCCTTGAAATGAATTTAACGCCTGTGTAATTAAACTCTCATTTAACTCTGGAACGGCTTTTTCTTCGATTATTTTTCCGGTCATATCGCCCGTATCTGTTTTGATTCCAGAGCGAATTGTAAAACGATAAACCTTATCGCGGCCCATAATATCCGATTGTTTTTTAGTGAATCGTCCAAATAAAAGAATTAACAAACCACTGGCCATGGGATCGAGCGTACCACAATGACCAATTTTGACATCTTTTAAATTTCGTTTGACCCAACGAATGATATCGTAAGAAGTAGGACCTGAAGGTTTGTTGACCAATAAATAACCATGGGTCTCAAGAGGATTGGGAATAACAGAAGCAGTCATGAATTAAAAAATTTTTTCGAGGTGCTCAACCAAACATTTTTCCGCTTGCTCAATTGACATATCAAGAGTACAACCAGAAGCGTTTTTATGGCCACCACCATTAAATACTCGAGCCACCTGATTAATATCATAACGATCTTTTGAACGTAGACTGACCTTCACAATATTTGGGCCTTTTTCTTTGATTAACGCGGAAGCACACACCGAATCAATCTGAAGACCATAATTCACTAAATCTTCTAAATCGTCTCCGGTCGCGCCTATTTTTTTGAAAATTTCCTGAGGGACTCTCAAGATAGCCACCTTATTATCAAAATAAAGATTCATATGTGATAAAGACCAGGCCAACAGCTCTAACGCAGCAGTGGACTTACTTAAATACACACGCTCAGCCAAATCAGCCACCTGAACTCCTGCTTTTAAAAGCTGAGAAGCGATATGATGTGTTTGTTCATTGGTATTTCCATAACGAAACCATCCGGTATCTAAAACCATTCCGGTATACAAACACGTTGCTTCTTCTGGTGTCAAACCCATCCCCAGGTGATCAAAAATTTTATAGATAAGTTCAGAAGTTGATGATGTTTTGGGTTCAACCAAATTAATATGACCAAAATTCGGATTATGCAAATGGTGATCCAAATTAATGACTGTTCCCACTTGTGTTTTAAAATCAATGATATTCCCCATACGGTCAGCACCTGAGCATTCAAACACAATGAGAACATCGTATTTTTGAAAAACTGTTTCGACGTTTTTGACAAGGTCAGAATTACTCAAAAAAGCCAGGGATCGAGGAAGTGGGCCTGAATTACAAATATCAATTTGTTTATCGGCACCCAAACGTTTTAGAAGAGAATACATCGCCAATTCAGAGCCAATAACATCACCGTCAGGATTTTGATGCCCAGACAAACAAAAGGTTTTGCCGTTTTTTAAAACAGCAACAATTTGATCGAGTATTTTTTTATCCGTTGGTGGAATGGGAATTGTCTTCATCTCTTTCATTTTCAATTGTGTGGAGGAGTTGATTAACACGATCTGCTTTTACAACGCTTTGGTCATAAACAAACATGATTTCGGGAACACGTCTTAAATTTTCTAATTGCCCCACTTCGCGACGAACGTATGATTTTGCGCGTTCCAATCCAGCAGCGGTATCGGCCCGTGTTTTAGCATCACCTAAAACAGAATAAAATATTTTAACCAATGAAACATCAGGGGAGATTTCAGAATCCGTGATCGTGACAAAACCAATACCCGGATCTTTAAGATTAAGAATACAGCGGGAAACTGTTTGTTGAATTAACTCGTTAAGTCGAGCGCGGCGCCGAGGATGCATGACATTTATCCTTCCAACCGCTGAGCGTGCTTTTCAATAACAAAGACTTCAACAATATCACCTTCAAGGAAAGTTTTAAACCCTTCAACAGAAAGACCACACTCATAACCGCGTTCTACTTCTTTTACGTCATCTTTAAAACGTTTAAGACTTGAAATAGGGCCCGTCACTAAAATATCTTTCCCTCTTAGAACACGCGCTTTTTGTCCACGAACTATTTTCCCATCTGTAACCATACAACCAGCAATCATGCCGTACTTTGAAGAAGCAAAGGTACTCTTAACTTGGGCTCGCCCTTTAACAACCTCTTTTTCAACAGGTTTGAGCAACCCTTCCATGGCGGCTTTAATATCGGCCAACATTTCATAAATAATTTTATAGACGCGAATATCAACACCCGAATTTTTTGCTTCAGCTTCTGCATTCGACTCAACTTTCACGTTGAATCCAAAAATAATAGCATCAGAAGCTTCCGCCAGTAACACATCCGATTCACTGATATTACCCACAGCCATATGAACAAAACGAAGTTGGATAAGAGTACCAGAAATTTTTCCGAGAGAATCTTGAATCGCTTGCATGGAGCCTTGCACGTCTGCTTTTAAAATAACAGGAAGATCTTGAATTTTTCCTTCACTAATTCGAGTGGCTAAACTCTCTAAAGAAAGGTGATTGCCTTTCGATTCGACTTTCATCATTTCTTTACGTCGCTCAGCAATTTCTCTGGCTTCGCGGTCATTGGTAACAATCGTAAAATGATCTCCCACTTGAGGAACCGTTCCCAATCCAAGAATTTCAACGGGCATCGAAGGACCAGCGGCCGCAACAGGCTTTCCATGATCATCAATCATGGCTCTGACACGACCATAACTCAAACCGCAAACGATAATATCACCAGCTTTAAGAGTCCCAGCTTCGATTAAAATAGTAGCGGTGACACCGCGCCGTGGATCCAAACGAGCTTCTAAAACAGTTCCTTTAGCAGAGCGATCTGCATTGGCTTTTAATTCCAATAATTCTGATTCCAATAAAATCATTTCCAATAATTTTTCAACATTCTGACCCGTTTTAGCTGAAACTTCTACCATGACCGTTTTACCACCCCAATCTTCGGCAATAAGTTCATGGGAAGAAAGTTCTTGTTTCACGCGCTGAACATTGGCTTGTGGTAAATCAACCTTATTAATGGCAACGACGATAGGGACATTGGCTGCTTTGGCATGATCAATGGCTTCAATTGTTTGGGGCATCACGCTATCATCTGCAGCCACCACCAATATAACCAAATCGGTTACCATAGCTCCTCGCGCTCGCATGGCAGTAAAAGCTTCATGACCAGGAGTATCTAGGAAAGTAATGACACCTTTCCCCGTCTTTACCTGATAAGCACCAATATGCTGAGTAATTCCACCTGCTTCTTTTTTGGCAACACTGGTTGAACGAATCGCATCTAAAAGAGAAGTTTTTCCATGGTCAACATGCCCCATAACGGTCACAACAGGAGGACGCGGTTTCGCATTCGTTAAATCTTCAGGCGTGTCTTTTTGACTTTCCTCATAAATAGATTGAACTTCAATTTCATATCCAAAAGAATCAACAACGAGATTGGCAATATCCATGTTAATGCGTTGATTAATAGAAGCCGGAGTTCCTAATGTTAAAAGTTTTTTGATGACATCAGCGACTTTCATGTCCATGGCTTTGGCCAGGTCATTGACCGTCATCATTTCATTCATCTTGATTTTTTTCTTAATTGAGGA
>JBJXGI010000060.1:0-45561 GCA_046153645.1 Elusimicrobiota bacterium | reverse complement strand
TTTCTTTCCTATGATGATGGAATAAATATAGATTCCTGCCGGAACAATATTGCCCGAAGTATCTTTTCCATTCCATAAAAGCGCAGTTTCATTCGAATTGAATTCAAGATTTGCTACTTTCGCTCCTGAAATATCAACGATTTGACTTTCTATTGGGATCCCTGCGAGGTTAGAGTCAAACTTGAAAAATACAACGTCATTTAATGCGTCGCCATTGGGCGTTACAATACGTGGCGCTACATCCGTTAGAACCACTCCGCCTATAGATTGACTGGAAGAAATTCCCATGGGAGATATAAGAATCGAAAGTCCTATAAATATGAGTGCTTTATTCATTTTCATCGTATTGTACTTTTTTAATTAGACTTCCCTTCTGAAAGAGTTTTCATTTCTTTTTCTGCTTCTGAAACATCAACGCCTGATCCTTTGTATTTTTGGATAATTCTATCTAACATTCCTTTGCGTTCTTCTATTGATGCTCCTTGTTGTGCAAGCCGTTGATAGAAACTCAACGATAGATCAAAGTCTTTTTTTGATTTAGATTCTTCTATTTTTAAATTTCTCAGTTCTCTTATGATGGTAGAAGTATCTACCCCTTTACCAGCGAAATCATTTTGTATCTTCTCTAGTATTTTTCGTTTATCTGAAAGGCTTATACCATCAGAAACTTTAGAATTGTATTCTGCTAGGGCATTGGTATAAGAATTAAAAATAACTTTATCAGATTCAATATTTTGATTTTTCAGTGTTCTTGCTTTTTCTGCTTGTCTGGCTTCATCGAGTGTTTTTTGAGCTGCTTGTTTCTCAATTTCTTTTTGTGCCTGTGATTTGGCTTCAGTTAATGCATAAAGTTGAGCTTTTAATCGATCACTTTCCGCTTTTGCATAGCGCGCTTCACTCTCAGCTCGAATACGATCTTCTTTTTCTTTTAATAATTGTACTTCAAGAGCATCTACAGGTGGTTTACCCAATCTCACGGTTAAAGATACTTGTTGAATTCCAAGGGTCCCCTCGATCCCTTGAAGAGGCAAAATAGCCGCATAATCAAGTTGGAAAGATTCCATTTTATATGAACTGCCAAAGCTTATGTTTGAAAGGTTTCGATTCCCAAAGCTTCCACCGGCTCGAAGTCCAAAACCATTTTTGAACCAATGTTCTCCACCTAAGGATAATTTGAGATTACTGTCGATTGTTTTCCATTGTGTTATTTCCAGGTTCAATGATCCTTTTCGCAATTTTCGTGCCAACGCGGCACTGTAAACGGAAGAGGCTTTGTCTCCTCCATCGGCAATAGAAAGACTGGGATTGTTGATGTTTCTCGCGACAAGACCTAGTGCGTAAGCGCTGGTAAGTCTATATTGAAAGCCTAAATCAAGACCAATTCCTGAAGCGCTTTTAGATTTAGCTAATAAAGGATCAGGTGATCCAGTGCTGTTTCCAGTAATAGGATCAATCGCGTTACTGGTGTAGTTGTCAGACCCAATTTGTTTCCTCAGTAATTTAACTGTTGTCCCAAAATTCCATAAATGTCGGTATTCATAACCATAGGTCAGTCCAAAGGCTTCTTCTTTATAAAGGCTAGGGAGGCCTAGAGACAGATAACTAACGCCAATACCGCCATGTTTGCCGTTTTTCCCAAATGGTTGGCCATAACCAATATACATTCGAGAAATCTTAGAGCTGTCAGTTAAACCAGGGTATAGTTGAGAATAATAAGTACCAAACTCTGGTCGATTAATTTGAAGAATTCCGGCGGGGTTATAATAAAGTGCGTAAATATCGTCAGCAATAGCAGAATAGGCTTCTCCCATTCCAGCCGCCCGTCCACCAACGGGAAGTGGATCAAAAGAAGCAAATACTCCTTTGATCAGGAACACGCCGAAGGCCATTAATTTTATGAACTTGAATTCTGCTGTTGACTTCATGTTCTAAGTGTGGGGGGTTTTATGGTTAAATTCAAGGCTGTCACCAATAATTCACACCAAAAACGTATTGTATTCTCAGCTAAAAAAAGAGAACTTCATTTCGGTTGTTAACTTTAGGTTTAATAAAAGTTATTGGGGGGATATTTCGACATACTGCCTGTTTTGAAAAAGGAAGTACTTCTGAATATTATTTATTAACCCCGCAATGTTTTTCAAGTAGAGATAAGCGGTATTCATGAATAATGGCGCTTCTATCTAAGCTGGCGGTACTAGTGGCAAATGCCTCAACTGTATCTAAAACTTTTTGAATATCACTTTTTGTGGCCATGGTTTCTCGGATTTCTTTCACTTCTTCCTGCGTTTTAACGAGAGATAAGGCAATTCGATTTACTTTTTGATCAAGTTCATCAAAACGCTGATCCACCTGCTCAAACCGTTCGTCTATTTCCTTTCTCGTTTCCAAGAACAGCTTTTCTGTCACATATTTTTCTTTCATTTGAGTTCTCCCTTTTCTGGCGGGGCCATTATTTTGAGGGGAGTGTATTTTAGCAGGCGAAAACGATAAGTCAACTAAAAGTAAAAAATCAAGATTTTGAGAGTCGCATGTCGAGACTTGACCCCTTATCTACACTCGATTCTCGGGGTTCAGGGTTTGGTTCAGGCGTAATGAGATGAGGTTTCTGATGTTGATGCGTTAGATGAAGAAAAAATAAAAACCACTCGCCACTTTCACACTAAAACTTTGTCTGCTTTGCTTCATTCCTCATCGGAAAAATAATTATGACGCAGGTTCTATCCCCGCTTGTCGGGCCGCGCTGCCACCATCACTTCCGCTTTACGGCTATCGCCGCTTCAGCTGCCTCTTTAAGTTTTTCGCAAATCTCCCCATAGAATAATCTGTCTAAGCAATTCGTTTCTGCATTGGACCTTAGTTGGTTGAGAGAATCTGCGCTCCATGTCGCGTCAATATGCCTAAGCACAAATTTAAACGAAGAGGGGTCTGCCAATTTCGAATTTCGCACGTAAGATATTTGGTCCCACTGCTGCGTAAAAATGAGAGATGCTGATCGAGAAAATGAAAGTTGAGTATCGTTGTCATCACAGTAACCGTACCGTTGATAACGTCTAAAGAAATCAGACCAGGAAGGAGATGGGGCTAATGCTTCTGCCACCCATTTATCTGGGTGACCTTGTCCGATGGTTTCAAATATTTTGAAAAGGGTCTCACGTGAAACCGTCGTCCTGGCTTCGCCGCCAAATCGAATTAAGCTAAATCCACATCGCTGCGGAATGCCGAAAACATAGATAGAAATAGGCTTCTTAGCGTCGAAGCCATCTTCCAACTTATAATTCTCACAATCACCCGAACAAACGAAAACCAAAGAGTATTCGGTTCCAAAAATACCCGACCTCATTGCTAGCTCACGCTCGCTAATGATCTGAGTAGTCAACGTTGTACCCGGGCCATCAGCCATCAGTACACGCGCAAAATCGGATGCCTCCTGTTTGAAACCGGAAATATCTTTCTCCACGATTCTCTGAAAATCGAATTCACAGATTCCATCTCCTGATAAATGCATGGAGACGCCCTCTTTGGTTACCGAGTAGTCATTTGGATAATAAAAAAGGACATTGGCATCCTCATCGATAAACCGGTTAGATAACGCTCCTGACCTATTTTTGTCTTGCCCGAACGCCAATGACGAGCACACTCCAAAAATACTCGCGATAACGAACGTCTTTATCATGCCTCCCCCCACAGCACTTCTAATCAGCGGTCCAACAAATAGTGTTTTATCCGATGTGCCGAGAGGCATGGCGGATAAAACATGTTAGACGAAGCCGCTCCGCGGGTCAGAGGATGTTGTTGCATATGGGGATTCTAACGGGAAGGTGGTGTTGATTCAAGTAAAAAAATGGATCACTCACTTAACCCAAGTTGCTATAGGTTCATGAAGGAGGTAAGGCAGGTTTCGTTCAATACAAATTATTCACGAGCAGCGAATTTGTACTTGAGGCTAATTCGATGAGCCATGCCTAAATCTCCAAAAGGAGATACCGCATAGTCGATGTTGAAGTTTTTTAAACTAATACCCATTCCGCCACTAATGTTAGTGATGCCATCAATATTTAAGCTATTGCCAGGTGTTACTTGATAACCCGCTCTTAAACTGACGATTGAGAGTAATTTATAATCAAGGCCGGTATGGAATGTCGCTTCGTTATCTCTGGCTTTTGAAATGTCAAAAGCACCAGTTAACTTTTCATTAAAAAATTGTGTTGAGGCGCCCAATCGAATTGTGAGTGGGAGATCTTCACTTTCTTTAACAAACTTAATGCTGGATCCTAAGTTTTGAATGGAAGCTCCGATAGAAAACCGGGATACTTTCATTATTCCGCCAAAATCAGCGGCAAAAGCGGTTCCGCTTTCGTTTTCAATGGATTCAGATATGTATTTAAGAGACATTCCCATAGAAGCAGAGTCACTTAATTTTTTAGCTAATGAAATGCTGCCCGCCATAGAACCAGCATTAAAACTGCCTTGTTTCACATTGGAAGCGTTATAACTATCAATCGAACCATAATCCATTCGATAAAACGAGAACGCAAAAGTGTAGTTTCTCGTTGGAAGAGCCAACCCGGCATACTGATAATTCGTATCCACTAAATAGGAATTTTGCATCAGTGCCAATTCAGTTGATTCTACTTTTGATAGTCCTGCGGGATTCCAATATGCGGCTGTCACATCATCGGTTACTGAAACGGCGGCTTCACCCAAGGCCGCAGCTTTTGCACCCGCACCCAATTTAAGGAACTGGGCGGAGCTTGTCCCAGCGGCTTGCACACTGCCCGCCAGACCCAAGCTCATGATGATGAACGCTAACTTTCTCATGGCTTAAGACTAACGGTGACCAATGACAGATTGGTGACTTAAGCGAGGCTTGGATAAGAAAGTTAAGTGCGGAAATTGCTAAGACCCTAGTGATAAACTTGCGACAATCTTTACTAACTATTTCGTTATTTGCGGGGGATAACTAAAAAACAGGCTTTCTTTTAGATGTGTTTTGATTAATGCTATGAGTAAATTGTTAATGATAAATTGATGACGAAGTTGATATGACGGTTTATCTAATAACGGCAATTTTTCCTTTCTTTTTATTTCCTGCATCATCTGTGATGAGATAATAGTAGACGCCGCTTGAGAGAGCCGTTCCATTATCGTTAATGGCCCTCCATTGGAGCGTATGGGACGCGGGTACCACTATTCCTTCGAAGACAGGTTCACCTGCGGGGGAGAAAACTTGAACCTTTGAACCATTGGTAAGACCAGTGAAAGTAATATCAACGTGCCCCAGTGATGAGTTTGGTTTGAATGGGTTGGGATAGGCATGCGCGTCATTTAAGTTCGATGGAGATCCGCCTCCACCATGAGTACTCGTTCCAGGGTTTGACTGATAAAAAGTCGAAATTCTTAAAGTTAAATCACTTGCTTGAACATTTTGAGCCCCCAGCGTTGTAGAGGCTGGAATATTAATTTGGAATGACTCTTGTGCGCTATCAAAAATCCCATCTGCGGGGACAGCTTGTTGCCAATCATTGTTGTTTATTTTGTATTCAACTTTGGACACCGTATCTAATGTTAGCCCTTTTCCTTGGGTATTGCCCTGTCTTGGAAGCACACTCACAGAAGCAGCGCCTGAAAACGAATTATTTCCGTTGCCTGATTGACTTGGACTTGATGAAAGTTGAAAAGTAGGCTGTGGGTCGATAAGATCATCTAAATTATTGTTATTGGAATCTCTCCACCCTACCATTTGTTTTGCCCAACTATCTAACCCCCAACGAATTCCACCCCGCATAATTGATGAGGGCTCATTGGCTGTAGAGGAATAGGAATGGTTCCCATTAATGGTTTGAAAATATCCAATAGAGAAGTCATTGGGAGAACTGGCTCCGGCGTATTGATCTAGGGCATTGAATATGTGGCCTGTTTCATGGGCTGCAACTACATCCATGTTCGTTATGCCGTAACCGTTGTTATCATAAGTCATCACTAAAAAAGGACCACCGAGATAGGCATAAGCAAAAAGGCCATCTGCGAATTTACCATTGGTGTCATTTAAGCTATCAACGATAAAAATAGTGAAAGCCCAGTTGGTTCCATACTCGTCTCTTAACGCGTTATTAAAATTTCTTGTGGCGGTAAACCGTCCGCCTGTGTAACCAATTTTGCTCATGATGTCTGGGATCCAAAGCGCCTCATCATAATAAGGACGAGCGATGGGCTCATATTTAGTTGCAATTGTTTTTGTTATGTAGGTGAAACTTAAATGAGAACGAGGGTTTTGTTTTGTCCACCAATCAAGGCCTGACATAATTTCTGAAATAACTTGCGATTTTCGGTCATCGCTCCAGGTTTCTGTGTTTGCATCTTGTCCACCATTGGACTCTGGGAAAATAATGCATACGGCGACTTTTCCTATCATAAAGTCACTCGTATATTGGGTTTTATCTAATCCGACAGCATGAATGCCTGCGTGGCTAAATGATTTGAGAAAAACCATGAGCGCTAAAGTTAAAAGCCCTTTTCTCATTTGGGGGCCTCGGGGTTTACAAACATATCTGTATAGTTTTGTTTTGGTTCTCCCACCCAAAATGACCGGGAATCACTCCATGGGCTTTGTTGAAGGGACCAGTTCGATACACGCCAATGATAATTTTTACCTGAAATAAAAACCGTGTTGGGGATAAAAAACTCGCCATCTAACGCCATTTGGTCTATCAAAATGTTTGAGAATTTTGAATCTTCAGCGATTTGGATACGTGATCTCTGAGAAGAAGTCCATTCAAGATTAATGGTAAAACCTTCTGATTGATAGCCATTAACGGGTGATGTTAGAGAGGGGGAAACGTTGGTATTTTGATTGGGTAAAGTTTGTGGAGAAGGGGAGGTTAATTGAGACCACATTCCGTTCATTTCTTCTGAAGGATTATTTGGATTGGGACGGTCAATAGATCGAACCCTGTAATAAACCGCAGCGAGATTATTCCCTTGTAAAGGAAATGGAATCAGCAAAGAATTTAAATTCGTTTTGGTTCGATAGGTGATGTTGTTAAAAGAAGCGTCCGGTGCTCCTTGAATCTCAAAATATATGGGTTTACTGGTCGTTTCCCAATTCAATATCCAATAGTCGGTTTCGTTTTTCCAAGCTAAATTTTCGGGTCCAGGGAAAGATTTTTGTGATACCAATGATTTCATGACGTTAAAACTAGCGGTCCCAATTTTTTGGGAAGAATTTAATAGTTTTTTATTCCATTCTAAAGCTCCTGAAATAGCTATAGGTCCTAATGGTTCTACCACTGCAATTGCGATGGGGCTCGTGTAGATATTCAAAGGAGCTAATAAATTTGTATTTAAACTAGAAGGGATTTCTCCCATAATAATCCGGGGAGGAATTTCGTGCTGAATTTTCATCCCTAATCTATAGAGGCGTTGGCGTTCTTGAATAAGATTAAGGTCATCTTTGCTTATCAAGAAGACAGGTTTCATTGATTCTGAATAAGCCGCACCAGATAAAAAAGTGAGTAATAAAAGAGTAGAAACAATCGAATGAATGGGAATTTTTTTCACCCTAGAACCATACCCCCAAAAAGATATTCTTTCCACGGTTTTTTAGGATGGTAATAGAAATGTTCCCCTTTGGCTTATTCTTTCTTATGATGTGAAAATATATGGTGTTTTTGATAATAATTATTTCATTTTTATTGTTTTTATTGGCCTGGGCAGTTTTATTTAGAACTCAGCTTATTTATAAAATTAATGAATGGTTTCGTGAGCAAGTTTTTAACGATCGATGGATTTTGTTTTCTGGTCGCCGAGTCGCCATTTTATTATTGTTTCTTGGAGGGATTGCTCTTTTTTCGGGTTTAAGCGAGATGATTAAGAGTCGCAATATTCCACCTGCCATTGCGCGGCAAATGTTGGAGCAAGCTCAAAAAGATTTGTCAAAGGGAGAGTATCTAAAAGTGGTTCACCGCTGTCGGGATTTGGTCCGATCTGATCAAAGAAATGTGGACGCATGGGAACTTTTTGCGATCGCCTCACTGGCACTCGGAGACAAAGATCAGGCCAGAGTGGCCTTAAATTCAATTTCCAGAGTTGATCCAAACTATGATAAGTCACGTCTTTTTTCGACACTCTCAGATTAAATGACATGAGAAAAAGTGCTTTTTTATGGGAAATATTTTCAGAAGAATCTGAAAATAGGCAGTTAGGCTGGACTGATGGACACCCTTCTCTTCAGGTGTCCGCCAATAAAAATGCTGCTTGTGCTCGAGTCATTAAGAACGGTAAATTAGGAATTTTTACAATGGCGGGCGCGGGAAAAAAGCAATGGCCAGGGTTAATTAAAAAAGCCGAATCACTGACTCCTTGGGCTCCGGTAGACAAATATCATCAATTGGCGCCCAAAGAGAGCCAGGGAGATGATTTTATTTCAAATGATAGAAATATTTTCAAATCATCTCCCGAAGATTGGTTTGATCGTTTTCGATTGTTAGAAAAAAAACTTAAGAAGTTAGATTCAAGAATAAAGAAAATCATTAAGTTTCAAACGACCGAGAAATTTTCAACGCGTTTTCTTTCAAATTCATGGGGGCATTCTTTTGAAGAGTCGGATTCTTTTGCAGGTTTTTCCGTGGAAATTTTAGCCAATGAAGGTTCTTCTACTGAAGTTGCCTGGGACTTTTCCGGTCATCGATTTATTGATGATGTTAACGTTGAGAACTTAGCAGAGGAAACGGCCAAATCTGCGCTGCAATCTTTAGGTGGGAGTTCTATTGTTTCTGGTTCCTATACTCTTCTTTTGCACCCCAGGGTGGTGATTCAGCTGATGAGTTTATTGGAGAATGCTCTTTCAGCCGCTTCAGTTCTGAGGAATCGATCCTTTTTGAAGAATAAACTTGGTGAGAAAATTGCTTCCTCTGTTATTACTGTTTTTGATGACCCTCATCTCGAAAAGGGGGCTGCGTCTCGTATTTTTGACGATGAAGGAGTTCGCTCTAAAAAAATTTCTGTTATAGAAAATGGTTTCTTAAAAAATTATTTCTATGATTTGAAATCCTCAGCGGAACATAAAACCATTTCCAATGGTCGAGCGGCCAAACCAAGTATTGGCGCAATTCCCATACCGCAATCAACCAATTTTTTCATAGAACCTTCTGATCATACTTTTGACCATCTCATTTCCTCCGACAAAAAAGTTTTTTTAGTTCATGAGGTTATGGGGTTACATATGGCTGACCCTGTTACTGGAGAATTTTCATTGGGGGCTTCGGGCTTTTTGTATCAGGATGGTAAATTTAAAAAACCTGTCAGGGGTGTTACGATTGCCGGAACGATCTTGGAAATCTTTAAAAAAGTTTCTCATGCGGGACGAGATTTCACTTGGTATTCGGGCAAAGGCGCGCCCAGTTTGCTGGTCAAAGATATAATTGTCTCAGGAAATTAAAATGACCAGTACAATCGAAGATATTTTTTTAAAATCAAAGCCAGGTGATCTGGGGATTTTTGGGTATCCTATTGGACATTCTCTTTCGCCATTCATGCAAAACCCCGCTCTAGAGTTTTGGTGGAATAATTTACTGCCCAAAAAAAATGAGGCACCGCCTATCTATCATAAGTTTAGTGTTCCTCCCTCAGATCTTAAAGCGGCGCTGTTTGAAGCAAAGAAGAATGGCTTATTGGGGCTTAATGTCACAATCCCTCATAAAGAACACATAATCCCTTATTTGGACGAATGTGACGCTTTTGCAAAAGAAGTTGGATCGGTCAATACTGTTTTGTTTTCGTCTGGCGTTTCAAAAGGTTACAATACAGACGCCGAAGGTTTTATTGATTCTCTCCAAGGAATTGGTTTTAATCCTCAGGGACAGAGAGTGATTGTTTTAGGTGCAGGTGGCACAGGAACAGTGTTGGTCGCTAAACTTTTTTTAGAAGGAGTAAAAAAAATATTTTGGTGGAATAGAACTCCTTCGCGTATCAAAACCTTTTTAGAACAAAAAACAATGTTTGATAGTCGAATAAAACCTGTCGGAAATATGAATGAAATTCCAGAGCCTTATCGAATTGATCTTATTGTCAATACCACTTCAATAGGATTAAATGCTAGTGATGCTTTGCCGGTTCAAGGGTTAGAATTTCATCAAGATCAGATTGTTTATGATGTTATTTATCATAGGGAAACTCAATTTTTAAAAGAAGCAAAAAAATATGAGGCAACTACCTTAAACGGAATTGAAATGTTGCTTCATCAGGGCGCTCGCGCATTTGAAATATGGACGGGAACAAAGGCTCCTATAGAATTAATGAGAGAATTTTTACTTAAAAATCTGCAAAAAGAGGGCATTCAGTCATGACCATTCGATATTTAACAGCGGGGGAGTCACATGGGAAACAACTAACAGCCATTTTAGAGGGCATTCCTGCAGGTGTTCCTATTACTGAAGACGAAATTAATGTTGAACTTGCAAGGCGACAGCATACGTTTGGTCGTGGTGAGAGACAGCAATATATCGAAGCCGATGCTGTTAAATTTATTTCTGGAGTTCGTTTTGGAGAAACAATAGGGGATCCTATTACCTTGGTGGTTGAAAATAAAGATTGGGTCAATTGGGAAAAAATCATGTCTGTTAAAAAAGAAGACCAAGATGATAAATATTCGTTGGTTCGTCCTCGCCCAGGTCATGCTGATCTTTCTGGCGCTCTGAAATTTAATCGATATGATACGCGTGATATTCTAGAGCGAGCCAGCGCAAGAGAAACCGCGGTGAGAACAGCTGTTGGTTCAGTTTGTCGAAAATATCTTAAAGTGTTTGGTATTCATATTTATTCATGGGTCACTCAAATTGGACATGTTAAAGCAACCATTCCACAACTCTCTCCTTTGGATCTGAGTCTAAAAGCAAAGGAATCCCCCGTACAATGTCCTGATGAAACCGCAACAAAAGCCATGATGGATGAAATTTCACAAGCTAAAAAAGAAGGGGATACACTTGGAGGAATTTATGAGGTGGTCTGTACAGGAGTTCCTGTAGGTTTGGGATCCTTTACACAATGGGATTTAAAATTAGATGCTCGTTTGGCCTTTGCCTTTATGTCGTTGCAAGCCCATAAAGCAGTTGAAATTGGGAGAGGCTTTGAATATGCGGGAATGCGCGGTTCCGATGTTCATGATGAGATTTTTTTTAATAAGGAAAAAGGGTTTTATCGAAAAACGAATAACGCCGGCGGAATTGAGGGCGGCATGAGCAATGGAGAAAATATCGTTATTCGATCTGTTATTAAACCTTTGGCCAGTTTGCGTAAACCATTAAATTCAATTCACTTAAAAACAAAAGAAGAACTGAAAGCGGAAATTGTTCGTTCCGACGTTGCTCCTGTGGCTGCCGCGGCGGTTATTGCCGAGGCGATAACGGCGATTACTTTGGCTCAAGCCTTTAAAGAGAAATTTGGAGGAGATTCTTTAAAAGAAGTGAAAGCTAATTTTGATAATTATTTAAACCAAATAAAAAATTACTAATGAAAATTGTCTTGATTGGTTTTATGTGCGCTGGAAAATCCCGCGTCGGAAGCAGTCTTTCTCATAAATTAGGATGGCCGCACCTAGACACGGATCGTTTAATTGCAGAGGAAGTTGGTATGCCAGTTGGGGCCTATATTCAGAAAAATGGAGAACAAGCCTTTCGTGAGCAGGAACGAAAGGTTATAAATCGAATTCGAGAAATGGATCAGTGCGTTATTTCAACGGGGGGCGGTGTCCCTCTTAATTCGGATAATATGAATGATTTAGCAATTAATTCTGAAATTGTTTGGCTTAAAGTTTCGCCCTCAACAATTTTGTTAAGAGCTGGTGATTTAAAATCGAGACCTCTTATTGATCCAGAACGGCCGTTAGAATCTATTCAAAAAAGATTGGCTGAAAGAGAACCCTTATATGCCAAAGCCCATTTTTCAATTGATACGGATCAATTTGATCCAAAGGAAATAGCGGAGGAAATTTTAAGAAGAGTTCATTATGAAAACAGTTAAAGTTCATTTGCAAGAAAGATCCTACGATATTGTTATTGGGAGTTCGAAAGAGAGGTTAGCTGAGAAAATCCAGAATCTTAAGCTTAATCCGAGTCGGATTTTTATTGTCACAACAAATTCTGTTGCAAAGGCTGGGCATTTAAAAAATCTTATACTTATTTTGAAGCCGTTAAAAGTAAATGTGAATGCTTCTATTATTCCTGATGGAGAGGCGCAAAAAAACATCACACAATTAACCAAATTATTCCAAGCGGCTCTCAGAAATCGATTGGACCGTAAGTCATTGGTTATTGCGTTAGGGGGAGGCGTTGTAACGGATATGGCCGGTTTTTTAGCCGCTACTTATATGCGAGGGGTTCCTTATATATCAGTTCCCACAACATTGTTGGCCATGGTAGATGCTTCTATTGGTGGAAAAACAGGAATTGATTTAGATGAGGGGAAAAATTTAGTCGGCGCTTTTTGGCAACCGAAGCTTGTTTTTGTTGATCCTTCTTTTTTAAAAACGTTATCTGATAGAGATTGGAAGACTGGATTTGCTGAAATTATTAAATATGGGCTCATTAAAAGAATTGATTTTTTTCGATGGCTGGAGAGAAAAGTTAAGAATCAGCCTCATCTGAAAAAATGGACCCCTGCTGATGTATTTCATGCTATTTATACGTCTGCTTTAACCAAGGCTCAAGTGGTTAGCGGTGATGAACGTGAAACCCCCTTAAAGGGAGGACGTGAAATTTTGAATTTTGGTCACACGATTGGACATGCGTTAGAAGCTGCGACCGGTTATAAAAAAATGACTCATGGCGAAGCAATATCTGTTGGAATGGGGGTTGTTGGCGATATGTCGGTATCATTGGGGCTTTGGGACACATTAAGTCACCGACGAATGATTGATTTGTTGAAGAATTCGGGGCTCCCAGTTCGAATTCCCTCGTTAAATAGTCAACAGAAAAAAATATTTTGGAATTCCTTACAAAAAGACAAAAAACATGTGTCAGGGTCTTTGCGATTTGTTTTACCCCTTAAGTTAGGAGCAGTTCAAGTTCAAAGTGGAATTTCGATCTTAATAGTAAAAAAATCTCTTCATAAATTGGGTTTTTAGATGGAAATTGGTTTGTCTTTCATTCCAATTCCGATATACTTCTGCGCATGAAAAAACAATCGCGATTTCCCAATGCAGAATTTCCGAAGTCTCATTACTTATTTCAGCGGACACAGTCTTTTAGAGAGTTATTGAAAGAGAAAAATCTAGACGGATATCTGCTGACCAATTTAGCCGACTTATATTATTTCACAGATTATAAATCCGAAGGGTATTATGCCTTGATTGGACTAAAAGAATCCTGGTTATTTTTGCCCAATCTTCTTTTTGATCAGGGAAAATCCAATACCGTTGGCTTTAACTGTCTAAAGGGAGCTTTTTTCCCTACTTTAAAGGAAATACGAGAAAAGCATAAATTAAAAAAAATTGGTTTTGATCCAAATCAGCTGCCCTATTCTTTTGGGAGTGCTTTGGTTAAATTGGGGTTTATTGAGGTTCCTGGTCTTATTACACAATTAAGAACGATTAAAGATGCTTTTGAAATGAAACGCTTGAGAGCAGCGAACCATCTTGCTGCTTTAGGGGCTGAATTTGTGCAAAAACGTCTTAAGCCAGGTCGAACTGAAAAACAGATTTCAGCAGATTTAGCGCACTTTTTTAATCTTAATGGTGACGGAATTGCTTTTGAACTTATCATTGCTGGCGGCCCAAATGGAGCTTTTCCACATCATATTGTCTCTGACTATAAATTAAAAGCAGGGGAACCAGTGGTTTGCGACATCGGCGCTACCTGGGAAGGTTACCGGTCTGACTTGACCCGTACTTTTCCCTTAGGTAAGATGACCCGTTTATTTTCAACGGTTTTCAATATCGTTGAAAGGGCTCAAAAGGCAGGAATTCGCCAATTAAAGCCCGGGGTGACAGCGGGGTCGGTTGACTTTGCTTCTCGACAGGTGATTAAGAAAAGCGGTTACGGAGAAACTTTTGTTCATAGTACGGGGCATGGAGTAGGCATAGATATTCATGAGCATCCTCGTATCGGTCCTGGTGCAAAAGATAAATTAACAACCGGTATGGTCGTCACTGTTGAGCCAGGTATTTACCTTCCTGGAAAATTTGGTGTTCGTATTGAAGATACTCTTTTGGTGACTCCAAAAGGTTCTGAAATCTTAACGAAGTAGTTTTCTCACCAACTTAAACTAACCCAATAATCAAGTTTCATCTGAATTTTTATTTAATATGAGATTAACTAACGAGGGAGTATTTTATGATTTCCACATCAGAATTTAAAAATGGAACCGTTTTCGAATGGGATAATAAGATTTGGCAAGTCACTTGGTTCCAACATCATAAGCCGGGTAAAGGTGGAGCTGTGATGCGACTTAAGTTGAAGAATTTAAAAACGGGTGACACTATTGAAAGGACTTTTAAATCAGGTGAAGAGTTTCGAGAGGTGGAATTAAATCGTCGTCGAAAACAATATTCTTATACTGATGGAGATCGAGTTCATTTTGTTGATGTTGAAACTTTTGAAGATTTAGAAATAACGAAGGAACAATTGGGTGATCAGTTTTATTTTTTAATGGAAAATATGGAAGTGGAAGCGGCTTATCTTGATGGCGAATTTTTAGGAATTCAATTGCCCGCTTCTGTTGAATTGAAAGTGGCTGAAACAGTCCCTGGCGTGAGAGGCAATACTGTCACCAACGCAATGAAACTTGCCACACTTGAAACCGGAATTGAAATTCAAGTTCCTCTTTTTATTGAAGAAGGCGATTTATTGCGGGTTGATACGAGAAGCAAAGAATATATCGAGAGAGCCTAAGATGACCGTAGCAGAAAATTCTTCTGTTGAACTGAAATTAAATGAGCTTATGAGTTTTGCCAATGATCATCAACTCTATGAAGTTTCTTTAGAAGAGGAAGGGATTAGAATTTCTTTTAAAAGGAGCTCTTTGGAAACGCAAGTTTTGACCGCTCCTGAACCTCTTGAAGAACCAATAGAAACTGAAAGAATGGAAATAATTAAGTCGCCTATTGTTGGTATTTTTCGAAGATCGGAAGGAAAAAATAGACCTCCTTTGGTGATGGAAGGAAATCATGTTAAACCGGGAGATCATGTGGCTATTATCGAATGTATGAAAATTCCTACAGAGGTTTCGAGCTTTTGTGACGGGGAAATTCGTGAAATTTTAGTTGAAGATGGTAAACCAGTGGAGTATGGGCAGCCTCTTTTTAAAGTTGTTCTCTCTGTTGATATCCGGGGATCTTAAAAAAATATGTTTAAAAAAATACTCATAGCCAATCGAGGGGAAATTGCTGTTAGAGTGATTCGCGCGTGTCGTGAATTAGGAATTAAAACAGTCGCGGTTCATTCTGAAGTGGATAGGGATTCTTTGCATGTGAAATTGGCTGATGAATCTGTTTGTATCGGTCCTGCTGCGGCAGGTGAAAGTTATCTTAATATTCCAGCTATCATTTCAGCTGCAGAAATTACTGGCGCTGACGCGATTCATCCAGGTTATGGTTTTTTATCCGAAAACGCTCATTTTGCCGAGGTTTGTGAGTCTTGCGGAATTAAATTTGTCGGTCCCTCTGCAGAGTCCATCAAGAAGATGGGTGATAAAATTGAGGCTAAATTGTTAATGGCATCACACGGTGTCCCCTTACTACCCAGTTCGGATGGCGCAGTAAATCCTGAAGATCCTAAGCTTTTAAAAATTGCCAAAGATATTGGGTATCCTATTATTGTAAAGGCTCGTGCAGGAGGCGGAGGGAAAGGAATGCGTATTGTTACGCAGGAATCTCAATTAAAAGATGCCATTATTGCCGCTCAATCTGAAGCTAAGAATTCTTTTAAAGAGGCGGGCGTTTATCTCGAGAAATATTTAGAAGCGCCGCGTCATATTGAAGTTCAAGTCGCAGGCGATATCTTTGGAAATGTCGTTAGCTATCCTGAAAGAGACTGTACCATTCAACGTCGACATCAGAAGCTAGTAGAAGAATCTCCTTCTCCCGCAATTAGTGAAAGAATGCGAAAAAAACTCGGAAAAGCAGCGCGCCGGGCAACTCGTGCCACTAAATACGTGACTGTTGGGACTATTGAATTTTTATATGACGCTAAAGAAGACGATTTTTATTTTTTGGAAATGAATACTCGAATTCAGGTGGAACACCCTGTAACTGAAATTGTTACGGGTATTGATTTGGTTAAAGAACAGATTCGATTGGCTGCAGGGGAAAAACTGGGTTATGACAAAGATGATGTGAAAATTTTGGGTCATGCTATTGAGGTCAGAGTCAATGCCGAGGACCCTGATTTTAATTTTTCCCCAAGTCCAGGAGAAATTACAGGTCTTATATTGCCTGGTGGGCCTGGTGTTCGAGTTGATACACATATTTATTCAGGTTATACGGTGCCCACAAATTATGACAGTTTGCTTGGTAAGTTGATTGTTGGCTCCACTCGAGGCAGAGACGCGGCTATTATCCGAATGGAACGAGCTCTTCGTGAATTTATTGTTGAAGGTATCAAAACAACGATTCCATTTCATAAAAAAGTAATGACTAACCCTGTTTTTAAGAAAGGGGATTTTGCTACGAATTTTATTGAAAAACACATGTCGCCAGTTCCCGCTGTAACCAATGGCACGAAAGAAAAATAATTCTTTGAACAATAAAATTTTAAGTTGGGCTTTGCTCTCAAAAAAAATAGGAGCCCTTAAAAAGAAAAAAAAGAAGATTGTTTTTACAAATGGCTGTTTTGATTTGGTTCATGTGGGGCATTTAAAAGTTTTCGAAAAATGCAAAAGTTGGGGAGATGTACTTGTTTTGGGCCTTAATTCGGATTCTTCAATTCGACGTCTCAAAGGACCCAAGCGCCCCATTATTAGTGAGAAAAACAGGGCTCAATTATTGGCAGGTTTTGAGCTCATCGATTTTGTGGTTATTTTTAAAGAAGATACACCTGAACGGTTAATTAAGCTGATTGGGCCCGATGTGTTGGTGAAAGGCGGGGATTGGAAGAAAGACCAGATTGTTGGTCGAGAGTATTCTAAAACGGTAAGGCAAGTACCACTTATAAAAGGTCAGTCTACCAGCGAAATAATTTCAAAGGTTGTTAACGCCTACGGTGGATAAAAAAATAGCCAGGTTATTAGATGCCAATGTGAACCGCGCTTGTGAAGGTTTAAGAGTTGTTGAGGATACGGCACGATTTCAGTGGAATGATAAAAAACTTTATGCGGAATTTCGAGCTTGCCGCCATAAATTACACGACTTAACCCAAAGAGCCTATAAATTTTTTATCACTGCTCGGGAAAGTAATAATGATGTTGGCAGAATCATCAAAGAAGGAAAACGAACGAATATGAGTTCAGTTATGATTGCCAATATGAAACGAGCTCAAGAAGCGGCGCGAGTTTTAGAAGAATATGGGAAAATTTTTTCTCCCCAACACGCACAAAATTTTAAAGCAGTTCGTTACAAACTCTATAGTCTTGAAAAGAAGGTTTTCAAAAAATTATGACATCATTAAATACCAGACGACTTGATTTCTCTGACGTTTCTCTTTATTGGGTTACGCCTGATTTTACGGACACAAATAAAATTTTGAAAATTACCGAACAGGCCCTTGATGGAGGCGTTGACGTTATTCAGTTGCGAAGCAAATCGTTGTCTGATCGCAATTTATTTGAAGCCGGTAAAAAAATTCAGGAACTTTGTCGAAAAACCAACGCGCTTTTCATGGTTAATAATAGAGTTGACTTACTTTTAGCTTTAGATGCTGATGGTGTTCATATTGGTCATGAAGATTTACCTCCTGCTTTTATAAGAGAAACAATTGGGCATCGGAGAATTTTAGGAATTTCGACTCATTCTCTCCCTCAGGCAATAGAAGCGCAGAAAAATGGAGCGGATTATGTGAGTTGTGGTCCTATTTGGGCCACTCCAACAAAACCTGATTATCCGGCGGTTGGTTTGGGACTCATTGGTTTTTATCGAGCCGCCTTAAAGATCCCTTATGTTATCATTGGGGGAATTAACCAAAGTAATATTGATCAAATTGTTCAAGCAGGTGGGAAAACAGTTGCGGTCGTAAGAGCGATTTATGACGCCCCGAACCCAACAGAAGTGGCCAAAAATTTAAAACAAAAAATTCAAGTCAACCGAGTTCAGACTGTTATTTAGGGTAGTCAATTCGATTGGAGGTTGATGTTATGTTAAAAACAAAAAGTATCACTCAAATGCAGCGCGCGTTGGATGGTGAAATTACACCGGAAATGAAACGCGTTGCTGAAAAAGAAAAAGTAACACCAGAGTTTGTTAGATCTGAAATTGCTCGTGGTCGGGCCATTATTCCCGCTAATATTAATCATTTGAAACACAACATGGATCCGATGATTATCGGTATTAATTTTAACTGTAAGATTAACGCTAACATCGGTAGCTCAGCGACGACTTCAGATATTAAAGAAGAATTAGAAAAACTTCATCGTTCCGTTCATTTTGGCGCTGATACCGTCATGGATCTTTCTACCGGTGGTGATTTAGATACAATTCGAAAAGCCATGGTGGAAAATAGTCCTGTTCCACTTGGAACAGTACCCATTTATGGAGCCCTCTTAGGTGTTGAAAGATTAGAAGATTTAACGCCCAAAATATTACTAGATGAAATTGAAAAACAAGCCAAACAAGGGATTGATTATCAGACAATTCATGCAGGTACGTTAAAAGATTATATTCCTTTGACTTCACATCGAATCACGGGGATTGTATCCCGCGGTGGATCAATTTTAGCTAAATGGATGGCTGCTCATAATCAAGAGAATCCTCTTTATACGCATTTCGATGAAATCTGCGAAATTTTCAAACAATATGATGTGAGTTTTTCATTGGGTGACGGATTAAGGCCTGGTTGTTTACATGATGCCAATGATGAAGCTCAATTTGCAGAATTAAAAACATTGGGAGAATTAACACTGAAAGCTTGGAAACATGGAGTTCAAGTGATGATCGAGGGCCCTGGGCATGTGCCGATGCATTTAATTAAAATGAATGCTGAATTACAGCAGAAGCTTTGCCATGAAGCGCCATTTTATACACTTGGCCCATTGGTTACAGATATTGCTCCAGGTTATGATCACATTACTTCTGCTATTGGAGCGGCTATCATGGGGTGGTCAGGCGCTTCTCTTCTCTGTTATGTCACGCCGGCAGAGCATTTGTCTCTTCCGAATGCTGAAGATGTAAGGCAAGGTTGTATTGCGTATAAAATTGCCGCGCATGCTTCTGATATTGCTAGAGGCCGTCCGGGTGCCAGAGACCGCGATGATGAACTTTCAAAAGCGCGTTTTGCTTTCGATTGGAATAAACAATTCGCTTTATCGCTAGACCCAGAAGCTGCGAAAGCCAAGCACGATGAAACTCTTCCAGAAGAAGGGTATAAAGATGCGAGATTTTGTGCGATGTGTGGTCCTAAGTTCTGCGCTATGAGAATTAGTGATGATGCTCAGAAAATTTTGCATGAGCATGCCATCGAAGAAAAGAAGATCGAGGTTAAAGCCTGCTAATAGCAGGTTCATTTGTGAAAAAGCAGATTTTCGTTTCTGTCCCCGCTTCGAGTGGGAATTTGGGGCCCGGGTTTGATGTTCTTGGTTTAAGTTTGGATTTAAGAAATGAGTTGAGGGTTAAAGTTCTCGATATTCATACTGGAAATCCTGTTATTTTAGTGGAAGGTGAAGGAAAAGATTCGGTTTCTCTTAATAGAAACAATGTTATTTTTAAAGCGATGGAGTTTCTATCTAAAAAGGCGAATAAAAAACTTCCGCAGTTAGAATTGAAATGTTTAAACAGAATTCCTTTGGCTAGAGGACTAGGATCTAGTTCTGCCGCGTATTTATCTGGTTTATTAGCGGCTAATGCATTATTTGGAAATAAGTATTCTAAAGAAGAAATTTTGAGTTTTGCAACTGAATTAGAAGGGCATCCAGACAATGTGTCTCCCGCTCTTTTTGGTGGAATTAGAGTTTCTGGAGTGTTTTTGGGAGAAGTGATTTCTTATTCACTTCCGATTCCTGATTTAACATTGGTCGTCGCTGTTCCTGATTTTCAGTTGGCAACAAGCAAAGCCAGAGCGGTACTTCCAAAAATGGTTCCACTCAAGGATGCTGTTCAAAATTTAGCTTCGGTTGGACTTTTATCTTTTGTTTTTAAGCATGATTTAAAATTTTTAAAGCTTTTACTTAATGATCGGTTGCATGAGCCCTATAGGGCTAAATTGATTCCTGGCTTTTGGAAAGTAAAAGAGGCGGTATTAAAATCTGGTGCTTATGCAATGACTTTATCTGGCGCAGGGCCGACATTAATCTCTTTTACGCCTAAGGAAAATGCCTTAAGAGTTGCATCTGCGATGAAGAAAACGTTTTTGAAGTACAGGGTAAAAGCACAAGCTTTCCCAATAGAAATAGATAGAAAAGGAGCCGTTGTTCGATGAAGCGTCGGGTTGTTGTAATGAAATTTGGTGGAACCTCTGTAAAAAATACAGAACGATTAAAAAATGCCGCTCAAAGGGTTGTTGAAACTTATAAGCAAGGCAATTATGTTGTCGTTGTTGTTTCTGCTCCTGGTGATATGACTGATGATTTGATTGAACGCGCTCAGGCTATTACGCCAGACCCAGCGCCACGAGAGTTAGATATGTTAATGGCCACAGGGGAGCAGGTTTCAATTGCTTTGTTATCCATGGCAATTCGAGACTTGGGTGTTGAAGCGATTTCTTTAACAGGGCCGCAAGCGGGAATTAGAGCAGACGACGTTCATACCAAAGCGCGCATAACAACAATTAAACCTGTTAAGATTACCCAGCAATTGAAAAAAGGGCGTATCGTTGTGGTGGCAGGTTTCCAGGGTCTTAACTCTTTCGATGATGTGACAACATTGGGCCGAGGTGGTTCTGATTTAACGGCAGTGGCATTGGCGGCGGCACTCAAAAGCGATGTCTGTGAAATTTACACAGATGTTGTTGGGGTTTTTACCACTGATCCTCGATTGGTTCCTGAAGCACAAAAGATTGATGAAATTTCTTATGATGAAATGCTAGAGCTGGCTGGATCAGGTTCTCAGGTGATGCAAGCCCGTTCAATAGAAGTCGCAAAAAAATATGGGGTGACAATACACGTGAAATCAAGCTTAGAGAGAAAAAAAGGTACCGCTATTAAAAAACTAGTTCAATCAATGGAAGCTCCAGTGGTTTCTGGAATTGCTTATGATGCCAATGAAGCTAAACTTTCTATTACAGGTGTTCCTGATAAACCAGGAATCGCGGCCGATATTTTTGGTGCGCTTGCTGAAGATAGTATTAATGTTGATATGATCATTCAGTCAACGGCTGAAAATAATTTAAATGATATTTCTTTTACCGTTTCTCGATCTGATTTGAAACGAGCCATGTTGATTATGGAGTCAGTTAAAAAGAAACTTCATGCGGAAAACGTCCTTGCCGATGATGGTGTTGCTAAGGTTTCAGTTGTTGGTGTTGGGATGAGAAGTCATTCCGGTGTTGCGGCAACAATGTTTTCTTCTTTGGCTCATGCGGGGATTAATATCGAGATGATTTCCACTTCTGAAATCAAAATCGCTTGTATTGTTAAACAGGCCGATGGACCAAAAGCCGTGAAAGTTCTTCATAAAGCGTTTATTTTGGATAAAAGTCGATAAATATAATTCGTGAAAAAGATAAAAAATAAAAAAACATCTTTTAAGAAAATAAGCACTCGTCGCGAGATTTTGTTATTTGATACAACTTTGCGAGATGGAACCCAGAGTGAGGGGATTTCTATTTCGGTTGATGATAAATTGAAAATTGCTCAGGCTTTGGATCATTTGGGTATTCACTATATTGAAGGGGGATGGCCAGGATCGAACCCCAAAGATGAACTTTTTTTTGCTCGCGCCAAAAAAGAAATTAAATTTAAAAACGCAAAGTTGGTTGCTTTTTCCAGTACCAGAAGAAAAGGGCGGACAGCCGCGAGTGATGAAAATATTTTGAGATTGGTTGCTGCGGGAACTCCTGCTGTTTGTATTTTTGGTAAGAGTTGGGATAGTCATGTCATTCATGCTCTGCGAGCATCATTGCAAGAGAATTTAGACATTATTTCTGATACTGTTTCATTTTTAAAATCTAAAAAGAAAGAAGTGATTTATGATGCTGAACATTTTTTCGATGGATTTAGTGCAAATAAAGAATATGCGTTGACAACAATCAAAGCCGCTGTTGATGCTGGTGCTGATAATATTACTTTGTGCGATACCAATGGTGGATGCGTACCCGAACAAATTGCGCACGTCATTCGGGAAGTCCGTGAATTTTTACCTTATGTTTCTTTGGGAATCCATGTTCATAATGATTCTCATTGTGCTGTGGCTAATTCAGTGACTGCTGTTCAAGAGGGCGTAGATTTGGTTCAAGGTACTTTGAATGGGTATGGTGAAAGATGCGGAAATGCCAATTTAGGCTCTATTATTGCAAACTTAAAACTCAAATTAGGCTATGATTGTATGTCTGATAAGCAATTGCAGCTTTTAACTGAGACTTCGAGATATATAGATGAATTGGCAAATGTAATTCCACAAGATTCGATGCCTTATGTGGGGAATTCTGCTTTTGCACACAAAGCCGGTGTTCATGTGTCTGCGGTAGCAAGATCTGCTAGTTATGAACACATCAACCCGGAATTGGTGGGAAATAGACGCAGAATTTTAATTTCCGAATTATCTGGAAAGGCCAGTGTTCTTTCAAAAGCCAAAGAATTAAATTTAGATTTTGAAAAAGATTCTGATGCCGTTAATAAAATTTTAGATTTAGTAAAACAAAAAGAGAGTCGCGGTTATCAATACGAGGGCGCTGAAGCTTCATTTACATTATTAGTCGAAGAAGCGCTCGGGAAAAGACAGCTTTTTTTTAATTTGGATAGTTTTCGAGTGACAGTTGAAAAAGAAACTCACAATGGGCAAATGATTGCTGAAGCTACTCTGAAAATTAATGTTAATGGAAAACAAAAACATACGGTTTCAGAGGGGACAGGACCTGTTGATGCGTTAGATAAAGCGCTGAGAAATGCATTAGAAGAGTTTTATCCTCAACTTAAGAGCATGTCACTCATGGATTTTAAAGTAAGAGTCATTAATGCTCAAGCCGGAACAGGGGCGCGAGTGCGCGTTTTTATTAATTCCAAAGACGCTAAATCTGAATGGGGAACTGTTGGGGTTTCTGAAAATGTTATTGAGGCTTCATGGCAGGCATTGGTAGATGCAGTTGAGTACAAGCTTTTTAAAGATAAGAAAAAGTCTCATAGATCTCGAACTAATTGAATAAGAGGTGAATGAATGCATTCTGAAATTCGCAAACGTCCGGAAGGTGCATTACTAAGAACATATCTGCAAGCCGCAGGGGTTGCTCCAGAGTCTATTTCTAAACCGATGATTGGAGTGGTTACCGCTTCAACTCAGGTGTTTTCAGAAAGGCCACAGGCAAAAGATTTGGGCGATCATGTTGTGTCTGGTGTCCAATCTGTTGGTGGGATTGCAGTAAGATGGGACACTGTTCGTACTCCTGACTTAATGTCATGGGGACATTCAGATGGTTATAGTTTTGCCTGGAGGGATCAATTAGCTGATTTCATTGAGAGTTGGTCGAAACAACAAGCATTGGATGGTTTGGTTTTTGTCGGTGATTCGCAAGAAACTTTAGCTGGAATGGTCATGGCAGCGGCTCGTTTAAATTTGCCGGCTGTTTTAGTCACAGCTGGGGCGCCTCGATGGGAATTTAAAATGTCAGGGGAACCCAATGGCAAAAAAAATGTTTCGATGCCTGACCCATTTGAACTTCTCTCCGATACATTATACGCAAAGAAGAAAAGTGGTTCGCCTGCAGATGTTCAGCTTGATCGATTAAATGCGTGTTTGATTGCTCAAGAAAATCATTCGACCTATGCTTTTGATTTGGTGTTAGAAGCCTTGGGCGTTACTTTGCCTGGCGTCTCTACTTCGTCAGCGGGATCAACACATAAGAAAGATTTGGCGGTGGTTTCTGGTAAGCAGGTGATCGCGCTTATTCAGGCCGGAGCTATATTTAAGAGATTCTTATCAATTAATGCTTTTACCAATGCTATTCGTTTAAATGCGGCCTTGGGAGGATCGATTGATGTTGTCATTCATTTAATGGCCCTGGCTCATGAGGTGGGTTTATCATTACCATTAGATTTATTTGAAAAAATTTCTAAAGAAACTCCTCAATTATGTCGGTTGGGTGGGGTTGGTGAAAAAGAGCCACATCGAATTGAAGATTTAGATCGAGCTGGTGGGGTTTGGGCCGTGATGCATGCGTTAAAATCTCAAATATTGCCAACCACAACAATTAACGGAAAAGGGGCCGCTGAACTGGCCAAGGTTTCCTCGATTCAAGATTCTCAAGTCATTCGAATGAATAAACCATACGCCAAACAAAGTGGTTTGGGGGTTTTAAGAGGGAACCTTGCTCCTAAAGGTGCTATTTTTACTATAAATCAAATCCCCCCCTCGGTTCAATCTATTCAAGGGGCAGCCGTGATATTTGAGAATGAAGTTGATGCTGCTCAAGCCGTTTCTCAAGGGAAAATTAAGAAAGGGACGGTTATGGTGATCAGAGGTCAAGGTCCAAGAGGCGGTCCTGGACTCAAAAAGTTAAGAATTTTGCCTGCGCTTATTGAGAGTCGTGGTCTTAATAAAACACTGGCCGTCATTACGGATGGACGTTTTCCTGATTCTCCTTCAGGTATTTTCATTAGTACTGTTGCCCCAGAAAGTGTGGTTAGTGGACCTTTAGCAGTACTCAAAGAAGGCGACGTCATTGAAATAAATATTGCGAACAGAACATTGGGCGTTCGTTTAACTGAAATGGACATTCGTATTCGACTGTCTCGTTGGCAAGCGCCAGATACAAAAGGAAGAAGAGGATTTTTAGATCGATACTCAAGATTGGTTTCAGAAGCCAATGAGGGTGCGGTGTTAAAGTAACAAGGAAACTTAAGAGGAAAAAATAATGAAAGAAACAAATAAAAAAACTACAACTGAGAATAAAATTAAAGCTGAAAAGCCACTTATGTCAGGAGCTCAGATTCTTGTAGAAACCCTTGTACGAGAAGGCACCACGCACATTTTTGGAATTCCTGGTGGAGCTTGTCTTCCCATCTTTGACGCTTTTTATGGTTCCCCTTTAAATGTCATTTTAACTCGACATGAACAAGGTGCAGCACATATGGCAGATGGATTTTCTCGGTCTACCGGTCGAGTGGGAGTTTGTATTGCTACCTCAGGTCCTGGCGCGACTAACTTAGTGACAGGCTTAGCGACAGCTTATATGGATTCTATTCCGATGGTTGCTATTACAGGTCAAGTTGCTAGTTCTCTCATCGGGAATGATGCGTTTCAAGAAGCAGATTCGACTGGAATTATGCGACCCGTGACCAAACATAACTTTATGGTGCGCGATGTGAAAGATTTAGCCCGAATTGTTCGAGAAGCTTTCTATATCGCAAAGACCGGTCGTCCAGGACCTGTTCATGTGGATATTCCCGTGGATATTCAAAAGGCCAAAATAGAATTTGAATGGCCCGAAGAGGTTAAGATTCGGTCCTATAAACCAAAAATTGACGGGAATCCCGAGCAAATTCAAAAAGCAATTGAACTGATGGATCAAGCTCAAAAACCTTTGTTGTATGTGGGAGGAGGCGCCATTCTTTCTCAAGCCACAGAAGAGTTGATTAAGCTAGCTGAAAAAGCCGATATTCCTGTCGTCCATACGCTCATGGCCAATGGCGCGTTTCCTTTTGACCATCCCAATTACATCGGAATTTTGGGAATGCATGGGAAATATTCATCAAACACTGCGATGCAGAAATGTGACTTGCTTATTTCTTGTGGCGCTCGTTTTGATGATCGTGTCACGGGTAACCTCAATACATTTTCTAAACAATCTAAGAAAATTCATATTGATATTGATCCAGCAAATATTGGGAAAACCGTTCAAGTTGATGTGCCCGTTATCGGAGATTTGAAATCAGTTTTAAAAGAAATCGCTGAAACAGTTAAACCTGCAAAGCACACCGCTTGGCGCGCTGAAATTCAGGCATGGGAAGATTTGCATCCATTTAAAATTAAACCTGGATCCGCGGTTTTGCAACCACAGTTTCTCATCCAAGAGTTACATCGGATAACAAAAGGAAGTGCGATTGTTACAACCGGAGTGGGTCAGCATCAAATGTGGGCTATGCAATGGTATGCCTGTAAATCACCGAAGAACTTTTTGACCTCAGGTGGTTTAGGAACAATGGGATATGGTTTCCCTGCTTCTATTGGAGCTAAGTTTGCAAATCCAGATAAAGTTGTTGTTTGTATTGATGGAGATGGTTCATTCCAAATGACAATGACTGAACTTGCTACCTCTGTTCATGAAGGTGTTAAGGTTATTATTATTGTTATTAATAACTATTTCTTAGGAATGGTGAGGCAGTGGCAAGAGCTTTTTTACAAAGAGCGTTTCTCCGCTTCTAATTTAACTGCTAATGGTAGCAGCTTAGAAGCCAAAGTGGATATGGATACCACTAAACTGAAATATCTTCCGGATTTTGTGAAATTTGTGGATGCTTATGGAGCAAAAGGGGTTCGTATCTTCAAAAATGAAGAGGTGGCTTCTGCTATTGAAGCGGCTCTCAAATCAGATAAATCATTTCTCATCGAAGCGATGATTTCTCCAGAAGAAAAAGTGTTCCCGATGATTCCTTCGGGGGCAGGTCTGGATGAAATTATCGTTGATATGGCTTGATATAATAAAAAAGAGGTTAAAATGATGGATCTAAATAATTCTAATAACGCAAAACATACCATTTCTCTTTTGGTTGAAAATAAATTTGGAGTTCTTGCAAGAATTTCAGGCCTTTTTTCTGCCCGTGGTTATAACATTGATTCACTTTCCGTTGGCCCAACCGATGATCCGATGATTTCTCGGATGACCATTGTAGTGAAAGGAAATGATCAGATTTTGGAGCAAGTGGAAAAACAACTTAACAAACTGATTGATGTTATTAAAGTTGCTGATTACCGGGAAACTTCTCATCTTGAAAGAGAACTCGTATTAGTGAAAGTAACAGCAGAAAAATCATTAAGAAGTGAGTTGATACAAATTTGTGACATCTTCCGAGCCAAGATTGTTGATGTGGCGATGGATTCCATCATTGTCGAAATGACCGGAGATGGCGAAAAAATAGAAGCTTTGCTGCGTATGCTGAGGCCTTTTGGTATTAAGGAGACCTGTCGCACAGGAATCGTTGCGATGGCACGCGGAAGCAAAGGAATTTCAATAGCAGAATTGGAGAGGGTACTCGCATGAAAAAAATGAAGCAAACAACAAAAGTGGCATCTCATAAAAAATCATTTGATCCAGCATCTGTTCTAAAAGCAAAGGTTTATCATGATGAGGATGCAGATTTAAAATATTTAAAAGGAAAACGAGTTGTGGTTATTGGTTATGGATCACAAGGTCATGGCCAAGCTCTGAATTTAAGAGATTCTAAAATTGATGTTCATATCGCGGTCCGTAAAGGTGGTCGAGGTTGGAATTTGGCATTAAAACATGGGTGGGAGGAAGGAAAGAATTTATTTGATGATATCGCCTCTGAAGTAAAAAAGGCTGATTGGACTCATATTCTACTCCCTGATGAAACACAAGCAGAAGTATGGGACAAAGATATATTTCCTTATTTGAAAAAAGGATCCGTCGTCGCGTTTTCTCACGGGTTTAATATTCGTTATTCTCAAATTGTTCCGCCAGCGCATTGCGATGTCGTTTTGGTTGCCCCCAAAGGTCCCGGTCATTTGGTCAGAAGAACTTTTGAAGAGGGAAGAGGAACTCCAGCTTTGGTGGCAGTTGAACAAGACTACACAGGGAATGCGTTTAACACAGCGCTTGCCTTCTGTAAAGCTATCGGCGGAACTCGCGCAGGGGTGCTAAAAACAACTTTCAAAGAAGAAACAGAAACCGATCTTTTTGGTGAACAGGTTGTTCTTTGTGGCGGTGCTGTTGAACTTATTAAAAAGGGTTTTGAAACTTTAGTGGAAGCTGGTTATCAACCCGAGCTTGCCTATTTTGAATGTCTTCATGAATTAAAACTGATTGTTGATTTGGTTCAAGAAGGGGGAATTGGATGGATGAATTATTCCATTTCCAATACTGCTGAATATGGTGAGTATTCTCGTGGTCCACGGATTGTGACTGAAGATACTAAAAAAGTGATGAAAAAAGTTTTAAGTGAGATTCAAAGTGGTGAATTTGCTCGTGAATATCTAATGGAAAATAAAGTTGGGAAACCAGTTTTTAATTCTTACCGAAAAGCCATAGAGGATCATCAGATTGAGAAAGTTGGCGCAGGTCTTCGTTCCATGATGCCTTGGTTGAAGAAGCGGGAGTAATTTTTTTGAAATTGATTCCTGTTGCTAGTGACGGCTGGCGGTTTATTATTCCTTTAACTCTTGTTGGGCTGGTTTTGTTGAGAATTGGAAATATTTTGACAGTTTCTTTGGCAGGTATATGCTTTTTGGCCACTGTCTTTTCTCTTTATTTCTTTCGAGATTTCGACCGAAGTTCGCCTAATGATTCGTCCCTTATTATTGCTCCTGGAGATGGGAAGATTTTGGGAATTGAGACTATTATTGAAGGAGAAAATAAAGACTGGAAATTAGTTCGAATTTTTCTTTCAGTTTTTGATGGTCATATTCAGCGATCACCGGTTTCTGGTACTGTTAAAAAAATTGAATATCAAAAAGGTTTATATTTAGATGCAAGGCATCCTCAAGCGCATTTGCAAAATGAAAAAAACGTTTTAACCATCGTCACTCCAAATGGAGAAGTGGTCGTTACTCAAATTGCAGGGCTTATTGCCAGACGGATTGTTAGTTGGGTTAAAACAGGGGCCACGTTATCGCAAGGCGAGCGTTATGGTCTTATTCGGTTTGGTTCTCAAGTTGATGTGCTCATGCCTCCTCATGTAGAGGTTTCAGTTCAAATGGGGCAAAGGGTTTGGGGAGGTATGACTCCCATCGCAAAATGGAAATTGTAAAACAGGGTGTTATGAATATTAAAAAAGCCTCCATTCTTGTGCCTAGTTTGTTTACTGTGGCTAATATGGGGCTTGGTTTTTTTGCCATATTTTGTGCCATTGAGGAACGCTGGATTGCGGCCCCAACGGCTATTTTTATCGGACATATAATGGATATTTTTGACGGACGAATTGCTCGAGCTATGGGAACTGCTTCAAAATTTGGTGGAGAGTTTGATTCATTTGCTGATTGGATGTCTTTTGGGATTGCGCCCGCGATTATGATTTATTTGATGGCGCTCAAAGAGTTTGGAGATTTGGGCTTATTGTTATCTTTTTTCTTTATTCTTTGCGGGGCTATTCGATTAACAAGATTTAATTTGAAAGGTTCAGCAGAAGGTACGGGAACGGATGCGGGCCCTAGTTTGCATTTTACAGGCTTACCGATTCCTGGTGCAGGAGGATTTCTAGCCGTTTTAGTTTTACTTTTTGGATTATACGAATCAGATCATCAGGGGCGAACGTTAAGTATTATTCACAATCAAGTCCCAACATTAAAAGCGGCTATTCCTGTTATTGTGTTTGGCCTTTCTTTTTTAATGGTTTCAAAAATCCAATATTCAACTTTTAAAAAAACAAAACTTTTTCATCCGCGGTCACTGAAAACATTTTTAATTACATTGTTTGCGTTGTTCATGATTTATAGTTACCCACAAAACACAATTTTTATTTTATATGTGTCTTATATTTGCTGGGGAATTGTCATCACCGGTTTTCGTTATTACAAAATGAAAGTCGCTCCAAAAGAAGCGTCCTTATGAAGAATAACTCAGATAAAATTATTATTTTTGACACGACATTAAGAGATGGTGAGCAATCTCCCGGGGCCAGTCTTAATGTCGATGAGAAAATTGAAATTGCCTATCAGTTGGCCCGTTTGGGTGTTGATGTTATTGAAGCCGGATTCCCAATAACAAGCCCTGGTGATTTTGAAGCGGTTAGTCAGATCGCTAAAAAAGTGAAAGGTCCTGAAATTTGTGCGTTAGCCCGCTGTGTTAAAGGTGATGTGGATGTAGCATGGAATGCGGTTAAACACTCTAAAAAACCTCGAATTCATACCTTTATTGCGACCAGTGATATTCATTTAGAGAAAAAATTAAAAATGTCCCGAAATCAAGTTTTGGATAAAATTGCTGAGATTGTCACCCACGCTTCAAAATATTGTGAAAGTATTGATTTTTCTCCTGAAGACGCGGTTCGATCCGATTTCACTTTTTTGGTTCAGGCTGTTAAGACAGCAATAGAAGCAGGGGCTACCACTATTAATGTTCCTGATACTGTTGGTTATGCAGTTCCTTTTGAGTTTGGTTTGATGATCAAACAATTAATAACTCAGTCGACTGTTAATAAACCGGCGGTCTTTTCTGTGCATTGTCATAATGATTTGGGATTATCTGTATCCAATTCATTATCCGCTGTTATTAATGGCGCTCGCCAAATTGAATGCACGATTAATGGAATTGGTGAAAGAGCAGGGAACGCTTCTTTAGAAGAAATCGTGATGGCTCTTAATGTTAGAAAAGATTTTTTTGGTTTAAAGACGAACATTAAGACTGAAGAAATTTACCGAACCAGCCGATTGGTTTCAAGATTGACTGGAATGGTTGTTCAGCCGAACAAAGCCATTGTTGGGGCCAATGCATTTTCTCATGAATCAGGAATTCATCAAGATGGCGTGATGAAACATCGCCAAACTTATGAGATTATGACCCCTGAATCTGTCGGAGTTCCTTCTAGTCAATTAATTTTAGGAAAGTTATCGGGCCGGGCGGCTTTAGCGAAAAGAATGAAAGATTTAGGTTATGATATTGATGGTAAGGAATTGGTAGAACTTTTTGATCAGTTTAAGGTCTTGGCTGATAAGAAAAAATATATTTTTGATGAAGATTTGTTAACCCTTGTTGAAGAAAAGTCGAATGATGCCGCTGAACTCTGGAAATTAGATTATCTTCAAACCAGTTCAGGGACTGGAATTGTTCCTACAGCCACAGTTCGATTATCAAAAAGCGGAACAGTGTTTCAAGAAGCGGCTTGCGGTGATGGACCTGTTGATGCCGTATATAAAGCCATTGATAAAATCACCAAGGTTAGCGCCAAATTATTAGATTATAAATTAGCAGCTGTATCTGGCGGTAAAGACGCGCAAGGTGAAGTAACAGTTCAACTAGAATATGCTAAAGGGTTTACTGTGCGTGGTAAAGGTGCTTCGACAGATATTATTGAAGCAAGTGCTAAGGCTTATATTTCGGCAGTTAACAGGATTTCGTTGGCCAGAGGGAAAAAGGCAATCCCTGTTACAAAGGAGAGAGTTTAATTGTCCGTTTTTATTCCTAAAAATATTACTGAGGATGCCTGGGTTCCATTTCGGCCTCATCTTTATTATGCGGTGAAATCTGATGATTCCGATAATATTGTTTTTTGTTTTGGTCAGGGGCATGGGATTTATTTATCTATTATCGCGGCAGGAGAAGATCGACTTATCCATACGATTGATATGGATAATGGTGAGTTAACGTTGGTAGGAAAGATTACCCAAAGTATTCCTAGTGTTCTTGGAAGAACTTCTGAAAGTACCATAAAAATTATGCATGCGATTGTTTCTCGTCAACATCTTAAATTTATTTTATTGGGATCCATTTTACTTGTTAAAGATTTGGGGTCTACAAATGGAAGTTCTATATATAGGGAAAATAAATTCTTTGAAGTTGAACGATATCTTGACGATCACCCCATTGATAAAGCGCATGAACAAACTTTGGACTCTATTCACGAGACCTTTGGGCCAACATTAGACGATTTTCTGAAAAAATATTTAGAAAAAAAGGACGAATACAAATGAGTCAAGTTGTAAAAAAAGAACCAAAATCAAGTTACAAAATTGCTGTTTTGCCAGGAGATGGAACGGGACCTGAAGTTGTCAGAGAAGGTTTAAAAGTTCTCAATACGGTTTCAAAAAAGAACAATTTTAAATTAGAGTATGTGAATTATGACTTGGGTGGAGAAAGATTTTTAAAGTCAGGTGAAATTTTGCCCGATTCAGTTTTGGCGGAGTTTCGAAAAGTGGACTCCATGTTTTTAGGAGCTATTGGGCACCCTCAAGTGAAACCTGGTATTTTGGAAAAAGGGTTGTTGTTAAGACTTCGATTTGAATTAGATCAATATATTAATTTAAGACCGGTTAAATTATTCCCAAATGTTGAAACACCCCTCGCCAATAAAAAGCCTGAGGATATTGATTTTGTTGTGGTTCGAGAAAATACCGAAGGTTTATATGCGGGAGCAGGAGGATTTTTAAGAAAAGGAACACCGCATGAAGTGGCGGTTCAAGAATCCATTAATACTCGTATGGGAGCCGAAAGATGCCTTCGATATGCTTTTAATTTCACTAAAAAAAGAAATAAAAAAAAGATGCTGACTCTTTGTGGAAAAACCAACGTGTTAACTTATGCTTTTGACATGTGGGAAAGAGCTTTTTATGAGGTCGCTAAAGATTTTCCGGAAATTAAGCCCGATTATGCTCATGTTGATGCTACTTGTATGTGGATGGTAAAAAATCCTGAATTCTTTGATGTGATTGTCACCGATAATATGTTCGGAGATATCATTACCGATTTGGGAGCCATGATTCAAGGCGGGATGGGTATTGCTGCTGGTGGAAACCTAAACCCAGAAGGTGTTTCCATGTTTGAACCAATTGGCGGTTCTGCGCCAAAGTATACGGGTCAAAACATTATTAATCCTTTAGCTGCTATTTGCGCAGCCGGAATGATGTTGGATGAAATTGGCCAACCTAAAGCAGCCTCTGACATTGAGAATGCTGTTTATAAAGCGCTCCAATCCGGAAAAATAAAAAGTTTAGCTGCTGGTAAAATGGGTTTGTCTACCTCTGAAATGGGGGATTTTGTCGCTTCTTTAGTTTAATTTTTTTTAATTTTAATTATTAAAACCCAAAAACATTTTTTATGTTTTTGGGTTTTTTTTGTCCTTCCATTAAAGTCTTATTTCAGTTTTCTTCAGAATAGAGTCAGAAACATCTCTAAAAACAGGTTGCAATTACGCCTAAGTTGACCTAAATACGTAGAGGACTTTACGTTTTGAGAGGAGTGTCAGGTTGATTAGACCGGCGTTAAAAACAGTCTTATTTTTCAGCATGTTTTTTGCAATCTTAAATCCATCAACAATAATAGGGTGGAGTTGGGATTCTGCGGAAAATATTTTGCCCTCCCTTAAAGAAGAATTAGATAAAGAAGTTGCTGCTTATCGACAAAAAGTTGGTAACGGTTTAAATCTCCATGAGAGAATAATTGAGTTAGACAGATTAATCGATAATTATAAGCCCATGGGTTTAAATGTTGTTGATTTAGAAACTGAAAGATCACGACTTATTTTAGAAGAAAAACAACAGCAATTAAGAGCCTCTGAATCCCAAAGTAAAGCGACTCAATTTTATAATAAGGGCGTGGGAGAGTATCGTGATGGGCAGTATCAATTTTCTCTTGAAACCTTTCGAAATGCGGAGAGATTAATTCCACAAGATAATTCCATCAAAGTGATTCGTAGAAAGTTAGAGGCGATTAACCCCATTACCGAAGCGGAATTGGGGGAGTCATTAGACTCACGTCTTTTTCGTTTGGCCGTTACGCATTTCTTGGAAAATGATCCCAAACGCTCATTAAATACATTGATATATGCCTCAGATAAAAAAATCGAACGAGTTGAATTTTCACGATTGATGCGTCTTGTTGAAAATGAACACCCGGAAGTTGACACGCCTCGAGTTCCCTCGGGTATTACTTTGGTTGAGCATAAATTGCAGGTCTCTCTTGAATCTATTTACGAGGGGAGATATCTCACTGCGATTTCAGAGTGTACAGATGTTTTAGATTTGGAACCGGAAAATGTTCTTGCTCTCACCCGCCTTGGATCAGCTTATTTTGCAATGAACGAACGAGAGAAGGCAAAACAAATTTGGACAAAAGCCCTCCAATTGGAACCCAATAACGACAGTTTACGAAAATTCCTATATGGAACTAAAACAGGGGGAATTCGTGTTCCGTAAACTTTTTTCTTTTTTAGTGATCGCACCCTTTGTTTTTGTGGGCCTTATTTATTCAATTGATGTTTCATGGGATAGCGAGCGACTCAACCTCGAAGTTCGGATGCAACAGAGAGTTGAAGAAGTGTTATCTAAAATTTTATCACCAGATCAATTTGTCGTGGTTGTCCGAATAGAGCCTTTGGTTTCATCACCGAACACGGTTGTCCAAGACGAGTCAGATGGTTTTTTCTTGCCGGGTGTACCAAATAGAAGTTCTCTAAATGAAACCTCACAACAAGTTAAAAGTTTAGTTGATACATTAAAAACAGAAGATAAGTTTTTTAAGAAATTTATAAAAAGAATTTCTGTAACCCTGGTTTTAGATGAAAGTCTTCCCGAGGTTGAAGTGGGAAAGGTAAGAGAATTGACAAGGCAGATTTTGGGATTGGATCCTGAAAGAGGCGATAGTCTTAATATTCAGAAGTCAAAGTTTAATAAGTCTGCCACTCCTATCGTTAATAATTCCCCTATGAATCGCATTCAAACTGAGTTAAAAAACTACTGGGTTGTTGTGGTTTTGATTTTGACTATTTTTTGTGTTTTTGTTTGCTTGTTATTTATGTTTGGACCTTTACGCGGATTTCTCAATAACCTGATTCAAATTTTGCCAACTTTAAAACCTGAAGATTCGGGGAGGAATCGGGCCGATCCTTTCCCGCTCATACCACCTTATTTTCCGCCATCTTATGGACTTCCAAATGGAGGGAATGGAGGAGGGAACACAAATTTTTCCGGAGCATTGCAAGTTGAAAATCCAAATAAGACGACGCTACCTTTTGGTTTTATCCGTGAGGATAATATAAGTAATTTAGCGGTCATACTTTCTAAAGAATCTCCTGAAAAAGCGGCGGTTGTGTTGGGTTATTTACCAGCTGATTGGATTATTCGAGTTATGTCTAAAATTAGTCCTACTTTGCAAAGTGAAATAACATCAAAATTGGCAACAACAAGGCAACTTCTCCCCGAACAAGTTGAAGATATTGAGCAAGATTTAAAAAGGCGTTTAGACTATATGATCGGTGGTCCTGAAAGAATGTTTTCTGTTTATGAGTCATTAGACCCGGAAGCGCAACGAAATATGTTGGAGAATTTGAAAGAGTCCAGTCCAGAGATTGCAGAGGAAATGCGGCAGCGTTCATTTTTGTTTGAGGATTTAGATAAGTTTGAGGTGTCTTCGCTAAAAGCTATTTTAAGGGAAGTTGATCTACAAACATTGATTTTAAGTTTAAGAGCATCTGATGAATTGTTTGTTAATAAAATTCTTGAGCATGTCCCAGAAGGTAAAGCTGAAATTATCCGGGATGAACTCAGTTTTAAAACAGAGAATTTAACTCCTAAAATAATTACCGATGCCCAGAGGAAAATTTCGCTTATTGCCAAAAGATTAAAAGCCGAGGGGCATATCCATATCCCCGAAGTAAAGAGTTTTTCACCCGCCGAAAGACTTGCTGGTTCTTTGCGTCATTCGCTTAAACTTCCAGCAGGAATGAAGTTTGAAGAATCCCTTAGTGTTGATTCTGCCTCAAGACCCGGCAACGATATTGAAAATAAAATAAGTAATTTTTTGAAAAAGAGGACGGATCAAGAAAGGTTTCCTGTTCAAGATGGAGAATTCTCTAGAGAAAAAGATTCGAAAAATGTGGGAGAAGGATAATAAATCATGGATTTAATGACATTTTTAGGGTGGTTTGTTGGGCTTGGTGCGGTGGCCTGGGTTTTAGGTGATGGTGAAACTGCAAAATTTTTCATGAATACCCATGCGGCTGTTCTTGTCTTTGGTGGAACATTAGGGGCAACCTTAATTACATATCCTTGGTCAATTATCAAAAAAATTCCCATGGCTATTGTTATGTTTATGTTCCCTGGTAGAAGAGAATCTGCTGATAGCATTATGAGCCAAATGCTTGAATTGGCGGGACGTGCCCGTAGAACCAGTATGGAAAGTTTAGAGTTGGATATGAGAGGAACCTCTGATCAATTTCTTGCCAATGGACTGAAATTAATCGCCGATGGTTTGCCAGAAAATTTGGTCCGATCAAATTTAGAAAAAGAAATCCATTTCATTCGACTGCGTCATGAAGAAGTCTCCAATGTGTTTAGAAACATGGCGACTTATGCCCCTATTTTCGGTTTATTGGGAACCTTGGTCGGTGTTGTTGAGGTGTTATTGAACTTAACAGATCCTCGAACCATGGGAAGTCATATGGCTGTGGCCATGACGGCTACGTTTTATGGAATTTTTGGCGCTAACTTTCTCTTTCTTCCTATTGCTGGAAAACTTCAAAGCTATTCTGAGCAAGAACTTTTTTTGAAAGAAGTTATGATCGAAGCTATTCTCTCAATTCAACGACAAGAAGGCCCGGCGATTCTTTCTAGAAGATTAGAATCGTATTTGAATCGAAAAAGTAAGAACAAGGTTATTGCTTCTCGTGCCGGCGCGGCCAATCAAGGATAAAAATGCTTCACCGATTTTATCGTCCTCCCGTCAAAGATACTCGCACTGAGGGGATTTGGTTAACAATTTATGCTGATTTAATGACGAACCTTGTTTTGGTTTTTCTCTCTTTATATGGGCTTACAGTGGCTGGTGATGAGGCTTTGGCTCAGGCAATAAAAAATTTTAAAGCAGAACAGTTTAAACCTGCGAGTACCATTGAATTTAAATCTAATTTGTTAGGAAATATCGCGTCAGATTTAAAAAACAATATGAGTGGTCAAAAAGGGGTTATGGTCAATCAAAGTTTGGGCGATGTAAGAATCGAATTTGGAGAGAAGGTTTTATTTGATTCGGCTCAATCAGAATTAAAGGCATCTTCAAATGAAATATTTTCTGTTATCGCGCAATCATTAGTTAAATCCAAACAAATTATTATTGTCGAGGGCCATAGTGATTCAGTTCCCATTCGGAGTATTAATTATAAGGATAACTGGGAGCTTTCTATGAGTCGTGCCTTATCTGTCGTTAATAAACTCATTGAATTAGGTATCCCCTCCGAGCAGATCGCGGCTGCAGCTTACGGGCCTTATAAACCCAGGGCATCCAATCAAACGAACCTTGGTCGACGGATGAATAGAAGGGTTGAAATTGTTTTATATAAGGAATTTCCCTATGTTCGAAAGTGAAGAAAGTAATATTTCAGCTGAATCTGAGCTTTCTCGGAAAAAAGATTTTTTAGGTTTTTTGGGCGGTTCAAAAAGAACGAGTCTTTATTCATCGGAAAACCTATGGCTTGTTTCGTATTCAGACTTTATGACCATCCTTATGATATTTTTCTTGGTTTTATATGGTTATAGTTATCTTGTTAAAAGTAATTTAGATAAATTGAAAAAAGAAAATATTTCTTACTCTCAGTTTTCAGAAGATATAGAAAAAATGAAAAGTAATTTTGGGAATGAACTTCAAATTAAAAATGAATCTGAGAAGGTTGTTGTTCAATTAAATGAGAAAATTTTATTTGGGAGCGGCAAAGCCATTCTTGATCCGGAGGCATTTTCAGCACTTGAGCAATTGTCCAATCTCATTAAACTTGTTGAAGGTGACGTTGTTGTTCAAGGGCATACGGATAACATTCCTGTTGTAGGAGGAAGATTTGGTTCTAATTGGGAATTGTCGGCGGCAAGATCATTTTCAGTTGTGGAGGCATTAACGAAAAGTGGAATTCCTCATGAAAGATTATCTGCCTGGGGAATGGGTGAAAATTATCCAATCGTTCCAAACGATTCTGCTATTAACAGAGCGACGAATCGAAGAATCGAAATTATTATTTTAAAGAAAGATAATAAAGAAGCTTAAGTTTTAGGAGGATCTATGGCTGGTGAAAAAATTTTAATTATTGATGATGATGAACAAGTCGCTTCTTATGTTCAATTAACTTTTACTTTGGCTGGGTATCAAGTTGAATGGATAAAAGATGGGAGATTAGCCGTTGATAAAGTAAGAGAAATGCTTCCTGATGCGCTCGTGCTAGATTTAAAACTCCCTGGTGTAAATGGGTTTAGAATATGTGAACAATTACGCCAAGACCCTCATACGAGAGCCATTCCCATTGTTATGGTCAGTGGAAGGTGGAAGGATGCTCAGGATCGAATTCGGTCTATTGAGGTTGGTGCTGATGACTTTCTCACCAAACCTTTTGACGCTCAGGAATTAATGGCTCGTGTAAAAAGAATGCTGCAACGTAAAAAAGTAGACATGGGGCATAATCCGCTAACGGGACTTCCTGGAAACTTGGCAATTGAAGATGAAGCTCGTCGGAGATTAGCCTCTGGAAACCCCATGTCATTTGCTTATATTGATTTGGATAATTTTAAAGCCTATAACGACGTTTATGGCGTTAAACAGGGAGACAAAGTTATTCGACTTCTAGCTGATTTATTGGTTCAAAGCATCAAAAGATGGGGAAATCAATCTGATTTCATCGGGCATATTGGAGGAGACGATTTTGTTTCAATGACAACTCCTGATAAAGCTGAAACAGTTTTTAATTGGATTGCTAAACGTTTTGACGAAAGAATAATGGCTTATTATTCAGAGGCAGATTTAAAAGCGGGGTGTATTACAGCAAAAGACCGCCAAGGAAATGTCAAAAAATTTAAATTTGTTTCTGCTTCAATTGTATTCCTCACTGACAAGAATATTGAGACCACTCAATACCCTGTTCTTATTCAGCAACTGACCGAGATGAAAAGTTACGTTAAGCATACTATCGAGAGAAACGGTGGAAGTATTGTTTTTCAAGATCGACGAACAACAGAGCGTCTTGAGTCCGATAAAAAACCGCCGCTCTCTGGATCTGTTTTAAATATCTATAAAAAAACCGGGACCGATAATTAAAATTTTCTAAAGGGTTGTTGACTCTCCTTTGGCCTTTTGTTATAAATTGCGCCGACCCCAGCATCTATGCTCGTTGATCTGCTTTATTTTTTATCAACAGAAAGGTTAGCTTAAGTTTTTTCAAGTGCTTGATTTTAGTTGTTAAGGCTAACCAAAATAAGCGGATCGGCGAGTTTTATTTTCTAGGGGGTATGTTGGGAGCGTTTTTTGCGGGTGTGGTTCAATGGTAGAATGCGAGCCTTCCAAGCTTGAGACGAGGGTTCGATTCCCTTCACCCGCTTGCTGGGGTAGCTCAGTTGGTAGAGCACATCCTTGGTAAGGATGAGGTCGGCAGTTCGATCCTGCTCCCCAGCTAACTTAAAATCCAATTTTTAAATATTCACACAAAGTCCTAAGGAGGCAGAAGCAATGTCTAAACCGAAGTTTGAAAGAACAAAGCCGCACATGAATGTCGGTACAATTGGTCACGTTGACCATGGAAAAACGTCCCTCACAGCAGCCTTAACCAAGGTTCTTGAAAAGCATGGGAAAGCTGTTGCCAAATCCTATGCGGACATTGCGAAAGGTGGAACGGTTCGTGACGATAGTAAAATCGTGACAATCGCTGTTTCTCACGTTGAATACGAATCTGATAAAAGACATTATGCTCACATTGATTGTCCAGGTCACGCTGACTACATCAAAAACATGATTACTGGTGCAGCGCAAATGGATGGTGGTATTCTAGTTGTTTCAGCCGCAGATGGACCCATGCCCCAGACACGTGAACATATCCTTCTTGCTCGTCAAGTGAACGTTCCAAACTTGGTTGTTTTCTTGAATAAATGCGACCTTGTTGATGATCCAGAACTTTTAAATCTTGTTGAGCTTGAAATCAGAGAACTTCTTACAAAATATGATTTCCCTGGTGACAAAATTCCAATTATTAAAGGAAGTGCTCTTAAAGCTCTTCAAGGGGACACCAGTGAACTCGGTGAGCCTTCTATTTTAAAGCTTCTTGAGGCTTTAGACACATCATTCCCCGAGCCAGTGAGAGAGACCGATAAACCTTTCTTAATGTCTATTGAAGATGTGTTCTCTATTACTGGTCGCGGAACAGTGGCTACTGGCCGCGTGGAACGTGGAAGATTAAAAGTCGGCGATAACGTCGAAATTGTTGGTATTCAAGATACTCGTAAATCCGTTGCTACTGGAATTGAAATGTTCCGAAAGGTTATGGATGAAACTGTGGCCGGTGATAATGTCGGAATTCTTCTGCGAAGCGTTGAAAAAGACCAAGTAGAAAGAGGTCAAGTATTGTCTGCTCCTGGAAGTATTACGCCACATATTAAATTCAAAGGTGAAGTTTATATTTTGAGTAAAGAAGAAGGTGGACGTCATACCCCATTCTTTAATAACTATAGACCCCAATTCTATGTTCGTACCACTGATGTGACCGGAACCATTCAGCTTCCTGCGGGAACTGAAATGATTATGCCCGGTGATAATGTGACCATCGAAGTTGATCTCTTAACTCCTGTTGCGCTAGAAAAAGGAGTTCGGTTTGCTATTCGTGAAGGTGGGCACACTGTTGGTGCAGGCGTCGTAATCGAAATTCTTAAATAAGATTCATTAAATGGTGTGAGGTGTTGTCGTCATGGCTACAGGTAGAAACGTTGTTGGATTAAAATGTACAGAAACGGGAATTATTAATTACTACTATGAACGTGGTAAGAAAAAAGGTGACCGTACTAAAATTGAAGCAAAGAAGTTTTCTCCTAAGCTGAGACGACACACCATTCACCGAGAAGTGAAATTATAGTAGTTGGGAGTGTCGGTTAATGGCAAACCACCGGTCTCCAAAACCGGGACTGTAGGTTCAAGTCCTACCACTCCCGTGTTTAAATTAATTGGCTCTAAATGGAAAAGATAACGCAATTTATAAAAGATTCATGGTCTGAACTTCGACAGGTGTCCTGGCTTCCAGTTCCCCAGATGGTTGGATCTACTTTACTCGTCATCATTATGGTCATATTGATGTCTGTTTATATCTTTTTCATCGACCATTTATTGAAATTTATATTTAGTTTTATTTTATAGGATATATGACACAAGAAACCGAAAATCGTTGGTACCTCGTACACACTTATTCTGGCCATGAAGATAAGGTTCGCTCTACTATTGAGAAATCTGCAGCTATTAAAGGTGTTGGTCCGAAAATCAGTGAAATTGTTATACCCACTGAAGAAGTGATAGAACTTAAGAAAAATAAAAAACAGATTAGAAAGAGAAAATTTTTTCCTGGTTATATTTTGGTTCATATGAATGCGGATAATGAGACATGTTTTTTAATTAGAAATACACCTGGTGTTACTGGATTTTTAGGGGGAGCAAAACCCATTCCTTTAACTCAAGGAGATGTTGAACGGATGATGGAATTAAATGCGACGCAGAAAATGAATAAGCCTCGTCCTGCTGTTGTTTTTGATAGAGGTGAAAGCGTCCGTATTAACGAAGGTCCATTTAGACATTTTGTTGGAACAGTCGAAGAAGTTAACGAAGATCGAGCAAAACTTAAAGTTACCGTGAGTATTTTTGGACGGGCAACTCCAGTTGAGCTTGATTATTTACAAGTAGAAAAGGTTTAAGGTATTAATTGGTATGGCAAAGCAAATTAAAGCATTGGTAAAACTTCAAATCCCTGCTGCTGGAGCAAACCCAGCCCCTCCCGTAGGTCCTGCCTTGGGTCAGCATGGTGTGCAGATTATGGATTTCTGTAAACAGTTTAATGAAAAAACTAAAAAGTTTGAAGCGGGTATGATTATTCCTGCGGTTATTACAATTTATACTGATAGATCGTTCACTTTTATTACAAAAATGCCTCCAGTATCAGCTTTGATAAAAAAAGCGGCTGGAGTAGCTAAAGCATCATCTGTTCCTAATAAAGATAAAGTAGGAATAATTACAAAAGCCCAATTAGAAGATATTGCAAAACAAAAAATGCCAGATCTTAATACAAGAGATCTTGAATCAGCCAAAAGAATGGTGGTTGGTACCGCTCGTTCTATGGGTATTGAGGTAAAGTAAAATGAAGAAATCAAAAAGACAAACAGCTATAGAAGCAAGTTTTGACGCGACGAAAAAATATAATGTGATCCAGGCCGCCGAAATTGTAAAAAAGAATGCCATTGCCAAATTTGATGAAACCGTTGAATTGCATGTTAATTTGGGTGTTGATGCGAAGAAAACAGATCAAGCCGTTCGTGGAACAGCAGTTTTACCCAAAGGATTAGGAAAGAAAAAAGTTGTTGCTGTTATTGCTAAGGGCGAAAAATTAAAAGATGCCTTAAATGCAGGTGCTGATTTTGCTGGTGATGCTGATTTAATTGAAAAGATTTCAAAGGGTTGGTTGGATTTTGATGTTCTCGTTGCCACTCCAGATGTTATGAAAGATTTAACCAAGCTTGGTAAGGTTCTTGGCCCCAAAGGGTTAATGCCAAATCCAAAATCTGGAACGGTGACCCTTGATGTAGGACGAGCCGTGAAAGAACTAAAAGCTGGTAGAGTTGAATTTAAAATGGATGATTCGGCTAACCTTCATGCTTCAGTTGGAAAGGCATCATTTAAACCACAAGATATTGCGGAAAATGTTGAGACCGTTTTAGGGGCAATTTTGGCCGCCAAGCCGGCCACTGCTAAGGGAGCTTACATTCGCTCTGTTACCCTTACTTCAACTATGGGAGCTGGAGTAAAACTTACGCATAGTGTAATTGCATAGATTTTAAATGTCAGACACAATAGAAACACCAGAAACACAATTAATTAAAGATCCTGAGTTAAGTCGCCGATCGTTCCTTTTTTGGGGATGGTCGGCTTTTCTTGTTTTTATTGCCTCATCAGTCGGTAGTTTCCTTCGTTTTTTCCTTCCAAATGTTTTATATGAGCCTTCTCAAAAGTTCAAAGCAGGTAAAGTGCTCGACTACCCGATGGGTGTAACTATTGATAAAGCCAATCGTGTTTGGATTGTAAGGGGAGAGTTGGGCCTGTTTGCTATGTGGGCAAGGTGTACCCATCTTGGTTGTACTCCCAATTGGTTTCCTGCCGAATCTCGTTTTCGATGCCCTTGTCATGGGTCCAATTTTTCTGCACAGGGAGATGTTATTGCTGGCCCAGCTCCCAAACCTTTATGGCGAGTTATGGTAACTCAAACAGTGCAAGGTGATCTTGTTGTTGATAAAGGACAAATGGAAAATCGACCTGGTTTTAGAGAAAAAGTACCTTATTTTATTGTGGCTTAAATTTATGATTCCCAAAATTGATATCAAAAAAATAAAAGAAGAAATTATTAATAGTCAGGTTTGGCGATCTATGTTTCGCGGCGGAACATGGAAAGATACCTCTCGAGATCGCGCGCAGCATATTCTTGGAAATGTTTGGCTCCACTTACACCCTGCTCGAGTTCGTCCGCGTTCCACTCGGTTTACTTACACATGGGGATTGGGTGGTTTATCTTTTTTACTTTTCCTTGTTTTGACTGTCACTGGAATTATTTTGATGTTTTATTACCGTCCTTCTCCTGATTTAGCTTTTCAGGATATGAAGGATCTTGAGTTTGTTGTTTCTTTTGGTACTTTTATGCGCAATATGCATCGTTGGGCGGCTCATACGATGGTGCTCTTTGTTATTCTGCATATGGTGCGTGTGTTTTTAACGGGGGCCTACAAAACTCCGCGAGAATTTAATTGGGGTGTTGGCGTTGTTCTGCTGATTTTAACTTTATTTTTATCTTTTACTGGTTATCTTTTGCCATGGGATCAATTGGCTATTTGGGCTGTTACGGTTGGAACAAACATGGCCAGTTCTACCCCATTAATGGGAGCAGAAGGACCTTTCTCGAGTTTGTTAGGGGTTGGTCTCAAAAATGATGCTCGTTTTGGGCTTTTAGGTGGTACTGCTGTTGGTTCGGCCACTTTGGTTCGCTTTTACGTTCTGCATTGTATTGCTGTTCCTTTCATTACTGGTGTTCTTTTAATTGTCCATTTTTGGCGAGTGCGTAAAGATGGTTTTTCTGCTGCGCCGCTTCCAGGTGATCAACCAAATCATAAAGTTGAAACTTGGCCTAATTTGGTTGTCCGGGAATACATAGGCGCTATATTAATGCTTATTTTCCTTATAGCTTGGTCTATTTTGATTAATGCTCCGCTAGAAACAATTGCTGATCCCAATGTCACCCCAAATCCTTCAAAAGCACCTTGGTACTTTTTAGGTTTGCAAGAACTACTTGTTTATTTTGATCCATGGTTAGCCGGAGTTGTTTTGCCTGGAGTTATTGCTGGCGGTCTCATTGCTATTCCCTATCTTGATCCCAATCCAAATTTAGGGGTTGGTTTTTATTCTTTCAAAGAAAGACCTTTTGCCAATGCCGTTTTTCTTTTTGGCGTTTTTGCTTGGTTTATGCTTATTGTAGTGGGAACTTTTATGAGAGGACCCAATTGGTCATTCTATTGGCCATGGGAGAATTGGTTATTACATAAAGCGCCGCCTCCTCCAACTCATTCGTTACCTCTTCTTATTGGTGGGGCCTTACTCTTTATTTATTTTGCGGTGGGAATGGTATTGCCGATCCTTTTGAAGATGGATATTAATATTAAATCGGCGATCAAAAAAGTTACCATTCTTTCTTTTGCAATTACTTTCATTGTTGGAATGTTGCCCATGTTTACTTTCGTTCAAGGGGCTTGGATTGGATTTGGGCTATTCACTTATTTAGTATTTGGAGTTTTTATGCCGCAAAAGTATCTTAAAGGCATTAGTATGATTAGATATGTCGTATGTATGAGTTTACTTTTGATGATGATTGGAGTGTTTCTGAAAATGTCGGCCCATTTGGGATTTAATATTAAATACATTCTTACTATACCACAACTTAATTTCAATATTTAAATGGAAAACAAAGACCCTCTCTTATCAAGAATATTTAACATTCGTACAATATTTTTATATGCAACGGTTACTCTTTTAACAGTCCTGTTTTTCATTGTTGTCGACAATTGGTGATGATTTGTGCGTGTGTGTACATATATATATATATATATTTCTGTATCGTATGGTGTATAATTGGCAATCAACCGGATAGCAAGCAACAATACCAGGCAGTCAGAGTAGTGGTTATCAAAGTCGTTTCGAAGCAGCAGCAGCATAAAGCAACCCAACAACAACAATAAAAAAACAAGTAGCAGTACAAACAGCAACAACATTAAAAAAATAACAAACAAATTGACCGCGTTCTAATATGGCTAGAAAGGGCATCCAGAAGGGAGCACAAGTTCACCGACGTATGGATCGCGACGATGGTAAGAAAATCCTAGGAACTGTTGTGAGGCCTGTCGGAGATAAAGCATGG
>JBJXGI010000047.1:0-11441 GCA_046153645.1 Elusimicrobiota bacterium | reverse complement strand
CCCTTGTTCAGGTTTTGATCATGATGAAAGGGAAAACATCTGCTACATTAAAAACAGCGCTTGTTATTGTTACGGCTACCAATGTGGGAGGCAAGGTTTCTTCTATCTTGAAAACCCCGCCACTTTTAACAGGCGTTACTACTCGTGGTGTTAACATTGAGATAAGAGCATCTCAACCTTTTAATCCTAATTCTCATCTTTGGTGGGGAATGTCCTTTGTGGTAATGGCATTAGTACCTCGGGTTTTCTCGTCGTCATTCGGAGTCGTCCCAGGAGTTATTTTTTCTTCTGTGTTCGGTCTTCTTGCGTTTGCGAATCTGTTCACGGGGTTGTTTGCGAAATGGGTTAACTTCAAAATTTCTCAAGTTGTTTTTTCAGAAAAAATTAAGATGGATCCAATTTTAACTTCAACTTTCATTCATTGGGGAAATTCAAGGAAGATTGAATTACTGGTGAAGTCTCATCTTGTTGATGGGAGTTTTGCTCGTTTGGGAAATGGCCGGTTACGAATGTTAGATCGTCTCTTCCTTCTTACGCCGCATCATGACGTTCAACATTTTCTTTTGAAAAATATTCTTCTTAACGAAGATGTCCGGTTGTTCTTTCAGAGGTATTTTCCTTCTTTTCTGGTTCCGGCTTTTTGGTTTGTTCCTTATATACTCAAACCTTTTTTATTGGTCATTTCTGTTTATAAATACATTTTTTCATCGGATCAACATCGTAATAGCAAGAAACATCAAAAAAAAATATTGAAGTTTCTCATTCCTGAAATAGCCTCTTTAAGCCAATGGGTTGACCGCGTAAAGAATAAATTACCCAAAAATTTAAATTTTGAATCCTCTCCTTTTGATAAGGAGAGCCTTCGTTTACTCCCAAGTCATAGTGTGGCTGATTTAGCTCTTTATATTTTGCAAGACATTGATCAGATTCGTGAAATTGTAACTAGAGGCAGAGTTAATAAAAAGCTGATTGGGGGAGTCGAAAGAAGATATGAAAAAACATTTAATATTTTATCCCGCTCTCCTCATTATGGGTCGGCCAGAAGGATTGATTTATATAGGAGTATTATTTCAAGAAAACCTCACCCCATCTGGGCTGGGCGAGTACCACTAACAATAGAAGATATAAGTAATGCCTCTAAAAACGAACGCTGGTTTTCACTCCCACCGATCGCGACTGCTCTTGTTTCAAATTCTCTCTTGGTGACCAGCTTAACGCTTTTAACAACCATGCTCGTGATTCTATTGATTCATTTTTATCGCCGCACGCACAACCCTCAGGGTCTTTTACAAATCACGCCACCTTTATTCTTCTATGGTGTTAGTTCGACGGCAGTAAGTTCTGCTTTATTTATTAATTTTCAAAGATGGACATGGAACATTTTTCCCAGTGGGATAAGTACTTTGTTATGTGCTCTATTGGCGGGGTATTTGGGCTATTGGTTGTACCAGCTTCTCCACACCATTCGTAACCGCCGTGCGGTGGTTGATTTGAGCGTCGCGCCATTGACCGGAGCGGGATTTATTTCACAAAACACGCCTCCTTTAACTGACTTCACTATTTCTAGTAACGGTTTGGACGAATTTACAGATACAGCTCATGCTCGTTTTCATGACGAAGGAAAATTTAAAGAAGTGATCTCTGCCATTGGCAAAGAATGTGGACTGACGCCCAATAAAGGCGGTCATTTTGATTTCAGAAAATTTTTAAAAGGAAGAAAGGATCATGTCTGGGTTACAAAAAATACTTTTATGGAAGTTGACGAAAATAACATTCTTGTTATTCTCGACCGTCGTTTTAATGCCGACCATGCCGGTCGAGATTCCTGGTGTGTTTATGCGCGAAACCACTTCAAAGCCGTTCATGAAAAAAACGAATTATTATCGTGGCGAAAATTTGCGGTAGACAATAGTCTTATTTCTGAAACTACTCTTAAACCGTTGGGAGAAACTTTAAAAAATTGGGCGAACGGTAAAGATGAAGGTCTTAATAATGAAATGAAACCAGCAGATCGGCAAGCAAAAATTAAATATTACGCAAAAGAATTTCATACGCAAGCAAAAGAAGCAGAAAAAGCTGAGATGGAATTGTTACGAAAAAAATACGAAGCAATAATTGTGGCAGGATGGACAGCTCTGAATAAGCATGATGGTGTTCAATACGATTATCGAATCGACAGAGTTTCCGTTGACGAAATTATTCATTTGCTTTCAATGGACGGTGATGAAAATAAAATAGATTTTTCATCTTTACTACTTCTACAAAAAGAAGAGCTTGAAGGGACAGACGCTAAACGAAGCAACCCTGATCCGACCGTTAGTAGAATGGTTGAGTCTTTTTTTGATAAACATGGTGGTTTCCAAGTTAGTTTTCCCACATTTTATAAGTCTAAGACTATGTCCTCTTCTTATTTTAATCGACTTCTGAATGTCATTGTTTTTCCTAAATCTAGTCCTCAATCTATACTCTCTGTTTTTATAGAAGCTCAAGGCGGATTTGTTGACAAAGCGTTTCATGATGCCGTTGTGGCCTATTTGTCAACTCGTATTCAGATGGAAAACGCTGGAATGAATGATTTTAGCCCCGATGAGGTTTTAAAGGCATTCTCTTCTTTTGGTGTGAACCATCCTCTCCCTAAAAATGTCCATTCAGTTGCGGCGCTGGTGAACCAGGTGGGTTTAGACGCATTATTAAAAGCATTTGTTAATGGAGATCATGACGACATGGAAGAAGCATTGGGGGCACGTTGGGAAAATTTTCTTTTAGCATTGGCTAGTGAGCAATATCCAACTGATCAGCTCATTCAAAGTTACTTACTTAATCCTTCCGCGTTACAATCAGAACCGAAGAACGTTTCTGGTTTTGATTTTGTGATTGCCTCTCAAGAAACGGGTGATGATGATTCTGGCACCAATTCTTTAAAGGATACCTCAAAAGATGTTGATAAGCGAATTAAGTACGATGAAAAATATCAGCGGCATATCGATACTGTCGTGGAAAACCTTGGGCCACTTCAACGGGATCTTATGAGTGGTTTTGATTCTGAGAATGTTTGGCGTTTGACTTTGGCGCGCCGGTTCGCAGCTCAATTGGAAGGAATATCTGCGGATCATGACGATTCTGTGATTGAATCGACAAGGATGGTTATGGCTGTGAATGCGGCTTATTTAGCGGGTCGTTTTGGACTGGGGTTTTTTCAAACGAAAAAAAGTATTGATGAGAAGTTTGGTTATCGTAAAAATTCGTTTACGTTTTCTTTGATACGTGCCTATGTGAGTGGTCGTTTGGGACAAATTCTCCGTCGTTTTTTGGTCGTGTTCTCTGATTCGAAAGAAAAATCAGCCTCGATTCTGCTTCAAGGGGCACAGGTGCTGACTCCGAAAAAATTTATTCCTCAAAGATTTGGCATTAGCTGGAAAAACTTTGAGACAACTATCAAAAATCTCTTTGAACCCTTTACTTTTGAATTTAAGCAGAAGATAACTAATAAAAATTATCTAAAGAAGTTAAGGAAGAACTCAATCAAAACGTTGAAATATTTACGAGACCGCTCTCAACCCAGTGAAAATACTCAATATTTGTTGGAGTTTTTGAGTTCTCCTGATGTGGTGGTTGTTTTTCTTGATGACGCAATATCAGAAGAGAAAAAAAATAATTCACATGTGAAACACCCTGATATTTTTCTTGTCCGAATTAATGATAATGCCGCTGAAAATAAAATTGAAGTCATGCCGGTTGATATTTCAATTGGGAAAAAAGGGACGCTAGAAAAAAAGATGGGCCAAGTAACAGATGGGGCATCACAGTATGGAAGGTTAACTTACGCTTCAATGTTAGATATTGCTAGGGACAACCAAAAACATAAGCGGAGAGAATCCATTCGACATTATTTAGACGTTGTTTTTGGACAGTTAAATAAAAGTCATAAAATTAATTACCTGGCTAGCGCTGTTAAAATAAAATTTATTGAGGGTCGTCACATAGCTATGAAATTAGATGGTGAAGAATTGTTGCCTAATGGTTTTTACCTGAACCCTCAGGCACTGAAGAAAATGGAATTTTCATTGGTAGGTAAAGAAATTAAAAATGCGCTCAAAGAACAAAAGTTCTACGCATTAATCACTTTGCCATTATTATTAGCGGTATTACCGTTAGGGCACCCTCTGCATATGGGATATTTCTTTGTTTCTATTTTTGTGTCGATATTTTTATCTTATTTTATTTTCTCCTCATTTAGAAAAACGCATATTCCGCTTTTAACAAACCCAGCCTATCAACACCTCTTTTTGGAAGAAGGAGCTCAATCAGATTATTTAGATCGTTATCTTGGCGAGCGTCATGGAGCTTTTACTTTCTTCACCGTTTTGGGGTTTGTGAGCACTTATTTTGTTGGGTTGATAGGTTATCAGTTATGGGTGAGCACTTCTCCCTCCGTTTTGTTCCTCGTTGGTTTAAGTGTGTTTTCTTATATAGGAGGGCAGCTTTCTGGTATAACAGCGCACTTCATTAATAATTATTTCAAATTTTTCCGTTGGGGGCCAAATGGCGAACTGGGAGCCAATCCGTTGACGCGTTCACCAGGTTTTTCACGGAGATTTAAAACCCTTCTTTTGGCGGTCATTGCTATTTTGGGAATATCATCTTTGGGTTTTACTCAAGTTCCCAAAACACCTTTGGGGCAACCTAAGGCAGCGGCGAAAATGCCCTCTGAAACTGATAAAAAAGTGACTGCTGTGGCAGAAGAATTATCAAAAGCTACTTTTGATGGCGCTCGTAAACCTGTGTTAGAAAAAATGGAAAAATTACTGACAGAGATCAATAAAAATAAATCAGTCGTTAACCAGGCTGCCGCTGAAAAACTGATAAAAGAATTACAAAATGCTTGGAAGAATTGGCCCTTTGATACCTTGCGACTGAGAGCTCTCGACACGACCAAGTTGGCTTTTGACTCAGGAGTAAATAAAAATATTTCGAAAGAATTTATTGAGACTCTTAAAAAAGATCTACAAGAATTGAGTGAAAAAAAGAAAGGTACTGAGTTGGGGAGAAAGGCGGCTGAGGTTTTAACTGTTGTGAAAGAAACAAAGGAAAAGGGCTCAGAACCCGCTGTAAACCCGGGAGATGGTTTTAAAGATTCACTCAAACCATTCGAAATTACAGATGACTGGAAAAAATCACTCAGTGTTGATCCTAAACGCGCATTTGATGGAAAAGAAAACGTGAAAGTGATAGCTGATCCGCGCGATCCAAATTCGAAAGTTCTTGAGATTAAATACCCGAAAGGATCTGTTGATCCTTCTTTTGCAGAAAAGAAAAAAGGGCCCATGGGTGGGACTGTATTTTATATGCAAGTTCCCGAAGCCGATCAAATGTATTTAACCTATGAGGTTGAATTCCAAGAAGGTTTTGATTTTGTTAAAGGGGGGAAGTTGCCAGGTCTTTTTGGTGGGAAAACCGCCAGCGGAGGGCAACGCGCTCCCAATAGTTTTTCAACGCGGCTTCATTGGCGGGCCAATGGAGAGGGCGAATTGTATTTATATGTGTTTGATCCAGATTCCAAAGAGAAGAGTTATGGCAAATCTATTGGCCGTGGAAGCTGGACATTTAAGCCCGGTCAGAAATATAAAATTGAACAAATTGTGACGCTCAATACGGTGGGCAAAAAAGATGGAAAGGTAGAAGTTTTTGTAGATGGTAAAAAAGTGGTTGTTGAGGAAGGAATTGAGTTTAGAACAGATAAAGAAGCCAAAATTTCACATATACTATTTTCTACCTTCTTTGGTGGGGATGATGAAACATGGGCCAGCAAAAAAGATTTGTGGGCTCGCTTTGGGAAATTGGGCGTTTCCAGTAAACCGCGCAGTCATAGTGGTTCTTCTCAGCGGTCTCATCTTTTTAAACCTTTAAAAACGTTCCTTGGAAATGGAAATTTAGCTATTGGTGATTTATTTGTTTCTGAAGAAGCGCATGTAAAACCCGCGATAGATATTATGGTTGAAACTTTGTCCCACATGTCTGGAGAATCAGAAGATAGTTTGTTGGCTATTCCAAACCCTGCTTCAGAGGATTTGAAACAAATACTACTACAGGAACTTCGTCAGAAATCAGGAGATAAAGTTATTAATAGAATTAAATTTATAAGTCCTGTTAATGGTCAAGCTTTCTTCAAAGAAGAAGGAAAAGAGCGAGTGTTTATTGTTGATTCTTTCGCGGCCGCGCTTAAAGCTCAGCAATTTATGCGCTTCTCTATTGCGGCTCAAGGGGCATTTGAAATAAGTGATCGTTTCTATGAAGAGTATGGTGATACTGTGGTCCAAGTGCTTTTGTTGGCACAACTTATGAAGGGATTAGTGGCCATAAAAGTAGATCAAGGGATGACTTTCGATCAAATTAGAATTGCTCTTTTGACGGCGACCCATGCTTAGAAGGGGCAAAAAAATTTACAAGTTTGTTGCAACTTTTTAATGCGATTTTAATGTGCTTTCACTAGCATGAAAGTATGTTAAATCAATTAAAACCATTTTCTTTATTTATAACTTTTATTTATTTTTCGACAAATATTCTTTGGGCACACACACCTGAAACTACATTTTGGAAAGATCGAAAACGAATAGCTAATCAAGCTCAAATTTCTCATTCAAATATTCTGTTGGCTTCTCTTCCAAGAGAATTGCCACAAATTCAACCATCAAGAAATTTATCTCAATATCTTTATCAAAATGTTCTGCCAACCGAAAAAGAACATTTTTCCTCAATTTTAGAAGCGCTTCCTTTTTCTTATGGGAGTGTGAGGAAAATTGAAAAACCTCTCAATAAATTAAGCACCAAAACAATTATTCAAATTCAAGATGTTCACTTAAACCCCGAAGCTCAAGAAAATATCAGTAAAACAATTCAAGAACTAATAAAACAAAAGAAAGTTGACTTGGTTGCTCTTGAGGGAGCTTTTGGCTCTATGGATTTTTCCATGTTTCAAAACTACAGTCCCCAATCTTCTGTCAAAGCAACAGCTGATTATTTATTGCGAGAGAAAAAAGTTTCTGGAGCGGTTTACACTGCGTTAACAACCACTTCGAAGCTTCCGGTTTATGAGGGTGTGGATCATTCTTCTTATTATAAAGCCAATATTGCTGCCTATCAGGAATCAGTACCTTTGATAGAACAGGCCAAAGAAAAATTAAGTGACATGAAAAAAGATGTCGAGCTTGAGAAAAAGACGGTTTTTAGTCCGGCCCTTTTAAATTTTGATCGAACCATTCAAAGTTACAGAGATAACCAGTTGTCATGGGGGCCTTACGTAGAATTTTTATCGAAACAATCTAAATCACACTATTCTCATGACATTGAAATATTTTTGGCGGCACTTCATCTGGAGAAGTCGCTACATCTACCACAAGTTGAAACTGAACGCGCACAATTGTTATCTCGGTTGGTTGAAAAACTTTCAAAAAAAGAAATGCAGGGCTTGGTGAATGAAAGTTTGGCTTTTAGATTGGGAAATATAAGGCAAGGCGACTTTTACGAATCATTAAAATCGCTTTGTCAGAAACATTCGGTTAATTTTTCTTCTTATAAAGCAATGGCATCTTATATTCAATATGTATTGATGAGTGATCAAATCAATGTCGAAAAAATGTTGGGTGAAGTTTCCGCTTTAGAAGAAAATATCTACAGTCAATTGCTTCAAACCAAAGAAGAGAAAAAGCTCATACAAAAAAGTAAACAACTTTATTTGATGAATAAATTAGTGAACTTTTCTTTGTCTTCGCAGGAGTGGGACGAATATCAAAAGGCAACTATTAAATCCGAGGCTTTCCTTCGTTCTTTTGAATCTTTTTATCAAGAAGCCTTAAAACGAGACCAAGCGATGGCGGAAAATTTATTGTCTGCCATGGATAAATCAAAAGCCAATGTTGCTGTTCTTGTGGCTGGAGGGTTTCATTCTGAAGGTATGAGCCAGATTTTAAAGGAAGCCGGGGCTTCGACTATTTTATTTACACCCAAAATCACAAAAGTAGATGACGAATCAGGAAGCGGTTACCTTTCCGTTTTCACTCAAGAAAAAACACCACTCGATAAATTATTTGAAGGAGAAAAATTATTTATAACGCCGCGCGTTATGCCTGAGCCAGACGCGGTAGCCAAAATTGTTGCCGGAGAAACAACGGTGAGGGGAGGGGATGCCGCTCAATCAATGGCACAACTTCCGGTGATACCTCCTGGGACAGAAATTGAAGTTAACGGCCAAAGTGCCATTCTCACCGAGCCAGATGGAACAACTGTTACAACCACAGTTGATCATGAGAAAATTACTCATGTCGATGCTTTAAGAAAAATTCGCTTCATGCCCACGTTAAAAGAATGGGCGCTGGCGGTTATTTCCTTTATTATAGTCGCGCTCACTCCCTCTATAGCTTCAGGGGCTTTTGGTTATCATGAATCAACTTCTTTTTATGTTTCGCCATTGTTAGTGAAATTAATTTCTTATTTTATTGTTTTTATTATTCCTCTGGTGTTTGGGATGATCGGTTATTGGCTGGCAAACCGATACAATCGACCAAAAAATAATTTGTGGTTTGGTGAAGTGGTTCAGAAAATTTTCGATCAAATCTCAGAAGACGGCACTGCCCTTTATTTGACTATAAATAATCGATTGTTCACTTATGACGAAGTTCTTAGAGATTTTGAAGGATTTTTTGGCGAATTAAAGAGAAAAGCTCCTCAGTTCAACAGTAATTCAAATTGGAGAATTGAAATATTTGAAACAGCCGTGGTTCGTAAAAAAATTGGTGTGATCAATGTTAAGTTGGTATCTGTTCCTTTTCGAAAAACAAATGAGGTTTTTGTTGTTTTGGTGGGTGCGCTTTCTTTTTTTATCGCGACTTGGTTGATTGTAACCACTCCTCTTATTAAAAATATTTCTCTGTCTGCATCTCAAGTGTTTTTAGTTCTTGGGTTAATTTCCCTAATCGTTTTAGTAATGGCTTTGGTTTATCAATTTATTAAGTCTCTTTCTCAAAGAAATCTCACGAAAGATAAACTAAAAAAATATTTTCTTGATCAAAAAAAATATTATCAATTAAAAGAGTTGTACATTTCATTGGGTGCGAAAATTATTCGCGTTGAATTTGATGGGAAAAACGACGCTTCTGATATACAAAAAGCACTTGAATATTTAGATATTAAAAACGGCCATTACGATTTAGATTATAAAGAAGGAGATATTAAAAAGAACCCAAACTTAAGAATTTATCGTCTTAAACCTTCTGACCCACTTGAGCTTTTTCCGGTTAAATTGACGAGTTTTTTATTGCCCGCTTTTGCCGTGGGGTTAATTGTCGGTATGATGAGCGGTAACCCCATCCCCGCTCAGGCGCCAAAAGATCAACCAACTCCTGGCGAGGTTCAAGGAAATAAAAACTTAAAACCGAAGGAAGAAGGTCCCAACAAAGAAACACAGTATAAGTTCGATAGCGTATTGGGCGGCGTTCATAAAATTGAATTTTCAGAAAATGATGCCAAAAAAATTCTTTTAAATGAACAAAAGTTCATACTTATTCCAGATTCCGGAAAGTCTAGTGATATAAACCATATTACTTTGGCATATTCGTCGATTGAAAAAAGATCAACCTTATTTTTGTTTTTCATTCGAGATGCAAACGGAAAATGGTTTTTAAACGGCGGTCACTTTGAGCATGTTTTTAAAGAAGACGCAAATAACTTGCCAAAATATAATTTTTCGAAGGGTAAAGTATTTGTTCAAGATTCAGTTGATGAAAGATCTATTGTTGTTCAACTTCAATCAGGAGCCATCCAATTGTTTGGTTTCCAGTACGTGAGTTTATCGGGTGGGCAATTTAAAAATCAACTGTCTCCAACTGCGATCCCATTTCAGTCTACATTCTACTCTGTTTCTGGTACGGAAATATCAGATCATATTGAACAAGAAAATGTTGAAATTGAAAAAAAGCCTGAGGTCAAAAAATCTCGTTGGATTCTCCTGATATCGCTCAGTTTGGGTATTTTCGCACTTGTTTTGATAGTGAGGAAAATAAGAAATTCTCGTGGGTCCCCTCCTGAGGGGCCTCAAAATAATTTTAGTTATTCCATCTCTGCCCACGCCATCAGTCAGTCTCAATCAAGATTGGTTCGAGCGCTACGGTATTTTACTGTGACACCTGTTGAAGAGGTAGCGCACATGATAGCGGTATTTGTATTGGGATCTTTTTTTGGAGTAAAAATAAATTGGCCGAAAAGTAGCTTGTGGAGTTCTCTTCACATTGACTTTAATAAAGCACCAACTTTCATTCGTGCCGCGATCCGTTTGGCCGGCCCGCTTAGTTTGTTGGCTTTATCCATTGCAACGTATTCTTTTCTTCCTTCTTTCTCCGTTCTTTTCTCACATAATTTCACATCCGTCCAAGCTGTTGCCTTTGTTTTGTTTGTTTTAAGTACCACTCAACTATTAGCCGATACCGTCGTGTTACCTCTGGTGTCCAAAAATTTAAGAGAAAAAAGCGATATTTACCAGGCGGGGAAAGATTTGGGGTTGGTTGATCGAGAAGTAGGAGCGATTAAAAAAATATTGGGGGAAGTTGTTTTAAAAAACATAGGTCAAAAATTAGACACCAATCAATCTGAACGCGTTGAGTTGACTCCCGCCGATTGGAAATTGACCAGTGAAGAACTAAATAGAGTGTGGGATGAAAAATATTCCGGGAAAACGCCGGCTCAAGCTGTACGATTGGCTGAAAAAATATCAAGTGGTTATTCTCAATCCCAGTCAAGTGATGAGCTTCATACCATTCAGGTGGTGGTCAAATCAAGTGATATCCCTCTCTGGGAAGCCTATTTAAGAAAACATTTAAATATTCGAATTGATTTCATTATAGACTCATCTCCAGAAGAAAAAGAAAAGTTTGAAGAAATGCTTAAACAGGAATCAATTTACGAACGCGTGCAATTAATCACTCGAGATAACCTTTTGAATGAAGCGGGACTTAATTCCCAAGTAGTAGAAACGGTCATTCATGAAAGAAGAAATAACGGCCTTTTTGTTTTCTCGGAAGAATTGCTTCAAAGCTTAGTTTCTTCTTCAGGATCGTTGCCGCCCTTTTTATATGACATTAAATACATTAATTTACGAGATTTCCTGAATAATCTGCCTGATCTTCCTATTCACAACCTTGGTTTTGTGATTACCGCCGCCAAGTTAGCCGCTCAAGCTGCGTAATTATATTTCTGACCAAATTAAGGGCACATGCTAGTTTAGTCAGGATTAGTGTGTCTTTGTCATTCCTTAAGTAATCACAATTGTCAGCATATTCCAATCCAAGAATGAGCCTCAAATAAGAATCAAGCCGTGCGTCGTAGAAATCAAGTTGTACCGAGAGAAGAAAAGAGTTTTTCTTTAGCTTTGAGCATCTGAGATGCGAAATGGT
>JBJXGI010000046.1:0-56207 GCA_046153645.1 Elusimicrobiota bacterium | reverse complement strand
ATATTATTTTGGATGCCGACCCCAGTTTTACTGCGGGAACTCCGGCTCTGATCAGTGCCCTTTTAGAACCAGCGGGTGAAAAAGATGCAAATGGGAGGCCCATCACAAGAGACGACCAGCTTTTTGCGGCAAGACCTGCGGGTACTGAAAACATCACCAAAGTAAGGATTCATATCCCGATGATTCAAAATGCGGGGCTTATCCGGGTTACTCAAGAAGTCACCATTAATGGTGTTAAAGTTGTTTTAGGGACAAAACTTTTAAATACGGGAAACCTTAATTATGAAAATGGTTTTTTTGTGGAGTTGGACCCGCGCGCGACGGGAATTTCTGTGAGCGCGGTTGAAGCAGATGGAGACCGGAAAGAATTCCCGATCAAATTGGGGCGTGTGGTATTCAGTAATGATTCCGGTAGCGCGGTTGTTAATTCCTTAAATTCCACATTGTTTGGCCCAGCCAAAGTAAAAATCACGTTGCCTGATGGGTCCACCATCAATCAAGACCGCGAAGATGTTTTGTATGCCCCCATGCCAACTCAACCTTCTAACTTTGTAAGAATTCAAATAAGACAAGATCAAATTCCCGAACGTTCGATATTTGGAGTCGGTTATTTTGTAACCGTGGGCCAAGAAGTTAATGGCATTGTTTATATCACAAATGTAATTAATATGAGTGATGGCTCTGTTAACTTTGTAGATGGGTTTCAAGTGGCTCGTCTTCCTGGTTCAACGGGGATGACCATTACATTAACGGATTGGGCTGGAAAAGCAACTAAGTTTGAAGACTTAAAAGATTTAAATGTTTGGCTTCAGGCGGAATCAACGCTTACCTCTGGTTTACCGGTTGCGCCCAGTGCCCGTTTTGGACCAGCGAGAGTACCGCAGGGTTTAGAAGAAGTGGAAGTGAAATATCTTTTATTTGCGAAAGTGCCCGAAGGAATCAGCGCCACGCAAGGAATGAAAGTTCGCATATCTGAGGCCCCGATTGATCAAGGGCTTTTGGTTCGAGTCATTCAAGTTAACGCTGCTGGAGAGAGATTTGGGTCTGCCTATGTGCGTGTTGAAAGAGCGATGTTTGGTGGAGGGCTCAATATTGAAAGACGCGCCGATACGACACAGGTTTTTGTTGAATTGGTCAGAGCCAATGGTCAAAAAGCTGATTTTCCTTCTCCCACGGGTATTGTCACTTTTGAAAATGGTTTAAGCAATTTAGAAAAAGTGAATCCTTTGTCTCAAATTGCCCCTACCGGCGAAGATACGGGCGAAGTGGATTCTAACGGCCTTCCTATTATTAGAATTAATAACAGTCTTTTATTTACCGATCGCCCCACCAATGCGGCTGAAGCGGTGGCCGCCCTTGTTCATTTGCCGGTGCTTCCGCCCAACCATTTCCTTTATATTGCCCAAACCCTGGCCAATGGAGCTGTGGTGGGAACACGACTTGTTTCAACCAATGACATCAATTATGTTCAAGGGCTTGCCGTTGAGTTGTTAAGCAACTCGCTTGGGTTTGTGTTGCTAAATTCAAATTTTGAACAAATTAATTTCCCTCAACCTGAAGGAAGTGTGGAGTATAGAAATAGCGCCATTCCCGGCCAATTAGCGGGGGCAGAACAAAACCTCTTTAAACCCAATAAAGCAGGCACCGCATTTTTTATAAAAATTCCTGATCTTGGCAGTGACGCTCCGGCTCGGTCCATTCAAATTACCATGCCGAATATTAAGTCTGTTGAGAATATTCGTTTTGTGGTGACCATTGAAGACATCGCCACCGGCGAAACCTACGAACGAGTAGTGAAATCTTCGCGGCTCGTTTCAGATAATCAATTCAATTACACTATTGATTTCCCTGAAATGGTCAATGGCAAACGCGTGGTGGCATTAAGCATTATCGGCCCCACCGGAAAAGAAGTGTTAGATGCGGGAAAATTGATTATTAATGGTCGTTTTGGATCTGATAATGTAGGGCTTCCGTTGGACGTTGAAGTTCTCCAACTCAGTGAATCGGGTAGTTCTTTTGCTTCTCCGATTCCGGCCAATACAAAAACCATTATCTTTTCACTTTCAGACATCCCGAATATCTCAACCATTCGGTTTTTATTTACAAAAGTCATTCAAACACCCAATGGTCCGGTTGATCAAGTGGTGTGGGCCACACCAGAACAGTTGGATGGCCAAGGCCGCTACATTGTCCGTGTTCCAGCAGGTGTGACAGGGGGCGGAATTATTGGTTTTATAGAAGGAAACCGCACTCCCCAAAAGTTAGACCCCAGTATTTTGGTTTTTGCAGATTTTATTGGTGAAGAGGTTGCCAGTGCCATTTTGGCGACCGATTTGGCTTTTGTTCCTAATGAAGTGGGGACTCGTTATAGCGTGGCCATTCCCCTAGATGCTGAAAGTGTGACAGTGAAACTTCCCAATCTTCCTAATGCGGACCGTGTGGTATTTTCATTTTCGCAGCCGCTCTTAGATTTACAAGGCAATGTGGTGATGAGAGATGGTGTTGTGGTCAAAGAAAAAGTGGTGGTCACCGCCCGCGTAAATGATGACGGCGTTTTTGTGGTTGATGTGCCCCGCCATTTATACCCACGCATTGACGGAATGGGAATAGAAGCTTATGAAGGTGACAGTAAAGTGCTCTCCCAAATTGGACAAGGAGACCTTATATTTGGGACAACCTCCGCACAAGATGTAGATAACATGCTCGCCGCTAATATTGATGTGCTTAAGCCCCTGGCCAATGGCCGTGGATACTTTGGAATAATTAGAGACGGCATGACCGGCATGAGACTTGAAGTACCTTCTTTCACCGGTGTTCACCGCATTCGTGTCATGTACACAAAAATACTGACAGATGAAAATGGAAAAGAAATTATTCAACCCGCTTTTGTCACGCAAGAATTGTTAAACGGCGGAACCTTTGAACTTAAATTCCCTCAAGGGGCCAGTGGGTTTGCCATTTTGGGTTTTGCCGAAAACTCATCGGTTCCTTTAGAACTTGGTTTTGATGGTGAGGTTCGTTCTTTCCAAAGAGAAACAACACCCACTAACGCGATTAAAATTTCTGAATTGGTTTTAGCCTTAGCTAAAAATACTTTATTTTATGGGTCTGAACTGCCTGATAATACTCGGAGTGTCCAACTTAATTATCAAGGGCAACTCATTGGTTTTAGCCCGGTTGCAGTTATTATCAATCGTCTTTTACCGGACGGGACTTACCAGCCTCTCAAACGAATTGTATTCCCCAATGGTATTCCTTATGGAACCCAAATTAATATTCCAGACGGTCTAGGCAAAACAGCCATTTCCGTTCAAAGTTTATGGGCGGACCAGCCTGTTTATTTAGGAAGGTCAGAACAACTTATTTTTGTTAAACCCTCTGCGCTGCGCTCATCCAACGGGCTTGAGTTTAATGAAGATTTGGTAAACCCCTTAAAAGTCAATGATGAAATCAGCACCACCTTAGGCGGAATTGATTTAGGGCGTCAAGCGGTGAATGCCACCAATGTTCTTGTCAGAGGCACCGACCCAGGAACTTTTGTGCAAGTGTTTCAGCAGGTGGGCAATGATATTTATTCGACGGGTCTTATTGCGGGTGGTAACGCGTTTAATGTTCGCTTGAACCCACAAGGTGGGGCGCCCAGCATTCGAGTGATGCGTTATGACGCTTCAGGTTCTTTGATTGAAATTCCTCTTCCTTCCTTTTTGGCTTTTGAACTGGGACAACAAACGAGTGGAGAAGTAATGAATGGCATTGAAGCCACACAAGTCCCCAAATTTGGAGTTTTAAACAGTCTTCATTTTGAAAGCCGGTTTGCGAATATTCCAGCAGAATTGGTAGCCAATAACGGAAGTTTTTCTGTTCAAATGACTAATTTACCCGCCGGTTTAAAAGTAACCATTCAAGTGACTGTTCGCGCGGTGGGAAGTGACCCCACCACGTTTTCCATTCAAATGACTTCAGAAGAATTAAACCGCCTCATGAAAGAAGGAAAAAATGTTTTCGCCTTAAATCCCAATACCACGGCCATCAGCGTCACCGTAGAAAAACCGCTCCCCAATGGGAAAACAGAACCTTTCCCTGTTCCAGGTGGGGTTACTTTCTTGTTTGGAAAAGCGGTCCCAGGCGCATTGCCTCTTATGCCGCAAGCTGTTGGTGGTTTTGATAGGGCAGCTTTCGAATTATACATGGCAATTATTCATGAGGGATCAAATTTTGTGAGAGAAAATCCTTACTTTCTTATTTCTTATATATATGAAACAACGCTCTATGGTGCCGATGGAGATGCCGTTGGGAGTCAAGTTGTATTCGAAACAAAAATAGTAGGAGGGAGAATTCCTGATGACGGAAGAAATGTAATATTTAGGAAAGTTATTTCCACAAAATATAATAAAGATGGAAGAAGTTGGCATGAACGCTGGTCAGAATCCTTAAACCAAATACCAGTTTGGCAACGACAAGCGGACAATGATCGGCTTCGGCAACAAGCTGAATCTTTAAACCGGCTTTTACAACTACATGTGGACGGTTTATTTCGTGGTATGCCTCAACGTTATTTTACCGTTGATGATGGAAGTATTGCGCCACTTCCGACCAATGACCCCAAATTAAACTTTACCCTCACTTACGATAATTATGTTGCTTGGGGTGGGATGAAAAAATTTGAAGACCAATTTGGAATACATGAGGAAAATTGGTCACAGCGCGTTTTTGCTGATGTTTCTCGACACTCGCTTGATGACAACGATGAAATGTATATTCAGCCTTTTTATACTTGGGGGAAATTGGGAATAAATTCAGGAAAAGGAGTTCGTGGAGAATCAGGACCGGTGACAATGAGGGTCTACTTGATTAAAGACAATGGTGAAATTGTCGCTTTTTCAGTCATTCAAAATATGTCAGGCCCCACCCGAATTTATGGACCTTTGAAAGGGACCAAAAAAATTGTGGTCACAATTCATGAAGGAAACGACATTTTGCCTCAAAAAGAATGGTCGGCTGACATTCAGATCATCAAAAGACAACCTGTTGATAAAAGCGTAACAGTCGAAGATATTGAAGAAGGGAATCGCTCTCTTGTTCGCGGTAGCCCTTTGGATAGATTGAATCTGTATCAGTTGGGCCAAATTAAAAAAATTGTTCAAGATAATTTGGATTTTTTTATCGCGGAAGAACAAGGTCAATTACCTAAAAAACCAACGCCTGTTGAGTCAAATACCTCCATTGAATCCGATGGGACAGGTGACAGCGCACTTCTAGAAGAATTAAAGGCTCAAATTCAAAAATACGCACCGGAAATGCTGGTTCTCTTATTAACAGCCATTTTGGCCAATGAAGCGGCCCGATTCCAATTCAAAAAGAAAATGGATCCCAAAAAAGAAGAACCAAGTGTTCAAACACCAGCGGCTCCAATACCAGTTCTCACAATAAAAGAATTAAGAAAAAAACGTTTTAAAAGTTTTTCTAAAAATCTTTTTGCATGGACCGCTCTTGGGTCTTTTACCGCGAGTGCTTTTTCTGCTCTCATGTCGCCAGAGATTCTGCCACAACTTACCTTGTATGCAGGTGGTGGTGTGGCCATGTCTGTGGCTATCATGAAAATGTGGTCTGAAAGAGGGACTGCAAAAGGCAGAGCGCCACCTCCAGTTTCAGGTCTTTTCTTTTTTGTTTCCGTTTTAATTATTGCCGCTTTTTACCTCCCTCAATATATTGCATTGCCGACCCTGCCTCAAAATTTTCGTGGTGCGCTTATTTTTGTTTTGGTTTTTGCCATCCTCATTTTTGGAATTTATAAATATGGAATAAGCGCATTAAAGAGAGGACTAAAAAATGCAATCCTCATCGCTTTGTTGGGTGGGGCTGGTTATTCAGCTTGGTTTTATTCACTTAAATTAGCTGAACCTTTTAGTTTTTTAAGAATATTTGACGTAAAAACTTTAAATATCACCCCCATTGAAGATAAAAAAACAAAAAAAGAAGAAGTTCTTAAACCTCCCTTTAAAAACAATCTTGAGCGCCGTGTTGAGGCCGAAAGAAATGGCCCTCTTTTTGAACCCATTTTCAAACAAAATGCGCCTCAACAAAAACCTGTTTTAAATGCAGCAGAACAAGCTCGCGCTCAAGAACTCGAAAAAGTACTTGCCCAATTTTTAAAGAAACCCACCCCGCCTTCTTCTTTGGGTGATTCTAAACTGAAAGATGCGGTTTTCTTGTATGACCACGCAGAATTAATTGATCACTTGATTCGCCGAGGAGACATTGAAAAAGCCAAACAATTGGCCAACCGTCTTTTAACGGGCACTGAAGACCGAAGCCCCAGCAAACTTAAAAAACCGTGGCGTTTAATTAACGGAGTTCCCGCGCAGGCCATTTATGGAGACAGTGGTCAAATTTTTGAAATGGAAGAAAGTTTTGGCCCTTCACTGTCGCTTCACATGGCATTTCGTAACTTGTATTTAACGACGGGAGATTCTTTCTACTACAAAGCGGCTGTTAATTTGCTCGATTATGCTCTTCAAAATCAACTCGCCAGTGGTGAGGTTCGCTACGCAACGGGTTATCAAAATGCCAACCCTGAATATCAAATACGTTTTTATAAAGCGGCCCGCGACTGGTACGATTTATTCAAAGATAAAAAATATGAATTGGCTGCCAATAAAGCGCTCGATTACATGTTTGAGAAAGTTCCGTATCAAGATCTTAAAGATGAAAATAAATTTAATATTGAACCGAGAATGTTTGATTTTGAAACACAACAATTTTTTATTCGCGACAATCAAAAACTTAATCAGCCAAAAGTAGGTTATCCAATTGACGCCAAAGCATTGGCCGTTTTATCTATTGAACCAGAAAAGTTAGAACAAAAAGGCGTTCAATACTTTCAACTTTTAATGAAAATGACAGAAATTCCTAAAACCGCTTTTGTTTATGAGTGGTTAAGCGACGCTTCATTGGCCTTGGATCAAGTGGGGATTCCCTATGTCAAATTTAATCTTGAACGCATGGAGAGACAGTGGAAACAAACAGCGTCTTCCATTGATTTGGGAGCAGTTATTGTGTTGAGAAATAAATTGAATGAGTTAGAAAAAAGGTCTCGCGAATTGAAAGATTTCCTTTCAAAAATGCCTTTGCAGCCTGAACAAAAAGGGGGCGGACTGGCTTATTTATATGAACCCATTACTGATTTTGATGGAAAAACAAAATGGATCCCCGCTGAAGGGAAAGCTGTGGGCGTGGGAGGTATGGAATTTTTTAAATCAATGAGTGGCACCTCTTTAATCAGTGTCATTTCAGCGCAGCGGCCTTTGATGGGCGCTCACCGGTTTAACCCCACTTATTTGCCTCGGTTTGATGGATTAAAAGCGCTGGCTCAAAAAGCGCCTGATATATCAAAACAACAACCGCTTTTTGGTTCAGCCGCTCAGGTCACAACAGAAATGGAAGAGGCCACACATAATTTAAAAATGTCAGAAACCATTAAAAAAGTCGCCGCTCATATATTAGACGACGGAGATGTTGAAGTGGCCTATGACCGAGAGACCGGAGTTATTACTCATCGATTAAGAAAAAGTAAAATTGGAACTTATCGACATGATCGTTATGACCGCATCACGGGTGAGTACGTCGTAAATGTTGACGGGGTTCAACTGCAGCCACAAATTGTGATGGAAGTGAAACTTGAACCTGGAGAATTTGAAAAGTTTTCTAAATTAGAAAAAGAAGGAAAATTAGATTTTTCTTATACAGGTGAACTTGGAAGTCAAGGTTTCCGAGCCATTGATTTGAAAAATAAAAAAGCTTACATGAAGTGGCAAGTGGGTTGGAAAGAAAGAGAAGTATTAGATAATGTGTATTGGGACCCACAAACAAAAAAAGTTATTAACTCCCGCGTTTTATTTAACCCCAATTCGCCGCTTTCAACAACTCAGGATTTTGAAAGAGACATGGGAAATTTGGTGCTCTTTTTTGAATTGTTGGGCGGCGCCATTGAAAAAGACGCTGAACCAACCAGTGTTGGTTATATTAATGAAATTCCTGGTTTGGCGGCACTTCCCGCTCACCCTGGTGATGGAAACCCAACCAAAGTCGGAAAAAGAAAACGTTTTGCGTTTCCTTTGGATCCTATTCGTGTCGTCGTTATTGCCGGGGTTCCTCCAGGTGAAATTATGAAATATTTAAATCAGGGTCTTTTTGCCCCTAATCACCAGCGGGTTATTGACCCTGAAGTTCGCCGCTTGGCCAATAAACTCATTAATCGCTTGGCCAATCCCAACTTAATCGGGCAAGGCTATCAAAGCCCTCTTGCTTTAACGTTGAGGGCTTCGCTTTTAAATGCGTTGGATCCCAAATTCGAAATCGCCAATGGACATCAAAAACATCCCGCTTTAGAGGGGTCGAAAGATTATATTTATGGGCTTGAGAGAGAACTAGCTCAGCTTTTAGATGAACATGATGAGTTTGTTAATAGTGGTGAAGTCGATTTCGCTCATAAAAAATATTTTGACCAAATCATGAAAAAACGAATTGAGATATTAGACACCTTTCGTTACGACTACTTTGGGGTTCGAAAAGCTCTTTATTGGTTATCACAGCATGAAGAAGCTTTGCTAAAGAAAAAAAATGCCATTCCCAAAGTAGATTTAGCCGCGTTCAGTGGTGCCGGAACAATGGCTGGTACTTTTTTAGGGGGTCAAAAAGCAGCGGAACACCGGCTTATTGATAAAGAGCTGGCCAAAATTGACGCCGCCCGGCAATTATATTGGGCCAGTGTGGATGGAAGTCAACACGTGTTAGTGATTGGAAACGAACAATATAACCGAGCTATCAGATATGCGTTAGGCTTAAATGGAAGAATTTTAAAACTTGAGGAAAAACAAAATTTAGATGATAAAGAAAAAGAGCAGTTAAAAATGCTTAATGAGTCATATGCTGCTTTATATAAGATTATTAACCTTTCAAAAGAACAGGGTTGGCATGAAGTTGATAAACCCATGGATGTTGTTTTTTCTTTGGGAACTCAATATGAACGCATGGTTTCCAATGAAGCTCAAGAGCTGCGCCGGTTGTTGGACCTGTATGCCAAAGAAAGACAGGGTGGTAATTTTCAACCAGCAAAATATTTACAAGCCATTCGCGCTTTGAGAGATCATTCCTATAGAAGAAGAGGTGTCAATGGAGGGCAAATTGTAACCCAGTTTTTTGGTGTGGAACAATCTCGTCATCATTTGGTTCGACTCATTGAAAATTTCTTAAAACCTTATGAAATTGATATTTTTGACCCGAATTTTGTGGCGAACCCTGGTTCTACCGTGGCCATTGCTCGGGGTTTAATTAAGGATGGTTTAATTGATGCCAATCGCCTCAAAAAAACCATTGCTCCGGCCGATCATCCTTTCGCGCCCAACCAAGTGACTGGGGCACTTGATAATTACGTTCCTTTAAAAACAATCACGTTGGCTGGAGGGGCTGAATTTAGATGGGTGAGAGCGACCTCTCCGAACTCTGGTCATCCTCGTTTAGAACTTCATAATGCTTTTGGAGATGTTTTGGCTGTCATTGAAGGCGCTGATATTCGAATTTCTTTTGGCAAAAAAGAAGAAAATGGTGCAATCACAACAATAAAAAAACCATTGCTGCAAAATATAAACACCAGTCGAGAAATAAAAGATGATCTTGAACTTTCGGTTGTTGGTACAAATATTATTTTGACGTTAAATACGTTTACACCAAATTTCAGAAATCCCAATGGTGCCTCTGACATTATATCGAGCAAGAAAATTTTATTGAATAAAATTGATGAGTTTTTCTCTCGATTTCCCATTAACATGTCGGATTATTCAAAAGAAAGGAGAGGGGTTCGCGTTCTTGAAACAACCCTCTTTAAAGCCGACGGCAGTCGTGTGACGGTAGATGATAACGAAAAAAGAACCGACGAAAAATTTTCTCCCGTCAGTTGGCAAACACCTGAGAAGTTTTTAAAACTGAAAGAATCCTTAGAAGGAGAGACCGTCACATTTCCCGGTCCTTACGTAAAAAACCCAAAAACTTTCCGAATGATTCCGAGCGCTGTTGAAGTTAAATCTGGGGGAGGGAAAGAAGTTTATACACTCCAATTTGACCCTTCAAAACCAGATGTTCCGCTTGTCGATAGTGAAGGTCGAGTGGTTTACCGCATTGACTATATTATTGAAACGGCTGAGGGTGAAACAATCACAAAGTCAGAAGACCGCACTTATGACGGCGAATTTGGTCATTTATACGCAATTGATGATTTACGATATAGACAAACCACTTTTTTCGACACAAAAGCGGCGCGAGATCATTATTTAGCTCATGGTAAAAATTACGATTTCAAAACGAAGTTAGTTGATGAAAAAGGGCACGCTTTGGTTTTTTATAAAACCAATAAGATCGAAGTTGATAAAAAAGGCAACTGGACGAGAGCAACGGAATTGTGGGCTTATCCACAAGAATTTTATGGCAATAGCCCGTTGGCATCTTCTCGCTCTGCTGAAATGAATGCCTTTATTAATGATAAGAAAAACGAAATAAAAATTCCTGAAAGCGGTCCATCGAATATTTATTGGAAAGTGGTGAATATGGAACCTCACGCGCCTGGCCTTCGAGATTTATATGGCGTCCCCGTGAGCCCCGTTGTTCGTGAAGAAGATCCGTTTCATGTCGTTGTGCATGAAAAATCAATAGCGCCTTTGCGACCAGGTGTTATGGGACATGGGTCGGAAATAAGACGTTTGGTTTATAACAAACGAGGAGACAACATATTAAAGAATGAGCCTGACACCATTTATACCTCCGCTTCCTTCCGTTCAGGGCCTTTTGAATGGAAAGGCGAATTAACTGCCAAAGGTTTGGCTATGGTGTTAAAACAGGAAAGAAATTTAATGGGCGGATATACACCGTCTGTTCAATGGCATAACTCCTTAGGACAAAGAGTGGCCATTGATCGAAATTATGCCAGTGGTCCTCAATCAACTCCATGGGACCGAACAGAATTTCCTGATTTTGAGTGGCACGCTCCCTCCCAACAATGGAGAGAAAAAGGAGCCAAAAATTTAACTCGAGTGACCAACGCGGCTGATTTTCAAACAGGCGAGCTTCTCCCCGATCGTTTGATGCCTGTGTCTACTTCCGAGACTGTGGCCACTTTAGATCAAAACCCCTATGTGAGCGGTATCCCTCTCAGAGGAAAAATAAACGAGTCTCGCCTGGCTGAGCTTAATGTTTTCACAGGAGGAGAAAAATATTCTTGGAAAGTATTAACCGATGGAGAACACCCTGTTGTCAAAACCAGAACACAAGTTTTTGCTGAGAATGGAAATAGGAACACAGTTGATATTCTCGAATTTACGCCACAAGAAAACAGTTGGCAGACATATGGTGTCGGCGGAAAAGATGGGAAATCAACTCAATTTGGAGTGCCCGTAGGAGATGAAAATTGGTCAGACCGATTTATGGTGGCCATTCCTGTTCGTAGAGCTTCTGGTCAAGGTTGGATGGACCCAAATTTAGATATTACAGTGACCATAAAAGATAAAGCTGGCAGTGATGTGGTTATTGGTAAAGATGGAAACATGCGTTTTTCAACCATCGGCGAAATGTCAGTTAACCCACAATTTGTCAGATTACCCAATGGCAAATTGGCCGGAGGTGGCACTAATCCGATGAGAGGTTTTTCTCGCTCTTTAGATACAAATAAGGGCAGCGAATTTTTATTTATTACAGTAGCTGATTTAACTGCGATGGGTTTGGACGTTTCTCAAATTGCCAGTATCGGAGTAAAAATGGATTCAGATAGTCAGGATCCATTTGTTTATAGGGGTGATGTGATTGGTTTTCAGTTGCCGGGTTCTCAAGTGGGTTTGGGTGTTCCCCAGTCCCGTCGAGTGGAAGTGGTTGGTGGCAAAAAAGTATTAACACCCCTCACAGAACCTGTCACCGTACATCATGGTTCTCGTGGAGACACAACAGTCAGTTTTGGTCCCTTGCGTTTAACGGAAAATGGAAAATGGATGCGAACATCACAAGTGTTTATTCATGGTCAATTAACTCAAACCAATTTCCCTTTACAGGAAGGAAAAAAGGTGGTGGGCGTTTCTGTTAACCATTTACCGAATAATTCTCCTGGTTATTCAGGGCCTGTGGCCAATATTACTGATTTGAATTCCGGTTGGTCGGCCGGTGTTTACGCCTATGTTTATAATGAAAAAGAAAACACGGTTATTTTTTACCTGCGTGACAATGGTTATAGCGGAGCCATGAAACTCCTTGTTTATGATATTTCTACCAGCCAATTTAAATTAGATAGTAAAGGACTGCCGGAACAAAATTTAGCCGCTATTTTCTTTGGAACGCCGGCTGGTTTTAAAATTTCCAGTGACACTGATACTTCTCTCGCCAAACTTTTAACTCCAGAAGGAGCGCAGGCGAGCGTATTTGCAAACTTAGTTGGTCGATTTTCAGTAGGAGGAAAAAAAGAAAATAGAATAGCTCAGTTAAGAGGGCCGGTTCTGCCTGTTTTGGTAAGCCCTGCTTCTGTCGAAGAAGTCATCGGTCGTACACCCACTGTTCACCCTGCGCTGACGCATGCTCCAAAACTCACCGGAGAAAATCCTTCGGTTGAGTCAATGCGTCATTTCGAGCGAAATAAACTGAAAGAAGAGAATATCGATAAAGCTATTTTTGATGCTTATGTGGCCCGCATTAAAAAAGGCGGTGCGTTTAAATTTATTCCTCCAACAGAAACCGGTGAAAAAGTAAAAGATTTGGTGACACCGGAAAAATTGCGAACCTATGTGGAATTACTCGCAAAATATGGAACTAAAGAACAAAAAGAAGGGTTTTTAAAAGAATTTTCTACGTTAATTGATGATGCAAACAATCCACTTTTTGATTCCTACAACATTGCTGACGCGCAACCCAAAAAAATATATCCAGAATACGACAGACTGGGCAATGCGGAAAACGTGATAAAAGCCCAACTTCATGGGGCCGATATTGCCATGCAGTTATGGTTATCAACCAACGATCCAAAAGCATTTGATCTTTTTATTAAATGTTATCAACATCTGGTGCGTTTCCAGGCTGTTGAAAAATACATTAATTTAGAAACAGGTAAAGCTGAATATCGACAAGGGCCGACAGTGCCGCGTGGTTTTGTGGAATGGCAGCCAGACGCTGGTTTTGAGTGGAAAGCATTAGGGCGGACCATTATTAAAGGGCAAAGAGTTCCTGATGGAAATGAAATTACCTCTAATGCTTTGGCCATGATGCGGCTTGGCGAATGGGCTAAATTTGTACAGAACTCACTTGGTACAGCCCAAAACTCAACTGTTAAAACTAGTTTACAGACTTTATTAGATGATATTCAAGCGCGTCGAAACATTCAGCAGCAGTGGTTGATTGATAATGCTTTTGCTCACGCACGTGATGGCTCAGTTCCCGAACGAGTACGCGAAACCCGTGTTCCAGAAGGCGTAGAGGGAGCCAAAACACCAGAAGGTCCAAAAGGGGAAATCACATTAAAAGATGGAACCAAAAAAAGTGTTCAGTTTGATTTTTATCAGTTAAGTCGTGAAAACAGAACCAATGCTTATTCCTCGCTCTATGCGTTAATGGCCGGCAGCCAAATGGTAGATGAAGATGGAAAGACTTTGGACGCTGAAGATGTTTCTTTTTTTAAACGTTTGAAGGCGATGGTATTTAAAAAGAATCTAAAAAATATGCTTCTCCAAGTGGCCCAAGTTCACGGCGTATGGGTAGAGGATAAAGGAATAAAGGTGTGGGGGCTCACACCGCTAACCCCCGACGGATCGGTTGATGTCATTGACGTGCGTTTAACCGCTCTTTACGTACAAGTAGCCCATGCCTTGGGAATGGATGAAGACGAAATGACAAAAATTGCTAAGCAGGCGCTCAATGCTTATTCCAAAGGCAAGGGTGGACTTTTGCCAAGCATTATTGGTTTGGCCCCAGAGTCTCTTAATAATGGCGTTCGAGTGGGGAATGATATTTATTATTCAAATAGTGAAGTGCCTTTTTGGCCCGATACTTTTTTGGGCAAAGATAAACCACAAGCACTGCAAAAGGACCCACTTCTTAGCAGAGAAAATGAGCCCAAAGTGTGGGGCGAAGACCTTAACGCCTCTGATCATGTTCGTAAGGCCCTCAAACAAGAACCCATGATGACCCCCATGGCAGATGAGGTTGATAAAGAGGCGAACTTGAATATTGATGAAGTAAGTCGATTACAGAATCCAAATTTTAAAGTAGAGCAGCTTAAATACGACAGCACCCGTGGGCGCCTTATTACTGCGTGGGAAAGTTTAGAAAACCGGCTTTTTAGCCAGTTAAATGGCGCTACCTTAATGGCTGCTATTGTGGCTTTGTTTTATTTGATTGTAACCCTCTGGAACGTTGGGACTTATTTACTTTCCATGACTATGTCAAAAAGAGGTCGTTTTGTTGGGCCTCTTGTAACGGGCACATTATTATTAGGAATGGCGGTTACGTTGGTTTTCGCTTCATCTGTTGGGTTAGCTTTGATTCCCATTTTCATGGTGTTACGCGCTATCGGAAAAAGACTGTTCCGTGTTTCTCATAAATTAGATGAATATGACGTGCTTCCTCCTGAAATGGTGGAGCTTCTTCAAGATATTTACGACGACCGGGCACAAAAAGAAGGAAAACCATTAAGCGCCGAAGACCGTGCCGGTGATAAACTCATCCACAGATTTGTTCAAGAAAAATTGAGCGTTTATGGAATAGAAGTTCTTGGTATTAGAAAATGGACCTATAAGAAAAAAGAAAATGGAAAAGAAATAACATCATCTCTTAATAATTATCAATTGATGTGGAAAGTTGTGGATGGCAAAAACCGCAGCGCTGCTGAATTGTCTTTTATTTACAATATGATGATCAGTTATCTTTGGCTTCAGCTGTTAAGTGAACCAGTGGTGATTGAAAGAATGGCACAGTCCCAATTTAAAACCACAAAACTTGAAGACGCTACCGGCCCACCTGTTCAGGACGAACAGGATACTGATGAGTTAGATCTTTCTTTAGAACTAGATGGAAATGCAAGTTATACCTCTTTCGGTTCTATTGTTCCTTCCAAAGAACAAATTGAAAAAATGCTCGCCGGTATACAAGAATTCTTCTCTGAAAAATTATTAGATTTAAATGCGAGAAAACGCCGTCCCGAAACCCCCTTTAGAATCGGCGAAGTAGACACCAAAGCTTTATTGGATAGAAGCGACCAAAGTCCTGTTTATAAATTATTAATAAATCAATTCGCAGCACTTTCTAAGAAGAACCCAGAAATGAATCGGGAAGATGCCATGCTTAAAGCCTTAAATGCACTTCGAACTAATTCATTTGATTGGCTTGAAAAAGACTTAGCTGTATTATATACAAGGCTTACAACAGCACAAGCTACTGACTTAAATGCAATTGAAGAAATACTGAAGAAAGAGCTGAGTGATTTTGAGCGTGATTATTCTCAAGCCAACATAGCGCTTCCTGTTCCTGAAAAACGCATGAGCATCGTTTTGAGGCGTTTTAAAAATGAGGAAAAATTATGGAAACACTTCCAAAGAAATGCAAATGCGGGCCTTGTTAAACCAACCTATCCCGAACGAGAGTCTCTGAAAGAAAGAGAATTATTAGAGAAAGTTCAGTTAAGAGCTTCGATACAGGATTTAGTTAAACGATATCCAAAAGATGCTGCCATTGATGTAGATAATAGTTTGGACTTTGCTCAGAAAAACTTTTTGAAAAAATTGCTGTCTTTGTGGCGGCCAACTTCGTTCCTCGATCATTTAAAGAACAGAAGAGAAAAAATTAATACTGATTTAAATGGACTGCTTGGTACTCCTCGACATACACAACTTGTTGAGGAATTGGCCAAAATCGACAAAAAAAAGAACGATCATGACGATTATGTAGCTAGAAAAAGTGCCATTCGAAATGAACTTGGATTAAATTTAACCGATGAAGAACTTTTGGAACGCTATAGAGAAGAAGACTCACTAGAAGACAGACTTAAAAAAGTTAAAGGTGATCAATATCTTAATTCGAATCAAAAAACCTTAATCGATGAATATCTGGGAATAACAGAAAATATTAAAGACTTAACAAAAGTATCAACAAAACAAGAACAGCTTGTATCATCATTGGGCTTAAATCTTTCCATTCCAGATTTAAAAAATAAATATAAAGATATTCCATCTGTTAACGCTGATAATTCTCTCACGCTCGACCAACGCGAATTGCTAAGGGAATTGGTGGCGATGTGGAATGCATTAGAGCAGTTGGATGATGATTGGGGTTTTTTTCAATCTCGAAATGAACTCAAAGAAAAATACACAAATTTTTCAGAACTTAAAGAGCTAGCAAAAAAACAGAAACGCCCCTTATCTGAACAACAAAGACGATCATTAATTCAAGCAAAGCTTGCCGGCGATGATTCTCTCTCCCCAGAACAAAAGGCGGCACTTTTTGAGTTAACCATTATCTGGTCTGGTACAGTGTGGATGGACGACAATGCTTTAAACAAAGCATTCCTACAGAAAAACTATTACACCGAAACAAGAAAAAGCCACGAAAAAACCACTTCTCTTGTTTATGATGACATGGAATTTTATTGGCTTGAAATTCGCGAATTGCTTCGTTTGGCTTTTTCTGATGCATTGGGACTCCCAAAAGAACGTGGAGGAGATGAAATTACATTTGATCAAGCTTTTAGTCGAATGGGATTTGTTGAGAGAGAAAAAACCATAGAGGTCCGATCAAATCAGAATGGTAGGAAAATTCAGAAAAATGTTTTTGAGTGGACGTATGACCAAAACACATTTGAACGTAAACATAAAGAATTTCGCGAAACCGAACCAAACAGTTCGCTGGGGAATAATTCCACCAATGGTTCTGTCAAACTCATGTATCACCTGTATTTTCATTTATTTTTTGCGGGACTTCTCATTGCGGTGTTTCATGGGGTGGGGGTATTTGGAGTCGACCCCATATATAACTCTCTGCCCAAGGTGTTAAATCTTGCTCATAATTATTATGGAACAATGATCTTCGTTGTCGCTATTGCTGGTAATTTATTCATTCGATTGGTTACTTATGGCCGAACGACCAATGTGAATAGAGCTAAAGCTATTGGAAGATGGGGCCGGGGCATTTTTTCTCTCATTGGTTTGGCCGGTTTATTTCTTATTGATTCACGAACGCAAGATGTGGGCATTATTCGCCTGGTGCTCATGGTGGCCCTTGGGCTCGAAGCGTTGATTCGCCTCAGATACAACCAATCTCTTTTTAGCCGATCTTTTATTTACCATTTCCCTTATGTTCAGCGCCTTTCTTTTAGGTCTATTTTAACTTCTCATATCCGAACCATTGTATTTTTTATTTTTGTGATCGGGATGGGGTTAACCGTTTGGACATTTTTTACGCCCAGCTATAACCTGTCTACCTCCCCTGGGCAACTTCTGAGCATGGCGGGATTGGTTGTTACTTTTATCTTAGCAAGCATAATTCGTCATTTTGACTGGGATTGGGTTGATAATTATTTAAACTGGCAAGGTCGTATGGGCAGCTTGAAGAGAATTGTCTTTTTAGGAATTGGTGTTGGATTTATTATTCCTGTTTTTATTATTAGTGGTTCTTCCGTTGCTGCTTGGGTTATTGCAGCTATTGGAATTTTAATAGTTATTGCTTTCTATAACCCTTCTTGGATGTCTAGCAATGCGCGCGATTTGATTTCCAAACGTTATTATTACCTTCGAAATTACGATCCCAAAATAATCACCTGGATTGGGATGAAACATATTTTCACAATTGGGCTTATTGTGCAGTTTATTGTCTCTCAAGTGGCCCCACATGACACGCGCCTTATGGTGGCCACGGCCAGCCTCATCAGTATTATGATTCTGTCTCGTTACGCGCTTAGAATGATCTTAACTGTTATTGCTGGAGTTGTTCAAATGTTCGGCGAATTTTTGATGGAGCCTTTTAGGAGAGACCAGGTTAAATTATTTGGTTGGGTGGCCGCTTTTATCCCCATTGGAACAGCCATTCTTTTCTTTACTTTGCTGGGGGCCAGTAAAGTGGCCGTTTGGTCTTTCGCCGGGTTTGCCATATTGGTTGGGTTGTATATTTTGGTGACGGCTATTAATGGGTTACTGGCTTATATCAAAGCCGGGCATAAACCAAGATGGGCTTGGACTCTGGGATATTCCGTTCTTCCTATTATATTAATGCTTCCGCTCTTTTTGGTGTTTCAAGGAGAATACACCGGGGCTAAAGCGGGGGTTTCTTTGTCATATTATGTGTTGGGATTTTTTGTTTCAGTTTACCTGCTCATGGCTTTGGTGCGGCGAATAATGATTGCCTCAACCGCGATACCTTATCCGGAAGGTTCTATTTACCTTGATCTTTTTGCGGGGTTAGACCCAATTAAAAGTACGGTATTTGATCCCGCAAAAGGGCTGAAAGGGGCGACAGATGATTTCATGAGAAATGTCGTTATCGCTCGAAAAAACAGAGGTAGAGGACTGCAAAGTTTGTTGATTGCCAATCGCAAGTTTTTTGACGAATATACAAGGGCCAATAACCTCCCTTCTTTATTTGAGCCAGTGGGACCTTTAGCCTTTGCCATGGATCGGGTGTTATCAAAACTTTCTTTTCTTGGGTTTCGCCCTATTTTTGTTCGGCTTAATCAAAAAGAAATAAATGGTCGTGTGGCAGCCGATCTTGTTTTGGAATATTTATTAAACCAATTACATAGAAAAGAATTAGATGTAAAAATGACTCTCTATGATCCTCTACTACAGTTAGAAAAAAGCGCCAGGCATTTTTCATTAAACCCAAATGGGAATATGTCACCTGCTGAAAAATCTGCTCTCAATATGGCATTTCAATTAAGATATTTGATTGCGGCACAATATGGCGAGACCAGTATGGATACAGCCGTATCTATTGCGCAGTACTATAAATACTGGGCCACGCTTCCCAAAGATAAACGAGCGAATAATAAGTTTTTATTGCCAAATAATTTCGGCATTACCACAGCCAACCCTGAAAATCCTGACCCCGAATCTATTCACCGTTCCAAATTTTTGGAATTTATTAATTTTATTACAACCGGTAAAACAGAAGACGATTTTGTTAAAGAGAAAAATGATCCTCGTATAACCGAAAAAACCGAAAAAGTGGCCTTTGGTGTGAAGGTTGGGGGAGACTTTGCATCTAAAGCCATCGCGGTTCAAGGGCTTATGATAAGTTTCGTTCAACCTCATCAATTAACAGTCAAAGATCCAGAAACAGGGAAAACCCAAACAATTGAAGTTGAAGGCACATTCGATTTTTCAAAAGTTGCTCACACCCTTATTTGGGACCGAAATATGATTTATGACGACCCCAAAACCATGGCCGACGAAAAATTTTCGGTCATGCAAGACCAAAATATTTCATTGGTTTTTCCAGATCGTGATTCTGCGTTACCAGCAGGACATAGAGGTGGTGGAGCTAATTCAATGATTGCTCTCATGGGTGAGGGGGGAGCGAGTTCCGTTCAGAGAGCTATATATGCGCTCAATCGTTTGGATACGTTGGGTTGTGGGTGGAGTACAAGTCAGGGAACCAGCTTTATGTACCCAGTTATGGTGGGAATGATGAACCCGCAATATCCCACTCGCCCCATGACAAGAGAACTTGTTCGTACCGGACGTTACAACCTTATGAAAAAAAAGTTTGGTGCTGTGGGGGGTAGTATTAGTCTTTTTTATCAAAGTGAAGATTATTTAGGTTCTATTTTGGGGGATCAAGGGCAGTCTGATGTGGGTCGAAGTATTGTCCGGCGAATGTGGCGGTTTTTCTCTTTAAAAGCCAGAGAAGGCGGCCCTCATTACAGTATTAATAACGCTCGCTTGCGTTGGGTGATGGGGTTGTTTCAGCTTTTGGCAAGCCCTTTTGTGGGAGCCATTGATATTTTTTCAGGAGGTTCTTTCTTTGACAAAGAAGGCAGAGCCGATGGTCAAGAATATTATTTGTTAGGCCCTGTTATTTATCCGACAGTCACTCTTATGGGAGTTCTTATTTTGCGGAACTGGACACCTTTCGTTGGGATTGACGCGCTTTGGTATCTCTTTGGGTTTTTGGCTATGCAAATTTTAGCGGCGCATGGGATCCTTCGTTATACACGTCTTAGTGGGCTTCTCTTGGGTGGGTCGCTTGGCGCGGCCAATTTTGCCAAGGGGGTGAGTGTGTACGCTTCTGGAAACAATATTGAAACAGTGGGCTGGGCACGTTCTGCTGTTTTAGGGACGGATTATGGGCTTGCTTTTCAGGTATCGCTTCAAAGTGAATTGGGCACGGATAGTACAAGATCTGTGATAGATCCATGGACGAAGGAAGGTCTCTCTCCCCAATCGACTCCTCAACAAAGAGAAAAACTTTTAGCCCCTATTATTTATTGGGAAATGATTATTTCGGGATTTTTTTATGTGTCGTTGTATTATTTTGCACTCATTCAATTGAATATTATTAACGTGGTCATGTTGGCGCTTCCGCTCATGATTGTGACCTCTCAATTTTTAGCTCCGTTCATTCATGATAATGTTACTGGAGAAAAAGGAAAATTACATTGGATGATGCCGATTCTTGGTTTTATAACGGCATTTCTCTTTAATACAGCTATTGTTGCTGAAATTTATGGTCATGCCGGTATTGGTAATGCGTTGGGTGGTTTGGTTTTAACCGCTGTTCTTGGCGCTTACACTGTGTTTAAGGCCATTCCGAGAGGGCGACAAGGAAAACCGTTTAGTCATTTAGCCGTTATTATGCTTTTTCCTTCTGTTCTTCTCATGTTGAATGTGATTTCTTGGCCGTGGTTTTTTGTGTCCTTGGCCGCTATGGTCGCGCTCTTTGTTTTGCAATTTGTTTGGATTGTTGTAACTCAGACGATCATTTTAATGTTGGCTTTTGTATTGGGTGCGACGCCTGTCATTAATAAAGTTTTCCCTTCTATTGTGGAATTTTTAGACAATGCTCGAAACTTAGGTTTGGTTGAAGATAAAGCCGGTTATGAGGCTTTATCTTGGCGTGCCAAATTAGGTCGAGCCATTGTTAAATTTCTTGTTGCAAATCCGATCAGAACTATTTTGGTTTTGGCGATGAGTGTTATTTTATCCTTAGTAGCTCTCCTCCTTGTGATGAATAATTGGTTTATGATTCAAATCGGGGCTCAAGAGCGAAAAATTCTCACCGCTGGCCAAAAAAAAGAAGAAGATGATGACGCGAAGAAAGCCCCTCCCAGTTTATGGCTCTTAAACATGTTTATTGACCCTTCTCTTGCCGATGATTTGGCGGGTGGAAAAAAAGAAGAGATTTATTCACGTTATCTGACAGTATTAACCCGTTCTTTTGTAGCCAATTCGTTTAGGCTCATGTGGTTTTCAATTGCAGCCGTGGCTGGTGTGGTCAGTTATAATATTGGTAACTATTTGTTCGTCGTGCAGTTAAAAGAAGCCGGTATTGCAGCCATGCTCGTGGTTGTTATGTTTGTTTTTGTTTTAGTGGTCGGAATCATCGTCAGCTATTTCTTGTTCCAGAATATTAAGCACAGACTGACTTTGTTGCATGAGCAATATAAACAAGGTCAAGGAACATTTAAAGTTCTGACACGAGAAGATCTCACGCCCGAAAATATTTCTCGAATTCCTGAAGTTCAGAATGTTTTTGAGAAATTATTAAGAGAACAAAAAATTAAGAATAAAAATATTAAAGATATTTTAATCGACTTAAGAGAAGGTCGTAATTTAGGAAATATGAAATCAGATGATGTTCTCAAAGCCTTAAATGCCCCTATAGAAGCCGCCGATTCGCGCGCAGTTCAAATTTCTAACCGTATTTATCTTATTCAGGACAACTGGGACGCGCATCGTTTTATTGCTCTTTACATGCAAGAATTATTCAGTATTTTCTCTTTAAAAACAACCACTGTGGCGCGACGTTTGGCCTCGGTTGTGACATTGGGAGTTGTATCTGCCGAGAAACCCAGTTCGTTTACGTTACGATATCGAATTTTAAGGGCACTTCTTCTGGCCACTTTGGCTGGCGGTTTATTCTTAACTGTTATTTATTTGGTTTGGCCCGTCATGCTTCAAAAATGGGGCTTTATAACTTTTTCTGCTTCTGCTGGAACAGGAACATTGGGGATGGGGTTACTGGCTTCTGCGCCATTTTTATTTATTACAAATCCTCTTGTTATTGCTGCGAGTGTGGTTATTCTTGCTTGGGCGCTCTTACAAAAATTAGCCATCTTACCTAACACGGTCTCTGCCCGAAAATTAATTCAGGACCCTGTGGTACGAACGCTGTCCTCTAACGAGAAAAACCGCATTGTTCTAATAAGAGAGTTAAATAATGTGTTAAAAACTCAACCTATTTCCTTAGGTTTATCCTCCATAAAAAATAATGAACTAGAAAAAACCGGAAATAATTGGGGCGATATTTCTCACTACGCGCATAAACGCCTCAACCAGTCAATGACAGACGATCAAGATCCCGACCTTGTTCAGCGAGTTCGTTTTAATATGGCGCGCAATATTTGGAATTTATTTATGAGGAGAGATCAGACTGCTGAAGAAAAAATGCTCGCAGGCTCTATGGAAAGTATTTATCAAACCACGAAAGACATCACTCCCGATATGCTCCTGAACTATCGATTTGTTCAAAGTAGCAAAGAAATTAATAATTCAATTGCCTTTGCTCGTCGTCAGCAGACTTCTGGCGCTGTGAGGCTTCAAAAAGAAGTTTTAATTGCAAATAACGAGAACGCTTACAATTATGCCATGGCTGAAATAGCCAAAATGCCTGGTTTAGCCGAGCACATGATTGTCATTCAAGTTCCCTATCAAGAACCCAATGCCAACTTCAAGCAGATTGAAGCGGCTGTAAAACAAGCCCGACCTGAATGGGTCACCACTGTTGATAGTGGTTTTTCTCGTGTATTTATTCCAGCTTGGTTAAAACAAGGGCTCAACGATCAATTCTTCAATGAATCAGACTTAAAACGCCTGGCCCTTTTCGCCGTCCTCAATGACTTAATGAATTCTATGGTTGTTCAAATAGCTCCTGCCAGCCTTATCAGTAATTTGGACGATGTATACAACTTAGCAGCTTCCCAAGTTTAAAGCGCAGTTGCGTTCAAAAAAATATTTCAGAACTATGTACGGTAATTCATTTCAACTGAATTATTCGGTGTAACATGAACTGGATTCTAAATTTACTTAAAATGCGTGTCTCTTTAGCGTTCTGAGTTATCGACGGAGTGGCTGTCATTCCCGAATGTAGTTATCGGGAATCTATTTTTTGTCAAAGTTTAGATCCCCGATAGAGAATTTCGGGGATGACGACTTGCACCTCTTGAATTCACTCAAGATGCTAAAGTAATACTGCTAAAGAGACACTAAAATGCTAAAGAGATACCGCCAAATTATTTCTGTGTTGACAAAAGGCACACGTCAAGTAAAATAGTTTAATTATGAAATTAATTGTCTGGAATTATGAAAAAAATGAATGGCTTAAGGTTTGGAGGGGTGTTAGTTTTGAGCAAGTTCTCCTTCTTATAGAAGACGGTAAAATTCTGGATATAATTGAGCATAAAAATAAAAAAAAGTATCCCAATCAGAGGGTTATTGTTGTTGAGATCGCGAACTATGTTTATAGTGTTCCATTTGTCGAGACGAAAAAGGAGATTTTTTTAAAAACAATATTTCCCGATCGAAAATTAACTAAAAATTATTTAAAACGAGGTGAATAAATGTCTTCATATAAAAACGAAGAAAAAGAAATTGTCAGATCTATTGCTCGGGGGGAATGGAAATCGATAAGCAATTTAAGAAAAGAAATACATCGGCTGAAGAAGTTTGCTCAAACCACAGTCAAAAAAAACAAAAGAGTGAACATTCGATTATCCTCTGTCGATTTGGAAGGCATCCAATCTAAGGCTTTAGAAGAAGGAATTCCTTATCAAACACTTATGGCGAGCGTTCTTCATAAGTTTGTTATTGGTAGCTTAGTGGAAAGACGGGGTATAACCAATCAATGAAAAATGGGAAATTAAAATAGAGTCAACAGATAACACATTGAACCTTTCTTAATTTGGATGAGTACCGCTTAGGGGCTTCCCAAGTTTAAAGCGCAGCTGTCTTTGATGTCGACTTGAGTGTCTCTTTAGCGTTTAGAGCTAACGACGAAGTGGGCGTCATTCCCGAATGACAAATCCAGCATCCGTTAAGGGTTTCATGATTTGCGCCACACGGGCGCGGGTTAAATCAAAGGCTTTCTCAATGTCAGGTGCTTTGAGCCGGCCTTTATCTCGAAGCAGACGCAGCACTTCTTCCTGACGTTTGGTAAGAATGATTTTTGACCCCTTGTGGGAAATTTGGAGCGAGAGAATCCGCTCCTTGGTCTGTTTTAATGTATGAACCACGCCTTTGGCCACGTACTTAAGCCAATAAGTTAAATCGTCATCTAACTCTCTTGTTTGAGTTAATTTGTCGTAATAAAGTTGATGCTCATTTTTAAAATAATCATCAAGTGCGCAGACATGGTCGATGTCAAAGTCGCGCGCGTATAAAAGCCATATTCCCAGTGCTCTTGAAATGCGGCCATTTCCATCTGAAAAAGGGTGAATCGAAACAAGTTGAAAATGAGCAATGGCCGATAACATAATGGGATGTAATTTTTTTGCTTCATCTGAATTGATCCATTCAATTAAATTTTGGGTTAAGGCTTCGGCTTTTTCTGGAGGAGGAGGGGAATAAACGGTGTGCCCTTTTGGATTAATAACTCTATTGGAACGCTGTTTATAATGCCCTGACGCTTTATCAGAAAGCAATTTATTAGTAATGATTTTATGGAGTGTCAGAAGGGATTTTTCCGTAATAATTTTTCTCGCCTTTTTCTTGGAAACCCATTTGAGAGCTTTGTATTGATTGGTGACTTCGAGTTTGTCTTTATCTGACCCAGAAGTTTTTTTCCCATCTAGGAGCATTTCAACCTCATCTAATGAAAGAGGATTTCCTTCAATCGATGTTGAAGAATGCGTAAGTCGAATGATTGTTTCTTTTTGAAGTTGGGGAAGCCACGGCACATTGATCAGTGATTCGTGGATCCATGTTTTTAATTCCGTGGCTTCTGATATCAATCGCAGTAGTTCGGGTGTTATTTCAAAAATGGGTTTATACATGACTTCGGTAGTTTACCGTTACGTCAAGTTTACGTCAAGTATTTCGTCAAGTCGTATCATAGTTCTTTAGGTCTCCATGGTTTTTGGGCGCCCCTACGAATATGTAAAACATGTACCTCTTGATTCATAATCCAAAAAAATATTCTGTAGGGTCTTTTTCCATATAACAATTGATGAACTGGTTTATTCAGCTCTTTACCTTTAATAGTAACGGGGCATCGTTGAGGGGAATAAGCGAGAGAGGCAATAGCCTTAATTAATCCGTTATACCAAGTGGTCCCTTGATGTGGTGCCCGTCGAATAATCCATTTATATAAGTCTTCTGTATCTTTTTGTGCTTGGGGGGTCAGCTTAACGCAATATGGCATGTTTTTTGCGCATATGCTTATCAAACTTCTCTAATGATATGACGTTACCTTTTTTGGATTGTGCAATGCCCTTTTGAACAAAAGAAAGGGCTTCATATTGATCTGCAAGTTCCACTAATTTCTGGTAAGAACCTGCATCTTGGACGATAATGGCGGCTTTTCCATTGATAGTAAGAACCATGGGTCGGCGGCGATATTTTATTTTCTTCACATAGTTTGAAGTGTGGCGTTTAAAGTCGGTGAGAGAATGAATGTCTTCGCTAATATTAAACATAGGTTAACCTCACATCTAATTAGATTTTTATTAGATGCTATCTTAGCATCACAGTTCTCAATACTCAATGGTATATTCATTTTGCAAGGTTTTATTCAGCTAGACAAAACTCTTTCTTTCGCTGTTTTAACTACATCTCCAACGGAAATGCCGCCGCGCATATTTCCGATAAAGTGGAGAGTGGGATATTTTATTTCTATGTCATTGATAGTGTCGATGACTTGTGAGTAATTTTGGTTGTATTGCGGGATCGCTTTATCGTAGCGGGTCCAATGAATAAATTCAGGGGGTCCGTTTAACCCCAGCATGTCTGTTAAGTTTTTGAGGATGTCAGAGAGAAGGGTATCTTCGTTTTGATTGAATTTATCTTTCTGAGTTGTGCCACCAATAAAAAGACTTAATAATTTTTTCCCTTGAGGGGCGCGGTTTGGGAATAAATGAGAGCTAAAAATACAACCCAAAAATGATTTCTTTTCATCAGGTGCCACTAAGAACCCGAAACCGTTTGTATTTTTTGTGAATAGACTTTCATCAAACCCCAGCGATAAAACTTTGACGGCCGCATATTCGAGTCTTTTTAAATTTTCAGATAATTCTTTTGAAACTCCTTGAAGAGTTCCTTGTATTTTATGGGCAGGGGAAGCGATTATTAATTGTTTTGTGATCAATGTCTCGCCACTTTTCAACAGAAGGGCCCATTCATCGTTTTGAAATGAAATATTTTCAACTGAAGAGTTAAAACGAATCTTTTCTTTAAGAAGGGTAGAGAGTTTTTGTGGTATTTCTCCAAGTCCTTTTGGAAAAGAAAGAAGTCCTTTGGGAAGTGGAGCTTTTTTTTCTTTTAATGAATGGGCGATTCCTTTGAAAATACTTCCGTGATTTAGTTCAAAATTTTTTAGCTGAGGAAATGAATATTGAATGTCTAATAAGTGTGGATCCCCTGCCCAAACACCAGAAACAAAGGGGGAAATAAGATTTTTTGCCACCTCAATGCCCATTCTTCGTTGGGCAAAGTCAAAAATATTTTCGTTGTTAATATTTTGAGCTGAAATAAAAGGCTCATATAACAATCTAACTTTGGCTTTTAAAGATAATAAATTTGTTTTGAGAAGTTCTGCAGGACCCATGGGCACTTTTTTAAGAGTGTTTTGTTGCCAAATGTATCGAGGGGCCTTGGGGTTAGAATAAATCGCTTGGTCTAAAATACCGATATCACTCAAAAGTTCGATGAGCTCTTTTTTGGGTTGAACGGTTTGGGGGCCGTGTTCAAGCAAATAACCTTGTTTTAAAGAAGAATAAACCATGCCGCCTGCGCGCGCGCTTTCTTCTAAAATAAGAACTTGGGAGCCCTTTTTAGATAAATAATAACCGGCCGTAAGGCCCGCAAGCCCCGCGCCTACAACAATAACATCATAAGGTGAATTATCAGGCATAAAATGAGATAATAAATTACATTTAATTTTTACTCTCAGGTAAGGAAAAATTTCTATGGATACGCTTATTGTTACTGGTGGGGCCGGTTTTATTGGCTCCAATTTAGTTCGAACCATCTTAAACTCATCTCAAGACCGGGTTATTGTTGTTGACAAACTCACCTATGCAGGGAACTTAGCGAGTCTTAAAGAAGTTATGCATCACCCGCGATTTGTTTTTGTTGAAGCCGATATTCAAGATTCTCATATGATGGCGAATATCTTCAAAGAATATGAACCTCAAGGCGTGTTTAATTTGGCCGCTGAAACGCATGTCGATCGTTCTATTGAAGGCCCCCATGTTTTTATTAACACCAATGTGATGGGTACCATGGTCCTCTTAGAATCAACCAAAAAATATTTTGCGGGTCTTTCCGATGAAAATAAAGAAAAGTTTCGTTATCTTCAAATTTCTACCGATGAGGTGTATGGCAGTTTAGGTAAAACAGGGGCTTTTAAAGAAACCACCGCTTATGACCCGCGCTCTCCGTATTCGGCTTCAAAAGCAGCAGGTGACCATTTGGCCAAAGCTTATTACCACACTTATGGCCTTCCAGTGATTGTAACCAACTGTTCAAATAATTATGGGCCGTTTCAATTTCCTGAAAAATTAATTCCGCTCGTCATTTTAAATGCGTTGGAAGGAAAACCGCTTCCTATTTATGGCGACGGCAGCAATGTTCGCGATTGGTTATATGTAGAAGATCACTGTGCGGGGCTTTATTTAGCGTGGAAAAAAGGTCGAGTGGGGGAAACCTATAATATTGGCGGCGAAAACGAGAAAACCAATTTACAAACTATTGATACCATTTGTTCTTTGTTAGATGAGTTTTTACCCATTCAACAAAACCAAAATTTAAAAGATAAAAACATTTCTTCTTATAAAGAGTTGAAAACGTTTGTGCCAGATCGCCCCGGTCACGATAAACGTTACGCAATTGATGCCACCAAATTCAGAAAAGAAACCGGATGGGAACCGAAACACTCCTATAAAGAAAATATGAAAAAAACCGTGGAATGGTACCTTGAACACAAACAATGGTGTGAATTGGTGCAATCTGGTAAATACCGACGAGAACGTTTGGGGTTGGTAAAATCATGAAAGGTATTATTTTGGCGGGCGGATCGGGTAGCCGCCTTCACCCGATTACAAGAGGTATTAGTAAACAGCTTGTTCCTGTTTACGATAAACCCATGATTTATTATCCGCTTTCTACTTTAATGTTATCTGGTATTAAAGATATTTTGATTATCACCACCCCGCACGAACAAGAAGCGTTTAAAAGATTGTTGGGAGATGGTTCTTGGATAGGGCTACATATTTCTTATGCGGCCCAACCCAAACCAGAAGGTTTGGCTCAAGCTTTTATTATTGGAAAAGATTTTGTGGGTAGTGATTCTGTCACCTTGGTTTTGGGAGATAACATTTTTTATGGGCACGGGCTTCCAGAGCTTTTGGAAAGAGCCGCTTCTCGAAATAAAGGTGCTACCATTTTTGCTTATCAAGTTAAGGACCCTGAGCGATATGGTGTGGTTGAGTTTGATTCAACAGGGAAGGCAATCAGCCTTGAAGAAAAGCCTAAAACGCCTAAATCTGATTATGCGGTGCCAGGCCTTTATGTTTATGACAACAAAGTGGTTTCTCTGGCTGCCAAATTAAAACCTTCCTCGAGGGGGGAGCTTGAAATTACAGATTTAAACCGATTGTATTTAAGTTCTGGTGAACTTTTTGTTGAAAAAATGGGACGCGGATTTGCGTGGTTGGATACGGGAACTCCGGAATCCATGTTACAAGCGTCGAATTTTATTCAAACCATTGAAGAGCGGCAGGGTTTACAAGTGGCTTGTTTAGAAGAAATCGCATTTCATTTCAAATACATTTCGCCTGATCAGCTGAAAAAATTAGCTGAGCCGCTTAAAAACGAATACGGAAAATATTTACTTCAACTGATTGAAAAAAAGAATTCTTAAATGAAAATTATTCCCAGTAAATTAAATGGAGTTATTGTTATTGAACCTCGCGTGTTTAAAGATGACCGTGGGTTTTTCTTTGAAAGTTATCAGCAAACCAAATATCAAGAATTGGGGGTTGAAGCGCCTTTTGTTCAAGATAATCATTCCCGTTCCAGTAAAGGCGTTTTAAGAGGGCTCCATTTGCAACTGAATCATACCCAAGGAAAACTGATACGAGTGTTGCAAGGTGAAATTTACGATGTGGTGGTTGATTTAAGGCCAGGATCTCCTACTTTTTTACAGTGGGATTGGTATGAACTCTCAGCTGAAAATTTTAGACAAGTTTATGTGCCTCTCGGTTTTGCGCACGGTTTTTATTCAATGAGTGACGTGGTTGAGATTGAATATAAATGTACTGATTATTATGACCCTAAAAGCGAAGTTTCTCTTTTATGGAATGATCCCAAGTTAGCCATACGCTGGCCCAATGGAAACCCCATTCTTTCTTCTAAAGATGTTGGGGGTTTTAGTTTGGATGAGATTATTTCAAAAACAAAACATTTCTCACAATATTTTAAAAAATGAAAATCCTCGTTTCTGGTGCCCAGGGTCAGTTGGGAAATGCTCTCCAAAACCTTAAGAGTAGAGCCCAAATTGTTGCCTTAAACCGATTAGAATTCGATATCACCAATCAAAAACAAGTGGCCCAAGTCATTGTCCATGAAAAACCAGATGTTCTTATTAATGCTGCTGCATTTACAAATGTTGACGGCGCTGAAACTCAAGCGGAAGAAGCTTATCGTATCAATCGTGAGGCGCCTGGTTTTTTGGCACAAATTTGCTCTGAAAACAACGTTAAGTTGGTTCACATTTCAACCGATTATGTGTTTGACGGTTTGTTGGGGCGGCCTTATCACGAAAAAGATGCCACTCGCCCTTTATCTGTGTATGGAAAAAGCAAACGTGAAGGCGAAGTGGCAGTCATAAAAATAGATTTACAACATTTGGTCGTTCGAACGGCTTGGGTTTACCATTGGCATGGTAAAAATTTTTTAAAAACCATGTATGGCCAAATCAACAAACCTTTGGTACGCGTGGTCAATGATCAATTCGGTTCTCCCACGTTTGCGCCTCATTTGGCTTTAGGCTTGTTACAATTAATTGAAAAAAATGTGAGTGGGGTTTATCACTTGGCTGGTCATGGTGTTACCACATGGTTTGATTTAACAAAAACATTTTATGAGCTGATGGGAATCAAAACAGAAGTCCACCCAGTGACAACCAAAGAGTTTCCACGTCCTGCTTTTCGACCACCTTATTCCGCTTTAACAACGGTGAGAACAGAAGAAATTTGTTTGCCTCCCTGGGAACAAGGATTAGAAGAATTTGTTAAAGGTTTCAATAATCCGTCATTCCCGAATGTCTCTATCGGGAATCCAGGGTAATATGCGTAAATATTATTTTTTGTTTATTTTAACTACTGTTTTAGGCGTATATTTTTTATACGCGAGTAGGAATTTAATGTCTGTTGATGAAGCGGCCGTGTTAAAAAAAGCCAATAAAGCTGTTTTTATTGATGTGAGAACAGAAGAAGAATATAAAAGAGAACGAATTGAGGGCTCTTTATTTATTCCTTATCAACAGGTTAATGAAAAGAAAGATGTGTTGCCTAAAAATAAAAACTCAATCATCGTGGTGTATTGTACCGTGGGTGTGCGGTCCGGTTGGGCACAGCGGAAAATAGAAAAGTTAGGATATTCCCAAGTATTTAACATGAAGGGTGGAATTGAAATGTGGAAAAAAGAAAACTTGCCGGTTTTAAAAGAATCAAAGGAGAATAATTAAATGGATGGTGGATGCGAATTCCCAAAGTTTCAGGCAACTTCTCAAGAAATAAAAGAAATTTTATCTCAAACAAAATCTATTGCGGTGGTTGGTATCTCTCCAAAAGAAGAACGCCCCAGTCATTGGATTTCGAAATATTTGGTGGATCACGGGTTTCATGTTGTTGGTGTTAATCCGGGACATTCTGAGATATTAGGAATTAAGGTTTATAAATCGTTATCTGAGGTACCAGAGTCGGTTGATATGGTTGATTTATTTATTCGATCAGAAAATGTGCCAAGTGTTGTTGATGAAGCCATTTCAAGAAAAGTTAAATTCATTTGGATGCAAGAAGGCGTGATTAATAATGCCGCCGCTGAAAAAGCGATCGAAGCGGGACTTAAAGTGGTTATGAATAAATGTATTTATAAAGAGCACGCAAATTTATGAAATGGTTTTCTACCATAAAAAGTTCTTCCTCACTTGAAAGGTCGCTAAAAGAAGCCGCTCTAGAAGCCAAAGCAGGCCTTGGTAAAGAGAAAGCGGATTTAGCGTTTATATTCGTTTCCGCTGCGTTCCGTTCGGAGCTTATTGATTTATGGTCCGACATTTCAAAAAGTTTAGGAGCAAAACATTTTATCGGATGCACAGGTGGTGGTGTCATTGGTAACGGCAATGAATGTGAAGATCAGGCGGCCGTTTCTTTAACGGTGGCCTCTCTTCCTAAGGTCAATATAAAAACATTTCAATTTCAGCAAGAAAACCTTCCTGATGGTGATGCACCACCAAAAAAATGGAGAGACCTTGTGGGTATTGATGGTGATCAAGAAAATTCTTTTATGGTTTTTTCTGATCCTTTTTCTTTGGATGTTGATTCCTTCATTGCCGGGCTTGATTTTGCATTCCCTCATTCACCGAAAGTAGGCGGATTGGCATCTGGGGGTACTCAGATAAATGAAAACTTATTGATTTGTGATGGGAAAGTTTTCTCGAAAGGAGCTGTGGGAGTTGTTTTATCGGGAAATATTAAAGTAGAGGCGGTTGTTGCTCAAGGATGTCGCCCCATTGGGGATCCGTTAACTATTACTTCTTCTGATGGAAATGTTCTCATGGAAGTTGGAAATACGACACCTTTAACTTATTTGCAAGGATTGTATGACAAACTGTCTCCTCGCGATCAAGAATTGCTGCAATCCTCTCTTTTTTTAGGAATTTTAATGGATCCTTTTAAAAAAGATCCCAAACAAGGTGATTTCTTAATCCGTAACATCATCGGTCTTGATCAAAATAATGGCATGATGGCCATCGGTTCATTTCTACGAAAAGGGCAGACAGTTCAATTTCACCTAAGAGATGCTAATACATCGAGAGATGATCTTCACGTGATGCTCAGACGCTCAAAAACATTTAAAGAAAAAGGTTTTTTAACTGGAAACCCAGCGAATGCGGGAGCTGTTTTGTTTTCATGTTTAGGTAGAGGAAAAAGACTGTATGGAAAAGAAAATTATGATTCTTCAATCATTAAATCAGTCGTTGGTGATATTCCTATTGGAGGATTTTTTTGTAATGGGGAAATAGGCCCTGTCAGTGGGCGTACCTATTTGCATGGATACACCAGTTCTATTGCTCTTTTTACGGAGATCCAAGAAAATAATAAATAAAACGGAGGGAAAAATGTTTCATTCTCGGTTAATTAAATTATTTATATTTGTGCTTATCACTTCAACAGCGGTTTTTGGAAATCAAAAAGGATGGTGGGAAAAAATTCTCCCCAGCAAAGAGCCAGAGGTTCTTAAATCAGAATCAAAAACACTGGTAACACCCGATCCTCAAGTGGTTTCTCTGCAAGATTCTTTTGCGAAAGTAGCTGAAGCAGTCAAACCTGCTGTCGTTAATATCTCTGCAGTTCAAATTACAAAAGTTTCACAAGACCCTGAATTTTATTATGGAGATCCAAACGAATTTTTTTACCGATTTTTTCATGGTGACGGTCTACCACAACAACGTCCGCGTGAACGAGAGCAAAGGCAAGAAGGAACGGGTTCCGGGTTATTATTGATAAAGAAGGGTATATTCTCACCAATAACCATGTGGTTCAAGGGGCCGATCAACTCACCGTTACCTTAATCGATGGTAAATCTTTTAAAGGAAAAGTCATTGGGTTAGATCCTCGAACAGATTTAGCCGTTATAAAAATTAAGTCCGCCACAAATTTTCCTTTTGTTCCCTTGGGTGATTCTTCTAAAGTTCGAATTGGTGATTGGGCCATTGCGGTTGGGTCACCTTTCGGCCTTGAACAAACCTTAACCGTTGGAGTTATTTCAGCCATTCGCCAATCTCTTTCCATAGAGGGGAAAACGTTTAAAAATCTTTTGCAAACAGATGCTGCGATTAACCGCGGAAATTCTGGTGGGCCGATGGTCAATATCTCTGGTCAATTAATTGGAATAAACACGGCTATTTACGCTCCGACGGGCGTTTTTTCTGGAATTGGTTTTGCCATTCCTGTTAATGATGCCAAAGTGGTGATTAAAGACCTCATTGAAAAAGGATTTGTGGAAAGAAGTTGGATGGGCGTTGAAATTGCACCAGTTGATGAAGTCATAGCCAGTCAGTTTGGGTTGAGTGATACGAAGGGGGCACTGGTTAATCAAGTTGTTCCAAATTCACCTGCTTCTAAAGCGGGCCTCAAACGAGGGGATATTGTTCTTGAATTTGACGGCAAAAAAATTGACAAAGTCCAAACATTGCAGGATCTTGTTTCTGCGGCAAATCCAGGCAGAACGGTATCTATTAAAGTGTTGCGTGATGGGTCGTCTAAATTTTTGAAACTAACAACGGCTGTTATGCCAAAACAAGAGAATATGAGCGAACTGAAAAATAATGATGACGATTCTTCTCCTTCTGAATCATTGTCCCAGGTGGAATGGTTGGGCGCTCAATTTTCCAATCTCAATAATATGCTCAGGCAAAACTATAAAATTGATGATGCTATAGAAGGCGTTCTTTTGATTGATTTACCAGCGCAATGTTTAGCGGTGGAAGCCGGACTCCTGGAAGGCGACGTGGTTCGTGCCGTTAATAGAAAAGAAGTGGGTAATGTTCAAGATCTAAAAAAATTAGAGAAAACGCTCGATGAAAAGAAAGGATTTGTTTTAGACGTTGTCCGACGAGGCCGGTCTTTTTACCTTAGCTATAAAACTTTGCAATGATAGGTTTTTTCTCCTTAAGAGAGGTATTGTAAAGCATTATATCTGATGCTATATTAGATATTAAATAAAGCGTTTCTGGAGGAATCGTATGGTTTTTAATTTTAATGATGATATTCGATCTGTGACTGATTTGAAAAGACACACGAAAGATATTCTTGCTCAAATTCACGAAACAGGAAGGCCGGTTGTGCTGACGGTGAATGGGAGGGCAGATGCTATTCTTATTGATGCAAAAACGTACGAAAAATATTTAAAAGCAAGTAATCTTTCAAAGATGCTTGTTCAGGCTGAGCAAGATATTCAATCAAAAAGAACCACTCCTATGAAGAAATTTTTAAAATCTTTTAAAAATGCCCATAAAGTTTAGTATTCAAATTACATCTTCAGCAAAGCAGGATGTTGAAGAAATTTGGACATACATCGCTAATGACAGTAGGGAAAATGCCTCTAAATTTATAGCTCAATTGGAAAATCAGGTTATCAAATTAAGTTATTTTCCAATGCGATGTCCTTTAATAACAGAGAACGAATTATTGGGGACTAATTATCGGCATCTTATTTATGAACACTACCGCACTATCATAAGAATTACTGGTGATACAGTTTTTGTTTTACGAATTATCCACGGTTCACGTTTATTAGATGCATCCATGTTTGAAAAGTAATAATTAGTATTTTGCCGGTCCCTTATGTGTTACGGCGCCATAAAAAGCAGGTCCCACCAATTGAGCATATTTATGCAAAGCGCCAGCATTGTACATTGATTTTTTGGGTTTCCATTTTTTGAGACGTTTTTTAATTTCGGCCGCAGAAATTTTAACGTTTAGTTTTCCTTTTTCAGCATCGATTTCAATGATGTCGCCATTTTTGATAATGGCAATCGGGCCTCCCGCTTGAGCTTCAGGGCCCACGTGGCCAATCATAAGGCCGCGGGTTGCTCCGCTAAAGCGCCCATCGGTTAAAAGTGCGCATTCATATCCTAAGCCTTGTCCAACAATGGCGGCTGTCACACCGAGCATTTCTCTCATGCCAGGGCCCCCTTTCGGCCCTTCGTAACGAATAATAACGCAATCGCCTTTTTTGATCTTGTTGGCTTTTACGGCGTCCATAGCGGCATATTCTCCATCAAACACTTTTGCGGGTCCCCTATGAATTCGTTTTTTAACGCCCGCTACTTTAATGACGGCTCCTTCTGGGGCTAAATTGCCTTTGAGAATAACCAGGCCACCTGTTTTATCTAACGGTTTGGAAGTTGAAACCACCACATCTTGGTTCAAGGGAAGTGAAGCATAAGCCACATTTTCCTTGAGTGTTTTACCTGTCACAGTTAAACAGTCGCCATGTAAATATCCACCGTCAAGCAATGTTTTAATAATAACAGGAACGCCACCAATGTTATCAACATCTTGCATCACATATTTTCCACCAGGTTTTAAATCGGCAATAAGAGGTGTACGATTTGAAATTTTTTGAACATCATCGATAGTGAATTTAATACCCGCTTCATTGGCGAGGGCTGGTAAATGAAGCGCTGCATTGGTAGACCCACCGGTGGCCGCCACAATAGCAACCGCGTTCTCCAATGCTTTTCGAGTCACAATATCTCGTGGGCGAATATTCATTTTGAGCAGATTCATCACTTGAATTCCACATTTTTCCGCGTATTGGTCACGAGCGATTTCTTCTGCGGGGGGAGAGCTGGAGCCGGGAAGGGCAAGGCCAATGGCTTCGGCCACACAGGCCATGGTGTTTGCGGTAAATTGTCCACCGCAGGAACCAAGACCGGGACAGGCTGAACATTCCATTTCATATAAATCGGCGTCATTCATTTTGCCTGCGGCATAAGAGCCCACGGCTTCATAAACATCTTGAACAGTGACATCTTTTCCTCGGAAATTTCCAGGACGAATGGTTCCACCGTATAAAAAGATAGAAGGGATGTTTAGCCGAAGCATGGCCATCATCATTCCAGGGAGACTTTTGTCGCAGCCCGCCAAGGTGACGAGTGCATCATAACAATGTGCACGAACCATAAGCTCAACGGAATCCGCAATAATTTCGCGACTGATGAGAGAGGCTTTCATTCCTTCGTGGCCCATGGCAATTCCATCTGAAACAGCGATGGTGACAAATTCTCGTGCGGTTCCACCATGTTCATTAACGCCCTTTTTAGCGAGTTGCGCTTGGCGGTTTAAAGTCATATTGCATGGGGTGGCTTCATTCCAACTACTGGCAACACCTACGAAAGGTTGATGAATGGTTTTATCATCTAAGCCCATCGCTCGGAAAAAGGCACGATGAGGGGCTCTTTCATACCCTTCGGTAACGGTTTTGCTGTGTTTGCGTGTATCGTTTGGGGAACTCATGAATAACTCCTAAATGGGGAATGACAATGATTGTATAAATTTTTTATTATCCTCTTGAAAATAAAACCCTAAGGATGCTAAAACAGTACTAATATTTTTAAAATTTTGAGGTGATCTAATGCCAAAAAATCATAAAAAGTTACAAAAAGATTCTGAAATGCCTAAAAAGACAAAAAGGAAAAAAGTTTTAGACTTTGAAGATGAGCCATCAGAAAAAGAGCTAAGAAAGTTTAAAGGCGTTCCAATCGATTTTACTGATGAAGATATTGAAGATGATACCCTTGATAATTTGGATTCGGATGAAGAAGAAAAATATTGATTAATCGAAATAGCATTCGAGCGGCGCTTATATTGTTTTTGCTGGCTTTGTCAGCGCGAGTATTTTCATCTTCAAGCTATTTTTTTCAAAAGATAGAACCTGGTTTTAGAAATTTCGAAATATTTGATAGTACTTATCACATGAGACGGGTTGAAATAACCCTTGATCAATATCCGAAGGTTCCATTTAAAGATACTTACCACTATTTTCCTCAGACGCCAGATGTTCCTTGGCCCCCTGGATACACTCTTTTTTTGGCCACTTTAGCTTTGCCTTTGAAAGTGATGGGCGCTTCTCCATTAACCGTTCAGACATTTGTTGGTTTTATGCCTTGCGTGTTTGATTCTTTTTCAGTCCTTTTATTCTTCTTTTTTATTTTGCGTTATATGAGTCTTAGAACTGCGTTTATTGCGAGCCTTTTATATGCATTGTCATATCAGAATGTAGGCTATTCAGAGTTGGGCTATATAGATCATCACTATTTCATTAATTTATTAATTATGAGTGGCGTGGTTTTGATGGCTTGGTTTCATGAAAAACCTGGTATTTTGACAGCCACTCTTTTTGGTTCTCTCGTTGGTCTTATGAGTTTTTTTAATGTCTCTTCCATTCAGTTTGGCTTGTTTATCCTTTTTACGTTTTCTCTTTCAACCCTTTTTTTTGAAAAGGAATTGTTTAAGCTTTCTTGTTTTTCATTTATTACGGCAATCATTTTTTCTTGTCTGGCGGGTTTAAGTACTCCTGTCGGAGGAACTTTGGCCATTCGGTACGATCAAACGTCACTTTTTCAAGCACTGCTGATTCTTTTTCTTTTTTTGATTCATTTAATAGGTTATGTCTTTTTAAATAGAAATAAATTTTCGCCCACTATAAAGACACTCTTTTATGGCGTTTTGATGTTGGTTTTATTGGGGGTTAGCTTTAAAATTATTGGAGGAATAAAAGAAGGCGCGCAGTTTTTATTGGTAGGAAATGTTCTCAATTCCATTCAAGGAGAAGAAGTTTCTATTAAAACGTATTACCCTCTTTGGATAAGCATTTTTACCCTTTTTGTTTTGATGGTGCCTTTTGGGACCATTTCTTTTTTTAGAAGAAACCAAAAACCATTTTTTTTCTTTGCCATTTGCGGCATCTTTTTCTTCTATGGAATATTGACTGGGTTTAGCCACTTTCTTTATGTTCAATATTTATTTCCATGGATGGCTTTACAGGCCTCTATTGGTTTTTGGTTGTTGTGGGATTATTGTAAGTCGTGGAAAAGTTTTCGTTTGGTTATCTTTGCTCCTTTTTTTATTCAGTTAACTCATTTGGGATGGACGCAGCATTTTGACAAAAGAGGCCCTGAAATAAGTCAAAGAAATGATATTGCTCAAACCATGAACGCGTTTGGTTGGTTGCGAGATCATACTCCTAGTACTTCTTATCAAAAGCGGGGGGATGGGCCCCCAGAATATTCTGTTTTCGCTCATCGGGATCATGGTCACATGATTGCTAGAATTGCCCAGCGCCCGACTGTGATCAGTCCTTTTTCCACGCCCGACTTTCTTAAACACATGCAAGATTATGCTCGCTTGACTCTCACCATGCAAGAAACTGAAGCGTTAGAAATAATGAGTCAGTATCAGTCTCGTTATTTGGTTTTAGATAACCGAGATAACACAATGATTGAGTTTTTGAAAGGGGTTCTTAAAGGAGAAGCTGATTTCTCGAAATATGCACAAGCAAAGGCGTCGCCTTTTTTATTGCGAAATAATCTTTTATATTTCGATGGTGAGTTGAGGTGGAAAAAAACGCCACCCGTAGAACATTTTAGACTTGTATATGAAGTCCCCAAATTGGTTACGATTCCCATGCGCTCTCAAAAAGGTACCTTTGAACATCGGTTTAATGGACTTAAAATTTTTGAAAAAGTAACCGGAGCCAAAATTGTGGGGAAAAATTATAAACCAGGTGAGAGAGTCATGTTGCAACTGATTCTTAAGTCAAACACGGATCGACAATTTAATTACACACATTTTTCTATCGCAAATGAAAAAGGGCAGATTTCAATGACGGTTCCATATGCCACGCATGAGATTCCTGTATCTGCTACAAAACCATTGTTTGCCTACCAAATCATGCGTTCACCAACTCAAGTGAAGTCTCTCCTCATTACCGAAAAACAGATTGAAGAAGGGGCGGTGGTTGAGTGTAATGCGTTTTAAACATTCTCCATTTTCATCAAAAATGATATTTTGGAATTCAAATGAAAATCGATAATATTTTAAAAGAGTTTCGAGGGAAAATTGAACTTCTCTATGGCAGTCAATTGGCCAATATTATTTTATATGGTTCTTGGGCTAGGGGACAGGCTACAGAAGATTCTGATATTGATATTGTTGTTGTTATTAAAGGGCATATAAAACCGGGTGAAGAAATAGATCGCATGATTGAAATAATTACTGATTTAAACCTTCAACATGGGGTTTTGCTTTCTGTTTATCCTGTTTCAGAGAAGAATTACACTGACCTACAAAGTCCCTTATTAAGAAATATTCGCCGAGAAGGTTTAGCCGCTTGAAAGAATCTCAATTATTGCTTAAAAGAGCTAAAAAATATCTCGAAAGTTCTGAGTTGTTAATTAATTCAGGTGATTTTGAATCGGCCACTTCTAGAAGCTATTATTCTATGTTTTATGGTGCTCAGGCAGTTTTATTATCTAAAGAGTTATCTTTTTCATCTCATAAAGCTGTTATTTCTGCTTTTGGAGAGCATTTCATTAAGACAGGAGTTTTTCATAAAGATTTGGGAAGAGAGCTTAATAGGGCATTTGAAAAACGTCAATTGAGTGACTATGAATATGACTTTGTTATTTCCGAGAAGGAAGCTAGAGTGTTGCTTGAAAGCGCGCATGTCTTTTTTACCGAAGTTTCTCGATACTTTTCCTCATAATTCATCATTCTCCATTTTCATTAAAAATGATATTTTGACTTGAAGGTTAGTTGTAGTCGGGGTGTAGCTCAGTTGGCTAGAGCGCCTGCTTTGGGAGCAGGAGGCCGCAGGTTCAAGTCCTGTCACCCCGAAATTTTTCAAGGAAAAATTTCCCTCTATTAACTATTTACTACGTTCTAAATTCTTAATACAAAGATGAGGAAAGAAATTAGTGGATAGTTAATAGAAGTTTGAAACTAGGAGAATTTATGTCAACGCTAGGAAGAAATGACGAATGTCATTGTGGGTCTGGAAAAAAATATAAAAAATGTCATTTAGATAAAGATCAGATAGCCGATAGTAAAGAAAGAGAGAAAGCCGCACTGAATGCAGCGAGTGTTGCTGCTGCGGCGGAGACTGATACTCCAGAAAAAAATAACGCTACACCTAAAAAATCTTGGCTACAACAAGTCAAAGGTAAATTTGCTTCAAGTAAAGATGTAAATAAACAAACTCGTCTGCCATCCATGAACAAAGGAGGGTAGACCTTTCACATATTTTTCGTCATCCCTGTTTCCTTCAATGATTTAAATCATTGAAGGCACAGTCCCAACTAGAATATGATCATGAAGATAAAGGGGATGGATGATCCGTCTCATCGAGGATAGCTTGGTGAAAATAAACGCAAAAAAATCACCTCATGTGATGTGGGTGTGTTCCAACAGTGACCTTTTTTTTCGTTCCGAGGGGGAGGTTCGATCAAGGCCAGGTTCTGTTATACCTAAACTAGTTGAAAGTGGTATTCGAATAAGTGTTCTTATTCCTTATGACCCCACTCTTCTTCCTAAAACAAAACTTTCCGCTTCAAGAATTCATAAAACCTCTGTAACGCTATCTCAGAATTATCCAATTGAAATTATCAAGTTGACTCGTGGGAATTTATCTCCGGCTATTTTTATGACGAAAAGCCCCATTCTTGAAAGTCCTCTTCAAGAGGTTTTGTTATGTAAATCGGCAATTAAATTAATTCAGTGGATTGGGAAACCTGTCGATTTAATTCAATCTTTTGGATGGGAGGGAGGGCTTTTATCTTATTTTATACAACAAGAAGACTCCTCTACACTATTTAAAAATACCAAAACCTTGCTCATTGTTCCGTCTGTTAAGCAGCAAGGTAACTTTCCTCACACGATGCTTTCATTTTTAGGAATTGAGAGAGAATTGTTTCATCCGGAAGGATTTGAATTCTTTGGGCGAGTTAGTTTGTTGAAAGCCGGTTTCTTGATATCGGATATGGTTATCCTTATTGATAGTGTTTTATCGGGATCAAAAAATAAAACGAAACATGGTTTTGAAGGAATTATTGAGCGCGCGTCTTTTAAATTGAAAAAGTGGGCATCTGCGCGGTCTGTTAAAAATCATTTCGAAGCGTATTCTGAATTATTACAGCTTCCTTGTTCTCGAAAAGCATTATTGAAAATGAAAGATAAAATTCATTCTCAGCCAGTACAGATTGATAAACTTATCGAAATGTGGGGGCCTTTGCTTCCCATTCGTTATGGAGTTAACACGCTTAGTTTTTTAGTGCAATCCCCTGAAAAGGCCTATGTATTTTGGGAATGGAGTGGTTTTGAATATTCTGTTTTTGGTTTAAGATTAATAGACAAAACTGAAGAAGTTCAAATTGTTTTAGGGCAAGGTTTAAGTGATTTGGGCGATTTTTGGTTTGATGTTAGCCCCGCGCATGAATATATCGTTGAACTTTTAGGTTGGGATTCTAGTGGGAAAATAAATGTTTTACTCCGGTCTCGCTTGGTTCGTATTCCACGAAATTCAGAAAGTCCTTACACCGAAGCTGTGTTCATTAATGTTCGAGATAAAAGCCGCAAGTTGAAAAAAGGTTCTCACCGTTGGGAGAAATATTCATATTCGTTGGGCGCTTCAGAAAAAAATGTTCTTTTTGAAATTGCCCATGAATCAAGTTCATCTATTGTGCGGAAATAAAGATGAGTCCACCCACTGGTTATATTGCTTTTGTTCTGCACGCTCATCTTCCCTTTATTCGGCATCCTGAATACCCTGATTTTTTAGAAGAAGATTGGTTTTTTGAAGCCGTTGTTGAAACGTATGTTCCCCTTTTATCACGGTTTGAGCGGCTTCGTTGTGAAGGTGTTCCTTTTCGTTTAACAATGACAGTGACTCCTCCCTTGTGTGCCATGTTAGGGGATCAATTACTTGTATTAAGGTTAAAAACATATATTGAATCTCGCCTTGATATCATCGAAAAAGAGCTCAATAATAATTCTTCAAATCATATCGGTTCGTTGGCTTATTTTTATAAAGAGCATTTCGAAAATGTGAGAAATTATCTCTTTAACCAATATCACGGCCATTTATTACAGGCATTTAAAAGTTTGCAAGATTCGGGGCATTTAGAGCTTATTACTTGTACTGCTACGCATGGCTTTCTTCCGTTGATGAGTTCTATTTCTGCCATTCGAGCGCAAGTTAAATCGGCGGTCAAACAACACACCATGACTTTTGGTAAAGCACCCCGAGGTATTTGGCTCGCAGAGTGTGGTTATGACGACCGAGTGGCGCCTATTTTGGCGGAAGCTGGCTTAGAGTATTTTTTCCTTGATTCTCATGGGATCTTATTTGGTGACCCTCAACCTGTTGATGGCGTGTATGCCCCTGTTGTTACCACTTATGGTGTGAGTGCTTTTGCCAGAGACCCGGAATCAAGTAAGCAGGTTTGGAGTTCCAAAGAAGGTTACCCAGGAGACCCAAGTTATCGGGAGTTTTATCGAGATCTTGGTTATGACGCTGAGTATGATTATATTAAGCCTTATTTACATTCAGATGGAATAAGGCGTGGTATTGGAATTAAATATCACCGAATCACAGGTTCCTGTGGTTTACATGAAAAACAATATTACGAGCCAGAGCGTGCTTTTGAAAAAGCAGCAGAACACGCTGGTAATTTTTTATTCAATCGTCAGGCTCAAGTTCAACATTTAAATGGGAAAACAACCAATCCTCCTATCATTATTTCACCCTATGATGCTGAGTTGTTTGGACATTGGTGGTTTGAGGGACCACAGTTTTTAGAAATGTTTATTCGCAAGTGTTACTTTGATCAAGCTACCGTCAAAATGGTGACGCCTGGTGAATATCTAGATTTATATCCTGTTCGACAGTTACAACGACCCAATCCTTCTACCTGGGGATCTGAGGGACACAATTTGGTTTGGCTTAATGGCGGCAATAGTTGGATTTATCGTCATCAACATTGGGCAGAGCAGAAAATGGAAGAACTCGCCACTCGTTTTGAAAGCGCAGGGGGAGATTTGAAGCGGGCCTTAAACCAAATGTTAAGAGAACTTTTGCTTCTGCAATCTAGTGATTGGGCCTTTATTATGACAACGGGTACGACCGTTTCATATGCAACCAAAAGGTTTCGAGAACATTTAGATCGTTTTAAACAGTTATCGCATCAAATTGAATCACAATCAATTAATTTAGATTATCTTAAATTTCTTGAAACAACAGATTGTATGTTTCCTGCCATTGAGTTTTCTGATTCAGCATTAAAAACACGCCAGATGGAAGAAATTTATTAATAATTCGCTGTCTTTTTGATAAAAATTTTTACTTTTTATTAATCTCTGCTACAATACGATTCCCTCAAAAAGTGAACCCTCCAAAATGGAGAAAATAATGAAACAAAATGAAAAATATGTAACAACAGAACTATTCTTGGAAAAGAATAGGGAAATAGATCAAAAGATTAACGGAATTGCGATAGCTCTTGTTAAGACTCAGGAAGAGGTAAAAGAAATTCGTGAAACCATGGCAACAAAAATGGATATTCAAAAAATCATGGATAAAGTAGATGCTTTTTCTGCTAGCACATTAAGATAAGATTAGATAGAAATGCGATTATTCACGAATATCGTTTAACCGCTCTTGAAAAACACTGTTGCATAGTGAGATAAATTTTTCAATAAAAAAGCCTCCGCCAGAAATATTGGCGGAGGCTTTTTTTATTGAAACGTCTTCCCGTTGGCAGGCAGGGAATCTAATTTTATAGCTTAAAGAGCATTTCTGCGTATGAAGGCACTGGCCATTTGTTGCTGGGCACAATGTTTTCAAGTGCGTCAATGTCGGCCCGAAGGGCGTTCATCGCGGGCACAACGTCGTCCCGATATGTTTCCGCTTTGTCTTTCGCATCTTTTGAATTTTGAGCTTTTTTGGTTAATGATTCAAGAGTTCCTAATTTCTTAGTGGCAGACTCTAAAAGATCAGAAAGTTGATCGAGTAAGTCTTTTTGAACTTTGTTTGAAGCGCCTGCATTTTTGAGGCTGGAAACGCTGTTGGCCAGTTCAGTTGAGTAAGAAATCACCGAAGGAATATATTGGTTCTTGACCATGGCAATTGAAGACTGTGCTTCAATGTTGATGTTCTTGGCGTAGATTTCTAAATACACTTCATAACGAGAGTGTAATTCTCCACCTGAAAGAACTTTATATTTTTCAAATAAGCGAACGGCATCTTTATTGGCCATAGCGCCAATGGCTTCAACAGTAGAAGTGATGTTAGGCAGACCTCTTTTTTTGGCCTCTTTAACCCAATCTTCAGAGTAACCATTACCATTGAAAATCACGCGGCCATGTTCATTGACCGCTTCTTTAACAATAGCAGCAGCTTCTTTGTTCACGTCTTTGGCTTTTTCTAAACGATCGGCAATTTCATCAAGAGATTCGGCTACAATCGTGTTTAAGATTGTGTTGGGACCGGCAATTGAAGAGGATGAAGGAACCATTCTGAATTCGAATTTATTTCCGGTGAAAGCAAACGGTGAGGTTCGGTTTCTGTCGGTGTTATCTTTGGGAAGATTGGGAAGTGAGTCAACGCCAATATCTAAGAAATGTTGACCTTTTGATTTGGCTTCTTTTCCTTTTCCAAGACTCATGAGAATGTCAGTCAATTCTTCTCCCATGAAAACGGAAATAATTGCGGGAGGCGCTTCATTGGCACCTAAACGAAGGTCGTTTCCTGTGTTGGCAGCACCAGCGCGAAGTTTGTCAGCGTGTATGTCAACAGCGTTAATAACGGCCGCCAAAAACACCAAGAATTGTTCATTGTCATGAGGTGTTTTACCTGGTTCAAGAAGGTTAAAACCATCATCAGTGGCCAAGGACCAATTGTTGTGTTTACCAGAACCATTAACGCCCGCAAAGGGCTTCTCATGAAGTAAACAAACCAGGTCGTGGCGAAGCGCGACTTTTTGCATGGTTTCCATTACAAGTTGGTTGTGATCTGTGGCAATATTGGTGGTTGAGAAAATAGGAGCCATTTCATATTGAGCTGGCGCCACTTCGTTATGTTTGGTTTTAGAAAGAACGCCCATTTTCCAGAGTTCTGTATCGAGATCTTTCATGAAAGATGAAATGCGATCTTTGATGGCTCCGAAATATTGGTCTTCCAATTCTTGACCTTTGGGAGCGGCGGCGCCGAAAAGGGTGCGGCCAGCAGAAATAAGGTCTAAACGTTGGTCATAATATTTTTTGTCGATAAGGAAATATTCTTGTTCTGGACCAACGGTGGCGGTGACTCTTTTAGATGTGGTATTTCCCAATGCTTTTAAAACGCGGAGAGCTTGTTTTGAAACAGCTTCCATAGATCTTAAAAGAGGGGTTTTTTTGTCTAATGCTTCACCAGTGTAGGAACAGAAAGCGGTGGGAATGGTAAGGGTTACATTTCCAGCACCATCTTCTTTGAGGAAAGCAGGGGAAGTGCAATCCCAGGCTGTATAACCACGGGCTTCAAAAGTGGCTCTTAAGCCTCCACTGGGGAAAGATGAGGCATCGGGTTCACCTTGAATGAGCTGTTTGCCAGAAAATTCCATAACAATTCCGCCATCGTTGGTTGGAGAAATAAAAGAGTCGTGTTTTTCAGCTGTTTTTCCGGTTAATGGTTGGAACCAGTGAGTGTAGTGAGTGGCACCTTTTTCAATGGCCCAATCTTTCATGGCATTGGCCACAACATCAGCCACTTCAATAGTCAGAGTTGAACCGCTTTCGATTACTTTTTTGAGTGCTTTATAAGTATCTTTAGGAAGGCGTTCTCTCATCACTCGGTCATTAAATACATTGGATCCGAAGATATCGGTCACATCACTCGAGACTTTTGAATGTCCGTTGTGGGAGTGTCCATTGGTCGTGCTTAATTTTTTGATTTCTTGAAGTACTGACATATGTTTTCCCCTATTATTTAGAATTAGAATAAATTTGGCTTTAAATAAAAAAAGCCTTCCCCAATGGATCATCAGAGAAGGCCTCATCGCCTTTAAAACTAGGGCTCCTTCATATCAATTCTGATAAGGAGGTGTCAATAAGTTTTTTTGTTACGAAAGATTTACATCATTTTAATGCGATCTTAATGTTGAATCAGTATCGTTTCACTATATGAAAGTGACATTTGTCGATAATGAACAATGTAAGTTCTATCGGAAGTCAATGGCGACGGGGTTGTCTTTTGTTATTATTTTTACGCAAGTTTTATTTGCTCATTTGCCCGCTACAGCCAATAATCGAGAAAAGAGCCTATGGGAAGAGCGTCAAAGAACAGCTCGCCAAAACAACTCGAATTTAAACTCTCACGAGAAATATGCGGCTTTATTTAGATCTCAGTCCGTCATCCCAGCTTGCCCGCCAAGTAGCATGGCGGGCAAGCCCGGGATCCAGCCGTTTTCAAATACTCTTTTAAAAAAAGTTTACAACTTAGACCCCAGTTTCTACCAGGGTGACGGCCTTAGAAATGGTGTTGAGTCAAACCTTCTTTCCACACTCTCTCAAAATGCCACCATTCACCAAATTCGCTTTTCAAAAACCCAGAATAAAGAAACCAAAAATATTGTTTACATTCAGGATGTTCATGGCAATTTTGAAGCTCAAGAAAATATAGGCCAAACCATTTTAAAGATTTTGGATTTAGATCCTGCCGCGGCCATTGGTTTAGAAGGAAGCGCAGGACGCATTCCTATAGAAAAATTTCGGTTTTCTACAAACCAAGTTAATAAAGAAGTGGGTTCTTTCTTTTTGAAGAACGAAGTCATTACCGGGGCCGAATATGCGGGTTTTTCTTCGAAAGAAATACCGAATATGTTTGGTGTTGAAGACAAAGAATTATATCTGGCACATGTCACCGTAGTAAAAGAAGCGCTTTCTCAACAGAAACAAGAACTTGAAAAAATGGGGAAAACCAAGGCACAACTGGAAATTCAGAAAAAAACGGTTTATTCACAAGAACTGCTCGCGTTAGATGAGAAGTGGCGAAATTATAATGAGGGAAAATTGGGGTTGGGGGAGTATATAAAGGGAGCGCTAAAAACTTCTCTAAGCACTCACCACCAGGAACTGAGTACTTTTATTGAAGCTTATGACCTAGAAAAATCTATCAACTTTTCAAAAGCGGAACGGGAGCGCAGTTATTTTCTTGAAAATCTTGTTGGAAAACTAAGCAAACAAGAAATTGACCAGCTGATTCATCAGAGTTTGGCTTTAAAAGCAGGGCAAATTCGATATCCCGACTACTATCAATCACTTCAAAATGTCGCCAAAAAAACGGGCGTTTTCCTTTCTAGAACACCAGAGTTTCAAAAATATATTCAGTATGTTTTAACCTCAGATGCAATCCAACCTGAAAAACTTTTTTCAGAAATAGCTGATTTAGAAAAGAAAGTGTGGGCGCAGCTATGTCAAACATCAGAACAAAAAGAACTTTGTCACGCTTCTCAATTATTAGCCCTCAAAGAAAAATTAGTTGGGCTGAGGCTCACTCCAATGGAGTGGAAAGAATATAAGGAGTTTATAAAGCCCCTCACCCTGACCCTCTCCCCGAGGGAGAGGGGATATGACAGATCCCCTCTGATGCGACAAGAAAACGTTTCCACTTTTTCTCAAAATAGCGTCTTCCCTCTCCCTCGGGGAGAGGGTCAGGGTGAGGGGCATTTCCTTCCTTTCGAAAAATTCTATGAACTGGCCGAAGCACGCAATGAGAAAATGGTTAATAATCTTTTAAAGGCTGTTCCTAGTAAAGATAAAAAAACAGTCGTTGTGAATCAGAAACCAGAAACCAGGAGCCAGGAGCTAGGAACGGTTATTCTCGTCGCCGGTGGCTTTCATTCCCAAGGAATCAGCGAAATTCTTTCTAAAGAAAATGTGAACTTGGTTATCGTTACGCCAAAATTAACGCAGAGTGGGACCGATCAAGATAATTCATATTTAAGTATTTTCACCCAAGAAAAAACGCCTCTTGAAAAGATTTTTGAGGCACCAACAATTTCATTGGTTCGAACTTTAAAGACCAATCCCATTCCTGAGGCGGGAGTATTGCCTTTTAATAGGGAAGTGGTTAGAAACCTGGCCTTATTCATGGAGAAAAGGTGGATCGACAAAGAGGGCAAAGCAACATCTGCTCACCCCTGGGCAAAAGTAGGGACTCGCATTCAAGACGACGCGGAAATTTTGAGCGCCACGAAACGTGAGTGGTGGTTTGGAGCTGTGGCGATGGTGGTGCCTGCGGTTTCCTTGGTTTTTGCAACGATCACGCAGAGTGAAATCTCCGTTTTAAATTTTGTGATTATGAGTTTTTTCTCTGTTGTTTTCACCGGAATGATCACCTTATTCCCGCACTTAAAATCCCACAGCTCAAAAGGTTTGGTTAAGTTATTTTTTGTTTCATCTCCCATCGTTAATATAACAGCGCTCCTGGCATTCTGGGGTGTTTATGGCGGATCTCAGCATATCGGGTTTGCCGCGGCAGCAGGTTTTCTAATTTACAACGCCGCGCATTTTTCTTGGAATTGGTTAACAATTCAATTCCCTCAGTTGGGGTTAGCACCGTTGGTAGTTAATCAAGATAGATTGATGGATTTAGCTAAATCAGAACTTTTGCCGTTTCTCAAAAAGTCATTTTTAAATGGCTACATTGATAAAAAAGAATGGAATTCAGTAAAAGGAAAATTGGGAGGGTTTGTAAGAAAAATTCCCGAGCAGCTAACGGCCGCAGCAGAAAGTGCAGTTGAGAATTCGACTAAACCTTTAGTTCGAAAGCGATATGCATTGCTTAGTTTTGTTGAGGAACTTAACGCTTGGCTCGCACCAAATGGGGTTATTGTGCAAGTTGCTTCTTCTAAAGGCAGTAATCCCCATAACCCACAAATACAAATTCTGCCTATTCAAATAGATAAACTCGCCTATTTTAATGTTACAGATTTTAATAAGAAAATTGGCATGCATGATATTGCTGGGATAGCTGTTTTTCAAGGAGGAGAGTCCGCAGTTGCCAATAAGCTCATAGGCATTATCGTTAGTTCTCTTGGGGCGCGTGACAATTTCCCAAAGGCTTTAGAGAATATAAAAAGAATTTATGAGTATCTTGAAACAATTAAAGATGATTCCAGTGCGTTTGAAAATAATTTGCTTAAACATGGCACTCTATGGTTTGAGAAAAACTTTGGGACTCATGTTCCATTGGATCAATTAGTAGAGAGTAAGCTTGAATTTGAAACATTCCATGAGCTGGCACATATGGTTTTTCGATATATTGGCGACTTTGTTTATGAAGGTGGATCAGAAGCATTAAAACTTTATTTCGATTCTTTTTTGGAATCTCAGCTTTCTAATACACAGGTTATTCCCAGCGTAGATTTCATTATTAACCCTGATAGTGAATTAGAAAAAGCTTACCGAGATGAGAGCAATTCTAAGGCGTATCCAAATTTGACTACCAAAGAATTTCAGTTTGAAATGGCGAAGAGTGTTGATGAGGTTTTTGGTTATTTAAACGGAGCTGTTCAATCTGAACAGCCCTCAAAACAAATAGGTAGTTTCTTTTTTTATTATTTTGTTTCTCTTCATAATAATTCAGAAGTGCCAAAACATTTTGGCTTTATTTTGTATCTGTTGTCTAGGAAATTAAGGGTAGGTTTAGATATCCCACTTGTTGATTTTTACGACTCTAAAAAAGTTGTTCCCGCCTTACTTGCGACCAGTCGTTCTTTATATGAATTGACTGAAGATGAATTGCGCAGTGTTTTCCAAGAGGTAGTGAATGAAAATTTTACGTTGAAATTGGTTTTTAACGATAAGTCGATACAGGTTTTACTAAATACAGGTGAGCGTTTTGTTCCATTATCAGAAGGGTTAAACAACCCCGTTGTAGATGGCATTTGGTCTTTGATTGAGAAGGACCTTCCTTATGCGGCTCAATTTTTGAGTAAAGCTTTTATTGCCAAATGGTATTTAATAGAAAAATACTCACCTGAATACACGCGAAACAATATAGATGCTTTCTTAAGTTCTCTCTATATAGCTGATAAGTTGGAGTCTGATGGAGAATCGGCCCGCGGAATTGCGATTGCTATTCATAACCGAATTAAGGACGCCGCCATTGCTGTTGATGTTAACTCAACTACAATGAATCCCAGTGTCCCAAAAGAAGCCCCTGGCCAACCTGCGAAAGAACCAAATTCACCGGCCGATCAAGCCGATTTTTTATATGTGAACATGAGAGGAACGATGATGAAGGCCTCTCCAGGAAAGTCTTTATTTAATGATCAGAAATTAGAGTCCATGAAAGAAAATTTTCCTGATGGTGAGCCTCTAAAGACTGATATTTATTCATTTGCCGCTGAAATTGCGGAAGGAAACCCGCAGCTGACTGCACTTCTCGAAAAAATTGTGGACGAATGGATTTTGATCACTGGTTTAAATCAAGACAATAAAGAATTTTATAAGGTGGACCCGAAAACTTATCATGTGAGTGTCAATGTCGCTCAAAATATTGCTGAAGGCGGAAGTGGGTTTGATGCTCAAGATAAAAAGTTATCAGATGAGGAACTAAAGAATATTCTCACCACGGCCAAGAAAATATTAAGTGAAACCAAGTCATTTGGGCTTGTGCCGCAAGGTATTCGAGCAGGTGAAGATGGATCTTTAGTTTTGGTGCTGGATTGGAGCCCCGAACTTCACGTTTTAAGAACAAACTTATCTGAGCAAGGAAAAGCCAACGCTCCTAATAAATATAAAGGAACCGCCGCTAGTCCTTTTGTTATTGTTACTCTTTTCCGTTCATTAAGCCAAGTCACTCCAAACGAAGAACAAGTTAAAGCCATTAAAGCTTTCGACAAAAAATACGCCAATCTTTCTCGAGTTTTTAAGGATGCAGGAGTTCCAGATCAAATAAAAGTAGAAACCCTTCATTTTTCAAACGAAACCCAGTGGATGCATGCTGAAAAAGGAGAAGTAAATGTCCCTATTAAGCTAGGCGAGTTAACATTAACTCTTGATCCTGAAACAGCCGCTATTATTCCCGATCAAGTGAGAAAACGTTGGGATAGTCGATTTGGTGAAGGGAAAATGAAAGCTCCCGCAGACATCCATTCATTGGGTCAGGCTGGTTGGTTTCAAACGCTTCCTTTTGACCCCGGAAATTTACCTGATTCAATTGAGAAAATAAATCTTCACCCCATTCCCTTATCAGCAGTTATGCCTTTAACTTCACCATTGTTCGCAAGTAGAATAATTCCTAACCAAAGTCTTTTAACAGTAATTATCAATGAGAGAAAATATTGGATATTGACTGATAATGCACCAACCCTATTGCATGAAAGTTTGCTTATTCCGCAAGATCAAGAACTTCATTTACGTTTAGATAATGAAACCGCTAATTTGGATCTTCTTACTTTCCATAATATGACCGGGTTGAGAGGTTATATTAATAGTTGGGGGCTAGGGACACTGCCTCGACTTCATGATCATATTTATTTCAATCCTCTTCCTATCGATGAACTCCAAACTAATGTGAAAGGAAGTATTGATGATAAAGTCGAATTTGGAATTTTGAAAAATTACCTTGGGACAAGCACAGTATTTCAAGGTGAAGATATGGCCGCACTCTCAACGGCTATGACAGCTCAGGCCAAATATCTTCTTGAACAAGGCATTCCGCATCATGTTTTTATCTCAAAAGGACGAGTTATATTTTTATGGAGAAATACTAATGCGCAAGACGTTTGGGATGTTGGTCAAAATGAATTAGAAGGGAGGCTTATTTCAGCATTCTTATTCGGAGGCTTAGTAAATTACCCTTCCGTAACAATTGAAAGAAAAACTGAACGACCTCTTAACGATATATTAAAAAGATTGTCTTGGCCTTCTTCTGAAAGAGATAGCTATATCAGAGGTATGAGTTCTCAGGAAGACGATTCTATTTCGGCCCTTGGCTCTGGTGGTTTTTGGATTGATCGCCCCGCTTATAAACGTAACGCTTCGTGGATTGAAACAATTGTTGCACGTTTGGCCATTCCAACAATTATATTTTTAGCGTCTTTTTATCGTTATGATTTGGGATTTTTGCTGAGTTTGATTCTATCGGCCTTTGTGGGAGCCGTTATTTTCTGGGGTTTACATATCTTGCGCGGATTTTCTTTCGATAATAAAACCTTTTCTTTTAGAAAGGCTTGGGAAGCCATGACTGGTTTTGATGTTTTGTGGCTCACGTTGCTTACTTTTTTTGCGATTCTTTTTCCATTACTTATTATTCCTCTCACTTTTTATCACGATTCTATCGATAACCCTGTTGGTTCAGTGCCAACGCAAGCTTTTTCGGCAGGCTTAGATCAATCAAAACCAATTGCGCGGATTGTTATTGCTGCTGATGTTGATGGAACGCTTCGAGACGATGAACATAAAAATGTGGATCCGGAAATTATGGAAGAATTGATAAATCTTGATAAAACAGGTCGCGTCCGATTTGCGGCCATTTCCGGGTCAGCCGTTGGAGGAATTGAAACGGATGATTGGCGCCGAGATAATCTTGCCATTGGTCCTGCTTTCAACAATGAAATGGAGGGCTATTCTCCTCAATATATAGATCTTTATGGAAGTATGGGCGGACAAAACATTCATGGAAATAGCGGCACCGCTCAATTATTGGATATGTATACTCCGGAGCAAGCTTTTGAGGCGATACATGTCATTTTAAAAGCTTATCTAGAAGAAGTTCGCGATTCGCAGTTTTCTGATCCAAAAAATAAAAAGCTGGTCTTGCCTTTGCTTGAATTGTTAGAAAATATTCAGTTTCCTTCTCATGTTAAGACTTCATTCGATTTACCGCTTTCGCTGAGTGATTTTCAAGTAATAATGGAATCGGTTACCGATCCTTTTAAGGAAATCATGTTGAAAATCCGTGATGGTGGAATAAATCCTGGTGCGCGCCTTATTTGGAGGGGAACCGATGTTGAGTTTTATGCACCAGTAAGAGATATTGATCTGAATAATTTAGCGGTTCGGTTTAATTTTGATAATTCAGTCTTATTGAAAGCTCTTCCTGAGTCGGAAAGAAGTGTTCTGAGTGGAAAAGTTTTTGCAAAGGTCAGTAAAACAACAAAAAAAGAAAGAACCCGTTTGTTTTTAACCGAACAGGGGCAGAGCGCTGAGGGGCAAGTTCTCTATGTAACCATAGGAGACACTCACGGAGATTTTCCTATGCACGAAGTTTCTTTGAAAGGGCACCTCGGTTTTCATGTAGGGGAATCACAAATCGTTGAAAGTTATCCCAAGGGCAATTTAATTTTTATTCGTCGTCAAAGCGGTGCTGGCGAAAGTCATGTTCAAGGCACTTTGCAGGTTCTTCGAGCGCTCCGTCAAGGGTTAACAGAAGGGAGAAAGTTTGGCGACTACGAAATTTATTCTCGTCAAGGCAAGGATTCAAAATGGCAGCTTTTCTCAGGTCATCAGATCACCACAAAAACTCTCGATCCTCGAATAGCCGTCACCAAAAAGTCAGATGAGGATTCAATCAATATTTCAAATGAAGAAATAGCTAAGTTTATTGCGGCATTAGTGGGCCCTCTTCAGGATCAATTGATTGCCAAAGGTTTTGATTTTGATGCGACAGGGCGAATGTTGAGAAGTCGTTTAAAGAGTCAAGTGGAGTATTATCGGGTTGGTGTTGATTCTCAGGCAAATAAAAAAGATTTGGAGAAACTTCTTTTAAACCTCACTTATTTAGGTGGACGAGCAAACCTTACTTATAATGAAATGCGTGAGATCTTAAAAGGTTTATCAACGGAAGGAACTCTGTCTTATTCTTGGTTGAGTTATTTTGAGTGGTTGCGGGGCCGAATTTCACAATTTATTTTAGACAAGAGAAATCCAACGGTCAGAGCTTTTTATGCTGATAAATCAGCGGCAGAACTTGAACCTCACGTCGTTAATGGGTTCTACATTGGTCCATTAATGAATAAAGATTTAAACCCAGCAGTCTTTGAACAAACAAAAGAACACCTGTTAAGCCGAATCAAAACATTTAATCAAGATAAGGAAAAAGACCGGAAAAAAGATATTTTGGTTTTGCGCTCAAAAATAGCGGGCAATAAAGAGGCAGAACAACTATTTGCTGTAACACTCATGCAAATGATGAAAGAATTATATCCTGGATATGAGTCAGAGGTTGATGCTTATTTAAAACGAGTAGAGTTTGTTTTCGTGTCTGATGTTGGCCTTATTTCTCCTAGTGTAGTGTTAAAAAAAGCCCATTATGATGAGAGGTCTCACCTTCGTTTTGATTTTTATACAGCCCTCCCGGAAGAAGTTAATATGCATGACCCCTTGGTCCAATTTATTATTTATGTCCTTTCCGGTGATTTAAAAGTGACGCCTGTTTCCGAACGACTGAAAGGTGCCCTTGTCGCCGCATTAAATGCGTAAATTTTCGATATTCATTGAAATAATGTTGATATCATTTGGTTATCGTCCATGATATAATGTTGGAAATAGGAGTTAACCATGAAAAAGTATGCTGGTAAAATATTGATACGAGTTCCTTCAAAAATTCATAAAGAGTTGAATAAAGAGGCAGTTCAGACTGGTAGCTCTATTAATGATTTGTGTGTTCGAGCTATTTTGGCTCGTAAAGCACTTAAACAATATGATCCATGGAAAAGTGTTGAACAAGTTTGGTCTACAAATAAAAATATCTCTGAAAAAGAACTTAATAAAGACATTTTTAAAGCTATTAAAGCTGTAAGAAATGAAAAATAAAATTAAGGCAGTTTTAGACACCAACGTTTTTATTTCTGGTGTCATCAATAGAGCTGGAGTTCCTGGGGAGATATTGAAAGCGGTTAAATTAGGTAAGTTTAGATTATTGACGAGTTTGCCAATCAACGCCGAAATTCTTGAAGTTTTAAATAGGCCCAAAATTAAGAGCAAGTACAAAGTTACCCAATTTATCCCAGATATTGCTTTTATTTTGACGGAGATAGCTGAAATTATCTTTAATTTGCCTGATATTAAAATTTCAACAGATCCGGATGATGATATTTTTATTGAAACAGCTGTAGGGGGAAATGCAGACTTTCTTGTAACCGGAGATATTCCAGGTCTTTTAAGAATTTATGAATATCATGGAATAAAAATTATATCGCCAGCAGAATTTTTAAAAATTATTTCAAAATTATGACCCAATCTCCTGTTGATTTAGCCCCGCGCGAATTTAATGGTCCCACAGAACGCATCCAAAAGGGACTTCTTATTATTTATACCGGAAATGGAAAAGGGAAATCCACCGCCGCTTTTGGTGCTGTTTTTCGTTCTCTTGGGCGAAACTTTAAAGTGGCTGTGGTTCAATTTATAAAAGGTGAGTGGATCAGTGGAGAAATAAAGGCGCTTGAGAAGTTTGGGGCTCAAGTAAGCTATTTCTCAGAAGGGGAAGGTTTTACGTGGGACACCAAAGACTTGGCTCGAGATATCGCTTGTGCAAAGCGGGGGTGGAACCGATGTGTTGAACTTCTCAAAGAAGGAAAAAATAATATATTTTTATTTGATGAAATTATTTATGTGCTTAAGTATAAATTTTTAACTTTAGAAGAGGTTATTGGCGGTCTTAAATATAAAGCACCTTCAGCACATGTCATTTTAACGGGGAGAGATGCTCCCCAAGAGCTGATTGATATGGCCGATCTTGTGACTGAAATGCGAGAGATAAAACACCCGTATAATAAAGGGATCACGGCTCAGGCAGGGATTGATTATTGATGTCAGCATATTCCAATCCAAGAATGAGCCTCAAATAAGAATCAAGCCGTGCGTCGTAGAAATCAAGTTGTACCGAGAGAAGAAAAGAGTTTTTCTTTAGCTTTGAGCATCTGAGATGCGAAATGGT
>JBJXGI010000045.1:0-30619 GCA_046153645.1 Elusimicrobiota bacterium | reverse complement strand
AAAGAGCCTTAGAGTGGGTGGCCGACAAAACTTTTAATTGCGTTAGTGTTGACGGAGATACCTCAACAAATGATTTTATTTGTGTGATTTCAAATGGAGCCTCGAAGGCCCCTGAAATCTCATCTTTTCAGGGAAAACATTACAACACTTTCCGTTCTGCTCTTCATGAGATTTGTGAAAAATTAACCACACAAATCGCTTTGGATGGAGAGGGGGCTTCTCGCCTGGTTCAAATTTTTGTTGAAGGCGCTCGAAGTGAGCAATCGGCTCGTCAGATGGCAGCTGTTATTGCTTCTTCGCCATTGGTTAAGACTGCTTGTCATGGTGCCGATCCAAATTGGGGTCGGATATTGGCAGCGATGGGTCGATCTGGCGTTAAATTTGAACCGTCTAAAGTAAAAATTTGGCTTGGTGATTTGTTGGTGTGTGAACATGGAATGGAGAAACCTTTTGATGAACAACAAGGAATTCGTTACATGAAAAATAAAAAAATTGTTATTCGAGTTCACTTAGGCTTAGGAAATAAATGGTCCCATTATAAAACCTGTGATTTCACCGGCCAATACGTTGGAATCAATGCTGGATATAGAACTTAACAGTTCATGTTTTTATGTCAGTTGCTTGTGAGTTAAATCAGTTGCACCAAAGTGTTATCTTTTCTTTAAAAGATGAAAGGCTTACCCGAGCGGAGTTTGAATATTGCGTTCAGGTTTTAAATAGAGGTGGGATTATTGTGATGCCCACAGATACGGTGTACGGAATTGTTTGTCACCCTTTTAACCCTGAAGCCATTAAGAAAATTTATGAGCTCAAAGGAAGAGATTATAAAAAACCTCTTCCTATTTTGTTGGGAAACTTAAATCATTTGCCGTTGGTTGCTGAACAGGTTTTGCCTGAGGCTTATCAGTTAATGAAAAAATTTTGGCCCGGAGGAATGACTTTGGTTTTTGAAACAGCAAAACAAGCTTTGTTTGCTACCGCGGGTAGAGATAGTATTGCGGTTCGATTTCCAGATTACAAATTCAATCTTGATTTGATTTCTGCTTTTGAGTTGCCATTGGCCGCGACCAGCGCGAATCGTTCGGGCGAAGAATCGATTGTTCAGTCACAAGCGGCGATTGATTTATTTCGGGGTCGGGTAGACGTCATTATTGATGGGGGCACTTGTCCAAAATTAAGAGAGTCCTCTGTTGTTGATGTCCGCCGATATCCGTTTTCTTTAATACGTGAGGGTGCTATTTCAAAAAAAGAACTCATGGATGGTTTGGGATTAAAGTAGTCATCAACATTTGGAGATAATGATAACAGGAGTCATTTATGTACGGAAAAATTAAAAAACAAGACAATGTTGTTTATAAGGCTATTTTAAAAGAAGTTCATCGGCAGCAAGAAGGTTTAGAGCTTATTGCTTCAGAAAACTTCACCTCTGAAGCTGTCATGGAAGCGCAGGGTTGTGTGATGACCAACAAGTATGCCGAAGGTTATCCTGGTAAACGATATTACGGTGGTTGTGAAAATGTGGACGTTGTTGAAAGCTTGGCTATTGAAAGAGCCAAAAAATTATTCAAAGCAGAACATGCCAACGTTCAACCTCATTCAGGAACACAAGCTAATATTGCTGTTCTTATGACTTTTTTAAATCCAGGTGACACAATGATGGGGCTCCAATTGGCGCACGGCGGTCATTTGTCTCACGGGCACCCGCTCAATTTTTCAGGAAAGTATTTTAATATTGTTGGTTTTGGTGTTTTAGATAAAACCGAATTAATTGATTACGATTCTGTTCGTAGTTTAGCTTTAGAAAAAAAACCTAAACTTATGTGCATTGGCGCATCGGCCTACTCGAGAGTATTTGATTGGGCTTATTTCCGAAAAGTGGCTGATGAAGTGGGCGCTATTTTGATGGCTGATGTTGCTCATTATGCGGGGCTTATTGTTGCGGGTCTTTACCCTTCTCCTGTTCCCTACGCAGACATTGTTACTACGACCACGCACAAAACATTGAGAGGTCCTCGAGGCGGTCTTATCCTGTGTAAACAAAAATATGCAGCTGACATTGATCGAGCGCTTTTCCCCGGGGATCAAGGCGGTCCTCTTATGCATGTGATTGCTGCTAAGGCAGTGGCCTTTGGTGAAGCATTAAAACCAGCTTTTAAAAAGTATCAGACACAAGTTATGGAGAATGCTAAGGTTTTGGCTGCAGAATTATCCAAGAGTGGTTTGCGTATTGTAACTGGTGGTACAGATTGTCATATGTTTTTAGTTGATTTGAGATCTAAAAATATTACAGGAAAAGAAGCAGAATTAGCTCTTGGAAAAGCCGGTATCACCACCAATAAAAACACAATTCCATTTGATCCGCAAAAACCATTCATCGCTTCTGGTATTCGTTTAGGAACTCCAGCAGTAACAACGCGTGGTATGAAGAAAAAAGAGATGGTACTCATTGCCAGTTGGATTAATAAAGCTCTTGATCATAGAAATGATGATAAAGGTTTAAAATTGATTCATGGTGAGATTTCAAAACTTTGCCGTAAATTTCCTCTTTATCCAACGCATGCAAAATAAAAATAATCTAGGTCTCCTGCAACGATATTCGGACCCGCCTGCCAGCTGTCGGGCAGGGATGACGGCTATTGTTTTGTGACAGCAGTTTATTTTGTCGCTATTGTTTCGGCACTCGTTGTTTCGCTGATTCTCACTCCGTTTAGTGCGAAATTAGCCCGGCGATTTGGCGCTATTGACCTTCCAGATCCAAGAAAAGTTCATCATGACGCTCTTCCTCGTTGGGGCGGTATTGGCATTATGGGTGGATTCTTATCAAGTCTACTCATCGTGTATCTTTTTTTTGAGGATTTCCGAAAAATGCTCATGGTCAGTCAACCTTTTGTAAGAAAAGGGAAAATACTTTATACCCTTGATATGGCCGATCAATTGATCGGGATTCTTTTGGGTTCTTTTATTCTATTCGTGGTTGGTTTGGTTGATGACCGAAAACCAATAAACCCTGGGATGAAATTTTTACTTCAAATTATTGCAGCTTATGTGGCAATGACTTATGGCGTTCGCATTCAAGGGATTTCTATTCCTTATTTATCTGAGATTTCCCAGTTTCCCTTATGGATCATGCAGATTTTGACTGTTTTATGGATTGTTGGACTTTCGAATGCCATGAACTTAATTGATGGTCTTGATGGTTTGGCTGGCGGCACAGCGGCTATTATCAGTGGCGCTTTTGTCGCTGTGACGCTCATTCAAGATGGTATGTATACAAATATTTTTGGATTAGAAATGAAGCTGGCCGGTCTTTTGGCTGCATGTTTATTAGGCGCAACGATTGGATTTTTGGTTTATAATTTTTATCCAGCGCAACTTTTTATGGGCGATAGCGGAGCCTTAACGGTTGGATTTATTATTTCTTGTTTAGCCGTTGTTGGTGCTTTTAAAACCACCTTGTTGGCTGTTTTAGTGATTCCTTTTTTATTAGTTGCCATTCCTGTTTTAGATATGACAGTTGCCTTTGGAAGACGTTTGTTAGGTGGAAAAAATCCGTTTGCCGCTGATAGAGGGCATTTTCATCACCGACTATTGGATCGTGGTTGGACTCAAAGAGAAATTGTTTTTCTCGTATATATTGTCACGTTGGTTCTTGCTTTTATTTGTGTAACGATGGTTGGGATTAAAAAAATCTAATGAAGAAAAAAATATTGTGTTTTTTTGGTACCAGGCCCGAAGCCATAAAAATGGCGCCGGTTGTAAAAAAATTGAGGGAAGAAAACTGTTTTGATGTTGAAGTTGCCCTCAGCGCGCAACATCGAGATATGTTGGATCAGGTTTTGGAGTTATTTTCTATAAAAGTAGATTATGATCTTAATATCATGAAAAAAGGGCAAAGTTTATTTCATGTCACCTCCAAAGTATTAGAGAAGATGGAAACTGTTTTGGAAAAATCAAAACCAGACATGGTGTTGGTTCATGGTGATACAACCACAACGATGGTTGGGACCATGGCGTGTTTTTACAAAAATATCCCTGTTGGACACGTTGAAGCGGGCCTTAGAACCAATGATTTGAAAAGGCCTTTTCCTGAAGAGATGAATAGAAGAGTCACCGATTTGTTAGCCGATCTTTATTTTTCTCCAACGCCGATGTCACGTCGGAATCTTTTAGTAGAAAAAATTTCAGATAAAAAAATTTTTGTTACTGGTAATACTGTTATTGATGCTCTTTTGATCGTAAGTAAAATGAATAAGCCCTTACGCAATCTCAATGCGATAAGAGTAATGAAAAAAATAGGATCTTCACCTTTTATTTTAGTGACAGCACATCGAAGAGAAAATTTTGGAGAACCTTTTAAAGAAGCATTTTCTGCTTTAAAAACTCTAACTGAAAAATTTCCTCATTTTCATTGGGTTTATCCTGTTCATCCCAACCCAAATGTCTCAGGAATGGCTCAGAATATTCTTGGAGGTTTATCACGATTTCATTTATTGGAACCTTTGGAGTATGATGATTTGGTAAGCATGATGAAGAAAAGTTTTTTTGTATTAACAGATTCTGGTGGTCTTCAGGAAGAGGCGCCTTCTTTAGGGAAGCCGGTTTTGGTTTTAAGAAATGTAACAGAGCGGCCCGAAGCGGTTAAGGCCGGGACAGTTAAATTGGTGGGGACCAATAGGAATAAAATTATTCGCGAGGTTTCTAAGCTTATTAAAAATCCTGTTTTTTATAAAAAGATGTCGCAAGCCGTAAACCCTTATGGAGATGGTTTAGCTTCCACGCGAATCATTTCCGTTTTAAAAACATATTTTAATTTGAGTAATAAAAAATTCGGTTCTTTTAAGGGGGCTTAAGTGACACAACCTAAAAAATTCCAAAAAGGCCGAAGAACATACACAAAATGGGGGCCGCGGTTTAAAGAGGTTCATGTTTCAAATGGAGTTGAAAATAAAAAGACCAATATTCCTCAAGAACCGCCAGTTGAAACATGGACAACGACTCCTGTTGTTGCGCAAGGGGTCTATGCCAATGCGACAGCGATTCATTTAACACCCGAGGAAGTAATGTTCGACTTTGGATTTACGTCGCCTACTCACACGACTCCTCAAGTGGTCTCGAGAGTTATTATTTCTTATGAGGAATGTCAGAAGTTGGCCAAAACACTGCAGCAGGTGGTTAATGATATAGGAGCGACTCATTAATGGATATTAACGAATTCATTAAATCCGCTTCTGTTGAGCAGTTAAAAATAATGCAAAAAACCATAAAAGATGAAATTCTCACTCGTGGCCAGCAGTCCTCTAAATTTGAAAAAGTTATCACATTTACTGATGGGGCATCGAGAGGAAACCCGGGGCATGCAGGAGTGGGTGTTCTCCTTTTTAACGAGCATGATGATAAACTTTTTCAGGATTACCAATATATTGGTCAATGTACAAATAATGAGGCAGAGTATAGGGCTCTATTATTGGCATTGGACCGTGTCGCTGAAATAACTCACGGAGTTGTTGAATGTTTTGCTGATAGTGAATTGCTTGTTCGTCAAATGAATGGGCAGTACGCGATTAAATCAGAAAAATTGCTCAAATTTTATGATGAGGTAAAACAGCGGATTGCCAAATTTAAACAAGTAACTTTTCATCATGTGCCCAGAGAGCATCCCAAACTTCGTTTGGCTGACGCGCTCGCCAATAAAGCCATTGATGAGGCAAAACCCAAAATAAAATAAAATACATGTCTATTAAAATAGACAATTGTCTAATATAATAGACAGATGGTTAGATCCCCTCTTCATATGAATTATCCATTAGATGGTATTTTGGGAACTCGAAATCACTTAATTGTTCTGCGTTCGCTCAAAGATAGTCGAGAAGGAATGAGTGGTCGCAGTGTCAGTCGTGTAGCAAATGTAAATCATCAAACGGTGGCGGTTGTGCTAAAAAATTTGGAATCTCAAGGGATTATTAAAAGACAGGGGTCTGCTCAAACACAACTGGTTCGTATAAATATGGATAATAAATTTGTCCGTGAATTGTTATTGCCGCTTTTTGAGAAAGAGCAGGTTTTACTTCAGAAAATTTTTCTTTCTATACGGAAATATTTCAAAAATAGAAGTTTGACCATAACGGTATTCGGGAGTTTTGTAAAAAATAAAAATAAACCTGGAAGCGACTTAGACGTGTTGGTTGTTTTAAAAAAATCTGTTGTTGATCAGGAAATAAATCTTCTGGATATTGTTACCGATTTTAGAATTAAGTTTGGAATTCGACTTGCTCCTATTCTGATGACAAGCGGGGAAACTAAAAGGAGAATTCTTAAAAAAGATCCTCTTTTGGTGAATATTATTAATGAAGGGAAAGATTTACTTACGCTTAAATTGAAGGATTGGGTCGCTCAATGGTAAAACGAACGTTGCGTCAATCACAGGACCGATCAAAATATAAAGATTTTAAACAAGTGGCAGAAAATTTTTTTCAAGGGGCAGAAGCTGCTAAAGAGTTTGAGTACTGGAATGCTGCGGGGGTTTTGATCGTTCATGCGGCAATTGCTTATACAGATGCTCTCACAATTAAAGTGGGTGGTGTTAAGTCAAAAGGCGAAGATCATATGGCGGCGATTGATTTGGTCCGAGAAGTCGTAAATCTCAGTGAAAACTCTTTAAATTCTCTCAGGCATTTTTCTGATCTGATCAACCAGAAAAATTTGGTTTCCTATAGTGGTGAAATTTATGCAAAAAAAGATATCGAAATGATGTGGAAGAAATTAGTTCGATATAGAGACTGGATTGTTACTCTTTTAGATAGATAAGGGGGATAAAGTGGCGGATGATTTTTCATTTGATGTTGTTTCAAAAGTAGATATGCAAACGATGGACGATGCCATTAACGCGGCCAATAAAGAGATTGGAGTTCGTTTTGATTTTAGAGGGAGCATTTCGAAATTTGAGTTGGATAAGAAAGAATCCAAAATTACCATTACTTCAGATGATGAAGGGAAATTAAAAATGGTTATCGAAATTTTACATTCTCGTCTGGCCAAGAGAGGAATTGATTTAAAAGCCTTAGATTTTCAAAAAATTGAAACAGCTTTGGGTAATAATGTTCGGCAGGTCGTAAAAGTCGCGCAGGGAATACCAACTGATAAAGCCAAGTTAATGGTCGCTGATATTAAAAGCGCTAAATTAAAAGTAACTGCTTCCATTCAATCTGAACAAGTGCGAGTGACTTCTAAGTCTAAAGATGCTCTTCAAGAAGCTATGGCTCTTTTAAAATCAAACGATTATAAAATTCCGCTTCAATTTTCTAACTATAGATAAATTAATGAAAACAAAATTCGGCGTATCATATTATGGAAATCGTTTTCTTAATCATGCGGAACACGATTTGAAGGAAATCGCTGAATGTTGCGATTATGTGGTTCACACCGTTAATGAAGCCGATCTTACCTATCATAAATTAGCTCTTCAGAAAATCTGTAATGCGAGTCGAAAATTAAACTTAGAAGTTTGGGTGGATCCCTGGGGTTTGGGGGGCGTATTTGGTGGAGAAGCTTTTTCTCGGTTTTTATTGGACCATCGAGACTCTTGGCAAAAAATGTCGGATGGAAAAATTGTTCCTTTGGCCTGTTTGAATCGATTTGAATGGCGTTCTTACATGAAAGAGTGGGTTCTTTCTGTGCGAGATATGGGCGGGCAAGTTATTTTTTGGGATGAACCACATGTGGCGGTTGATTTTGAATCAGAGATGAAAGGGGTTTTTTCTTGTACTTGCGATTGTTGTAAAGATTTATATCGGAAAAAAATGGGGGAAAAAATGCCCCTTAAATTAACCGATGAAACTCGTCAATTTCGTCGAGACACATTGCGTGAGTTTCTAAATGAAATGATGGAATTTTCCCACGCCAAAGGATTACAAAATGCGTTATGCCTTTACGCATTTAAGGGAATTCCTGAATATGATCGTATTTGGAAAGAAGCCGCAGCGCTTCCAGAATTAGATATTTTTGGTTGTGACCCTTATTGGAGATGGCATGGAGATAAAAACCCTTTTACCCATGTTTCTGAATTTTCCAAATATGTTGTTGAGCATGCCAATAAAAATAATAAGGGTTCCCAGGTGTGGGTACAAGCCATGAGGCTTCCTGCTCAAAAAGAAAATGAATTGGCCATCGCTGTTGATGCAGCTGTTCAAGCAGGAATATCTCATGTGGCTGCATGGAGTTTTGATGGGGGAGAGTTATTAGATCCTATTTTGTCTGAAAACCCCAAGGAAGTTTGGAAAGTATTAAAACAGGTTTATTTGAAATATAAAGTGTGAGTTGATGAAAACGTATCACATATTAAATCCCAATAAAAAAAATAAATCAATTGTTGAGAAATATTGGAAAGGACGTCGTAAAAATTTTTCTTGGGTTGAAAGAACAATGCATCCCACACATTTGGAAACTCTTGTTCAATGGTGTGATGTTGAAAATATCGAACATATTGTTGTTTGGGGCGGAGATGGAACTTTCAGTCGGGTATTGCAGGCAAGTTACTCTCAAGACACATTGTCAAAATTTTCTTTCTCGCTCGTTCCCGTTGGGACATGTAATGATTTATCTCGAAAAGTTCAAGGTTTAGATTGGCAAGAAGTTGCTGATTCGATTGAACACGGTAAAATCTCTAAAACGGCATTTGACCTTGGATTGATGGAATCTGGAGCTCAAAAGAGAGTTTTTATAAATAACGCGGGTTTTGGTCGCTCCAAAGAAGCCATTCAAAATAAAAAAACAAATGCATTAAAAGACATTTTTTCCTTAGCAGAGAAATTTATTCGCCTGGAATGTTTTGAAAACAAAAAAAAGATTCAGTGTCAAATGGCATTTTTGATGGGGATTGTTTTTAATGCGCCTTATTTTAGCGGAGGGTTACATTTTTCTCCTATTATTGAGCCTACCGATGGAATATTGAATGGTTATTTCATACAGGCTCAATCTAAATTTCAACTATTAAAAAGTTTTATTAAAGCGCGGTATGGAGATGGTTATCTTACGACACCACATATGATGAATTTTTCTTTTGAGAAGATGGAACTTGTAAGCGAAAACGATTTATATTTTCAGGCCGATGGAGAAGTATGGTCATTTGAGCCTATGCATGAAATTTTATTTTCTGTTTTGCCTCAGGTGGTTTCAGCTTTTTTGCCGGAAACGAAGTCTTAAGATTAGGGAGTCTGTATGGCACATATTATTGATGGAAAAAAAATTTCTCAGCAAATTCTTTTAGAGGTTAAAGATCGTGCCAGTGTTTTTCTAAAAAAAACTGGTAAAAAACCTGGCCTTGCAACAGTACTCGTGGGAGATGACCCCGCATCACATGTTTATGTAGGTCAAAAAATTAAAAAAAGTGAAGAAAATGGGCTGGTTTCATTTCACTGTCCTTTGCCTTCAAACGTTTCTCAACAAGAACTTATCAAAACAATTGAAAATCTAAATAAAGACTCTGCTGTTCATGGTATTTTGGTGCAACTTCCCTTACCTCAGCACCTTGATTCTGATGCGGCCATTAAAACCATTGCACCTCAAAAAGATGCCGATGGACTACACCCTTTTAATCAAGGGGCGCTCATTCAAATGAAATCATGGAAAGATATTTCTACTTCAGAAATTCCTGTTCCTTGTACTCCTGCGGGAGTTATAGAGTTACTTTTAAGAGAAAAAATTCCAGTTTCCGGAAAACATGCTGTGGTTGTTGGACGGTCAACGCTTGTGGGAAAGCCTGTGGCTCAATTACTTTTAAGCCTAGATGCCACTGTGACCATGGTTCATTCTAAAACTGAAAACTTTGAGGTGATTTGTAAATCGGCAGACATTTTAATTGCCGCTATTGGTAGGGCACAGTTCATTAAATCGAGCGCAGTGAAATTAGGCGCTGTCGTTATTGACGTTGGAATCAATCGTACACCTCAGGGCTTAAAAGGTGATGTTGATTTTGACGAAATTCAAAAAACAGCTTCCGCAATTACGCCTGTTCCTGGTGGGGTTGGGCCGATGACAGTGGCATTACTGTTGCAAAACACAGTAAAACTCGCCGAGAAATCAATATGAATTTTATTTTTAATCTTTAATTTTTAGATAAAAAAACAACTAAACAAAAAACACCTCTCAAATAAGACGCATAAGTATTTCTCATCTCTAAGTTGACATAAAAATTTCATAATAAAATCATTTGACTTTTTACCCAACTCCGTTACATTTGACCTATATGGGTATGGAAATTAAATCAATTATAAAAACAATGCTATTTTTCGCATTATTCATGACGGGCTTTTCTCCAGTGAAAGCGTCTGAAAAATTATTTATTTCTGGGTCGTATTTTTTATCTCTCCCGACTGAATTTATGGATTGGAGTGATTTAGATATCCGTGATGAATTCAATCGTCCTGTCGAAAATAAAACGTTAAAACAAAACTTCGAGGATTATTTTTCTAGCAAAATTAAAAATATTTTTTTAGAAAACTTGTCTCCACTAAAACAAAAATGGATTGTTCTTTTTCATGAAGGTTTGTCTCAGAATTTCGAACGTTTTCAATCTCTTGTTAAAAAACTTTATCAAAATATTTATTTTTTCTTTTCATCTCAGTTATTAAAAAATATTTTTATTGTTAGTCAGTCCTTTCACGCTTCGGCTCAGTTAAAATCCCATTTTATGTTTGATGTAAACAGTTTTAGAAGTTATCACCGATTTATTATTGCTTCGACTCGCCTTCTTCTCTGATTCCTCTTCGCTTCGTGCAGCCGTTGTATTACGTTATCCCATTTTTTGGGGATGAGTTATGTTTCCTGCAGTTCTTGGTTTTAAGCGAAGAGGAGTTTATTAGTGAGAAATTTTTCAAACTTGTATATATATAAAAATAATATTTTCGCGCGCGCGCAGGCGTACGTGAAATTTATTTTTTCCTCTCTCGAAGTTTGTTCAACCGGTTTAATGCTCTTCTCGTTTGTATTCGTTTCCTGTGGCTCCATTCTTTTCGCCCAAAATAATTTTCGACCTCTCACTGCCGAGCAAGCCTTAGAAAGTAAAAATCCAGGTGAACGTTTAGGCGCCATGGAAGCTGCCCGCTCCGGTTTAGCGCCTGTTTCTGAAAGAAAAATAAGTCAAATGATTTTAAGTGAGAAAAAACCCCTTCAAAAATTAAAACTTCAGCAAGCCTTGGTTAAAAACGATTTAGGGGCCGCGAAAGATGTTTTGATCACAAATTTAAGAAATGACGCTTCAGCGGTTGTGCGTCAAGGAGCTGCTCAAGATTTAGGAAATTATGTGTCAAATCCTGATGTTATTTCTGCTCTTGGTTTTGCTTTAGAAAAAGATCAGGATATGTCTGTTCGTTTAGCAGCAGCGCTTTCGTTGGGTGTGGCGCGCCATTCGAAAGAAGCCTTTTTATCTTTAGAAAAATTTTCCCAAGATTCCAATGCCGATTTAAGACGGCAAATTTCTTTTTCTGTCAAACAATTCCATACACCAGAAGCCAAAAAGTTACTCAAACAACTTCGAAAAGATTCTGATCTCAGTGTTCGAAAAATGGCAGGTGAAGAAAAATGAGAAAAATGAAACGAAACTTCGTTTCTTTTTTTCTAAAAACCTTTTTGGTTTTTATTTCTTTGATTTCGTTATTGAATAAAAACTCTTTTGCTACAACAGAGGGGCATTTAATTTCGGCTGGCGGTGATGTAAGAGTCACTATTAGTAGTTTTACTGGAACCACGTGGGATACCGGTTATAAAGGTGCTGAAACAGCACCAGGGTCTGAACCCAACAAGGGCGTTATTACACATGTCGTCGTAAAATCTGCTCCGAGTGGTGGTGATCGGCCTAATGAAAAAATCATGGTGACGTTAGATTCTCAATGCCGGTTGGTGGCTCAGGTGTGGGATGGAACTCAGTGGGGGAACGTTCAATCGCTCACCGATGATTTTACCGACACAGATAAATCCAATTTTGGTTTTGGTATTTATCGATTTTTTGATGTCGCATATTCTTCTAATGCCGCGACTATATTTTTCCCTCATCCTACAAATACGCTGGGAACTAATCATATGCAATTTGTGACTTGGGATGGAGCCAGTTGGAGTGGGGCCACTACATGGGGGACAAATGATGCCGGCAGAATTTATTGGGTGAGAGCGGAGAAATGTCCTTTGGTAAGTCGGTCAACAGAAGTGGCAGTTGTAACGATTGATGCCAACAATGATATTTCCGGCGCCACATTTAATGGGTCTGCTTTTGCTAATACCAGAACATTTACTAGCACTGCAGAGTATTCAACGTTAAGAAACTTCGACATTGCGTATGAGCAATTAAGTGGTGATTTGTATGTTTGGTATGGTATTGATGGAAACACTACTCCGCAAGGAGATCTCTGGAATGGTTCGGCTTGGAGCACACCGGCTGCCGCGGATGGTAGCAATATGGGAGTTGATTCCAGTTGGTTTCGCGCTGTTCCGCAGGCAGGTACAGATAGAATTGGTCTTATTATTCAAGAAACAGGCGCTAGCTATGATATATCAGGGGCAGTTTGGGACGGGGCTGCCTTTGTTAATTGGACAGATAATTTAGAAACAAATTTAACCGCAGTTTTGCATCAGGGAGCAATGTTTGATGGAGCTTGGACCACGCAGCTCAGTTCATTTGTCGTTTGTTATGTGGAAGCGGCTTTAACGAATTCAGTTCGTTGTAATCAATGGACCGGTTCAGGTTGGTCGGGTGAACCAGTAGTTATTCCGGCAGTTGACTCTAATATCTCTAACTATGATGGAATTATTATCACATCTACCGGTACCTCTACAAATGAAATTCAAATGGCTGTTGTGGCCAGAGAAAGTTATGCGGCTACAGCAGCCGGTGTTCGCCGTGAACCTGCTTTATATATAGGAAGCTACAATGCCAGTGCTCGAACCCTTGGAACCTTTAGTAAACAAAGTAACCAAATCACCTTCGATTATTATCGTCCTTTTGCTTTCGACAGAAACTTACTTGTTTATGCGGAATACACGGGGCGACCCAATATCAAACAATATGGTTTTTCGGGATATTCCACTGAAACCAACCCGGGCTCAGAGGTGCCGGGGGCGATTCGATATTCAGTTATTAAAGCTTCTCCTCGTCGCGACGAAAAATTAATGGCGGTGTTAGACTCCAGTGGAACTTTAACGGCTTATTCTTGGCGAAGTGGTTCCGGATGGAGCAGCGGTTCTCAAATAGCGACGGGTTTAGGGGCTGGTGGCGCTTCTGATTTTAATTTTTCGAGATCGTTTGACATTTCTTATGAGAATGCCTCTGGAGAGGCCTTACTTGTATATACAAAAGTTGGGTCTTCACCGCCTAAATATCGAATATGGGATCCATCAGGATCCGGAAGTTGGAGTGCTGAACAAGATGCTCCTGGAACTGGGGGGCAGGTCGGAACGCCATGGTGGATTACAACAGAGTCAAACCCTGGTTTTTCTTCAAATGAGATTGTTGTTTTGACGCTTGATAACCAAGCCTCTCCTGATATTTTTGGTTATGTGTGGGATGGTTCTGCTTTTGGAAATATTCAACAAATTACGAGTAGTGCTGAAAGGGCTGGTGGGGCCAATGTGCCACGATATCAACCTTTTGATGTTGTTTATGAATCTACTAATTCCCGTGCGATGGTGGTTTGGGCAGAAGATAATAATGATACTTTCCGCTATGCGTTTTGGGTTTCATCTGCCACTACATGGGATGTCCCTGCTGGTCCCGGTTATGCGGGGAGAGACGTAGATTCTCTGGCAACAACTCGTATTTATCAAATTAAATTAACAGCTCAACCAAACTCAAATAATATTGCTATGGCCGCTGCCACTAATCTTTCAGATCTTTACGTTAATGTGTGGTGGAGCACTTCTACGACATGGGGTACCACTTCTAGTGGCGGACAAGTTTCTCGGTTATGGGCATCACTAAGAGATGTGACCAATAAAGGATCCTTTGATATTGCCTGGGAAGGGAATGGGGATCAAGTCGTCGCCTTTGCTGCAGATAATAGCGCAACAAATCTCAGAAACGCTTGGTGGAGAGTCGGAGCTTCTACCTGGACAGTTCCGGGCACTGTTCCTGATACACAAGGAATTCCTGAAAATATCAAAGCCTATGCTGATCCCTATTCAGATAACATCAATATTTACGTCGATACTTATTATGGAAACATGTTGGGATTTACATGGGACGGAGATCCCTGGTCGGTTTCACCTGCGGCAAATTATTTAGGAAGTTCGATGCTCAGACGCACTTTTAATATCTTGTACGGTTTTGAACCTGTTTCTTTTGCCTGGTCTCGAGATGTTACTGCGCCAACCAGCGCTATTCAAGTTCCTGCCCATTTAGGTCAGTATAATTCGCTTATAATTTTATCAGGAATCCATTCGGATGGAAGCACCAATAATAGCGGAACAAGTATTGTCCAACTAAGACTAAAAAGAGCTACAGATAATAATTATTGGACCGGAGCTGCATGGAGTGGTTCTGATACTTGGTTTAGTGCATCTCTTCATACATCCTCTTGGACTTATACAGTGAGTTATCCTACCGCAACCTGGACAGATGCGAGAGACTATACGATTAATGTCAGAGCGCAAGATATTCAAGGAAATTTAGCCACAACTTTTTCAACTTTTACTTTTAGTTATGATATCAGTGCTCCTACGGCGACGGTGACATCTCACAGTGAAGGTCAATATGTGAATTCAGCCCCCACCATTTCGGGAACGTCCGTTGATAATTATGTTGGAGTGACTTCTGTTGAAATCAGTATTCGACGTGACACAATACCCAATGCCTGGTGGGACCCGACACTCCCGGGATGGACAACGGTCAGCGAGTATTGGATTACAGCATCGTCAACAGCCAGTAACCCCACTCCCTGGGATACGTGGGCCTATAACACATTAAGTGCGGGCCTCACTTTTTCAAATACCAGTTATTATGTTCGGGTTCGTGGAAAAGATGGAACAGGGTCCTACCAAACCAATCCGACGACATTTACTTTTATTTATGACAACGCTATTCCCACAATTGGAATTATTGCTCCTGATACTGCTGCACCGTCCTGGCTTTCTTCATTAACAACGATCAGTGGGACTGCCAGTGACAATTTTGGCCTTCGAACTTCGACGGGAATCGAAATTCGGATTTATGATGAAATTGGCGCAACTTATATTAGTACGGGAACCAATAATTGGACGCCATTAAATGGAAGCACTTCTTGGAGTTTTACTTCTCCCACGTGGACGAATAATATTCGATATCGTATTGAAGCCAGAGCATATGACAGGGCGAGTAATGTGTCGACAGCTTATTCAACAGCCACATTTACTTACGATGTTTATCAAGCTTCTCCGGAACGTCCGAATTCAGTGGTAACTGGTCCTATCGATGGTGGATATATTAATAGCTTGAGCAATATTACAGGAACTGCTCAGGATAATAACCAAGGTGGGATTGATGTTGTGGAATATGCCCTTAAAGATTTGACATCAAACCAATGGTGGAATAATAGCGCTGGTTTATTCAATAGCATGTCGGAGCATTGGAATAATACAACTGAAACCATCGCCGGCAACCCATCAATAACCTGGACAACCACATTAAGTGACGATTCACAATTAGTGACGGGGCGAGATTATGCTATTTATTCAAGAGCCAACGATAAAGTAACCCCTGATCCAGGGAACTATGAAGTTACCTTTACAACTAATACATTTATGTGGGACGTGGTTCGTCCAACGACGTCTATTACGGTTCCAGGAACAGGCGGTTTTCCTCCTTCTAGTTATTTGACCGGTTCGGCAACTTTTTATGGGGGATATTATGATGGTGCTTCCGGTGTTGTGACCAACCCTACGTGTTTAAACCGGAATGACAATACATTAACAACGAGTCGTATTGAATATTTATTATCAAACCAATCTGTTAACCCTGCTCAATATTGGAAGCCAGATTATGATGCCAGTCAAAATCCACTTTGGACGGGGGCTTGGGTTACAACGATTCCAACAGATTGGCCTGATGTGTGTGTGTTTGCTTCAAGTTGGAGTGTCCCCACTCCTGATATGAGTAGTTTTAATGGGAATTATTTCTTGCTTGTCACTCGAGCGCAAGATCGGGCTACGAATGTTCAAAATTCTTTTACTGTCGGGGTGGCATCTAATTCATTTACTGTGGACGTACAAGCGCCTGATGCCAGAATCACGGTCCCTCTTCAATCGTATCGAAACTCGCTTCCCACGATTTCTGCAACGGCCTCCGATAATGTGCAATCTGTTTCATTGGTTGAAGTTCAGATTTCCAGTAAATCGGCAGGGTCTTGCCCTGGGGACGCCAGCTGTCGGTATTGGACGGGAACGGCTTGGAGTAGTGTGGAATCTTGGGTTCCTGCTTCTCCGGCCGGAGGGTCTAATTGGCAACACACTGTTTCAACATCGATTGGTTTTGTGGATGCTCGTGATTACACAGTAAAAGTAAGAGCGACTGATGGATCGGGAAACACAGGGAATACAGCGCCTGGGGCAGATCAAACCAAAACATTTACTTGGGACGTTACAACGCCTACCACCTTGTTGGACAAAAGAAATGGAGGCGCCGCTTCAAGTCTGGCTAATAATTCGGCTTATAATTCGATTACCTCTCTCGGTGGAACGGCTGCTGATACGAGCCCAGGTCTTGTTCAATTGGTTGATATGTATATAAAACAAGGGGATGTTGTTGGAGATGGAAGCGGACTTTACTGGGATGGATCAAGTTTTAATGCTGTTGGATCTCCTACTTGGTTTTCTTCTCTTTTTGCAACGCCCAACTTTTCTACGGCGACACCGTCCATCCCTTGGACGAATGGTCAAGTGTATTGGTTTAGATCACGTTCTCAAGATTTTGCCAGTAACCAAGAAGGATCAGGAACTGGCGGTAGTATTATCAAAGTCAATTACGATACAGAAAGACCTGTTTCACGCATTACAAATGTAACGAATGCAAGCTTTATTAACGGACTCACCACCTTAAGTGGAACTTCTTCCGATGTTGGAACAGGGCCCAATCCTGGAAGAGCAGAGAATGTTTATGTTCACGTTTACCGACCAGCACCATCGGACCTCACATATAATTGGAATACTTCTTCTTGGGTTTCAGGTGATAATGGCGCGGCGGTTTCTGACCCGGCACTTTCTGTTTATTGGACCACTGCCGCCTATTCACCTTATGTTGCCTTGGGTGCCAGTGGAACATGGACAAGAGCCATGCCATCTTTAATCGGATTATCAGGTAATTCTTTTAGGTTGGTTGTTCGGGCTAAAGATTGGGCCACAAATATTGAAGTGGTTCCTTCAACGATTACATTTACATTGGACGAGTATCAAGTCGGGCCTCCGGAAAGACCTCGAGGTGTTATTACTTATCCCACAGATGATTTACATACTATTTCTACTTTTCCTTATACAACAGGAAATGGAGAAGACAATGTTGGTGGACAATTAACTTCTATTGGTGTGATGATTCGGCGATTTAACAATGATGGCTCGACCAATTATTGGAATGGTTTTAGTTGGGCAGGGGCTGAACCAGGTTCTTGGCCCGCTTCGACAGCGGATGACGGGAGTTTTAATTCTAACAGTGAAGCTTTTACTTTTGCCATGCCACCGCTTGCTGATTGGACTGATGATACGCGTTATGATGTTCGCGCTCGGGCTTTTGATGCGGGTGGAAACCAAACTCTCGTACAATTCTCCACAAAAACTTTTACCTATGATGTCATCCGCCCTGATACACGAATTACCTTTCCTGTGAATAGCGGGTATATTTCTCAAATAGGAAATATTTCTGGAACCGCTTCTGATACAGGCGCTGGTGTTGTTGATCGGATTGAAACTCGTGTCAGGCGCTATTCTGATAATAAATATTTAGATATCACAGGAGGTCTCCCTGGTTCCTGGGTCACTGATATCACTTCAAATACTTGGAACTACGAAGTTCCTTCTGGAACAGGACCGTGGACTTGGAGTTTATCAACAGCGGCATGGACGACGGGTGAAACCTATGAAGCGAGTTCTCGCGCTCGGGATAAATCTCTGAAATATGATTTATCATATTCAACGGTTGTCTTCTCCGCTGATTTTGTTGCGCCTATTTCCAAAGTTGTTTCTCCTTCTCATGGTGGATCCCCTTCGTCGATTAATACCATTTCAGGAACGGCTAGCGATGGTGCAGGCATTTCATCTGTTTATGTCGCATATTATCGACAATCAACAGATCGTTGGTGGAATAAAATAACGGGAGATTTTGACTTAAATGCGGGGGGGACTATTCCCCCTGATTCTCCCAGTGGAGGGTCCAGTTATTGGGTGAGTGCTTCAACCATTCCTGGTAGTCCTGTGACTTGGTATACAATAGGAACCTCAACCCCCACTTTTCCTGCCGCTGGAACTTACGATATTTTATCTTCAGCTATTGATATCGCCTCAAATATTGAGGCAAGACCAACGTCAGCAGGAGCCAATACCAATCGCATTTCATTTAGTTATACACCACCTATTCCAGAATCACGAATTCAAAGACCTGATAATACGACCCCTCATTTTAGAGCCAGTCTTGCGGCAGTATCCGGAACCGCTAATTCCGTTGCAACTGGAGTCAGTTTCCGGATGAAAGATATAACGATTAGCGCAAGTCATCTGACATGGAATGGGACTGCTTTTGTTTCAACAGTGACATTTAATGGATTTGTTGGTTCAACCTATACGTTCCCCACTTGGAGTTACACGGTTCCCGCTAGTTCATTCACTAATTTAGGGAAATATCAAATTGAGTCTCAAGCGTTGGGATCTCCCAATGAAAGCCCGTTCCAAGGTCCAAATGAATTTTATATTGATGATACCAATCCCACTGCGGCCGTTTTGATGCCGGATGTCGACTATAAGAAAACTTTGCCGACGCTTTCTGGAACGGCGGCAGATAATGCTGATGGTCTTACCGGGGCTCAAAAAACAGTTTATTTTCGTTTAAGAAGAACTGTGCCGAGCACACAATATTGGGTTTCCATTTCTTCTTCGTGGGTTGCCGATGGAGGAGTGAATTGTTTATCAGCAATAGATGATTCGTGTTTAACCGCCACTTCGGGCGGTGGAAATAATTATTCAATAACCCACAGCAGTTTTACGGATTTACAGGCGTTCGAAGCTGGCAAAGCTTATACCGTTTCCATTGTTGTTCGAGATAGAGCCACCAATGGGACAACTGTGAATAAAACCTTTACTTGGGATACCACAAGCCCCACTTCAGGGATTACTCGTCCTTCTGGAAGTAGTCCGGTTAATTCTCTTCCTACATTATCAGGAACCGCGAGTGATAACTTCCAAGTTTTAGCCGCCAGTGTTTCGTTACAATCTTTGAAAAATGATAAATGTTTTGATCCTGGAACAAACTTTTTTACGGCCAATTGTCCCTATTGGATTGATACCAGTACAGATGGGTCTGCCAATTGGCAATATTCAAATGCCAATATCAATGTTCGTTTGGGAGAGTCAAATACGTGGTATGTCATGTTGTCTAAAGTCAAAGACGTTGCCACCAATGAACAAAGCGGTTTTTCTGCTGGCGTATCTTCTGTGGCTTTCATTGCCGACACTCAGGTTCCCATTGTCGGAGTTACATTTCCTGCGCACAATGGAAACTATAAAGGCACTCAAGTCGGAGGGGGAGGATCTCCGCTCACAGGAACAGTAAGTGATCCCAATTCTCCATGGAATTCCGGTATTCGGCGTGTTCAAACACGTGTTTCTTATTTATTAGCCAATGATACGTGGTACTGGCAACCAGCAGATATTAAATTTTCATCAGGTGCAGCTGTGAGTGCTAGTGGGTGGTTTAATGCAGCCAATACAGATTGGGAATATTTTGGAAGTTTTACTTGGAACGCTTCTGATACACAATATCGTTTAGAGGCTCGATCTGAAGATGCTTCATTCCTAGCGGATGGAGCGGCCACGGGAAATACCAGTGTTCCTTCCGGTGTTGGATCGGATATCGTTGATTTTATTATTGATGATACGCCCCCGACAGTAGGAATTGTGACGCCTTCTAGCGCGTTTTTACAAAACTTAACACTTATTTCGGGAACCGCTAATGCCACACTATCTGGTTTAAATAATTTACAAATTCGCATTTCGACCGGAGTGGGAAGCCCTTATTATTGGACAGGATCGTCATGGACAACCACAGTTACCTGGTTAAATACAATTTTAGATAGTCAAACTGTTTGGCATTACGACGTATCTAGTTTTATGGTCGCCGATACCACTTATACCGTCTCGGCCCGCGCACTTGATAATGCAGGGAATTATTCAACTGTTTTTTCAACCAGAATTTTTACCGTTGATTTAACAACTCCGACTGCGGCGATTACTTATCCTGTGAATGGCAATGTTTATTCTGCAGTCCAAGTCTCAACACCGATTGCTGGAACGGCCAGTGATGCTGGAAGTTTTGCTTCACAACTATCAACAGTGACTATTTCTCTCAGAGATTTAACAGATGTAGACGATTTTAATGGAACTGCATTTGCAGGCGGTGGGCCTTTTAATTTAGGGGCCAACGGAGGAGTGATTACGAGTTGGCAATATAATTCTGGAAATTTGGTTTTAGAAAACGATCATCAATATCGTCTCACAGCCAGAGCTGTCGATAATGCGGGAAATTCCGTTACCACTTCGAATGTTACTTTCCAGTATGACGTTGAAATTCCAACATCAAGTATCACTTCTCCAGTAGCCGGATATGTAACGTCTTTGACATCAATTGCCGGAACAGCCAGCGACGAACGTTTTGGTGCCAGAAATTATGAAGCTAAATTAGGCACGTACACGATTGGCGTTGCATTTTACGACAGTGTTGCTATTAAGTGGTGGGATGGTTCTTCTTTTGATGGGGCAGGGCCAACTTATTTTGAAGTTGTTAATACCACAACAGCTTTTCCTAATACATGGAGTTATTCAGTTCCCGGTGCTTTGCAATCAGCGCTAATTGATGGAAGAACCTATCGTATTGTTCCGCGAGCTGTTGATTTAGCTGCTAATGCAGAATTTGCTTCTTCAACAGCGCCGGCAGGTATAGGAATCAATGTTATTTATGATCCCAATGCTCCAGCAGTTTCTATTGTGACACCCAATGACGCAACACCAGCGGACGATAATTCTCCAAGACTCTCAACAATGTCTATTCTTTCTGGGAATCCTTATTTTGGTGGGAGTACCGCTGATGGTACAGGGACGGGAGTGAATTTGGTTCAGGTTAGAATTTATAAATCAGATCCCGCTCGATACTGGACTTTTGGAATAGATTATTCTGTTTCAGCCTATACGATTGATACTTCGCTTGCCGATACAGCTTGGTTTACGGCAACGACGACCAACAGTTTTGCCAATTGGTATACCACGTTTACTTTTTTAACGGATTATAAATATCATTTAGAAGTCAGAGCGCGAGATCAAGCAGGAAACTATTCGACTACCTTTGCCACAGCCAGTTTTATTTTTGATCAGAATATTCCTCAATCAGGAATCACGCTTCCTGTGAATGGAAGCATTATTAAATCTTTCACCCAAATTGAAGGAACCATGTCTGAAACGGGTGTTCGATATTTGGGCACGGTTTCTCCCGTGAAGTTAGCGATCAAAGAAAACACTTCTGGCCTTTGGTGGGACGATTTGGCCGGAACTTTTTCATTGGCGGGGCCGCCTACCACAGACAATGTGACCCTTTATTCTTCCTCGTGGGCTTTTACCGGAATTGTTCAAGGGGATTTAACTTCTGGTGTTTCTTATTACATGACCTCACGGGCTTATGATAATGCCGCGCCCGTCAATAATGAAACTTTTTATTCTGTTCGCTCAGCAACGTTTACTTTTGATAATACAGCGCCTGTGGTGGTGTTAAATTCTCCATCCGATGGTATTTTCTTTAACAATTCAACCGCTTTAATTAGTAGTGGAACTGCCATTGATGCGACATCTGGGGTTCAAACGGTCCAAGTGAATATTAATAATGGAAGCCAATATTGGTCGGGAACACATAATGCAGCTGGAAACTTTACTGGCAGCGTCAATTATGTAACGGCGGATTTTTCAGGAAATCCAAATTGGATATTCACCATTCCCATTGCCCAGCTAAACGAAGATTTTGTTCATAACACAACATATTATGTTCAAGCTAGAGCTTGGGATATTGCAGGCACAACCTCCGCTTTTACTGCTGTTAAAACAATTGTTTATGATGTCGGTTCACCAACATCGACTGTAACTTCACCTGTAAACTATATTAATGCTTCGCAAACTGTTATCTCTGGAACGGCCATTGATAATCCTGCCCGAGTGGCGACTGTTCAATTGGCCATTTCCTCGTCGGCTTCTGGTTCTAATGGGACATGGTATAACGGGACAGGTTTTACAGCTAATTTTGGCGATGGGGGAACTTATCGATCGACAATTCTCACTCAAAATGGCGCTGGTGCCGGGATTGATTTATGGACTTTTTCACGCCCCACACTAGAGCAGGGAAAAACATATTTGGTGAGGTTAATTACCACCGATACCGCCGGAAATGTAAGAACTCAAACAATTGGTGAATCCGTTACATTGATATATGATGAAAACGATCCTACTGCTTTTATTCAAGATCCCAATCAGGCTTATGAAAAATCTTTGCCAACGATTTCGGGTACTTCACAAGATTCCAATACAGCTATTACCCAAGTTCAAGTTGCCATTTCAACAGGCACTTCTGCTCCTTATACAGATCAATTTTGGAATGGATCCAGTTGGGTTGCAGGGCCGAGTATTACATGGTTAAGTGCCAGTGCGACAGATGGATCATTTAATTCGACAAGTGAAGATTGGTATTTCACTGGATCTACGCCCACTTGGGTAAATAATAAAATTTATAAAGTTCATGTGCGTCCTGTGGATTCCGCGGGCAATAACACAACTGTTGTTGTTTCTACTTTTACTTATGATAATACTCCTGCTGTTTCAGCCGTTGTGGTTCCAAGCAATTTATCTGCTTACAGAGCGCTCGCATTGGTTACCGGCACAATGTCAGATTCACCCAATCCTGCGCCTCAAACTGTTGAGATTGCTTTGCGTCATCCTAACGCGACATTTTGGGATGGGGCCACATTTATTGGAGATGATTTAAATCCTGTTTGGCTTTCTGCGGCTAGTGTGTTTGGTTCATCTTGGACATTTACCAATTTACCTTCTTCTTGGGATGATCGAACCATCTATAAATTATTTGTTCGTGCCATTGACTTAGCCAATAATTCAGTTGCAAATCCTGATTTCGCCAACACAGGGCGGCAATTTAGAATTGATTATTCTTCACCTGTTTCAAAGGTTTCTTCGTTATCTACCGTGACAACAAATTATGTAAATGGCCCTATTTCTAGCGTGTCAGGAACAGCGTCTGATTTAGCGGGAGGCGCTGGTATTAATACTGTGAACATTCGAGTTTTAAGATCGGATGGAAATTATTTAAATGCGGCAGAAAATGGATTTAATGGAGCATCCAGTAACTTTCCTTTAACAACCACCAATGGAACCAGCTGGTCAAAGACCTTTAGTGATCCCCCTTCTGCGATATTTGAAGATGGATATGCTTATACAATTCAATCAAGAGCGACAGATCTTTCTAGTCCAACGAATACCGAACAAACGTTCACTTCTGCCTATTTTGTTGTTGATCAATCAAGTCCCACTTCTGCTGTTGTATCAGCCCAAGGAGGGTATTTTAATAATAGCCTGACAACATTATCTGGAACATTAGCCGATGCGGGGACCGCTCCGGGTAATATTGCTTCAAGCGTTCAATATATTGATCTCAAGATTTTTGATGGTTCAGAAATGGGTAATCCCTGGTGGGATGGAACCTCTTGGGTGGCGGGTACCATTTCCACTCGGGCTGTTGTCTATTCTTCTACGTGGGTTTATAACAATGTGCCTGGTGATTGGAGCCATGGAACAGGTGTTGATAGTCGGTGGTACCAGTTTCATGTAAGGGCTGTCGATTATGCTGGAAACACCCAATCGTATGCCATTATTACTTCAACCTACGACGTCCGACCAGGAACAGCTGTTATTTTAACACCCAATACGGCGATTGTTTCTGCTTTGCCGACCATTTCCGGGACTGCCACCGATAGTGTTTTTGGTACAAACTCTCTTGCAAATGTAGAAATTTCTATTCAAAGAGATTCTGATAACAGGTGGTTCCGATTTTCAGACGATACCTGGAACCCCTCCGGATCCAATATTTGGAATTCAGTGGATTCTTATAATGGTGGAAATGGAAATTGGAATATTGATACGAGTGCACCTGGAATTTGGGAGAATCTTGTTGGATATGGTATTTATGTCAGGGCTTTGGATAAAGCAGGGAATTACCAATCTTCTCAGGTTTACCCCAGTACATTTAGTTTTGTGTTCCAACCCCCAGCGTCAGTCGTAGCGATTAATAAACCCATCGCCAATAAATTTTACCGTTTAAATTTATCCGAAATTACAGGAACGGCCAATGCGGCAACAACAGTGGTCGAAGTTCAAATTGAAAGCTTGAGTGCTCCTGTTAATAAATATTGGAGTTCTGTTTCTCAAACATGGGTGGCGGCTTCCACTTACACGAGGGCCAATGCGTTAGCTGTCCCTAATTGGACTTGGAATTCTTCGGTTCCTGCTTCTGGTGATTGGTACATACATGCAGCCAGTTTTACTGTTCGAGCCCGTGGAGTTAATACAGCCACTTTAACAGGAGCTCAAGTTTCTCAAACATTCGGATTTGATACCCAGGCGCCAGATGTTTTTATTTCACAACCACTTACAGCTTTTACCAGCTACTTTGCCCAAATTTTGGGAACAGCCAATGATCAAGTTAATTTGGCGGGGATTAATAATGTGGAAATCGATATTCAAAGAACCAATAAAGCCGATACCACGGCCGCAGATGACTATTATTGGGATGGATCAACATTTACTTTGACGCGCCCTAATTTGAGTTCAAATATTTCCTTGGCATCACCTAATTTATGGAATTGGAATTATACGATTGCTTATTCAACGATGATTCAAAATGGATATAAATATAAAATTTATTACCTTGCTCAAGATGACGCTTACCATTCTGGGACAAATACGATCGATGGCAACCAATCCGGAGAACAAACATTAACGGTTGTATACGATATTACAATTCCCACTGCGACCATTACTGCTGTCACCAATGGAAGTGTTCGCTCGTCAGTTTCAATAGCCTCAGGGCCAGTAACGGATTTATTGGGAGCAGGTCAGAATTTAAGTGCACAGGGGCTTGGGCAAGTGTCCGATGTCTATTTGAGATTAAAAAGAAATTCAAACGGCTCTTTCTGGAGTGGCGCTGATTGGCAGGCAGGGCCTACTCCCATTGATTTAAATGCCACTCTCCATATTAGTTCTTGGAGTTATTCTAGTTTGCCCGATTTTTCTCAGGCTATTTATAATAAAGAAACATTTACGCTCATGGTTTCAGCCAAAGATCGGGCTCAAAATTTAAATAATCTTTATGTGTCTGGAACTTCGAGTGTCACTTTTACAGTTGATAATCAGCCTCCCAGTATCTCAATATCCCTTCCCACTTCGAATGCAATTCGGCGTCAATTGTTAAATATTGCAGGCTCAGTTGATGATAATACATCTACAGACTATCCCTATAATGCTGGTATTAATGCTACTTCAAATGTCGACGTGGTGGTTTACACCGTTATATCGGCCACAACTTATTATTGGAATGGAACAGTGTTTTCAAGTGCCACCACTGAAGGCGCTTCTTGGAAAACAGTTGATAGTTACACTGGGTTAGGCGCTTCATCAGGAACTTGGACATATAATGCGCTTGATAATTTAAAAATGGATCCTCCCACGGTTATGAATGGATGGATCACTGATCGAGCTTATACTGTTAAAGCGCGTGCACGGGATAACGCTTTGCCAACGCCCAATCTCGGATCTGAGACTGTTTCATTTAATGTTGTTATTGATACAACTCCTCCCGTTTCGGGAGTGACGCGCCCAAATTCTTCTCCCATTGCCTCACTGGCCACAATCTCGGCAACCGCCAATGCTGATTTGGGTGGATTTGGAAATATCAAATTTTCTATTCGTGATCATGACAACAATTATTTTAATGGGAGCTCATTTGTTTCTGTTTCAGAGGTTTATATTGATACAAAAACATTCACAGGCCAAACCGGCAATGTTGTTTATACCTCGACTTTCGTCACATCAGGGAACCTGATTAGTGGATCTACTTATACGATTCGTATTTTTGGAACCGATGCCGCTCTCCCGACTGCAAATACACAAGTGGGTGGAACTCCTGGTAGTTATAGTTTCTTGTTTGATAATACAGTACCCGAAACCTTAACCATTTCAGTCCCAGTCAATAACGGTTCTTATGGTCCTGCTCAAACATTAACCAGTTTTACTGGAACATCTGTTGATAATCACTCCGGTATGAATCGTTTAGAATTAGAGTTATATAACGTCACTGATAGTTTTTATTGGGGTGGGACTTCATTTAATCAGGTTTCATCAACTTGGGTTAGTATCTCAACGCCTTTTGCCAGTTGGAGTTATTCAGCACCGACTTGGCTTGTTAATAAAAATTATCAATTACGCGTCAGGGCTATTGATTTGGCAGGGAATGTATCAACTTCTTCAGTTGTCAGTTTTATTTATGATTCCACTTCTCCTATTGTTAGCTCTATTTTAAATCCTTCCCAGCTTTACCAAGCAGGGGGGACTTTAACTGTATTGTCGGGGACTGCCAATGATGGGTTGGCAAACCCGCGGTCTGGTTTGCAAATAATCTCAGTTGCTATTTTTGATGCAGACGATGGCGATTCAGATAAATGGTATTCAGGAACCAATGCCGCGGGTTTTAATCAAACAGTGGCATCTTGGCGTACAACGAGTAGCACAATTACGTTGGCTTCTTCTTCAGCTCCATGGAGTTATCCTTTTGGCGCGGATCAAATTCCTTCATGGGAAAATGGGCATCAATATGAGTTGCATGCCAGGGCTCGTGATGTTTCGCAAAATATGAGCGCAGTTGTTGTTTCAACTTTTGTATATGATCCAACTATTCCAACAGGTGTTATAACAAAACCTTTTGACGATCCTGGGGCTGATTATGAAAGTTCATTAAATACCATTTCAGGAACGGCTGCTGATACAACGGGGGGGCCTCGTTCTGGTGTTATATCCCAAGTTCAAATTCGCCTTCGTCATATTGGTGGAAATGTGTGGTGGGATCTTGCCGAACCAGGAGGGCCCAACTGGGATTCTGATGCTTCGTTAAATGATAACACGGCATGGATTGCTGCTTCATCAACCAATAGTTTTACGAACTGGTATTTTACGGGGTCTACTCCTACATGGGTATCAGGGCAATCCTATGGTGTTTCATTACGAGTGCAAGATTCGGCTGGGAATTATTCAACGGTTTCTTATTCAACCTTTACATTTGATACCAATCTTCCACAATCTGTCGTTACCAATCCCTCTCCTGGTTCGGTGGTTAATTCTTTAAATGTGTCAGGGATTTTAGGGACGGCGGCTGATACGGGTTCACCGGTTGTTAGTATGCGTGTTGCCATTAAAAAGTTAGATGATGGTCTTTGGTGGAATGCCATTGATGACGATTTCACCAGTGCCAGTGGTTCTCCTCTTTTCCGATCAGGCGTTACTTTTGTTGCACCTGATTGGAATTATCCAACAGCGAGTTTGGGAAATGATGATTTGGTTTCCGGAACTTCTTATTACATTACAAGTGAGGCGACAGATTCAGCTGGAAATGTGGAAAATGATTTTGCAACGGGAGCTTCTACTTTTACTTTTGATAATACCTCTCCTGTGACAGGTGTGACTCGCCCTCTGTCGGGTGGGGTCATCTATTCTGCAGAACCTTACTACTCTTCATTGGCTACTTTATCAGGAACCGCAGATGATATTTCCACATTGCCATTGGCTCACAATTTAAATGCTGGCATCGGTTCAACGGGGGTTAAGGTATCCATCTACAATCAAGATACAGGATTTTATTGGGCTCAAGGGGCCGCGAATTTTTCAGAAGCAGATATCAGTAGTTCATTTGTCAACGCAACTTTCACTGGAACTTCTTCTGGAACCTGGTCTTATGCGGGGACAGGGTTTAATGCTGCTTTAACCCATGGGCATACCTATGTTGTTCGATCTTCTGCGACAGATCTTATTTCAAATGTGCAAGTTGTTATTTCATCCCAAGTGTTTGTTTTTGACTCTTCAGCTCCCATTGTTTCTTTGGTGCTTCCTGCTCATAGTGTTTCTCGTAATTCTCTTACACAAATTACAGGAACAGCCAGAGATTATCCAATCGTGCTTAAACGAGTGGGAATGTCTTCTATTCAACTTCAAATTATTGACCTTGGGAATAATCATGCCATTGGTGGAAGTGGCGCCAATCAAGATACATATTGGGACGGTGTTTCTACATTTACAACGACATCATCAACGGTTTCGATTTCTATTTCAGGTCAAGGGGCTGTGACTTGGAGTTATGATAATCCTGATGATATGTTGCAAAGTGGTCACACCTATCGCATGGTGGCCACTGCGCTAGATGCGCTGAATAATACTTCTCAGCAATCTGTTTCTCAGTTTGTGTTTGATTCTTCTGCTCCTGTGTCCAATGTAACAAGGCCTCAAGAAGGAATTGGTTATAACGGAACAACCAATACTCTTTTAACTATTTCTGCTACTTCTGATGATTTACCTTCATCTCCATTGGCCAGTGTTGGTGTTGATCCCACAAAAGTAAAAATTACAGTACGACGAGATGATAATAATAATAATGTTTCCGATGTTGGTGATTTGTATTGGGATGGGGAATATCCGGGCGCATTTGATGAAGTGGGGGAAGTCATTAAAGTATTGAATTTTGATGGAGGAAATATTTTTTCTACCGCCGCCCCAACCTGGGTTTCTGGTTATCGATATTTCATGGAGATTTGGGCAGAAGATAATTTAGGAAACGCCGAATCTCGAACAACGCGCCGGTTTACAGTTGATAATCTTCCTCCTACCTCAGCTGTGACAGTGCCCACCGATAATGCTTCATTACAATCACTCGCCACTGTTTCAGGAACCGCCTCTGATATTACAAGTTCAATTGCCGGCGTCAATGTTACACTCCGCGATCTCGGGCCTAATCTTGTAGTGGGTGGAGGCGATGATTTGTATTGGAGCTCTTTATCAGGATGGATTAATACGTCTACGCAAATTACAGCTAATCTTATTGATGTTTATACAACTTCCGCGACATGGAATCTAACGACGGCTGGGAATAAACTCCCCGGTTCATGGCCTTCTGGAAGGATTTTTAATCTGATTCCTCAGGCGAGAGACTCAGCTGAAAATATTCAAAACGTTTTTAGTACGAGTACTTTTAAAATTGATAACACGCCTCCCATTGCTGGAATTATTCAACCAGCGCATAATAGTGGTTTTAATTCTTTGTCGACTATTAGCGGAACAGCCGAAGGAACTGAAGTTGCACCAAATTTAGATTTCAGCACTATTCAAGCGGTTTACTTGCAAGTTATTAATATTAGTACTTCTCCTGTTAAATATTGGAATGGATCTCTCTTTACGACTTCTGTATCAACCAGAACAGCAGTCTTTACAGGGGTGTCATCTGGTACGTGGGTTTATGAAGATGCGAGTATTAATTCTCAGTTTGTTTCAGGTAATCAGTATTTGGTTCTAGCTTGGGGCGTTGACTCCGCGGGAAATACGCAATCTGTATTTACAGTTGGAATTTCATCCAACGTGTTTTTCTATGATAACGTTCCAGCTGTTGCGGCCATTTCCATACCTCAACACCAAAAACCTTATAATACTTTCACTTCATTTAATGGAACAGCGACAGATGATTTTTCTGGTGTTAACCAAGTTAATTTAACGATTAGTTATATTTCATCTGGAAATACTTATTATTGGAATGGTGCTGCTTTTAGTTCATCTACTTATGTTACAGTCCCGTCTTCTGTTGTGCCGCAAAATGCCACATCTGTTTCATGGAGTTACAACACGGCATCTATTTTGCCTTTATTAGTGAATGGAACGCAGTATTCCATATTCGCTCGAGCGGGAGATCGTTCGAGTAATTTTGAAGCTACGGGTTCCACAAATACTTTCTTGTTTGATATTGCTTATGGAACAGCGGTCATTACAACACCACAAGGAGTGGGTGTTTATCATTCTCCAGCCAATCCCCTTCCTACAATTTCTGGTACTGCCGTTGACGCGCCAGTTCATGCCTTCTCAGGTGTATTGAGAGATGAAGTTCGTATTCGTCGTGATCCTCCCGGAAATGAATTCTGGAATGGATCGGCTTGGGTGGTTAATTCATCAACATGGTTGGTTACCACAGGAACAACGTCGTGGTCAATAACCGCCCCAGCTTGGGCCGATGATACGGAGTATATTTTAAATGCGAGAACTTTAGATCTTGCGG
>JBJXGI010000043.1:0-2765 GCA_046153645.1 Elusimicrobiota bacterium | reverse complement strand
GATCTCTTGATTTTTTTCTTAATTGAGGACTGCGGCGCAGAAACAGAAGCGGTAACTTCTCCGCGTGTTTCTTGCTGAGAAACAACCGGTGCTTGCCTTACGAAAGTATTGGGTTTTCTTTTATCGTTTGACTGAAAAGGTTTTTTGCTACCAAATTTATTAGACGGCCTAAAGCCAGCAGGTGAAGAAGGAAGCGGAGAAGCTTTAAAAGGTTTCTTCTCAAAAAATGAAGGAAGTGCAACCATTTTGCTCGTCCCTTCTTTTTTAGGGGCGGGCTTAGTTTCAGTAGCATCAGATAAAGAGGGAACATTTTGTTTAGAAGGTTCTTCTTTGGAAAGAGTGTCTTCAGGTTTTTCAATTGGTTTTTCTGGAGTTTCGATTTTTTCAACAACAGGATCAGGCGCGGCCACCACTTCAACCTTAGGCTTTTCAACAACCACTGGAGGCGGCACGACAACAGGCGCCTTGGGAGGAGGTGTAATAAATGGTTTTAATTTTGCTACTGGCTCATCATCTTCCTCTTCTTCAATTTTTTTAGCTTTTTTTTTGGCTTTTGGCGCAACGACACTTTTCGCCTTACCAGTCTTATCAGCGACAGATTTTTTCTTTTCTTCTTCTGATGAACCATTATCAGTAGAAGAGGTTTTCTTTTTCGATGTTGAACTGGCTTTTTTGATTGTCATGAATTATTAATGCTATTCCTTTGCAACTTCTGGCGTTGATTCCGTGGTAGTCGGCTCAACAATAGAAGGCTCTAAAACGATGGGAGCAGGTGCCGGCTGTGATGCTAATTTTTCTAAATACTCTTTCGCAGAAGAAATAATTTTTTCTGCGAGCTTCTCTCCAATTCCGGCAAATACTGTTAAATCTTCAACACTACTCAAAGCAATCTTACCAAGGTTATTCATTCCGCCTTTAATAAGAACATCAGCTGTGCGTGGTCCCACACCCTCTAATTCGATAAGCATATCGCGAACAGTGGATAAACTTGCGGCAGATTCAGCTTTTTTCTGAGATTCAGTTTTAATATCAATTTCCCAGCCAGTCAACTTGCTGGCCAAACGAACATTCTGACCATTTTTACCAATGGCCAATGCCAACATATCATCAGTAACAAGCGCCTCAGCTCTTTTTCGATCAGGGTCGATAATATGCACTGCCATTGGTTTAGCAGGAGCAAGTGCAGCTGCAATATAACTTGCGGGATCCGTTGAAAAAGCGACCAAATCAATTCGCTCGCCTTGCAATTCATTGATAATTGGGCGCACACGTGATCCTTTTACACCAACACATGCTCCAATCGGATCAATTTTAGAGTTAGACGACTTCACAACAACTTTAGATCTTTGACCAGGTTCTCTCACAACAGCCATTACTTGCACTGTTTTTTCATAAATTTCTGGGACTTCTTGCTCAAAAAGTCGTTTGACAAAATCTTCATGAGCTCTCGATAAAATAATTTCTGGTCCACGGGGTCCTTTTTCAACTCTTTGAATGAGAACCCGAATTCTTTCTCCCACAGCCCAATGTTCACGACGAACCTGGTCTTTCATAGCAAGAATTCCTTCAGCTCGCCCTAAGTCAACAACAATATTTCGACTGACAAATCGATGAACAGAACCATTCACCAATGTGCCTTCTTTGGGTTTAAATTCGGTATAAACAAATTCTCTTTCCGTTTCTCTAATCTTTTGAGTTAAAACTTGTTTGACAGTCTGAGCCGCAATTCGTCCAAACTCTTCGGTATCAATGGGATATCGAACTTGTCCGCCAACAGCAGCGTTCTCATCAATTTTTTGGGCTTCTTCAATGCTGATTTCAATTAAGGGGTCTACCATTTTTTCAACAATGGTTTTTACAACCACGGCTGATACTTCACCAGAAAGGTCAACATGCGCTTCAACAATAACACCCTCACCTGCATGTTTCCGATAAGCAGAAACAAGAGCATGCTCGATCATCTTTAAAATATCATCGCGCTTAATGCCTTTTTCTCTTTCAATTTGATCTAAGACGTGACTTAATCCACCTTTAGCTTCCACAACACGCCTCCTTGTTTAAAATTTAATTTCTGGTTTTAAATTGGCCCGATCAATTTGAGATCGAGGCAAAGTTACATCTTTTTGATCGTCCGTTATCATTCGAACATTTGCTTCATTTGCATCTTGAATAATTCCATGAAAGTTTTTTTGGCCATTTATGGGCGCCAGTAACTTTATATGAACCTTTTGACCTTTAAACTTTACATAGTCCTGCCATTTTCTTAATGGCCGGTTTAAGCCTGGTGAACATACCTCTAAAACATAGGCCCGATCAATTAAATTCGTCTGTTCTAAAAGTTCACCGATTTCATGATTCCATTTGGAACAATCATCAAGTGTAATCCCACCAGGCTTGTCTAAATAGAAACGAAGAGTCCAACCCCCGTGTTCTTTTTGATAGGTTAAATCAACCAGTTCTACCGATGCCTGAGTGAGAACTGGCGTTAGCAAATTCTCAACATCTAACAACACTTGACTCACAAAATCCTCTTAAAAAAGCGCTTATAAACAAAAAAAGTGGCCTTTTGAGCCACTTCGCACAATTCTTCCAACCGACAAAGGCCATTGTATGAATCCAGAATGCATCCGTCAAGACATAGTCTTATCCAATACAAGATGAGCCCCAAAATAAGTGTGATTCCAATGCAAGATGAGCCCCAAATAGGGGACATTCCGTGCGTCATAATAGGAGGCTATGACAATCGACATGGACGACTCAAATAT
>JBJXGI010000032.1:0-33865 GCA_046153645.1 Elusimicrobiota bacterium | reverse complement strand
GATCTGGATCCCCCTTGCGCTTGGAACGGCTTTCTCCACTGGAACTGCTGACGCGCTTTCGAAACAACTGCTGAAAAAAAACTCAGTTCAAATTGTTTCAATGGCTCGTTGGGGTGGGGCTGCTTTGTTTTTATTTCCTTTTTTATTTTTTGTTTCAGGCCCCAGTGACCAGAGAGTTTTTTGGCAAGCTGTTTTAACGGCCCTTCCCTTAGAAATTATTGCAATTTTGTCTTATCAAACCGCGCTTAAATTGTCCCCTTTATCAACCAGTATTCCTTATTTGGCCTTTACTCCAGTTTTTTTAATCGCAACCGGATGGATCTTTTTAGGAGAAACACCATCGACTATCGGTATTGTAGGAACTTGCCTCGTCACACTGGGCGCGGCTTTTCTCCAAGGTGGGCATCTAAAACCAGGAGAACAGAAATGGAAAATTCTACTCCCTCGAACCAAAGGCGCTTATTTGATGCTGCTGGTTGCGTTTATTTATTCAATCACCTCAGCTCTTGCTAAAAAAGCGACCTTGGTTTCAAATCCTTATTATTTTAGCGCGGTATACAATGGGGTCATTTTACTGGCCTTATTACCACTCACTTTAATTTCAAAAAAACCAACAAAACAAGAATCGTTTAAAACGACGTGGTGGCTATTTGCTGGCCTTGGGTTACTAGAAGCACTCACTTTTATTCTTCAATTTAACGCTTTTTTATATGTTGAATTGGCTTATTCCATTTCAATAAAAAGACTGAGTTTACTTATCGCCGTTTTTTATGGATGGTTCTTTTTTAAAGAATCAGATGTAATATCTAAAATGTTTGCGGCATTTGTTATGCTCACGGGTGCTGTTCTTGTTTTATTTGCGAGGCCATAAAGAAAATGGACAATATTACTCATACATTAATCGGAGTCACACTTTCCAACGCAGGGTTAAAAACAAAATTCGGGAAAGGAACCACTTGGATTTTAGCCATCGCTTCTAACTTACCTGATCTCGATATTCTAGGAGGTCTTTTTATTTCAGGAGAAAGCCACTTTTATCGAAGAATGTTAACCCATTCAGTTTTTGGAATGCCCATTATCGCCTTTTTAGCTGCACTCATTTTTAAAAAAATATTTAAAGAACAAAAATTCTCAGTCATTCTTGGGCTTGTTTTAGGAGGAATGGCGATTCACTTGTTCTTTGACTTTGTCAATTCATATGGAGTCGTCCCTTTTTATCCTTTTAGTAAAGAACGTTATGAACTTGCGTGGATATTTATCATAGACCTCATTTTACTTTCGATCCTTATTTTTCCTTTTATTCTTTCGAAAATTAAAACAAAGTGGACAAGTCTTGAATTTCTTTCAACTGTTTCCATCCGCTCAGTGATGGCCTACGTGATGATTTGTGGTCTTTTTCACGCCATGTCGAAACAAATGTTTTCGAAATGGTTGACGAATCAAGGGCAAAAAACAGACTTTCAATATATTTTCCCTGAGCCATTTGGGCCGCACCGCTTTAGGGGAGTCAGTCGCACAGATCAAGAATATAAATCTTCACTGATTGAAGTTTTAAATAACAAAGTGACCCCAGCTTTTAAAACCAAAACCGAATTTAAAAATTCAGATATAGAGCGAATATTAAAAAGTGCTGAGGGTCAAAAACTGAATCGTTTCTTCAAAGCGCCTGCCTGGGAGTTAGATCAAGAAAAATCTTCGAAAGATGGACTGACAAGAATCTGGAAAGCAAGCGACTTAAGATTTACTTCCATTTTATTAAACCGTGGAAATTTCTTTTCGTATCGATTTGAAGTAACAGATAACAGCGTAAATTATTTAGGAAGAAACTAAATTTTTTAATTTTTTTAAATTTTCCTTAATCGCAGCATCTGATAATTTTCTTTTCAGTTGCCCCCCAAAACGAACCGCGTAATATTCTTCTTTTAAAAGACTTAAAACGTTATGGGCCTTAGAATGAGGCCGCGAAACGAGCTCGATCTTTTGTTCTAAAGTTGTTCCTGAACTAAATTGTAATTTCTTTTTCTCAAGAATATTTATTAGCCCATAATAGAACCAAGGAGTTCGAGGAAATTTTTTATAACGTCGTTTTCTTGAAATAAACATGCATAAAATTGAAAAAACCGACAAAACCATCAATATAAAAAGCGGGGGCATATTCAACAATGAATGAAGCTCAATTTTCTTCTGTTGTAGAGAAAGTTGCGGGATCTTAAATGATAATTTTCCCATCCATTTTCCCATTTGATCAGAAATCTTATTCCCCTTTTCTGAAAACACTTTGACGATTGAAATTTGTTTTTGTAGATCATAACTCAGCACGTAGCGATTCCATGCCAAATTTATACTATCCAAAACATTTTTAAACTTTTGAATAAATATAGATCCGCCTAAGTTGACACGCTGATCCCTCGGAGAAGGATCAAACATTTCCCATCCATTATCTAAATAAGCTTCAACCCAGGCATGCGCGTCTTGCATACGCACGACATAATATCCACCATCTTCATTCCATTCATGACTTAAAAAACCTGTAACAATACGAGCGGGTATTCTTTGAGATCTTAACATCAAACAAAGAGAACTAGCAAAATACTCACAATGACCTACTTTGTTTTCAAATAAAAAATTGATCAAGGCGCTATGATGTTTTTTTTGAGGAGGAAGGGTAAGCGAATATTTATATTCTTTTTGAAGAAAATGCGTCAATTTTTCCGCTGTTTCTTTTTTATTTTTTGATTCCCCCACAATTTCTTTTGAAAATTCAGAGATACGCCAAGCATCACTGGTACTGAGTGTAGATTCAATTTTAGGTAACATTTCCCTATAAATATCCAGATTTTCTTTTTTTCTAGAGTACAAAGGCGTTATTTGATTGCTGCCATTTTCCAGAATGAACGAATCTAATTCATAATGAACACGCCAAGTATCTTGTGCGGAACGTTTTACCGCGCCATCAATTCCAACTTCTAAAAAAGGTCGATCGATCTGAAATAATACCGGACGATTTAAACCAAACAAAACAGAAGAATCTGATGATTCCATATAAATACTTTGATGAACTACTTTGCATTTTTGTCTTTGCGCATAAGGCAGACGAATATTCCCAAAACCCGAATTAACAACCCGTTCATCTTGAATACTGCGTGTCCAAGTGACCCCATTAAAAGTATCTAAAGTCGTTCCTCTCAAGTATCCTGTCCAAAACGGGCGGTCATGGGGATCCATCTCAACTCTTATAAAAACAGAATCGTCTGTAAAAATTCGTCTTTCTTTTCCCAATTCAACAGTGTTCGTAAACCCTGTTTTGTGAACAGGTTGCAAAAATTGACCTTTAAATCCCTGTAAATTAAACCGGGGAAAAACCAAAAACACAAAAACACAGCATAAAACGGCCATCATCAAAGCGACCACTGCAGCCTTCTGTAACACTCTTTTTTGTTGAGAACCAAATTCAAATGGCTTCTCTGAAAATACTTTTTCTTGATGGATTTCAGATTTTTCAAAATAAATATGATGCAGCATTAAACACCAAATAAGCATTGGTAAAAACATCACAAGAACAAAAACGAATGTCCAATCAACAGATAAAGTGGCGGCAGACAACATCATTAAAGACGAAATAAGCAAACTTCCCAAATTTTCACGATTGGTTTTTAATGCCAAAAGTCGAATGGCCTGTAGCCCTATTAAAAAATGAGCAATAGAAATGAGAAAGGAACCCGAAAGATAAAAGAGGTCAATGATGGCTATACCTAAAAGAAATAACGCCAAAACAGGTTGTACCTTTCCAAACAAGAAACTCAAATAAGATAATTTTTCAATTTTAAGTCCCATGAGGAAAAATGTGACAAAAACCCCAAGAAAAATAGCGTCGCACTCACCAGAAAAAAGTAAAGCCATAAAAGCAAGCATCGCCAATATTCGGATAGAAAAAACCAAGAGTGATTTATTCATGCTTTTTATCCAGAAATTCTTGGAATAGCTGGTACAGATTAATCTCGGATGTTACATCAGAAGGCAAATTTTTTTGTTCCAAGAACAGTTCGACCTCTTTCTTATTAAAATTTAAAGGATCGTATATAGACAAGAACTTGAAAACCAAATTCTCTTTAACAGTGAGACCAGTTTCAGCCAAACTTAAATATATTGAAAACTTTTTCTTTTGACATGAAAGAATTAAATTAAAAACAAATTCCACGAATTTTTCTGGGTCATTTTTTTTATCTACTGGAAATTGAGTTGAAGGAATAGTCAAAATCATTTTTCTTTCTTCGTCTAAATTAAATTCTTTCGCCATCAATTGACCGCGCTTAGAAGAAGCTTTCCAATGAATTTTTCGAACAGACTCTCCATTATGGAATGACCGCAATGAAACCACCGAACACCCGCTATCACCACTTCTATCTGAATCTCTTTCGTTTCCGATTTGAAATAAGAATAAGTCTAATGCGGAAAATTCTTCAGTTATAGGAGGCGTTACATATATAAGATCTTCTCTTCTTGAGATTGTCCACCACTTCAGTAAAAGACCAAATGGAAACCGCGTATAAATTCGTACTGATTCAAGTTTAAATTCCCCCCGTTCATTCACTAAAACAGGAACGAAAGTAGAAATTGTTTGACCCTGAGGAATAAAGGAAATATAAGACCGGAAAGAAATATTCTTTCCTCTCAAGTTTCCACGAAATTCAACAATGATTGATAATGATGGGATTCTTTTTTTTCTGTTTATAACCCGGACAGGAATAAGCGCACTTTCCTGAGCTTGAATCACTTCGGGGAATTCCCAATTAATTTCAATTCCCCACAAACTTAAATCAGATAAAAGCCCTGAGGCGAGCAAAAGTCCTAAAAAAATTCCAAAAATAATATAGAGTAAATTATTGCCGGTATTAATGGCTCCCGCGCCAACACCGATGGTGTAAAGAATAAATACCCAACCTGAACGGGTGAGCTGAAAAGGACGCTTGGTTTTAAAGAGTTTACCTATGAATGTATTAAATTGAGCAAACATTCATAAACTCACATTATTAAACAGGAACGGGCGTTTGATGAATAATTTCTTCTATGAGCGCTTGGGCAGATTTAAAAGAATTCCCATTTAAACTGATGTGATTATTCAACACCAGGCGGTGCGCCATGACAGAGGCAGCTATTTTCTGAATATCATCGGGAATTAAGAAATCTCGTCCCTCCATAAATGCATAGGCTTGCGCCGCCTTTCTTAAAGCCAACGCTCCTCTGGGACTAACACCCAATTTAATAAACCCAGACTCTCTTGTTTTTGAAACAAGCTGGACAATATATTCATCCAATGATGAGTCTACGTGAATTTTTTTAACTTCCTGAAAAACCTCTGTTATTTTCTCTGGAGAAGTGACCGCATTTAACTTCTCATGCAATTTTATTTCAGATTGTTTTTTTAAGAGCGAAATTTCAGTTTTCTGATCAGGATATCCAATCTCAATTCTCATTAAAAAACGATCTAGCTGAGATTCGGGCAAAGGAAAAGTTCCAAAATGCTCTTGCGGGTTTTGAGTGGCGATAACAAAAAATGGTTTAGGCAAAAGGTGTGTTTTATTATCAATAGAAACTTGACCCTCCTGCATGCATTCTAAGAGAGCACTTTGAGTTTTGGGAGAAGCTCTATTTATTTCATCGGCTAAAATAATATTGCTGAAGATGGGCCCGGGCTTAAAATCGAAACTAGAATTTTTCTGATCAAAAATGGAAACGCCCAAAATATCCGTCGGCAATAAATCGCTGGTAAATTGAATTCGCCTAAAACTTCCACCGAGCGCTTGAGAAAGCGCGGTAGCCAATGTTGTTTTTCCAACTCCCGGAATATCATCGATCAACAAATGACCTTCAGCCAATAAACAACACACCGCTCGTTTTGCGACCTCGGTTTTACCAAACAAAGATTTTTCGACATTCTCTAAGAGTTGAGTTGACAAATTCATATTGTATTTTAGAGCTTAACAGCACTATTACCAAAACTCAACCCGCGCTTTTAAAAACATCATTTGATAAGATTTCGTCATGCCCATTTACCAATCAATTATTTATGGAATTATTCAAGGTCTCACAGAGTTTCTCCCCATCTCTAGCTCCGCGCATCTCATTTTATTGCCCTGGTTTACCGGGTGGAAAGATCCAGGATTATCCTTTGATGTGGCTCTTCATTGGGGAACTATTACTGCCGCGCTCATTTATTACCGGAAAGATATTTATGGCCTCATTTTCAACTTTCTAGGCTTTTTTCAAGGAGGACGATATTCACAAAATATACTTCCTCTCAAAATTGTGGTAGCGACCATTCCAGGCGCCGTTTTGGGTTTTCTTTTTGAGAAACAAGCCGAAACTATTTTCAGGTCGCCTGCTCTGATCGCCTTTGACTTGGCCGTATTGGGCACCTTATTGTTCTTATCTGACCGCAAAGGATCAAAAAAATGGGACCTTTCTCAATTAACTTGGAATCAAGTCCTTCTGATTGGCGTCATGCAAGGGTGCGCTATCATTCCCGGAATCTCGAGATCAGGAATCACCATAACCACCGCCCTTTTTATAGGACTTAACCGATCCAGCGCCGTTAAGTTTTCTTTCCTTTTATCGATCCCTATTACAATTGGTGCAGGGTTATTAAAAGTAGGTATATTGGCACACTCGTTTTCAGACCCTGCCATTCCAATGGGAATTGTTGTTTCGGCCCTCTCGGGTTATCTGGCCATTCACACTTTAGTCAAAATGGTACAGAACAAATCGTTTTTACCTTTTGTCGTGTACAGGTATATTCTTGCGGGGGCCGTCGCAATAAAGCTCTTGTCATCCTGAGCGACTTAAATAATAAAGAGTTCCCACTTGATTTGGAGAACTTTTCATGAGATCATTTATTAAGATGCGTCATTCATTTAAATACCTGAGCGTACTTTTTTTTCTATGTCTTTCGACTCTTGAAAGCAGCGAAATAGAAACGAAAATGTCACTGTTACCTCCTCTCATTGATACAGCCATTCGCAAAAGCCTCAAAGAGCTTTATAACCTAGAATTTGAAGAAGCCAATCTCTCCATTAACCAAGTAAAAGAGGAAGAAAACAATCACCCTCTTATTGCTTTTACCAGTGCCTCTATTCAATGGTGGAAACTATCAACACTTGCATTGGAAACCAATAAAGATGAGGGCGAAAAGTTTGAAGCTCTTGCCAAATCATGCATAAGAGTTTGTGAGAAAAAAATTTCCAGAGGCGACTCAACGGGAGAAGCGGAATTGGTTCTCGGTGGGATATGGGGTTTATATGGACGATGGCAAATTGCCAATGGACGGTGGCTCCCCGCTTATTTTTCCGGAAAAAAAGCCGCAAAATATCTTAATGCTTCTTTAGAAAAAAACCCTCTTTTAACAGACGCCTATATGGGACTGGGAATGTTTAATTACTATGTAGCAACCTTGCCCGGCGTCGTAAGGGCTTTGGCTTTTTTGGGCGCTTCAGGAGATAAACATAAAGGCTTAGACCAACTTGAAAAAGCCGCAATGAGCCCCATGTACGCTTCCGTTCCAACTCGTATTTTTTTACATGATATTTATCTTTATGGGGAAAAGGACCCAGACCGTGCTTATGACATTATTACCAAACTAGCCAGCGAAAGTGCCAACAGCCCCTATATCCGAATGCAGGAAATAACCAATCTTTATAACACTGGGCGAACAGAAGAACTCATTATGAAAGCTGATAGTTTTATGAAAGATATATTAACCGGAGTATTATCAGAAAAAGCCAAACCAGAAGGTTTTTTTTCAAAAGGAATTTCTTTATTCAAAGAAAAAAAATGGGATGCCGCGCTTGTTTATTTCAATGATGCCATCAAATTAAGCCCATCAGAAAATCCTTATGGAACGTGGAGCACTCTCTACAAAGGACTTACCCTTGAAGCCATAGGAAACAAACCCGAAGCACAAAAAATATTTAGAGAACTGTTAAAAATGCCCAATCGATGGTCATCCCATGAAAATGCCAGAAAATTCTTAAAAGACCCTTTTGTTGGAAGAGATAATCAAATAGAAAAACTCTGGCTTTAAAAAAATTAAATTTTTCGATTGATAACGAGCTGAATGGATTCAGCTAGAGAAGAGAAAACAACAAGAGCGGCATAACTCGCCACAGAAACCAAAATAAACGCAACCAAAGCCAATATTTTGTGCACTGGCAATAAAGCCAAGAAAACAACAACCCCACCAATTATCCCAGTCGTACTGGCCAAGCGACTCAAAAACCGGAAAAAATCTTTTAATCTATCTAACGTGGTAAAAGGCGTTAAATGAAGACTGGCAGCCGAAGCAAACTCTTGTAACACACTTCCACATTTTCCACAGTACCAACTCTGAAGTGGATTATGAGTTTGACAACTATGACAAAGCTTATAGGTTTTATCACCCACATGTTTTCGTTTGAAGATAATAAACTTTTCAGCAGCTCCCACAGAGAACCAAAGAGTGAGTCCGATAATGCCGCCATAAAATCCTTCGGAAAGACGGATTAGAAACCATGATTGCGGTGAAAATTCTTGAATTAAATAAGCATACACAGCATATCCCAACGCACCACCAACTCCACCTCCAACAAAACCCGACAAGGCACCAGCAATGAGTTTATGAGTTTTTTTCTCCCATAACGCAGAGACAATCCCAATACAAGCGCCAGTAAATGCCCAAAAGAAAAAAATTCCCCACACTGTTTGAGAAGGATTGAGTCCCGGACTTAAATATCCAAACAAACCTCCCCCAATAGCCCCGCCAATTCCGCCCAACAGGGCCCCCAACATTGTTTTAGGAGTCGACTCTTCACTCATTCCATCAATAGTGCCCAAAAAAGCACCGCCCAAAATGCCTTGAAGAGAGAAAAACAACCAAACAGGTAAAGCCTCAGATATCACACGACTTAAAGCCGGAATAAAAAACCAAGCCACAAGCCCTGATATGAACCCGGCGCCAGAACGTCTGAAAATCCAATAAAAATGATCTCTAAATCGAGAGACAACAAGAGATAACGCGTGAAAACTCATTCGACATCGAACACAATATTGCAACCCTTCGGCGTTTTTATATCCGCAGGAAGGACAGTTCATTGGAGAGGTGCCTTTTGATGCCATTGAGTCTCTTTAAGAAATAGATTAGAGATTCGCATCAACAGAGAATCATTAAAAATATCAGAAAGAAATTGCACCCCAATCGGAAGCCCTTTAGAACTAAAACCAGCGGGGATTGAGATACCAGGAACCCCTGCTAAATTCGCAGGGATCGTAAATATATCAGACAGGTACATTGTCAGCGGATCATCCACCTTCTCCCCAATCTTAAATGCCGGGGTGGGCGCAACGGGAGTGATAAGTGCATCAACGGATTTAAACACATTCTCAAAATCTTGCTTAATTAAAGTTCTTACTTTTTGAGCTTTCAAATAAAAAGCGTCATAATACCCTGAAGAAAGAGCATACGTCCCAATCATGATGCGTCGTTTTACTTCTGGACCAAACCCGTCTCTTCGGTTAAACGCATATTGTTCAATTAAATTATTGGCTTGGTTGTTACGGAATCCAAAACGCATTCCATCAAACCGAGCTAGATTAGAACTCGCTTCTGAAGGGGCAATAATATAATACACGGCCAAAGCCATTTCTGAATGGGGCAATGAAACCTCAACAATTTCACACCCGAGGTTTTTTAATATTTCAGCGGCGTCGCGAGTGGCTTTCTCTACTTCTGGATCCATCCCGGAAACAAAATATTCTTTAGGAATCCCAATCCGAAGACCTTTCAAAGGCTGATTAATTTCACTTTCAAAAGCCGGAACAGGGCGATCAACAGAAGTAGAATCTTTTGCGTCCCAACCACTAATGACAGACATCGCCAAAGCCATATCTTCAGGAGAATGAGTGAAAGGACCAATTTGATCTAACGATGAAGCAAATGCCACGAGTCCATATCGAGAAACTCTTCCGTAAGTAGGTTTAAGCCCCAATACCCCACAAAGAGAAGCGGGCTGGCGAATAGATCCACCCGTGTCACTTCCAATTGAAATAGGAACTGTTCGGGAGGCCACTGCCACAGCACTCCCACCAGAAGATCCACCAGGAATACAATCTTTATTCCACGGATTGCGCGTAAGCCCAAATTGAGAATGTTCGGTAGATGAACCCATTGCAAATTCATCCATATTTGTTTTTCCGACAAACACAGCGTCAGCGTCATTGAATTGATCAATAATATGCGCATTATAAGGAGCTTTGTAATCACCTAAAATTTTTGATGCACAAGTGGTGCGTACACCTGCAATCATAATATTGTCTTTAATCGCAACAGGAACTCCAGCCAAAGGCCCCAGTTTTTGACCGGATTTTTTCTTTAAGTCAACTTTTTTCGCTGATTCGATAGCGGCTGATTCTAAAACTGTGATATAGGCATTTAATGGTGGCTGCTGTTTTGCAATGGCTATAAGTGATGACTCAACAACTTCTTGAGCTGTGAAGGATCCATCTCGGACACCTTTTGCGATTTGAAGAGCCGATTGTTCGTGTAATTTCATGTTACTCGATCACCTTTTTTACTTTATAAAAAGTTTCTTCCATTTCAGGAGCATTTTTAAACAACTCACTGATATGAGGAAAAGTATGGGCATGGTCTTCGCGAAAAACATTGGCAACATCCAAAGGATGCGCGGTAGGATTCACTTGATCGGTATTTTTTTCTTTTAGTTTAGCAACGTAACCTAAAATATTTTCCAATTGTTTTTGGTATTTTATTTGTTCTTCTTCTGAAAGTGCAACTCTGGCCAACTTAGCCACATGTTGGACATCTTTAATTGAAATGATCTCTGACATAATTATCCTTTTATACAACTTCTAAGGGGGCGTATTTAACCAAAAGTTTTTTCTTCGACCCATTTATAAAAAACACTGTTATTTTCGCGTGATCACCTGAACCTTCTACATCTAAAACTTTTCCCTCTCCAAAATCAGGATGAACCACACGTTGACCTATTTTATATTTCTTCTGAGGCGGTGCGACCGGGATAACCGCTGTTTTTGCGAAATCAGGATCTTGATTAAAATCATCTGAGGGGTGATCTGCCATTTGGTTGAACTGATTTTCCTTCCAAGAATTGTCATGACTCTCCCAATTTGAAAACGTTTTCTTTTTTGTCGAGATTCCGGCTTCCTCAATAAAACGAGAAGGAATATTCATTCTCGGTGTACCAAAAATTCTCCGGCTCGCAGCACAAGTTAAATAAAGTTTTTCACGCGCTCGTGTTACTGCCACATAGGCTAAGCGCCGTTCTTCTTCTAATTCATCAATATCAAAAGCAGAATCACCAACAGGAAAAAGACCTTCTTCAAGCCCCGTTACAAAAACCCCTGGAAATTCAAGGCCCTTAGCCAAATGAACGGTCATAAGAGTGAGAGTTCCACCCTGGTCTTTCCATTCATCTAAGTCAGATAACAACATTATTTCTTGCAAAAAGCGTGCCAAGGTAGGGTTATTGTCTTCAATTTCAGGTTGAACTGAGTCAATTGGGAGTGCTTTAATGCGCTCTTCAAAATCTTTGGCCGCGTTGATTAATTCTTGTAAATTGTTGAGCCTCTCAGCTGCTTCTGGGTCATCTTCTGCTTCTTTCTCCCACATGTCCCAAATCCCTGATTCTTCTAGCATTCGCCTCACCACAGTTGAGGCCGTGTGCTCAATATTAAGAACTCTAAAACTATTGATAAGACCAACAAAATTTTTAACTCCGTTTCGGGCGGATGGCGAAATACCTGAAATGACATGAACCTTATCAAAAGCTTCCCACAAAGAAATTCCCTGAGAAGCCGCATACTCTTCAATAAGCCCCAATGAATTTTTACCCAAACCTCGAGCGGGTAAATTCACAATTCGTTTAACACTAACAGAATCCTTAGGGTTGACAATCGTTCTTAAGTAAGCAATTGCGTCTTTCACTTCAGCGCGTTCATAAAATCGAAGTGCCCCAATAATAGTATACGGCAAAGCTACTCTTCGGAGCGCATCTTCAAACACACGAGACTGCGCATTCGTCCGATAAAAAACTGCTATATCTTTTAACTCAAATTTTTTGGAATTTTGAAGTTTTTGAACTTCATCAACAACAAAACGGGCTTCTTCTTGCTCATTCATCATTTCTTTAAAAAAAATGTCTTCGCCCTCATCGTTATCAGTCCATAATTCTTTTTCTTTTCGTTTGGTATTATTTTTAATAATTCGACCAGCCACTTCCAAAATTCTCTTAGAAGAACGGTAATTTTGTTCTAGTTTAACTACTTTAGCCCCAGAATAATCGCGCTCAAATTCCAAAATATTTCTAATTGTGGCTCCACGCCATGAATAAATGGATTGATCATCATCTCCGACAACACAAATATTCTTATTAGGGCCTGCAATATATTTCGTGAGTAAATATTGAGCGTGATTGGTATCTTGGTACTCATCAACCATGAGATATTGAAAACGATATTGATACTTCTCTCTCAGGAGTTGGTTATCCCGAAAACCTTCTACTGTTTTCATAATCAAATCACCGAAGTCGAGCGCATTGGCTGATTTTAGCTTTCGTTGATAAATTTCATAAACACGAGCCACTTGCTCACGGAACGGATCATTATGAGTTTGTGCGTGAATCATAAACGAACCCGCATCTAACATTTCATCTTTGGCTCGAGAAATAGTGGAAAGAACTTGTCCAGGGTGACATTGTTTTTCAGCAATCAACAATTCTTTGAGTGTATCTTTAATAATAGAAAGTTGATCTTTGTCATCATAAATAACGAAATTAGGGTCCAAACCGAAAGCAGCCGCTTCGACTCTTAAGAGTTTGGCGCAAAAAGCATGAAATGTTGACACCCAAACAGCACGCCCTTTTCCAGGAATAATGGTATCAACCCGTTGACGCATTTCAGAAGCAGCCTTATTTGTAAAAGTCACAGCCAAAATATTCCAAGGATTAACGCCTTGAGAAATGAGATGAGCAATTCGACAAACAATGACGCGCGTTTTCCCAGAACCGGCACCAGCTAAAATAAGGAGAGGGCCTTCCATGTGAACAGCTGCTTCTTTTTGAGGCTGATTAAGGGAATTTAAAATATCCATATACTTACATCTTACGAATTTATGACGCGGATAAAAAAGCGACAGTTTCGATATGCGGTGTGTGTGGGAAAAAATCCATCGGCTGAATTTTGTCAACTGAAAAACGACTGGTTAATAAAAGCAAATCTCGCTTGAGGCTTTCAGGGTTACAAGAAACATAAAATAATTTTTTTATCTTACTTTTTATCGTCGCTTCGATAACTTTTGGATGAAGCCCCGCTCTAGGAGGATCAACCACAACAGTATCCGAAGAAGTGAGCCCCTCAATAAGAGAAAGCATATCCTCTGCTTTGGAGGCTTGAAAGGACACCTTCTGCTTGTTATTTAATTCAGTATTTTTAACCGCATCTTTAACCGAATCAGGGCTTATTTCAACTCCGAGAGTTTCATCGAAAAGGTCACAGAGATTAAGAGCAATGCTTCCGACGCCGCAATAAAGATCGATAAGCCGAGAATTTGAACCTATGGTTCCAACCTCAGTTATTTTATTTCTCAGAAGCCCGATCATATTTTCGGCAGCTTTTGTGTTCGTCTGAAAAAAAGAAAAAGGGTGTACTTGAAAAAGAACCGTTCCCAATTTTTCTTGAATCCACCCGGGACCCCAAAAAATTTTGTGGAGTGGCCCCGTAACAACATCTGATCTTCCATCGTGAGCCGTCCAAGTAAAACAAGAAACCAAACCAGTTTTTTGTATTGATATTGCTAATTCATCAATATGCGGCGTTTGGGATTTGGCCACTAAATTAACCAACCTTTCTCCTGTGTTTTTCCCTTCCCGAATAACCAAATGCCTCAAATCACCCAAACCGTTTTTTCTAACATAAGTCGTAATCTTATGTTGATTGGCCCATTCTTGAACAACATTTAAAATGACTTGGGATTCTTTCGATAGAATTAAACAATTTGGAGTTGGAACAACCAAAGCAAAACGACCTTTTGGATGAAGGCCGATATGAACATTCAAGGTCGAACTTGCCTGCCACGTTGCTTGGCAGGCAAGCCGGGGTGACGGCTGGGACTTGTTATAAATTTCAATATCTCGCTCATTCCCAAATGAGAATTCCATCTTGTTTCTAAAAAAGAAAAGATCAGGAGAGGGAAGAATCGAGTTAAACTCTTTAATAGAAATAGAACTTAATTCATTTTTTACGATTAATTCTTTTTGAGCCAGTTGTTGCTCATAAGCAATATTTTGCTGGGAACAGCCCCCACAAACTCCAAAATGATCGCAAATCATTCGACCATCCGTTTTAGAAAAACAATGGCCTCAGAGCTTGAAGAATCTATTTTAAGAACCGTTTGAAAATGTTCAGCCGATTCTTTTAAATTCCCTTGGACATAAAGAGTTTTTCCTAAATTTAAATGTGCATCTAAAAAGTCCGGCTTTATTTCCACGGCTTTTTTCCAAAGTTTCACAGCTTCATCAACTCGTCCCATTGTGTAATTGATATTAGCCATATTATTATAAGCGCTTATTCTGGTTGGATCAATTTCCGAGAGCAATCGATATGAACGAATAGCATTTTCTGCCATAATAATATTCAATTTCCCATCCGTTGTTTTCATTTCTTTGGCATAGGCATAACTGAGCTTTTCTAAAATGGAGGGTTCTTTTGGATATTGTTGATGCAACTGTTCTAATGATTGAATTGATTTTGCCGGGTCCAAAAGTCTCTCATCAAAAAAGCCAGGAGCAGCACTCACTTCTTTTTGAGCTTGATAAGGTTTAAAAATTCTGGGCAGCACAAAGCCAATCATTCCAAGAAAAAACATAAAAATGACAAACCATTTAATGGCCACAGGCGCAAAAGATTGGGGCAAAACGACTCTTGAAGTATCGGAATCAAGTTTCAATTTCTTTTCTTCTAATAAAATAAATTTTGTTGTCATTCCAAGGAAAGCGAAAAAGATGAAAAATGAGACAGAAAATCTCATATCGACAGAAAAGAAATTCTGAATTAATAGAAAAATCGCACCCAAACCAGAATAGAAATAAATATTTTTATAAATTAAGTCTTTCTTCCGACAATTCAGATACCAAAAACAGATAAAACTAAAAACAATGGCCAAAAAGGGCAAGAAACCAACCACACCTGTTTCAGCTAAGGTTTGAATATATTCATTGTGCGCAAAATTGACAATGAAATCACCTTTTGGCCATTTAGAGATTAAATCAGCCTGGGCATAAGAGGGGAACTGCACATGAAATTGACCAAGCCCAACACCAAAAAGAAAATGGTCTTTCCACATTCGAAGCGTATCTCTCCAAATGAGGTAATGCCCCTGATCACGCGACCAAATATGACGAGTTAAGAAAAAAGTCGCCCCTAATAAAATAAAAAATCCAACCGCGTATTTGAAATACTCTTTCTTCATCCCAAAACGAACAAACATCCCAAACCCCAAAATAAAAAACATTCCAATCAGTGAAGCTCGGGTTTGACTAAAAAAAAGAGCAGAAACCTGAAACAATATTCCTGCCATTATAAAAAGAGAGGGCAGAGAATCACGCGTCATTTTAAGCGCCGCCACAGATAAAATAATAGAAACTCCCAAATAAGCGGCGAAAAAAATGGGATTTCCAAAGGTCCCCATAACTCGATCCATTTGGGGAACCTGAACCATGGCAAAGCCGCCTGAATGTTGAAGAACCCCATACAAACCAATAAGGCTTGCAGCAGCACACCAAACCCAAACGAATCTTTTCTGGATATTTTCATCCCAAGGAAATAAATAGAAAGCTAAAAAACTACCAAACCCCAAAAGAAGACGCCTCCATTCCTGCGAGGCGATGGGGTTTTCATATTGGGCGAAATAAAAAGCAGAAGAAACAATCATCCAGAAAAATACCGCACCGATATTAACTGTCCCTAAGAAAGATTTTTTATTTTCAGACTTAGCATTAATAGTCCAAATCCATCTTGAAACAGTCAAACAACAAAGGGAGAAAATTCCGCATTCAATAAAAAGCAATTTTAGACGAGATATTTTTTCATCAGGCAGGAAAGGGAAAAAGAAAACAAGAGCAAGTAAAACCAGTTGAGTAGAAAAATTGAAATATTGAAGATAAACTGATGGCGGTGTTTTTTTTATTTCTTTACGCAAGGGAAGAGGAATCTACTTTTTCTTTCAAATGTTTCGGCACTCGAACGGGTTTCCACTGATTATTAACAAAGGGGTGACGCGTAAAACCCTGTGCTAACTTCACTCCCGTTTCCGCGTCGGTAATTTCATAATCAAAATCAATGGAGGCCCCACCTAAATGTTTAATGGTTGTTGTGACTCGAATTAAATCATCATATTTAGCTGGTTTTACATATTTGCACTGCGCGTCAATAACAGGTAAATACACATGATCCACTTCTTCTAAATCGCGGTAGCGCAGCCCCATATTTCGAAGCAGTTCCGTTCTTCCTTTTTCAAATAACGTGAAATAATTTGCGTAATACACAACCCCCATACGATCAGTATCCGCATAGGAAATTCGAACATCAAAGGAAAATGATTGAGGGTTATTACTATTATTAGTGTGCACGAGCAGTTTGAATTTTGGCGAGTTTAATAAGAGAACGTAACGTTTCGTTAACACTATCTTCATTAGGGAAAGCTTTCGCCACATCAGGAGCTAAGTGAATGAGATTAGTCCCAGAACGATAACGAGAAACATATTTTCCCCTCACAGCATTTTTTAAACTGTAAAAATTATATTCAGACCGAAGATCAGCAATATCGGATTTATTTTTCTTCTTCATAATACCTCCTCTCAAACTTCGTCGCTTTCCGTGAACTTATAATACGAATAATGCCAGAATATTCGACATATGACACAACTAAAAGTTTATTTTCTTCAGACATGCCTATAAGAATATACCTACTTTCGAGGAGGGAGTGATCTGGGTCAGGGAATGACGCAGATAAGGGGTCAGAAAAAACTGTCGCAGCTTCATTAAAATTAACACCATGTTTTTTAATGTTCGATTTGACTTTATGCAGATCCCAATCGAACTGAAGCATAAGCTTACTTCCAGAAAACTTCGGCGAACTTCATCCAATCAGGAGTGACAACTTTTAAAGTTCCTGTAGCGTCTTTTAAAGGAACAGAAACAATTTCAGTTCCACGAAGAGCGGTCATTTTTCCAAAATTTCCGTTGGCAACTAAATCAGCGGCAGCCGCCCCCACACGAAGACCAAGAACGCGATCAAATAATGTTGGTGCTCCTCCACGTTGCATATGCCCAATGGTCGCAGCACGGGTTTCAACTCCTGTGTTTTTTTCAATAATCTTGGCCAGTTCTTCAGCGACACCGCGATTTTTAAGAAGCATATGCCCAAATTGATCTTTTTCCATTTTTTCCATGTCGTCGCCTGGAAGCTCAATTCCCTCAGATGCCACAACAAGAGCCACGCCTTTACGAGCATGGGCTTTTTTTAGATGCTCACACATCTTTTCAATTTCAGGTTTCTTTTCAGGAACCAAAATCCAATCGGCTGAAGCCGCAATTCCTGTATACAAAGCAACCCACCCAGCATGACGACCCATAACTTCCAAAACCATAATTCGAGAGTGACTGGCCCCCGTATCTTTTAATCGTTCTGCCGCATCAACAGAAAGCGCCGTAGCTGTATCAAATCCAAAAGTAAAATCAGTAGAAGATAAATCATTGTCCATGGTTTTTGGAACACCAATGACATTTACTTTATGTTCGGAAAAAAGCCGGGTTGCAACACCCAACGTATCTTCTCCGCCAAGAGCAACCAAGGCATCAATATTGAATTTTTTGAGATTAGCCAAAACCTTTTCTACTGCGCCTTCTTTTTTAAAAGGATTGGTTCGAGATGTTTTAAGAATCGTACCACCAAGTTTGGTGATATCTTGAACATCTTCAAGTGTCAGAACTCGAGTTTTTCCTTCAACCAAACCTCTCCATCCTTCAAGGAAACCCGTAAATTTAAAACCATGGTCAAGACCACGCATCACAACGCCACGAATGGCGGGATTAAGTCCGGGGCAATCTCCGCCGCCAGTTAAAATTCCAATATTTTTTGACATGTCACTTCCTCCGAAATATTCTCAACTACATCATTCCCGAATGTCTCTATCGGGGATGACGATTGTTATGCAATCGTCACTTTGCTGGAAAGGTAAACATCTTGAATGGCATTTAAAATCTTTACACCTTCATTCATAGGGCGTTGAAACGCTTTTCGTCCGGAAATAAGTCCCATTCCACCGGCTCTCTTATTAATAACTGCGGTTTTAACAGCTTCGGCTAAATCATTAGAGCCGGAAGCTCCACCAGAATTAATAAGTCCCGCACGGCCCATATAACAATTGGCAACCTGATAACGCGTTAAATCAATAGGATGATCGGTGGTGAGATCGCTATAAACTCGTTTATCTGTTTTACCGAAGTTAATGGCATTGTATCCGCCATTATTTTCTGGCAATTTTTGTTTAATGATGTCAGCTTCTATGGTAACCCCCAAATGATTGGCTTGACCGGTTAAATCAGCTGAAACGTGAAAATCTTTTTCTTTGGTTTTGAACGCATTATTACGAGTGTAACACCAGAGAATGGTTCCCATTCCCAGTTCATGCGCTTGTTGGAAAGCTTGACTCACTTCCCAAATTTGTCTGCGAGATTCAGCGGAACCAAAATAAATAGTCGCACCGATAGCAACACAACCCATATCAAAAGCCTGCTTAACGCTGCCGTACATGGTTTCATCAAAGGTATTGGGATAAGATAAAATTTCATTGTGATTGATTTTCAAAATGAAAGGAATTTTGTGCGCATATTTTCTTGAAACTGAGCCCAAAACACCCAAAGTAGAAGCAACCGCATTGGCTCCTCCTTCAATGGCAAGTTTCACAATATTTTCAGAGTCAAAATAAATAGGATTGGGCGCAAATGAAGCACCGGCGGAATGCTCAATGCCCTGATCGACGGGAAGAATAGAAAGATAACCTGTACCTCGAAGGCGTCCATTATCAAACAACGCTTGAAGACTTTTTAAAACGGGCGTGGGTCGGTCAGAAAGCGCATAAGATTTATCAACATAATCTGGTGTGGGAATGTGAATGGTTTCTTTTGGAATGGCCTTACATTTATGCTCCAAGAGGGCTTTAGCTTCTGAACCTAATAATGCTTCAATATCTAACGACATATTCATAATCTCCTTCATTCTATTTATTAAATGGTTTTTTTTTAGGACCGCTTCTTTTTTCTTTGACCTGCGGAGGGTGATTTTCTTTCCTGCCAGGCGCCCATAGTACGAAATTTTTCATAACGTTGGGATAGTAGTTTTTCCTTGTTTAACTCCAATAATACTTTCAAATGTTTATAAATAGACTCTTTGATGTTGTTGGCTGTGAAATCAGGGTCTTTTTGTGCTCCGCCTAAAGGTTCTTCAATAATTTCATCAATAATTTTCATTTTCTTTAAGTCAGGTGCTGTAATTTTCAACGATTCAGCTGCAACCGTTGATTTGGCTGAATCATGAAACAAAATAGCAGCACAACCTTCTGGTGAAATAACGGAGTACCATGCATTTTCAAGCATAAGGATTCGATCTCCCACCCCTATAGCTAAGGCCCCGCCAGACCCTCCCTCACCTATCACAGTCACAATAATCGGAACCTTTAACAGGGCCATTTCTCTTAAGTTGCGGGCAATCGCTTCTGCTTGTCCCCGTTCTTCAGCCCCAATTCCAGGATAAGCACCAGCTGTATCAACAAAACATAAAACCGACATATGAAAGCGTTCTGCCAAATCCATTAGTCGGAGTGCTTTTCGATACCCCTCCGGGTGAGGCATTCCAAAATTTTGTTCAAGAGCTTCTTGAAGAGTTCGGCCTTTTTTATGTCCAACAACTACAACGGGAATACCTTTCAACGTTGCAATTCCGCCCAGAAGAGCCGCATCATCACCAAACAAACGGTCTCCATGAAGTTCAATAAAATCATCAAAAAGTCGTGGAATGTAATCCCCCAAATAAGGTCGCTTCGGGTGACGGGCCAATTGGACTCTCTGCCAGGCAGATAAATTGGCATAAATTTTTTCTTTCAGAGTCTGGCATTCTTTGGAAAGCGTTTTAATTTGAGAATCTAACCCTTTTTCTCCCGACTCTTTACGTGTCTCCAGAGCTTGAATTTGAGATTCAATTTCAGAAATAGGTTTTTCGAATTCAAGTAATACTTCTTCAGCCATTAAAATGATCCTGTATAGGAAAGTTTAACAATTCGTTCTGTCTCTCGAGTTTTGGCTCGTGAATATTTAGGCAAATTCCTAGCAATCACATCAACCGTAAACATAGGTGAGACAAAATATTTCAATCCATAATTGATACGACGTTCCCGGTAATGAGAAAGGTGGTCATACTCAAACATAAGACCAAACATTTTTTGGTAGCTATAATTAAGACCTATAAATCCTCTGGTTGAATTGCCTTCATCAAAATCAAAAACATTTCCTCCATAATTCAACAGCAAATTTTTATAAAAAATTTCGCTGGTTCCAACCAAATATAACCCTTTTTCACGCTGTTCGTATTCGTCCGTTGTTCGGTTAAAAACATATCCTTGGCCATCAAAACCCAAGGCCAAAGCGGGAATAAATTGAGCTCCGTCAAAAAGTTTAAATTTCACATTAATCGTGGGTTTATTCATTCGAGCACTTTGGGAGCCAATCACTTTTTCTGAATCCAAACCAAACCCCAAGTTCAACCGAGGAAGCACGCCAAAAAGAGTCTTATTTTGAAGGTTTCCATCACGCCCGAAACGAAAAGTGGCATTGTAACCATAATGATCTAAAGTTAAAGCGGTGGGAGTATCAATAATTTCAATAGGTCTGTTTTCTAATTCAACTCGATCACGGGCATTTAAGCCCAAAGAAATGAGCAAAAAAGCACTAATCAATGTTATTTTTCTTAAAAGCATCAAAAACCTCGTTGTACCGCTTCTGCCAAAGGATTATTCCATCGGTGAGGTTGTGATTTTAGCGGTTTCTGGGGGTTTCGGTCAATGAAAAGCTATCGATGAGAATCTAAAGTGCTATTTATTCTTTTTAAGCAGATCTTGTACAACGCTTAAAAGTTCGGCGACTTCGAAGGGTTTGGCTAAGAAGGCGGTGGCGCCGGAGCCTTTGATGGCGGCTTGGTCTTGATCGAAATCTCTTGAAGTTAATAATAAGATAGGAGGGGCACTGGGGTTGTCATTCATTTCTCTGGCCGCATGATAACCGTCCATTTGGGGCATCATGACATCTAAAACAACGAGATCATAAGGTTCTTGTCGAGAGGCGTCTAACGCTTCTTTCCCATTCTTAACGGCGTGAACTTGATACCCCACCGCATCCAAAGTAAATCGAATGAGTTCTAAAAGACCTTCTTCATCGTCGGCAATTAAAATTTTAGACAAAGTTTTCTCCCTTGTTAAGGCAACTTAAGTAAGAGTAATCGAACTTTGCGAAACTATCAATGGTTAAAAACGAATTTAAAAGTAGAGACGAATTAGGAGATCATCGCTGTTTCAGGAGCAGAGGTCGTATTTTGAGCTGGTTTTAATGCCTCTTCACGTTGAAGGGTCGGTTTCCCAAATGTCCAGCACTCTGGTCCCATCATTTTCTCTAAGTCTTGGATAAAAGCGTCCGTGGCTTTAATTCCTGCTTTGGTTTCAAGGAGAACAGGCTCTCCTTTTTGAGATTTTAAAAGTAGGTGAACACGGCAAAGACCAGGATGGTTACCGAATAATTCTTTAAACCGATTAAAAAGAGAATCATCGAGACCTGATTTTTGAGTATCAATTGTAATAGCGCGCACAAATCTTTCACGGGCAGCTTGGAATGTAATAATTTCTTCTGCCAAAAGAGCTCGAGGAGACCCTTCAAATCCCCCTTCTCGGGTTTCAATTCCACCTTTTACAACCAACATAGCACCAGGAACCAGTATTTCATTGACCTCTGGAGTTAATCCTTTTGGAAAAACAATCACTTCGGTTTCTCCCTCCAAATCTTCCAATACAAACCGCGCCATTAAACTGCCACGTTTGGTTGTCATGCGTCGAACGGATAAAATGTGACCTGCCACTCTCACAATTCCAGAATCTGGCATTCGCCCCAATCGACACGTTGTATAAACCGCCATTTCTTTTCGATATTTCGTCAGAGGATGGCCCGATAAATAAAGACCCAATACTTCTTTCTCATTATTTAAAAGTTCTTCTTCAGTCCATTCCGCCTTTGATTGCATATTGGTTGAAGGCATTTTGGTCATGGCTTTGATTTCACTTTCACCAAACAATGACTCAGCGGCAAAATCAGAATCAGCTTTGAGTTTTGAACCGGCACTGAGCGCATCTTCTAATTTTTCTAAAACCCGAGCTCGCACTTGTTTTGCGGACAATTCTGGATATAAAGAGTCAAAAGCCCCTGCTTTGATCAGTGACTCCACAACTTTTTTATTCGCTAATCGTGTGTCAACACGCGCACAAAAATCATGGAGCGATTCAAAAACCCCTTCTTTCCGCTTCTGAATTAACGATTCCACAGCCAAGGAACCGACATTCTTAATAGCCACCAACCCAAAACGAATTTTAGGTTGAGGATCATTACCTTTATTTTCAACAGTAAAAGTAGCACCAGAAAGCTGAATACTGGGTGGAAGCACCTCAATTTTCATATCACGACAATCGCTTAAGTAACCTACGAGTTTAGATTCTTCTTCTTTTGAAGCCATACTCGATCGGCCAATTTCACTTGTACATAATGCCGCCATATATTCGACCGGGAAATTGGCTTTTATAAATGCTGTTTGATAAGAGATTAAACCGTAAGCTGAGGCGTGGCTTTTATTAAAACCGTAACCGCCGAAGTGAGCCATCAAATCAAAAATTTCATTGGCTAACTTTTCTTTAATTTCTTTTTTGGCGCAACCTTCAATAAATTTTCCCCGCTGTTTTTCTAATTCTTCTTTAATCTTTTTTCCCATGGCTTTACGAAGACCATCGGCTTCACCGGGAGTAAACCCCGCCAGGGCTTGAGAAATTCTCATCACTTGTTCTTGATAAACCATAATCCCATAGGTTTCTTCTAAAATCGGCTTCATTAAAGGATGATCGAATTTCACTTTTGTGGGGTCATTTTTTCGGGCGACATAGTCGTCTAACATTCCAGATCCCATGGGCCCTGGGCGATAGAGTGAAATAAGAGCCGTAATATCTGACAAATTGCTCGGTTTAATTTTACGTAGCAAATCTCTCATTCCTGAGGATTCCAATTGGAACACGCCTGACACATCAGCGCGAGCTAAAAGTGCGTATGTTTTTTTATCATCGACAGGGATCTGTTCAATATCAAAATTCGGATTATGCCGCTCTTTAATAAGGTTAACTGCGTCTTTAATAACAGTCAGCGTTCGAAGACCTAAAAAGTCGACTTTTAAAAGTCCCATTTTAGCTAGCATTTCTCCATCGAACTGAGTGGTAATAATGTCTTTGTTATTTTTTGATAAGGGAACGTAAGCGGTAATGTCACCGGGAGAAATAACCGTTCCTGCCGCGTGAACACCGGTGTGTCTTTTTAAACCTTCAATTTTTTTCGCCAAATCAATGAGACGTTTTACCTCTGGATTTTTTTTATACAAATCTCTTAGTTCGGAAACCTGAGTCATTGCGCCATCTATTGTAATTCCCAATTCTTTAGGAATCATTCCCGCAATTTTGTCGACCTCAGGAAGAGGCATTTCAAGTACACGTCCGACATCTCGAATAACGCCGCGTGCAAGCATGGACCCAAAGGTCACAATTTGCGCAACACAATTTTCGCCATATTTATTTTTTACATATTGAATGACTTGTTCTCGACCTTCATCTGAAAAATCGATATCCAAGTCTGGCATGCTGCGCCGATCTGGGTTCAAAAATCGTTCAAACAAAAGTCCATTTTCGATGGGATCGATACTGGTAATGGCCAAACTATAGGCCACTAAACTTCCAGCACCACTGCCTCGCCCAGGACCTACAGGAATTCCATTTTTCCGAGCATAATGAATGAAATCCCAAACAATTAAAAAATAAGGAGCAAACCCCATTTTATTGATAACACTGAGTTCCAATTCCAGGCGTTGCCTGTAAACATCATTTATGTGCCCCTTTTTCTTTTTCAAACCTTCCAAACATAATTCTTTTAGATAACTCTCTGGACTGTGACCGGTAGGCACTTCGTATTTCGGGAGAAGAAGTTGATCAAAATCAATTTTCATCGAACATTGTTCGGCAATTTCTAACGTTGACTTAAGCGACTCGGGAAGATCTTTAAAACGCTCCAACATGTCTTCGGGCGGTTTGTAATAAAATTCTGGCGCGCCATACTTCATGCGTTTTTCATCAGTAATTTTTTTACCCGTCCCAATACAAAGGACAACATCGTGAGCCATATGATCATCACGTTTAAAATAATGACAATCATTGGTGGCCACAAGCGGCGTATTACTTGATTTAGCCAAATCAACGAGCTTTGGAAGAACGGTTTTTTGCATCTCTAAACCATGATCCATGATTTCAATATAAAATCGTCCAGGCCCAAAAATTGTTTTGTAATCATCTAGAAGTTTTTTCGCGTTTTCAGGATGATCTGATCTTAAAGCAGAAGGAATTTCGCCCTTTAAACATCCCGAAAAACCAATAAGCCCATTTGAATATTTAGCCAGAATTTCTTTGTCTATTCTGGGTTTATAATGAAACCCTTCGAGATAAGCCGCGGATGATAGACGAATTAAATTATCATAACCTTCTCGAGAAGTAGCCAGCAATGTTAAATGATAATTAGATTCTCCCATCCGACCTTCTTTGTCAAAACGCGAAGCGGGGGCCACATAGGCTTCCATTCCAATAATCGGTTTAATCCCAACGTCTTTACAAACCTTATAAAATTCCATTGCTCCAAAAAGATTGCCGTGATCGGTGAGCCCGAGCGCCGGATAACCCATTTTCGCCATGGTTTGAATGAATTCAGAAGGTTTGCCTTTGTCATCAGTCAGGCGCGCGGCCCCATCAAGGAGACTATACTCTGAGTGATTATGGAGATGAACGTAAGGAACTTTTTTATCAGCCATATTTTATTCCTAAAAATGTGCTTTATTAAATTGATTCATTGCTTTGTCTAAAGGTTGAGACAAAATAACTTTTATTGCTTCTGTCATAACCTGGTAAAGATCCGAAATCTTTTCTTCTTCATTTTTTTCAAAAGACCTTAAAACAAAATCAGCAGGATCTTGTCCCCCTGGAACGGGACCAATCCCCACTCTAAGACGTGGAATCTGATTGGTTCCTAATAATTCAATGGTTGATTTTAAACCATTATGCCCCCCATCGGACCCATCGGGTCGAAGTCGAAGCGCACCAAAAGGAATCATAAAATCGTCATAAATAACGAGAACTTGCGAAGGCAACAAATTTTCTTTTACAATAAAATCTTTGATGGGAACTCCCGATTGATTCATAAAACAAGTAAGCCGAGCAACAAATACAGGTTCAAGCAAAGGAAGGCCAAAAAAAACCGGCATCGGACTGTATTCCGATTGCCGGCTTTTTAGAACAGATTTTTTGTTGAGCTGACCGATACTTGAAACAAAATCTCGGCCCACATTGTGCCTCGTTCCCAGATAAGTTGCCCCCGGATTTCCTAAACCAACAATAAGACGAATTCCAGGTTGCATAAGTCAACCACCGAGAGTTATTTCTTTTTTTCCTCTTTAGCCGGAGCAGCAGCTTTAGCGGGAGCCGCACCTTTAGCAGCCCCTGCAGCAGGAGCAGCGGCACCTTCTTCTTTCTCTTTGCCTTTTGCGATAACTTCAGGCTGGCCCGCCCCTTCAGCGCCTGGAACAGCGACAGCTGGCGCTTCTTCAACTTTAGGAGCAACAATGTTAACAAGAATCGTGTCTGGTAAGGTCAAAATTTCGACACCTTTAATAGCGGGGAGGTCTTTTACTTTGATGCTGTGCCCCATTTCAAGTTTTGACACATCAACATCAATACTCACTGGAATATCATCTGGCAAACATTTCACTCGAGCTTCACGAGTAATCATTTCAAGAATTCCACCCTGATTTTTAACACCAGGAGCTTCGCCAACAGCATGAATAGGAACTTTAATTTCGAGTTTTTCTTTTACATTAATTCTCATGAAATCAACATGTGAAGGTTTATGAGTAAAAATATGTCGTTGAATTTGTTTAACAACACTTAATGCGGCTTCAGCCCCCAATTTAACTGTGAAAAGCGCATTGGCGCCAGCTTTGTTATGAAGTGCTTTACTAAAAACTTTATTATCAACCGCAATAGAAACGGGTTCACCGTGTCCATAAAGAATACCGGGGATCCATCCTTCTCGTCTCAGTTGGTTGACATTTCTTTTTGTTTCTTTTTCCCCTAAATCACGGGGTTTCACTTCAATTTCAATACGTTCCATAACTTCCTCCTAAAAAAATCTTTTAAACAAAGAGACCACTAACAGTTTTTTCTTCGTGAATTCTTTTGATGGCTTCTGCCAATAAATGACCCACTGAAAGAACTTTAATCTTATTCGACTTTTTATCACCCAACTCAATACTATCGGTAATAACCAATTCTTTTAATGGTGACTTTTCTAATCGCTCTATAGCGGGACCGGCTAAAACACCGTGTGCAGCAGCGGCATAAACTTCCTTTGCACCTGTTTCTTTTAGCACTTTTGCCGCTTTAGCCAAAGTACCGGCAGTGTCTACCATATCATCAACAATAAGAGCGGTTCGGCCTTTTATTTGGCCAATGACATGTAAAATATCTGCTTCAGTGGCCGAAGTGCGCCTTTTATCAATAATAGCCAAATCATAATCTAGACGTTTTGCTAATGCGCGTGCTCGTTCCACACCACCAGCATCTGGAGAAACAACAACAACGTCTTTTAATTTTTTCTTCTTAAAATATTCAATGAACACAGGGTTGGTATAAAGATGATCCACTGGAATATCAAAAAAACCTTGAATTTGAGCCGCATGTAAATCCATCGTTAAAACTCTATCAGCACCAGCGGTTACAATTAAATTTGAAACCAACTTAGAAGAAATAGGAACACGCGGCTGAGCTTTTCTATCTTGCCTTCCATAACCAAAATAAGGAATGACCGGTGTAATTCTGTGTGCACTGGCTCTTCTCAAGGCATCCATAATAAGGAGTAACTCCATCAAATTATCATTGGCAGGAGTACTCGTTGGTTGAATAATAAAACAATCTGTTCCTCGAACATTTTCAAGGATTTTAATTTCAATTTCGCCATCAGGAAATCGACCCACTTGCGCGGCCCCAAGAGAAATTCTTAGATGCTTAGCTACAGATTTAGCTAATGGTAAATTCGCATTTCCAGCAAAAATTTTTAATTCGTTCAAGATTTTTTTCCTTTCTTAAGGCGGGCTTTGGCCCAATCTTTTTTCACGATTGCCCGAGATCTTTCAACAGCCAAAGACCAGGAAGGAACATCTTCACTGATGCTTGAGCCTGCCCCTACAACAGAATGAGCCCCCACTTGAATAGGAGCAATCAAGTTAACATTGGAACCAATGAAAGCGTGATCCTGAATAAGGGTGGGAAATTTCTTAAACCCGTCGTAGTTACAGGTAATCGTGCCGGCGCCGATATTAACATTTTTTCCACATTTTGTATCACCCAAATAAGAAAGATGATTCACTTTACTCCCTTCCCCTAGTTGCGTGTTTTTAAGTTCAGAAAAGTTCCCAATATGAGCATTAACCCCTACATCGGATTTGGGACGAATGTGAGAAAAAGGCCCTACTTTGGCTCCCCCACGAATTAAAGCGGAGTCTGCAAAACTAGCCTTAAAAATCACATTGTTTTCGACAAGACAGTCTTTAATCTGAACAAAAGGACCTATTTGACAATGGGAACCTATTTTCGTTTTTCCAGAAATAAAAGTTTGTGGATAAATAATGGTATCGGATCCGATTTGGACGTCATCATCAATATAAGTGGAATTTGGATCAATGATACTAACGCCGTCCACCATTAAAGTTTCCACTTTTCTTAGATAAAGTGCTTTTTCAATCATAGCCAATTCCACTCGAGAATTGACTCCCATAACTTCCATATAGTTCGGACAAATAGCCGCCCCAACTCGTCCTCCCCACTTACGAATTATCTCTAAGGTATCGGTGAGATAAAACTCTTTTTTGGCATTTTTATTAGAAAGCTTTGGAAGAGCTTTTGCCAGCCAAGCGGCCTCAAAACAGTAAGTACCAGAATTAATTTCTGAAATTTGACGCTCTTCATGACTGGCATCAAGATGTTCAACAATTTTTTCTACTGAATTGTCATAACTTCTGACAATTCGTCCATAACCGAAGGGTTGAGGATGAATAGTTGTTAATACAGTTACCGCATTTTTTTGAGAGTGATGTGTTTGTAATAACAACTTAAACGTTTGGGCGGTTATCAAAGGCGCATCCCCACACGCTACAAAAATAACTCCTTTTTGGCGTTTAATCCAACTGAGCGCCCTACGAACTGCGCCGCCAGAACCATCCAAAACAGGTTGAGTGTAAAATGTGACATTTTTAAACTTAGGGGAGATTTTATTTTTTACTCTCTCACCTTGATGGCCAATAATAATAGAAAGTGAGGATGGTTTTAACTCTTGAGCCGTGTTGCACACCCTTTCAAGCATGGAAAGGCCACCAACCGAGTGGAGCACTTTTGGGAGTTCAGATTTCATTCGGGTTCCCTTCCCCGCGGCTAAAATGAGAAATGATGATTTTTTCATAAATTCCTTTTATAAATCCTTAATTAAGGGAGATTCGATAATTGATTGAATAAAGGAAGGCATAAACTTTTCTCCGAAAAAATTTGAGGCCTGGGGCGGAAGGATTCGAACCTTCGAATGCCGGCTCCAAAGGCCGGTGCCTTACCGCTTGGCGACGCCCCAATGCTTGTCTGACAGGAAAAAATCAAAACGCTTGGTGATCCTAGCAAAAAGTATGAAGAGTGGAAAATGCTAAACCAGAAAAAGTGGCTTCATTGTAATCAAATACAAAAAAATGTTTAATGAGAATTGAAATGAAATTAAATCCAAAAAATCTTTTATCCTCAGAAAATAAATTTATCTTAGTTGATATTGGCTCCATGGGTGGAATTGAAAAAGAATGGCTTAATTTAGGAAATAATCTAAAAACAGTTGGGTTTGAGCCAGACAACAGAGAGTATTCAAAATTAAAAACCCAAGAAAATCAGATTTTTTTCAACTCGGCCTTATCGCATACTGATCACGAACCGCTTAAAATTCATTTATGCAGAGAAACTGGAAAATCCTCTATTCTTCTTCCTAATCAGCCCTTTATTGATCAGTACCCATTTCCACAAAGATACAATGTCATTGAAACTTTTCAATTAAATGCGGAAAAAGTAAGAACCTTGGATTCAATTCTAAATGAAAATAACATTCTTGATGTTGACTTCATTAAATTAGATACACAAGGAAGCGAGCTGGACATTCTTAAAGGATCGCGTGAAAAACTGAAATCAATTATTGGTGTTAAAATCGAGGTTGAATTTCACGCCCTCTATAAAAACCAACCATTATTTTCTGATGTGGATCAATTTTTAAGAACCGAAGGGTTCGAACTCTACGATCTTCGCCGAGTTTACTGGAAAAAAACAGTCAACACTACTTTTCATGGAAAAGGCCAACTCATCTTTGGGGATGCTCTTTATTTTAAAAGTTTAGATTCGTTTTCCAAGCACATTGAAATGCTTTCGCCTGCAGAAAAAAATAAAAAAATTAAACGATTCATTGTTGCCTGTTGCACTTATGGCGCTTATGATTTTGCTGCAGACTTAATGAAAAGCGGACAAAAATTTAATGCAGAATTCTCGAATGATTATCGAAAATATTTAGAAGAAATATTGAATTCTGGAATTTGGCACAAGATCTGTTCTGGGTTTAAATCAATCAGAGCGGCAAGAGTTTTAGAACGACTCGAGCGAATTCTTGGGAAAAGCTACAAGAACTTCGCAGATTCAGACAACTATCTTGGGAATAGGCGAATCCTATAGAACTCGAAAGTTCGTAACAAAAACTAAAAAATTTTCTTTTTTAAAATTATTTAAAACTTCTTCTCCGGATTTTTTGCTTGAAACAATTCCGAACACGCACGATCCAGATCCTGACATTCGCACACCTTTACATCCCGCCTTTTGCAACAATTGAAAAGCCTTCTTAACTTTGGGGAATTTTTTAAACACAACAGGTTCAAAAGAATTCAAAAAAGAAGTATGAGGATATTTTTTAAATTCATTTCTTGCCCAAGAAAAATTCTTCTTTCTCCAATGAAATCGCCCTTGATTGTTAGCCTGATCAAACAATTTATAAGCCAAGGGTGTTGAAACGTGTTCATCGGGATAAATAAGAACGAGCCATTTCTGAGAAGAGAAAGAAATTCTTTTTAATTTTTCTCCCACTCCTTCTGCCCAGGCTGTTCCTCCCTTTAAAAAAAAGGGCACATCTGCCCCCAACTCTAATGCCATTTTCATGAGAATAGGTGGAACCTGTCGCGGTTTCTTTTTTTTAGTCCATAACATCCATCCGCCCCATAATGCGGTTGCAGCGTCCGTGGAACCACCGCCCAAACCAGCCCCCATCGGGATTCTTTTCTTACACCACACATTGATACCTTGTTTCAACTTCAAATGAGATTGAAGCTTTAAAAGCGCTTTGACAATAATATTGTCTGCTCCCAGCGGAAATTTTTTCTGATGAGACTTAAGAATAATTTGACCGTCATTTCTCAATGAAAATCTTAGTGTGTCGTGTAGAGAAATCTGTTGAAAAACAGTTTGTAAATCATGGTAACCATTGGAACGCCGGGGACCAATATCTAAATGCAGGTTAACTTTTGCAAAAGCGTGAAGAACGAGGAAACGACCCATATAAACTATTTTCTGTTTCTATTTTCTAATTTCAAAGGTTGGAATGAAAAAACAGGTGAAATAAATTTTAAATTAAGAGCGAATTTATTTTTATTCCATTCAAAAGATTCGGGTAAATTTTTTGCCTGATAAATACTGTAATTTGAAATAGAAACTGTTTCAACCCCGGAATCATAAAGCCAAGAAATCTTCTCTAAGGCCCCATCTTTTTCTCGAAACTGAAAATATATTCCTTTTACTTGAACAAAAAGTTTACCTCCTTTTGTTTTGAAAGATTCAACATTTATCATCTTTTTATCACGTGTGAAAACCGACGAATCAAAAATAGAAATTATTTTTGTGTACGCGGAAATAACGTCATCCTCGGCTTGTTTAAAAACCGGATGAACCGCCCCAAATTCAGTTGATTGATCTGCCTTCTTAACTAAAAGCATAACAGGTGCTCCCATAGGACCCGGAATTTCCATTCGAGACTCTTGGCCTTTCAAATAAGAAAACTGTGCCTTCGTTGTAAAACAGGGTCCGCCTTCACAAACCTTAATTGAAACAAAACTATTAATAACACTAAAATTTTGAAAATGAAAAGATGCTCGTTCAAGGAACAATGAAGCCTTTTGTTCTACTGAAATTTCTTTAAAAGCTTTTTGAATTTTTCTAAAAACACTTTTTCGTGTCGGGTCTAACTTCACTGACTCATCCCACGCTAAAAGTGCTTTTGATCTTTTTTGATCAGCCCAAAAAACATCTCCCAGATGGTCAAAAATTAGTGGGTCATGATCAAGACTTAATGATTTCTCAAGAGCTTTAATGGACAACTCATATTGATTTAAACGAAAATAGACCCATCCCATTGAATCTAAGTAAGCCGCATTTTCTGGTGAGAGCTCTAACGCTTTTGAAATGAGATCTCGAGCTTGAGACAAATTCATATTCCGATCCGCATAAGAATATCCCAAATAATTAAGGGCCATATGAAAATCGGGCTTTAAGCGAATCGATTCTTTTAGCTGCTCTTCAGCTTTTGTGAACTGTTTAAGATGGTCATAAACTGTCGCTAATTCAAAACGCGCTTCAACATCACTGGGATTAATATCCAAAATCTGTACCAGTGTTTTCTCTGCCAAATTAAACTGACCATCCAACTCATAAGCCGCCGCCAAATAATTTAGAAAATCTAAATTTTCAGGTTCACTTTTTGATAAGTCGCTTAAAACACGAATAGCATCTTTGGGTCGTTTCGCTTGAGAGTAATAATAAGAAAGTCTTAAACTAACACCAGGGTCCTTCTCTTTTTTATTTACATCTTCAAGTAATTTAATGGCTTGATTCCATTCACCTTTATTTTCTGCCAATAGTGCCAACCAAAAATTAGCGGCAGTACTGTTTGGAGAGATGGTTTTAACTTTTATAAAAGCTTCTTCTGCTTCAAGCATTTCATTACTTCGATAACGAAGCTCTCCGACTCTTAACAACAAAGCAAGGTTATTCGGATCCTGTGTCAAAATATTTTGGTAATGACTGATGGCTGTGGCGGTATCAAGATTGACCTCAGCCATCTGGGCCAAAGCCAAATGGGCTCGAAGAGAATGCGGGCTCCATTCCAAAAGTGACTCCCAAGCTTTTTTAGAATTCACTTCATCTCCAATTCCTTGATAAATTTGGGCAATTCTTTCTCGAACGGCAATTTCGCTCGGATGACGTGATAAATAATCTTGGTAAAGTTTTATGGCTTCTTTGGGTTTCGTAGGAGTTAAAGCCCCCGCCAAACTCATCAGTGCGCCCGTTTGATCGGGGTTTAATTTAACGGCTTTCTCCAATAAAGGAATCGCTTTGGATGTGTCTCCAATCGCCCAAGAAATTTGACCGGCCAAGGTTAAATTTTTCTCATCTTCGGGCGCCAGTCGCAAGGCTTCTTCAATTTGTTGAGACGCCTTGGCAATATCTCCCAGTTTCAAATAGAGTTCAGCGGCTGTTTTATGGAGATAAGGGCTTGCCGGAGCAAGCTCCATTGCGCGCTTAATTTCAACGAGCGCTTCCTGATAATTTCCTTTTGCCTCAAATAATAAACCTTTTAAATAATATTGATTGGCATCGTTGGGTTGTCCCGTGGCGGCCAAGCCCAAACGACAAAACCCCAAGAAGACATAAAAAACCAACAGACAAAACCCAAGTTTCTTCTTCATTTCAAATTTTTCCTCATGACGAATGCCGATTCTCCTCGCGGATAAGAAGATTCCCGTCGATCACAAACATCAAAACCCAACTTTTTATAAAGTGAAAGCGCCGGCGTATTATTGATCTCCACATCTAAAAACACCTGATCCACTCGAAACTTCATTTCATCAAAAACGTTCTTTAACAATTTTTCCGCCAAGCCTCTTTTACGAAAATCTGGCTTAACCATGATATTAAGAATATGAGCCTCTCGCATAACAACTTGTATCACCAAAAATGCCACTGGATTAGAATCCAGTTCTAAAACCCAATTCTCAGATGACTCCGAATCAATGGATTGAGAAAAGTTTTTTTCACTCCAAGGGTAAGGACGCTCATATTTTTCCCATTCAGAAAAGACCAGCGCTTCTTCTTTTCTCATTAACCGAATCATTTTTTTAGTCGCTCTGCCCACATAGGCTGCAAATACAAAGGAACCAACTGAGAAAAAAGCGCCTTCTTTTTAAGAGTCTGGAATTTTTTTATGGCCAATTGAGCAATGATATCTGAATGAGGAACATTTA
>JBJXGI010000105.1:0-19191 GCA_046153645.1 Elusimicrobiota bacterium | reverse complement strand
GATGAAAGCCCACCGGAAAATCATGAGGAAGCCATTAAAAACATTAAGATGGAAATTGACTCAGTTTTTGATTTCGAAATTGACGCGATACATGATGACATTGAACTTACAAAAGACCGCGTTTCCTGGGATGATAAATCAATAGTTCAAGCAGAATCTTCATTTCTACCTATCGTTAATGATTTAAAAAATAAATATAACCTTAAAATAAGCGGATTTAAACCTAAAAAAAATGGAAATGGTTCTGGACACATAACGAAACAACCGTCTGCTGTTCCCAACACAACGCATTCGGCGGTTAATCATTCAGCCGGCTCTTCTAGTAGTTCCGCGCCAGTTTTACTGATGTTTATTTTTGGACTTTTGATTGGTTCTGCTCCTGCAGTATTTTTCTGGACAGAACTGAGAGATCTTAGAAAAAACATGAACGAACAGAAGTCAAAATTGGTTTCAGATAAAAGAAGCATTGAAGGAACAATGATTTTGATGCAGGATTCTTTTTATCAACTGGCTTCTGGAAAGGGAAAAAACTTACCTAATATCGAAAAAGAGTTAGCTGGAATTGAAAAATTTTTCACTGAAAAGAAAAAAGAACTAGATATTTTCTATGTCAATGAAAAACAATCTTTAATGAGAAGAACGTCCCCTGGACTAAAACAAGATCAAGAATTAGACAAATTAGCACAACAAAAACAGAAGAAACTCGATGATTTAAAAGCCAGTCAAGAAATTAAATCAGAAGAATTGATCAAACAACGCGATTTGCTTAAAGAATTACTCAGTCGTTAACGACACGGAATATTTAAGAGACGCCCAACTTCTTTCCCATTTGAACCGCTAATGGCATAGGTACAATCAAGATTTGCTATACCCAAATGATGTTTTCGGTTTTTCAAAGCGATAACGCAACCTTTGTATTTTCCTTTTATAACGATTCCTTGTAGAAATCTAAACTCTCCTAAACTCTTTTTTGTTCCTCCAGAAACAGGCACTCGGTAAACAGTAGATTGGCGTTGATTGGGAGATAAATCCTCTTGGAAAAACAATTGCTGACTGTCAGAAGAAAAAAGAAGTGTTCTACACCCTTTGGAAGATGCCACTTTCCTATTTTTTTTGTTTTTAACCTGAATGGTCCAAATTTCACCATGCCCATCTGTATTTCTACAATACCCAATGTCTTGCCCATTCGGTGAAACAACAGCCTCATTTATATGGGTGGATTCAATAAGGGGCGAGGCTTGATCATTTTTAATATAAATAATTTTCTCAGGAAAAACTGAAATTTTTTCATCCTGAAGGGATTGAGTCTGGTCTGTCATGATATCGGTTTCATTTACTTCAATAACTTGTCTATTTTTTTCCTGTTCATAATAAAGCATCGCACTATGAAGCCATTTTTCTTCTCCAGTTAGATTGACTCGGTCTAATCCGGAATCCATCGCTATTTGTACTCTTTCAATAACAGGAAGTAACTCTTTTAAAACTTTTTTATCACCTAACTTGGCATTGACGATCCCATCATGAATAAGACGATTTAATTCCAATATTTTTGTTTCGTCTTTTTCAGATTCTAATTGTCGAAGATAGTAAGAAAGTTCCTTTATATCGGGAACATAGGGGACAGACTGAGAATAAAGAAAAGTCGAAGAAATAAAGAAAAATATAAAAAAACTAATATTTTTTTTCAGCAAATAAATTGTCCTTAACGGTTTTTCCAATGGTAGCGGGTGATTCTGTCACAATAACGCCATTTTTTCTAAGAGTGACAATTTTGTCTTCTGCTTTACCAGACCCACCTTCAACAATGGCTCCCGCATGCCCCATTCTTTTTCCAGGTGGCGCCGAAATTCCAGCAATAAAAGAAAACACAGGTTTACTCATATTCTTTTTAAAGTATTCAGAAGCGTCTTCTTCGGCTCTTCCTCCAATTTCACCAAGCATAACAACAGCGGAGGTTTCAGGATCTTTTTCAAAAAGCTCTAGTACGTCAATAAAATTTGTCCCATTGACCGGGTCACCGCCAATTCCAACCACAGAAGATTGTCCGATACCCAATTCGGAAAGTTGCCACACCGCTTCATAAGTTAACGTCCCAGACCGAGAAACAATACCAATATTTCCTTTTTTGTGAATAGAACCCGGCATAATTCCCACCTTACAGACGTCCACCGTAATAAGGCCAGGACAATTAGGACCAATAAGTCGGCATTTATTTTCTGATGATTGGTCTTTATTCCACTTTTCTAGATATTTTTTAACCATCACCATATCCGTCACGGGAATGCCTTCCGTGATAGCAACAACAAGCTTAATGCCCGCTTCCATGGCTTCTAAAATAGCATCAGCCGCAAAAGGAGCAGGAACAAACAACATGGATACATTGGCGTTTTTTTCTTTAACAGCTTCTTTGACGGTATCAAAAATAGGGATTCCCTCAAAATCAGAGCCCCCTTTTCCAGGTGTCACTCCGCCCACAACATTTGTTCCATATTCTTTACAAAGCCGCGTATGAAATGAACCAGCAGAACCTGTAATTCCTTGTGTGATAAGTTTTGAATTTTTATCGAGAAGTATTCCCATAAAACCTTATTTATTCACCGCTTCCACAATAAGCTTGGCCGCCTCGGCTAAACCTGTTGCTGGAATAAGGGCGAGTTTTGATTTAGCTAAAATTTCTTTCGCTTCTTGGCTTTTGTTTCCTTCTAACCGTACGACCAAAGGCACTTTCATTTTAACTTGTTTAACAGCTTCAATAATTCCTTGAGCAATAACATCACAGCGCATAATGCCACCAAAAATATTAACCAAAACGCCTTTCACTTGTTTATCAGATAAAATTATTTTAAAAGCTTCAGTGACTTGTTTTTCATTGGCCCCTCCACCAACATCTAAAAAATTGGCGGGGCTTCCACCATGAAGTTTAATAATGTCCATGGTTGCCATGGCAAGGCCGGCGCCATTGACGAGACAACCAACACTTCCATCTAATTTAATAAATGAAATATTGGCTTTCAGAGCCCGTTTTTCAGCTTGTGGTTGAGGAGAAGATTCTTTCCAGCGTTGTTGATCTGGATGTCTGAAAAGAGCATTTTCATCGGTGGTAATTTTTCCATCTAAGGCCATGAGTTGACCCGATTGAGAAACAGCAAGTGGGTTAATCTCAAGTAAGCTTGCATCAATTGAAATAAATATATCACACAGTTTACTGAGGAGTGCGGCTCCTTGGTTCAACAATGGCCCTGTTAGCCCCAATGCTTTGGATATTTCTCTTGCGCGATAAAGAGGTAATTTTAATGTGGGATCAATCTGAAATTTTAAGATGGCCTCAGGCCTTTCATGAGCCAATGTTTCAATGTCCATCCCTCCTTCTTTTGACGCCAAGAGGACAGGAGCACCGGTTTTTCGATCTAAAAGAATACTGACATACATCTCACGCACAATTTTGGGAAGAGACTTTTCGATGAGAATACCAACAACTTTTTCACCCTCAGGTCCCGTTTGGTGAGTGACTAATTTTTTTCCAAGAATATTTTTGACAAACAAGGCTGCTTCTTGAGGTGTTTTAACCAGTTTTACTCCACCCGCTTTACCACGTCCCCCAGCAAGGACCTGCGCTTTCATGGCCCAAGGGCCTTTTCCTATTTTTTTTAAGACAGGTTTTAATTCATTCGGTTTAGAAATAAAAAATCCATCCGGTTTAGGAATGGAAAATTTTCCATATAATTCTTTAGCTTGATACTCGTATAGTTTCATGAGTTTTAAGATTAGCGGTAATTATCCAAAAGCTTTTCTAAATTGCCTTTTCCATTGGTTTGAGCCATTTCTTTCATTTTTTCGTAGCGCGCTGATAAAGCATCACGGTCTTCGGTATCATGAAATACACCAATGTAGGTTTTATCAGGGTCTTGCCATAAGTTCAAAGCGTCTCTTTTGTTTTTTATATCGTGGTTATCCGGAATTTTGGTTACATTTTTCATGTAATAAGGATAAGTATTATTAAAAACAACACAGGGTGAAATAACATGTAAAAAAGAAAACCCGGGATGTTTAGCGGCTCTAACGATCAGATCAATAAGTTGATTTAATTGACCGGAAAATCCACGCGCAACAAATGACGCGTTATAGGCCAAAGCAAGTCCAATGGGATTAATACTGTCATCTGTGGCACCGTAGGGAATACTTCTGATATTTGAAGTTTTACTTGTTGTTGGTGAATATTGCCCTTTGGTTAAACCATAAGTTGAGTTATCTAACATAATATAGGTGATATCAAGATTTCGTCTGGCCGCGTGAGAAAAATGGCCGCCACCAATAGCTAAACCATCTCCGTCGCCACCCACGGCAAATACATGTAATTTGGGATTGGCCAGTTTAACTCCCATCGCTGTGGGAAGGACGCGTCCATGAACGCCATGAAAACCGTAACAAGTCGTAAAAATAGGAAGACGTCCCGAACAACCGATGCCAGAACAAATAACCGTATCCTTGGTATCGTATCCTAAAATTCCAAGCGCTTTATAAACAGCATGAAGAACTGAAAAATCTCCACATCCCGGGCACCAGGTTACCGGAACTTCACTTTTGTAAGACTCCATAGGTTTAACTTGAATTGGATTTTCAGGCACGACGCTTCACCTCCTCGATGCGATTCAAAATTTCTTTTGGAGTAAAAGGAACTCCTCCACATTTAATAAACGACTGAAATGGAAATAGATATTTTGCTCTTAAAATTTGACAAAGCTGACCCGTATAATTGATTTCAGGAACGATGACATGTTTGAGGCCTGCTAAGAAGCCGCGAATTTCTTCATCAGGGAGAGGATGAATCATCTTAATTGTTAAAGCTTTTACTTCAATTCCATGTCGAGCCGCATCATTAATAGCTTCTTCAACAGGACCTTCCGTTGATCCCCAACAAATAATACCAATAGTGGCATGTTCATCACCCATTCTATGCGTGAACCCTTTTTCTCGAGAAATAAAATCTAACTTTCTATGTCTTTTTGCAGACATTCTTTCATGATTACTGATATCCCAGCTGGGATGCCCTTGTTCATCATGTTCAAGGCCGGTAGTCACATAATTTAAACCCTCTTCTCCTGGAAAAGCCACAGGAGACACGCCATTTTCAGTGTCTAGAAACCTTTTAAAGTGGCCATTCTTACTTGCTTTAAGACGAGAAGGGAGTTGGAGATTTTCAATTTGAGGTCGAGTAAATGTTTGCGTTCGATGGGAAAGAGATTGATCTGATAACATAATAACAGGAATTTGATATTTCTCAGCAATATAATAAGCCTTAATCATTCCATAAAAACAATCTTTTACATTGGAGGGCGCCATCACCACTCGAGGGGCGTCTCCGTGCCCCATATGAACTGCATAAGATAAGTCAGATTGCTCCGTTTTTGTTGGCATTCCAGTGGAAGGACCAGAGCGCTGGGCATCAACAATCACAATGGGGGTTTCCGTCATAGAAGCCAAACCTAAAATTTCTGCCATTAAAGAAAGACCGGGCCCTGATGTTGCGGTTAAAACACTGGCTCCCGCAAAAGAGGCACCCACACACGAAGCAATGGCTGAAATTTCATCTTCGGTTTGAATAGCAACCCCGCCAAACTTAGGCAAACTTTTTTCCATAAAACTTAAAATATCTGAAGCCGGCGTAATAGGATAACCGGCATAATACCGACAACCAGCAGCAATAGCACCAGCAGACATGGCTTCATTTCCTGACATAACGAGTTTTTTATCTTTTCTTTCACTGACAGGAACTTTTAAGTCTTTATCAAACGGATGACTTTCCGCCCAACGATATCCCTCTTCAACAGCTTTTAAGTTTTTATCAATTATCTCAGAACCTTTTTTCCCAAATTTTTCTTGTACAAGAGCAATAATCCCATCTAAAGGAACACCGATCATTTGCGCGATAAGTGATAAGGCCACCATGTTTTTAGATTTCTTAAGTCCAACGCCTTCTGTTGCAATGGCGGTTAAAGGAGCTCCAATTAATTGTGTTCCGGCTCTCACTTTTTTTTCAGGATCAAATATGGAAGAGTCATAAATAAGAATGCCATCACTCTTTAAGTCTTCAGCATGTAGATCAACAGCTTCCTCGTTAAAAGCGATTAAAACGTCTAATTTGTCTCCAACAGAAAGGACAGGGTGGTCAGCGCATCGAACTTGAAACATGGCTGGTCCGCCTTTAATCTCAGCGGGATACGATCTAAAAGTAAATACATCTCGACGGGTTCTGGCAATAGCGGTTGTCAACAATTCTCCGGTAGAGATAACACCCTCTCCCCCTTCTCCGGCGATTCTAAATGTTAGATTGCTTGGCATGAATTCACATCCTTAAATAAGCTCATTTTTGATTAGTTTATCCTCCCGCCTAAGGTCTGTCAATAAGCGTTCGTCGGAAAAAATGATCTAAAAATATTCTCGTCTTTGGCGCTTTTTCTAAATTATTTTTTTTATCAGAATTTAGTCTTTTTAAATCTTCAAAAACATCTACATCATAATATATCGGCAGAAGAAATGTTTTCTTTCCTTCCTTTTTACATACAGCTTGAGTTTGAGGTAAAACATTTGACGTGGACCAGTTAATATTTTCAAAAATTTTTTTATTCATATGATTAAGACCAATCAAATAATAGCCACCGTCTTCACAAGGCCCAACAACAACATCATTATTGTCTAAACTTTCAAACGCTTGAGTTACGATGGATAACGGTAAATGAGGCGCGTCGGTTCCAAGGGCAATAACTTTTTTGGCTCCATCGTCAAAAACGGTTTTGAAAGCATGAATTAGTTTTTCTCCTAAATCATTTCCGTTTTGAGGAAAATGATGAAGTTCAACTTTTGAATTTAACCAAGACAATTCTGGAAACTCAGGAAAAGATTGGTACGCAACCGAAATCATTTGAGAACCAAACGTCTCAATTAGTTGCGAAACAATGTCTTGGGCGAAAGATTGATATAAAGTGGCCGATTCAACTGGAGATAAATCGGGTTGAAGTCTGGTTTTTACTTTTCCAGCCACAGGGGATTTAATAAATAAAATGATTCTGTTATCTGAATTTTTTTTTGATGAAATCACAATGATTATTGGTTAGCGGCGAGGTATTGATCATCAGTTCTGGCTGTCGTTTGGTTACCATCAACCATGCCAAGCAGTTCATAAACGACCAGTTGTTCTTCAAATCCGGTTAGGTATCGCGGCTTCCAAGGATTCACAATAACATGTTCGCGAACCTTTTCAAAAGTTGCTGGCGAACATAATATTTGGTTGTCACCTGCTAAATCTTCTAAACGGGCGACCATATTAGCGGCATCACCAATGACAGTATATTCAACACGATCACCAGAATCCACATTTCCCGCTATCACTTCGCCAGAAGAAACTCCAATTCCAATTGAAATAGGTTCCTTTTTTGATTCTTCATACCGTTTTATATTCAGTGCTTCAATTTCTCTCATGATTTCTAGCGCGCACTCAACGGCGTTTTTATCTTGATTGGGTAAAGGCGGAAGAATAGGTAAACCAAAAACAATCATAATGGCATCCCCAATAAATTTATCAATTGTTCCTTGATAACGGTAAACCACCGGCGCCACGCGAGAGCGAAATTCTTTTAAAAGTTCAACAACATCTTTAGGATCAAGTCGCGCCGACATAGGCGTAAAATGCCTAATGTCTACCATAAGAACAGAAACCCAGGTTCGATGTCCACTCAAGCGTTCCCTAAAACCTTCTTTATTTCGGCGCATTTCAGTTGCCCATGCTTTGCCAACATAAGGGATGAGCGCATTGGCAAGTTCTTGATGGTAAAAGTTATCCAACATAATTCCCGCATTATCAATAACGGATTTCAACCAAAATACGTTTCGCCCTTTATAGGAAGAATATCCAAGTTCTGAGTTTCCAAGTGTAATAACACCAAACAAGGCCCGTCTTCGAGTAGAAAACAAGGGAAAAGCAATTTCAGACTGAAGAATTTCCATTTCATCAGAGATTGATTGACGTTCCCAGTCAGTCAAAATTCTCCTGGTTACTTCATCTCGAATAACTTCTTCTTTTTCTTCACGAACATGCTGAATAAGAAGTGAATCTGTTTTCAGAAAAAACCCTTCTGAATTGGGGTTAAGGCCGACCCCTTTTTTGATATGAAAAATTGGTTTTTGTGGATCTTTCAAAAGGAGACTGACAGAATTAAAACCAATTCCTTTTAAACTAGAAAATAAAATATTTAAGAGTTCATCACGATCTGCTGAAGATAAAACACGTCGAGAAAGTTGACGCAAGCGTTGCATTTGATCATAACTCTGCCTGAAGAAAACTTTATCAACCATGTTCTGAACTCTAAACCGAAGTGGGTGAAAAAGAAGAGCCATAATAATGGAAGCCATCCCAAGGGCAAAAAAATCGCTGCGCGGAATATAGGGCACCAAAAGTTTAGCCGCCAAGAAATGAGTACCACCAAAAACCGTTAATAAAATAGTTGTCATAACAAAAAAAGCCAATGTTTTTCTTATGAGTTCAGAGATGTGGTACAGATGACTCGTGGTTAAGCAATAGGCAATAAAAGCAAGACCAATGGTAGATAAAAAATGACTGAGCGGGATGAGAAACACGAAGTTTTGGAAGTGAGGAATATAAAAAAACATCGAACTGACAATTCCGGCTGTCATCATGGTTCCTGTTCCAATTAAGATGAAAAGCATTCGACTTCGGTGTGTCGGGTCATGTGAAACCAAATATTGCCTCAATAACGCCACAAAAGCAGTCCCCAATAGAATTCCGAATAAAAACAATCCAACCCATTCTTGGTTTTGAATGACAGGTAAATAGATACTCAAGTCCTTATTTAAAGAAATCGGAACAATTCCCATAAATATCAACACCAACCAGCCAGTACAAAAAACGTAAGCCAGTTGTTTTAAACGATCAAAAAAATCGGCCAGCTTGGATTCATGTGTTTTAAATGAATTTCCCAACGTCCCCATGACAAAGTGATAGAAGAGCGGCGAACAAAAAAGTAAAGAAGCATTATAAAGACGAGACCAAAGGAGAGTAGTAGAAGGATTGTTACTGAAGTTAAGACCAATGAGAGTTACGCCAAAAGAGGAAAGAAAAAGACAAAGAACAAAAAATAATCGATTTACTTTGCGTCCGGAGCTATCAAATAAAACAACTCCTCCTAACACCAGGTTGATCATAGAACAAAGAAGAACCCAGAGTAAGAACACACTTCGCATTTGAAAAGGAAAGGGTATGTCCATTCGCACCTAAAAAACGTATTTAAACCGTTTTAATTGCTAACACACATATATTTACCTAGAGCGAGCTAAAAGGTCAAGAATTATTTATTAATTGTTATCCACAGGCTTATCCACAAAACCCACAAAACCATTTATTGGATCCGGGACAGTGAAAGATTTAACAACTTTGTTACCTTTTCTTAAGGAAATCTTAATGCCCACCATCTATACTCAAAGTTCATGAAAAGGTTAATAGCCGTTTTTATCTCTCTTATTATTCCACTTCAAAGTGTCTTTGCTGGTCAAGAAAACCAGTCATTTTTAACACGGCGAATTGATAATTTCGCTTATATTAACGCGGCAAAAACCTCAGCCTTAAGAATGAAAAAATTTGTCCGAATGAGAGGAGATTCCCCCCTTCCGGGGCGTCCTCACATCTATCTACTTGAAGATATTCATCTTAATAAAGAAGCTCAAGAAAATTTGGCAGAGTCACTTAAAATATTGACAGAAGAAAACCCAACCTTGACATTGGGAATAGAAGGGTCTTATGGCCCGTTTAATTACACCCCTTATCGAAAAGCGGCTTCCCCGACCACGATATTAAACGCAGCAAAAAACCTGCTAAACGAAGGTCGTATTGGTGCAGCTTCACTAGCGGGGCTTACTCTTCCTCACTTGCTTCTCAAGAAACTCATCATTAAAGGTGTTGAATCAGCGAATTTATATTCAGCCCATGTTGATACCTACCGAAAGGCAATGGAAAATGAAAAAGAAGTTCAACATGAAATAAATCTGATAGAAACAGATCTTTCAAAAGAAGCATCTCAATATTCTACTCCCATACAATCTTTTTTATCACTGCGAAAAAGTTTTGATCATGGTCAAATTAATATGGGAGATTATCTCTCCACATTAATAAAAAAAATACCGGCTGATGATGTTCCTTTAAGCGTTGAAACTTTTTTATCGGCTTATCAACTTGAAAAAAGAATTCCCTTTCAAAAAGCCAAGCAGGAAAGAGATATTATTTTAGCGAAGCTAACATCTGTTCTATCAACCAATGACCAAAAGACTTTATTAGAAGTCACTCAAGCCCTTCAAACCCATAAAATTCAACAAAGCGCGCTTTATGAGTTTCTCCAAGCACTTTTTTCAAAATATCATTTGTCGCTTTCAAAAACTCCCTCTTTCCAGTCATTTATTCAATATATTCTGTTAGTTGATTTGATTGAACCGACAGAAGTGATGTCAAACCTTTTTAAGATAGAACAAAGTTTTATTAAGCAGATTATTTCGAATAAAAAAGAAAAAGATTTTGTCAGTAAAAACCTCTGGTTTGGTTTATTAAAAAAGTTGATCACGTTTTCTTTGACGCCAGAAGAATGGGAACAGTATAAAAGGTATTCGTCATCCCCGAATGTCTTAATCGGGGATCTAGATTCCCGATTAAAAATTTCGGGAATGACGCTTAAATCCTTTGAAAATTTTTATCACGTGGCAGAAAAGCGAAACCCCGTCATGTTGAAAAATTTAGGTCAAAACAAAATGTCAGCTTTGCTTGTGGGTGGGTTTCATACGGCAGGACTTGTTGAGCTCATCAAAAAACAAGGAACAACTGTTTCTATTCTGACTCCGCGCATTTCAAAAATTAAAACCAATAGTGGAACCGAAGCACTTCGATATTTTCTTCAAGAAAAATCTACACTTCAAAAACTTTTTTCAGGTCGCAAATTATTTTTAGGGCTTCCTGAAGGTATTGGTCCTATTGAACCACAGAAAGATGCTCCCACTTTAAGGAAAGACGCGCCCAAACTTTTCTATCGATTGGTCAATCATGTTTCTCAAAACAATCGCTTTATTCGTGAACTGAAATGGGGCGTGGCTTACACATCTTTGATTTTAATTTCAATGAGCCTTAGTCATTTTTTAAAAGTTCATGCACCCCTGTGGATTATGATCGCTGTTGTTTCAGTGGTATTACATGAATTGGCTCATGGCTGGGCCGCTATTTACTTTGGAGATCGTACTCCCCGCGATCAAGGTCGCTTGACCCTCAATTTTTTCTCCCACTGGAACAATGTTCGAGAAGTGATTCAAAGCGACCAACCAATCGTCAAAAAAATATTTTCACTTCTGAGCGCCAAACCCATTGAATTTAAAGACGAAAATGCCCGCGTGAGCATTTATTTGGCGGGTCCTGCCCTTAACATCGCTCTGGCCAGTCTTGGTCTTTTGGCACAACGCATATGGGGAGAGTCGCTCTTTTTAGAAATGATTATCTCAGTCAACTTGGTTATAGCGCTTTATAATCTATTACTCGGAGACGGCGTTCAAGCCGCTATTTTGGCTTATCAAAAGCTTCAAAAAACAGGCCCTCCTTACAAAGGACTCCGTGGTTTTTCTTGGCAACGATTTATTCCTTTTAGACTTTCTCTCAGTCCAGATGAAAAAGCACAAATAACTAAAGATATTGAAGATTATCGTAAAACAACTTTAAGTTTATTTCAGCACATTATGAGTCGTGACAATAAATCATTTCAAATAGCGGTAGAACGTGCGATAGAGCTAGCCAAAAAAATTCGAATAGAAGTGAGGAGTTTTGAAGAATTAAAAACATTGATCAATAAAGATAACGCAAAACGTCTTTGGCCCTCACACCCTGAGGCAAAAATCCCCCCCGTAAGAGCCGGTGAAATTTGGATCGCTGGAAATACTGAAGGTTTATCAGAAAAAATGCGTTCAGAGATTACAAAAGCCGTTGACAATCTTTTTGATTCATTTCCTGAAAATCAAAAAGAAGATATCAAACCATTCAAAAATCAATTCCGGATCAATACCATTAATGGGAACACAATATTTATACCAGATGAAATAGAATCCATGATAAAAAACAATGAACCTATTGAAAAAATGATTGCGCAATTAACTTTAAGCTTAACACTACCCAACGACAAATTAATTCCCGATCATCTTCCATTGAATAAACCTCATCTTGAAGTGTCTATGCAACCGAGAGAAGACGTAACTTTGTCTCGAGAAATCGCTATGCATGAAACTGTCCATGGCCTTAGTCTTCGAAATGTATTGCAGTTACCATCATCAAGCGAATTCGCCCCGATGGCTGTTTCTATGTTGGAATTGTTACGTTCAGTTAAACCTGACGCAGAACGATTTAGTATCCATGAAGAAATAGGAGGCGTACGTTTACTAGAACGAGCCAAGGCATTTGCACAAGCAAACGAACCAGGGAAAAATATTTCATCGGGAACTGATTTTGAAAACCTCCAACTCATTGTGGGAGGTTTTATTATCGAAAACTGGAGTGACTTTGATTTTGAAAGTAAAGAAAAAGCCGCATTAACTTGGATGAGAGGCCGACAATATGCTGAGCGAAAACTAGGCGCTTTTATTGGGATGGTGTTTCACTACTGGTATTCAAAACAAGAAACTTCTGATTCAAACCCATTCCCTGCTCTTCGACATTTAATTGAGTACGCAAATTCAGGTTTAGCGGCATTATATGCAGAACATAATTTTGAACCTATTTTCATGGATAAAGCCCGGGAAAAAAAATTAACTCAATATTTAACTGAAGAAATCCAAAGTTTGACTGGGATAGCTAAATTACTGGTTCAACCATGGAAAGCAAAGTCTCCCGAAGATAAACAACCTCAGTGGCGTTTCACCCCTGAATTAGAAGGGCGCCCTGCCATTTTTGAATACCCACTTCGAGATTTTTTTAACCCAGATGAAGAAATCACCAAACTTCAAGGGCTCACGCAGGCGCGGGTTGTTCTTCAGCAAATGAAAACCACTTTCATCAATGAAGAAAATGTTGATACTTTATTTCAACTGCTTTGGGGAACGGCACAAACACTCATCATTGAAAAAGATTTAATAAAACAAAGACCAGGGCTTATTGAAACATTTGAGCGCATGGTTTTAAACAAATACCCCAATCCTAAAAACCCCGCCGCAAAAACTTACATGGAAAAACAACCAGGGATTATTCAGTATTTAGAAGGAATTATGTTCCAAATTCGAAAAGGAGAACCCGACCCGCGAGTTAGTGACATTTCCGCTCAAAAAATCAAAGATTCTTTGAATGATTGGAATGAATTATTGGACCAAGAAACAATAAAATTACAAGCCCGCCAAAATGTTCAAGACAAACATCAAATGGATCCAGATCGAAACCCCGACTTGGTTGAGAAGGAAAAAATTTCGATATCTTTGAAAATTATTCGTGAAAAAATATGGCCTGTTTTAAAAGAAATATTTGAAGCCGACAAAAAAAACTTCCCTGATCAAAATGAATTAGATAAAGCCGCACAAAATATGGCCCAACAATTGGGAGGGGCAGGTCAACAAGCCAATCAAAATTCACAAGCACAACAACAAATGAATCAACAATTCCAAAATCTTAAAGATATGCTCGAAGCCCTTGGGAATGAAGTCCCCGATATAAAAGACCTGGCCAAAAAAGTGGCTGAACTTGCAAAACAACTGGGTGAGAAAGCCAAAGCATTACCCCAAGAAGGGAACGGAAACCGCCCCAAAACAGCCCACACAATGAAAGACTTGGCACAACAATTAGCCGCTCTGGCCAAATTAATGGCTAATAAAACCAAACAATTTTCCCAAGGTATTCAAAAAACAACGGAAAATATGAAGGGTTCAAACAATGCGAATCAAAATGCAACTGAAATGGAGAATGCCGCGAACCAGGCGAATCAATTGAGCGATCAAATTGCGGAAGCGGCAAAAAGTTTATTAGACGAAATCAAAAAAGGAACGGGAGAAGACACAACCGGAACACAGGCAAAATCTCAAGGAATCGATGGGCAATCCAATCAAATTTCAGATAAAGCAAATGAAGTTGGAGATAAAGCAGATAAAGCCGCTGAATTATTACAACAATTAGCTGAAGCCTTATCTCCCACAACAAACCCAGGGAAACCCGATGGTGAAGATGGTAAAGACTCAGCGAATAAAGGAGAGCCACAGCAGGGTGATTTAGATTCTGACTTATTAAAAACTTTAGAGGATTTTGGTAATAAACCCGGCACTCCAGGTAGTGGAGGCGCCGGCAAAGGTAACTCAGCACAAGATTGGGCCGAACGGCTTGAAGTAAGCCCCCAATGGGCGGAGCATTGGATGGAGCTTCGCCAAGCGGCCATGCCACTGGCTCAAACGTTAAAAAACAAATGGAGCCCTTATTTTGATGCCCTCATCACCGAAGGAAAAGAAGGCCGCCAAATTTCCGGGAAAAAGTTAGACCCCGATAATGTTGTTGGTGTTTTTATAGATGGAAAAGCTTTAGAGAGAACTTCAGCCCCCGAATCTTTAACAGTAGCCCTTGAACTTGTTTTAGACGTAAGCGGAAGTATGGGCGGCCCTTTTACTAATGAAGGTAAATTAGATTTTGATTCTCCCCTTGTACAAACTGCTGTCGCTTTTATAGCGCAAGCGCTGGCTTTTATTGAACTGAACCGAAGCGGTAAATGGAGAGGACTTCTCAACTTAAATGTGGGAATTCGCGGTTACGCCGCTTATGCCAATATTCTCATTCTTAAAGCGGGTCAAAAAATAACAGAAAAAGAATTGGCAAAATCAATTGAGAAATTATTTTCCAGTCGTATTGACCGAGCAGGCACTGCCGATGCCCCCACACTTAAAGAAGCCAGCAAGGATTTAAAAGAAAGAACCAAAGGCGAACGCGCCATTACCCTTGTGATTCACGGAACAGACGGAAACGTTGCTTCCGCTCGCCCAGCTGTGCAAGATGTTTTTGACGATCCTTCTAATAAAAATATTTTTTATTTTACCGCCGGCGTAGGTGGAGGTGACACCGTTAAAAAAACAATTGAAGCGGTGTACAAAACAGATACAAATCCCCACGTTTTTTGGTCCCACGCAAATAACCCTGATGAACTCCGTACCGAACTAACAAACAACACCACTGAAATGATAAAAAAAGCCAGCAGAAAACTGCGTAAAGCGCATGATTTATCCGCACCCCTTCTTATTTTTGGATCACTCACAGGGCTTTTTTCAAATGGCTTTTTACCGCCGTCTCTTTTACTTATCACTATTGCTATTCTTTTTGTTCTTACTCTAAATATGCTTCCCCCCAATTCAAGTAACGCACAAAATAATAATGATGAAAAACCTCCCTATGAATTTGAAAATACAAGTGAAATCACCTATTTCACCCTCCAAGATAAATTTGGTCAAAAAGTCAGGCTTCCTGTTCGAAACGACACCAATAAAACTCTTTTTACTCATAAAGGCATTGAATGGGAGTTAGAACGGCACCGACTCTCTATTAAACGACCAGGAAATATTCCAGAAATTTATGGAGAATGGTTGGGAGACCGCTGGGTGTGGTACGAACAACAAACCGATGGTACGGTTTCTGGGTTGGGTAACGGCCCTCCTGCGGAATTGGGTTTAGTGCTCAATGAAAACGATATCAAGGTTAATGATGAGAGTGGAAAAGAAATTTTCTCCGGTTCTTTAATATCACCCCAAGTTTGGGGATGGAAAATTGATAGCAGTATTACAACCACTCAAAAATTCGAAAAAAATGTTCCCTCAGTTCAACAAGTCTTTAAAAATGGAAAACTCATTCCCAATCAAATCAGGCTCACCGTTGAAGGGCAATCACGAATTATTACACTCACGCCCACTTTCCTTAATCAATTGGCCGATATGATGGAAGTATTAAGCCGCCCCGACCCCGCATCCACAAATCTCGCTTTAACAGGTGATAAAAGCACCGGGAAAAACACCGCCGTTTATGTTTTGGCCGCTTTTTTACGGCAACCCGTTCGAACCATGAGTCTTCATGAAGACATTAACGAGATTGATCTTTTATGGAAAACCACTGTTGGTTTATTTAAACCGGGTACCACCGATCTTTTTTTAAGTGAATATGCTGACTCTGCCCGCGTGGGCGATTGGATTGCGGTAGATGAAGCCACCAAACCACGTCGCATTGGTGCTCTCACGGCACTTAATACTGTTAATCAAAACCGTCGACTCCGCTTACCAAATGGATCTGTCATCAAAGCAGGAGACCATTTCCGCGCCTTTTTCTTGTGGAACCCCCCCAACGGAATTTACGCCGGCCAAAGTTTAGACAATGTTTCCGATTTTTTAAGTCGGTTAAGTGGCGTTCCGTTTGTTTACCCTTCCGCTGTAGAACAAACCAAAATGTATATGGCTAAAATTTTAGGCTCTGATTCAAATATCACTTACAAAGAATTAGAAATTCCATTATCAAATCAAACAGCGTTAAATCCCACCACTTCAAAAGAAAAGATCCTCGTTCGAAACCAAAATTTAAAAGAAGAAAAAAATTACCAAGTAACTGCCACAAAAAAACTAGAAAACCCTATTTTCGAAAAAATCACCCTTCAATTATTTAATATAGCGGCAGCCATCACAGCGCATGCCAATTCCAACATTGGTCGAAATGCTGGAATTCCCCCCATGGACCCAAGACAAGTCAAACGAACACTCGACCATATTTATGCCTTTCCCAACGACCTGGCCTATGTGAGGGATATTTTATTGATGGACTATCCCATATTTTTACTAGAGGAATCAGAACAGGCAGGATTGAAAACTAAATTTGATGAATTATGTAATCAATTTTTAGGAGGAGCCGATAAATTCAATAAACATTATTTGGATCAAAAAGAAGACCCTACTATTGATCCCGAATGGCCCAGGCTCAATATAAAAACAATCACAGAAAATGGCGTTACAACTAAAAAAAGAACCATTGTTTTTGGGAATCACCAAAATGGCGTTCCTGAATTTGAAATTGAACAAGGCAATCTTCCTTTAAGTGAAGCAGAGGTTCTTGAATTTTTAGATACCCCTACCAATCGGCTTGACCTTTACAACATGGCCAAAACCATTTATTTAGGGTTTCACTATGCCGTTATTGGCGAAAAAGGAACCGGGAAAACAGAATCTATTCTCTATTTATATAAAGGGTTATTACGTCAACCATTGGTTCAACCCCCTCAAATCACTGAAAGCATGCAGGGCGATGATATTTTGGGAACTCAACAAATTGTAGATGCGAAAAGCCATTTTCCAAAAACTCCACTAGAAACCGCTTTAACAGATGATCTTCCCATTAATTTCTCTGAATTCACCAAAGCCAAACAAAGTGTCATGGCCGCTTTAAACAATGTTATGGAATATGGCTTTCAAACTTTTGCTGGAGGCAGAACAGCACGCGCAAAAGCCCAAGGGCGAAAATTCCACATGGTTTTTGATGGAAACCCTGCCACAGGCTCCACGCAATCTAATGCGCTCAGCGCTGAATTTTCTTCACGTGTGAGAATATTTCAACGTAGACCGCTTAACCTAAAACAACTAAAAAGTCTTATCTTCACTGATCAAATTCGTTTAAAAAAAGAAGCTATCGATAATGGCTTTGAATGGACAGATCTCACAGAAGAAACCATCACAGCTTTAGCACAGTCTCAGCTTAATCTTTTAGAAGCTTACCGAAAAAGTGAATTGGGTTCTCCTCCCGATTACCGGCAAATTCATCGTTTGATTCAAAATTTCGGGCGCTACCCGCTTCGTTTATTAGAGGCAGAAAGCGAATATATTAGAGAAATGATTATCACAGACCCCGATCATGAGCGTATTGCGCTTCAAGCCGTTCGCCCCATGGCTCAAACCAGATTGCAGTTTTACGCCAAAAGGCGCGCTAAAATTTTAAACCATTCAGACGATCTTGGGAAATCATTAGGAGAACTATTTGCGGGAATTGAATCTGAAATAAAAACAAATGGGAAACATTTATTTCCAGAACAGAAAAATGAAACCATAGATAAAGTTTTAGAAGCTTTAACCGATGAATCTTTAAAACTTTTAAAAGAAGAAGACACCACCAAACTTATCATAGACAAATTAGGCATAACTGATAATGATCAAAAAGCAGCGGTTACAAAATGGATTAAAGAATCTCAATTACATAATTCTGTTTCAAAACAAGCAAAAGCCTTTACCATATTTACGCTTCAAAGTGAAATTGAAGCAAAAGGAATAGCAGAAAATGTTCACTCTCAAATATCAACAGCATTAAAAAAACTAGCTCCAGCGTTGGTTGACTTGTTGATCAATAAAACAATAAATGCACTACCAACACCGGAACAAATCTCAAAACTGGTCAATGCTTTTAACCCTGAATCGATTCAAGACACATTGAAAAAAGAAATTAATGTGATCACAGTAATTATTAAAGCGTTAGATCTTGTAAGAAATGGAACGGCCACCGTGGCGCTTAATGACGCCATTACAAAAGTATCCTTGTATGAAATTGCCAGAAAAACTTACCCCAAACCACAAGAACCTGAGTTGGGAGACATTTCACATTGGCTTTCTTCTGTTTTAGGCTCAGAATTCGCCCAAACCATCATTCCCCTGCTTATTGAAATGATTTCGCTGAAAATGATTGATAAAGAAACAATTCGAGAATTGTTTTCAGAAACACAGTTGGAAAAAGAAAAAGCTACAGCAACACCCACTCTCTTCAACTGGGATAATTACACCGCCAAAAATGCCGATTCCATTTCAGGCTTTCCCAGAAACGGCGACCCCATTCCCGGCCTGCCAGATAAAACGTGGAATATTCTCAGCGACCTTCAACTCAGTCCGGAGGGAACAAAAGGGTGGGTGTGGGTCGTTTTGGATGGCAAAGATCAAATTCTCGAATGCGACCGAGACCTTACGACCGGTGCCTTATCGAACCCCAAACCTCTCATCAAAGACGGCGAACCCATTCCCGGCATGTCAGGAAAAACGTGGAATATTCAAAGCAACCTTCAACTCAGTCCGGAGGGAACAAAAGTGTGGGTGTGGGTCTTTTTGGATGACAAACATCAAATTCTCGAATGC
>JBJXGI010000104.1:0-51395 GCA_046153645.1 Elusimicrobiota bacterium | reverse complement strand
AAAAAGGTGGGTCGTCACGACATTCGCCGGAACAAATGGATCCCGGCTTATTCTCTCCTCAGCAATCACACCCCTTAGAAAAAGGGCCGGGATGACAGATTCGGCACTTCATTTCGCAACAGGCCCTGTCAGCACTATTGGCATGATGAGTGGGAGCTTCCGTTTCTGTTTTCTCTTGGGTTTGCTCGTTTCGAAATTGTTCTGATTCTACTTTGTGTTGATGTTCTTCCTCTTCTTTTTCTCGGTCGCGTTTGGCCCACTCCGCTTCTTTTCGCCTTATAGCGCTTGCGTCTACAAAGGCCTCAAAGGGCTTGATGATCTTACGCAGTTTTGCGTCATCCACGAGCTTCGTGAACATCACGAGAATATTCTCGTCCCCCATATTCTTCCTGGTCCGACAGAAAAACGTGTGGTCCGGTGTTTGTGATTCCATCGTGAAATCGCAGAACCATCGGTAAGCAAAGTTGTAGCGTAGTTGTTCTTCCATTTCTCGGTCTGAATGATTGCCCCAGAATTGCAGGAACAACGCCCGCAAAGCCGTTTCCGATCCGTACCCTTCACGACCCAAACTCTTTTTCCAGCGTTCTCGTTCCTCGGCCGCTTCCTTGACCAGCAAACGCTCTTTGTGTTTTCGCAAAACGTGATCGGGTGGAACCATTGTTTCTAAATCGTAATGGAAGAAAGACATGTGAGCCCTCCTGAGTTGACGCCGTTTGATTCCTGCGTGAATGAGTTTTCCGCTGAGTCGCATACACATAAATTAATTGTTTTATTATCAGAAAACAAATTCAGTATCGACGGAAAAAAGAGGTGGGTCCTCACACCAATCACCGGAACGAATAGATCCCGGCTTACTGCTTTCTCAGCATTCTCATCCCTCAACAAAAGGGCCGGGATGACAGCTTATTGCCTTGCTTTCGCAACAGTCCCTACATTTCTTATCGACTGAAAAGGGTTTTCATGGTAAGTTTTTAAGAAATGGACCCCAAAATACTCTCTCAAATTGCGCATCAAATTCGCACTCCGATGACAGTTATACTTTCTACAGTAAATAATTTTCTTGATGGGGCCTATGGAAGAATTTCCCCACTTCAAAAAACCTGGGTTGAAAAACTCAATTCACAAACTTTAACCTTAGAAAAACTATTAAATGACCTCATCGATCAATTAAAACAATCAAAAGAAACCATGATCCCAGATAACCATCAAAAGAAATCTCCTATTGTGTTAGAACCAACTCCATTGAAAACAATATCTTCCACCCCCACATTAGAATCAAAAAAACCCATGGTTCTTGTGGTTGATGACGAAAATGATATTTTAGATGTTGTTCAAGAGGGTTTAAGCATGCAAGGGTTTGAAACCATCGCTTGTACGTCTGCCCAAGAAGGAATCAAAAAAGCGCTAGAAGAAAAACCGGATCTTATTATCATGGATGTTTTATTGAAAGATCAAAATGGTTTAGAAGTGGCCAGAGAAATAAAAGCAAGGACTCAAACTTTCATTCCTATTATTATGGTAACAGGTCAAGATGATTTAAGAAGTAAAATGTCTCAATCACAATACGATGCTGATGATTTATTAACCAAACCTTTTCAAATGGTAGAGCTCTTCGCTCGAGTGCATTCCATGCTTAAACTTAAAAAACTGAGTGATGAAGTAGAAATGTTAAAGCAAAAAACAAAGGCGGCTTGAAGCTGATGGATTGGTTTAAAAAAAAGAAAAAAATAATCGTTGTAGAAGATGAACAAGATATTGCCGACAATATTAAAGCTCGACTAGAGCTTGATGGTTATATCGTTTTATTGGCTGGAAATGGAAAAGACGGTGTGGACCTTATTCGAAAAGAAAAACCGTCCCTGGTTATTCTGGATGTGATGATGCCGATCATTGATGGATATGAAGCCTGTAAAATTTTAAAAAGAGACGAAGAAACAAAATCAATTCCGATTCTTATTCTAACAGCGCTCCCCTATGTAAATGATGTCGAAAAAGCTTTCGAAGTCGGCGCAAATGATTTTCTAAATAAACCCTATACAAATGAACGCCTTATGATGAAGGTTAATAAACTCATTAAAAATTAGTATAAATTATTGATAATCATGTGTTTTAAATTTTACTAGATTTATCTAGTATTTATTGTAGACAAACCTAGTAAAATAGATAAACTAATAGCATGCAAATACAACGTGAGTTTGTTTCAATTTTAGAATCTCGCCTGAAAGAGCCCAGTCCCCTTATCCAAGTTATTCTTGGGCCTCGCCAAGTTGGCAAAACGACTGGAATTCACCAATACCTTACAAAAACATCTGCCTCTTCACTTTATGTGTCGGCAGACGACACTCTTTCGGCTTCCTATCTTTGGATTCAAGAACAATGGCAAAAAGCCCAAGAAAAGGGCCCCGGAACGGTTTTCATTGTCGATGAAATCCAGAAGATTGAAAACTGGTCTGGAATTATAAAAAAACTTTGGGATGCCCAACAAAAGAGCCATCGACTTAAGTGTGTCTTACTCGGATCAAGTTCAATTTCACTTCAAAGTGGATTAACAGAAAGTTTAACAGGGCGATTTGAACTGATTCCCGTTTCGCATTGGAATTATGAAGAGTCGAACCAAGCTTTTCAATTAGACTTAGAAACTTACATGCGTTTTGGAGGATATCCTGGTACCTATCCCTATATTCACGACTTCCCTCGCTGGTTTTCGCTCATGAAATCATCCATCATTGATACTGTTATTGGACAGGATATTTTAACGCAGCAAACAGTATCCAAACCAGCGCTGTTTAAACAAGCTTTTGAAATTCTTTGTGGCTATCCAGGTCAAGAAGTCAGTTACACACGCTTACTAGGTCAATTACACGACAAAGGAAACACCGATCTCGTCAAACATTATTTAGAACTTTATGAAGGAGCCTATCTTTTTAAGAAACTTGAAAAATATTCAAGCAAAACCTTAATAACAAAAGGTTCAAGTCCAAAAATTATTCCCTTATGCCCCGCATTTTATACTTTGGCAACAGGCCCCGAAGCATTAAACGATCCAGAAAAGAAAGGACATGTATTTGAAGCGATTGTTGGCGCAGATTTATTAAGAATTCCTGGAGGCAATGTTTTCTACTGGCGTGAGGGAAATAACGAAGTAGATTATGTATTTAAAATTCGAGAAAAGATATTTGGGATTGAAGTGAAATCAGCAAGAAAACGCCAAATAAAAGGTTTACAACTTTTCAGTCAACGTTTTAAAAATATTCGAACCTGCATTATAAATATGGAAAATTACTTGAGATTTTCACACAACCCACTAACTTTCTTAGAGGAATTTTCGATTTAAGCTACTCAAGTATTCAATGTTTCAATCATTTGGCGATGAATTTTCCCGTTGGTCGCCAAAGTTTCGGTGGTACGATCTAAATGAAAAGGGTTTCCCTTAAAATCAGTCGTACGTCCTCCTGCTTCACTTAAAATAAGGACCCCTGCAGCCACATCCCACGGTTGCAAATTTATTTCCCAGAACCCCTCAGCGCGACCGGCCGCCAACCAACACAAGTCAAGTGCTGCGGATCCAAAACGTCTGATATCAATCCCCTTCTTTAAAACATTGAACTGGTATTGACATAATTTTTTAGCATGTTTATCGCGGTCATAAGGAAAACCAGTGATAAGTAATGATTTTTTAAAATCGCTTTTTTTTGAAACAACAATTTTCTTCCCGTTTAATGTCGCCCCTTTCCCTTTGACGGCCATGAATAATTCATTTTTAATGGGGTCAAAAACACCTCCCACCAGTGTCACTCCATTTGATTCAACAGCAATAGAAACACACACTTGTGGGATTTGATGAATAAAATTGACCGTTCCATCAATGGGATCAATCACCCACCTATAACGGTCGCCTTTGGCAGGCCCTAAATCCCCTTTTTTAATAAAAGCAGATTCTTCTGCCAAAAAAGTGTGTTGGGGGAATTTTTTCTTAATGGTAGCGATAATAATTCTTTCGCATCTTACGTCCACTTCTGTGACAGGGCTTGTGGAATCTTTAAATGTCACTTTTTTGTTTTTATAAAAAGATTTTCGAACTTCATTTCCCGCCAGAAGAAGAGCCTTTTTTGTTATGAAATACAATTCACTAATATTTTCCATAATTTCCTTTCATGTTATTTATTAAAACTCTCGGTAATAGATTCTACCATCGCATCCAATGTTGAGACTTCTGATTGGATAATGTTTTTCCTTACATACTTTCGAATCGCATGAGAGGTTTTCTCTCCAATAGAAATAAATTTTGAATGGTCGGCTATTTTCATGATCTCTGAGTCATTAAATGACTTAAAAAATGAATCCGCTGTTGAAGCAGAGGTAAAAAATATCGCATCAACACGGGCTAAGACTTTTTTCTTATCTTCTTTACTTAAACCAACCGGAGCATTTTCATAAATAGGAACATGAATCATGCGAGCTCCCTTTTTTTTCAAAGGGTTCCATATCTCTTGCGGGGCAGACAATACACGAGGAATTAATATATTTTCATTTTTAATGTTTCCTATTTCCGCAATAATTTTTTCAGCATTAAACTCAGATGGGACCTTTTTAACATTCCACCCTAAATTTTGGGCTATCTTCGCAGTTGCTGGCCCCACGCAAACAGTAAAAACATTTGAAAAAACAATTTTTTCTTTCATTAAAATATCTGAAAAAATTTGAACCGCATTTGAACTAAGAAAAATAATTCTATCGATTTTATTGTTCTTAAGTTGTGTGAGTGCGCGATCAATCTCTGGAGATTCTAAGATAGGGTCAATCTTAATGGTTGGGCAGCACAGAACATGCGCTCCTTTCTCCTCTAATTTTCCTATCACTTCTTGACTTTGTTTAAGCGGTCTGGTTACCACAACCGAACAACCCAACAAAGGGAATTCTGCTTTCAACCAATCATATTTTTTGGCCAAACCAGCAACCTGTCCGATGACAAAAACACAGGGGGAATGAATGTTATTCGAAGAAAATATTTTTGAGGAATCAACCAAAGAGGTCACAATGACTTTTTGTTCGGGTAAAGTAGCCGATTCAATGGCTGCAACAGGTGTGTTGGGCGCCCAGCCCTTCTCGAGAAGTTGGTTTTTTATTTTAACCCACTGATGAACCCCCATTAAAACAACCAGAGTTCCATTTTTAGGAAGATCCTCCACTTGAAAAGGCAGGGACGCGCTTCCTTTTTGTCTTGCTCCTTGCCCGGTTAAAAATGTGACATGAGACGAAAATCGTCGATCGGTGACTGGAATACCGGCATAAGCAGGGGCTGCAATAGCAGAAGAAACACCGGGAACCAATTGAAATGAAATTTTATTTTTTTTTAGAAATTCAATTTCTTCACTAACCCGACCAAAAATAAAGGGATCCCCTCCCTTTAACCGCACAACTCGTTTTCCTTGATTGGCCAATTTAACCAGCAGATGATTTATTTTTTTTTGTTCGAATGTAATATAGGCTCCCTGAAGTGAACCAGGGCCACGTTTGCCGACATAGTAGACAGGACATGAGACATACTGGAAAATAATTTTCGGATTAACCAAATCATCAACAACCACTGCGTCCGCTCGCTCTAATAAACGAAGACCTCGAACCGTTAAAAGCCCTGGGTCTCCAGGTCCAGCTCCGACAATAAAAACCTTTCCTTTTTTCACTTAACTCTATTCCCCATTAAAATTTCAGATCCACCAACAAACAATAATTTCTCCGCGCACTCCGCCCCAACCAATTCAGGTGTATGAACCGAACCAGAATGATCTGTTAAAATTCTTTTTGTACCATCAACATCTAAAACAACAGCATCCATATGAAGAGACTCTTGATCAATTTTGGCCAGACAACCCAAGGGGACATAACAATCGCCACCAACTCCTTGAAGAAAAGCTCTTTCAGCCCTCGCTGTTATATCTGATATGGGATCTTTAAGAACTGAAATGAAATCAAATATAGTTTGATCATTCATTCTCAATTCTAAACCCAAACATCCCTGACAGGGGGCTGGCAATAAAACAGAGGGTTCTATAACTTGAGTTATTTCACTTTGAAGCCCAAGGCGATTTAATCCTGCTTGCGCTAAAATAATTCCATCAAATTTTCCATCCTGTAATTTTTTAAGTCGTGTATCGACATTTCCACGAATGTTTTCTACCCGATACTGTCGTTTTTTATAATGAAATAAAATTTGCGCCCGACGCCGGGGAGAGCTGGTTCCAATCGTAGAACCTTTCGGCAATTCTTCTAAAAGTTCTCCAAATCGACTAATAAAAACATCATTCGGGTTTTCTCTTTTAGGAAACGGCCCTAATATCAGACCATCCGGTAATTCTTGAGGAACATCTTTTAACGAGTGAACAGCTAAATCAATTTCTTTATTTAAAAGGGCTTGTTCAATATCTTTAACAAAAATTCCTTTGCCTAAAGACCCTTGGGTTCCTGCCTCAGACAACCGATCTCCTTGCGTTGAAATCCATTTTATTTCTATCTGAAGGTCGGGGAAATATTTATTGAGTTCTTTTACAACCCACTTCGTTTGAGTAGAAGCTAAAAGAGAAGACCGAGAACCAATAATTATTTTATTCTGCTTCATTTTCTAACCTAACTGTTTCTCTGAAGGTGTGTGACGTAACGCGTGAGATCGCCCTTCCAAAGTAGCTCTAATCCAATCGTAAAAATCGCTGGCCGATTTTTCAACTATGCTTTCCGCTTCTTGAACCACTTCTTTTCGTTTCCCCATATTTTCATCAACAATATTTTTTAAATCATCCAAATTATAGACATAAGCATTATCTATATCATGAACTTCACTTTCAACATTACGAGGAAGAGCAATATCAATAAAATATAAAGAATGCCCCTTGCGTACTTTCATCAAAGTTTCGATTTCATGTTTTTTTATAATGGGTTTATCTGAGGATGTGGAACAAATCACAATATCAGCTTCGGTCAAAGCCTCCGATAGATACGATAAAGGCGCCGCTTTCCCATTTAATAGTTTTGCTAGCTCTTCAGCTTTTTCAAGAGTTCTATTTAACACAAGAATATCCGTGGCTTTTTGACTTAACAAATGACGTGCAGTTACTTCTGCTATTTTTCCCGCACCTATCAATAAAACTTTTTTCTGATGAAGTGAGCCAAAAATCCGCTCTGCCAATTGCACTCCCACACTGCCCACAGAACTAGAACCTTCAGAAATGGCTGTTTTTGTTCTCACATTTTTCCCAACAAAAAGAGCTCGCTGAAAAAGAACATTGGTAATTTTCCCAGTCGTTCCATGTCTCTGAGCAAACTGATAAGACGCTTTTACTTGCCCTAAAATTTCCGATTCTCCAACCACAAGTGAATCCAAACCAGAAGCAACTCGGAATAAGTGGTTAACTGCTAACTGGGATTGGCAATGATATAAAGCATTCTCTAAATGAGGCTGTTGATATCGTTCAATTAAAAAGCCAGCAATCGATTCAAGTGTTTTTGTTTTTTCAGAAACGGGGCGAGCATAAACTTCCAGTCTATTACAGGTAGACAGAATAACAGCTTCCGAAAGCTCAGGAGATGCTTTTAAACGATCCAAAGCCTCTCCCAATTGAGGCAATGGGATATTCAGTTTTTCTCTTATTTCAACAGGGGCTGTTTTATGAGATAACCCCATCATCACAATTCCCATAAAATTTCTCTCTAACCCTCAGTGTGCGCCATGAGATAAAAAGCCATGTAATTTAGAAAAAGTGCTCACACCAAAATAAGTGAATAAAACAACAGCAAAACCAATCAAAGACAAATAGGCCGATTTTCGCCCTCGCCATCCAACAATCAAACGCATATGTAAGTAACCTAAATAAATAAGCCATGTAATAAGGGCCCATGTTTCTTTGGCATCCCATCCCCAATATCTTCCCCACGCGTCATAGGCCCAACGAGCCCCTAAAAGAAGCCCCAAAGTTAACAAGGGAAAGGCAACCCAAATTACTTTATAAATCAAATGATCCAGCTCATCTAAAGATGGCAATCGATAAGAAATAACGCTTATTTTTTTAGATTTTAATTGCCGTTCACCAATTAAATAAGCAAGGCCAAGAGCAAACGCATTAGCAAAAAGGGCATACGAAATAAACATCACAGGGATATGAATGGCCATCCAATAAGATTGAAGGGTTGAAGATACTTGAGGGATTTGAGTTCCCGAAGGTGAATTCACCGCCAAAAACAACATCAAAAAAACAACTGGCATAATGAAAACACCAACAATAGGAATATCCTTTTTCCATTGGATAATTAAATATTCCGTAGCAATGACTAAACCAAACAACGATAAACTTTCAAACCGATTACTCCATGGAACATACCAGGAATGATCGGGCATTTGCCTACCGTGAATAGCACGCAAGACCAAACTAACGATATGAATCGTAACAGCTAAAATTAACAACCATCTAGATAAACGTCCCAGTTGCTCTCGTTTCGTTATGGCATAGGCGAAAAAAAGACAGAGAGTGGCGAAATAAACTGTGAAGGCAAAACCAAAAATTTGAATCTCCATATATTAAACTCCAAAAAACTCTACTGAAGAACAATGAGAAACAAAACGAGGACTAACTCAGGCGAGTTGTTGCTGATTTTCAAAAACTAATTTTTCCCAGGCAGCAAGAATTTTTTTATCCCACCAACCTTTATCGGCTTCTTCCCACATAATTTTAAACGTTGTTTCTAATGAAAAAGGCTCTTTATATGAACGTCTTGAGCGAAGCGCGTCATAAATATCAACCACGCTCACCATTCTAACCAATAAAGGAATCTCGTCGCCTTTAAGACCGGCGGGATATCCAGTTCCATCTAATTTTTCATGATGATGCTTAATCAGAGGCAGAGCATCTTTAATAGAGCGCAATTTTTGGCAAATCTCGCACCCTAAAGTAGGATGTTTTTTCATCGTGTCAAACTCATCTAAAGTTAACTTTCCAGGCTTCAACAAAATGGAATCAGGAATAGCGATTTTTCCTACATCATGCAACATTCCACCTTTCCTAAGAGCGGCAATGTCACCTGAACTTCCTCCCATGGCTTTTCCTAACTCAACTGCAAACTGAGCCACACGATCCGCATGACCCATGGTATGAGGGTCTTTTGCTTCAATCGTGCGAGCCAATGTATAAAGCACGCTTTCAGCATCATCCAATTCATCAGCAATGTATTTTAATCTCACCAAAGAATGGGCTCTGGACAAAATGGCCTCTGATGAAACAGGATGGAAAAGAATATCATCAAACCCCATCTCAAGGATTTTCTGAGAGTTCATGCCATCTGTGGGGTGAGCCAATAGTAAAATCGGCGTAAGTCCATGACGTGGGTCATTTTTTATTTGACGACAGACTTCGGAAAAATCAGGTGATTTAATAGAAGCCGAAACAACAACCAAATCAACTAAACCACCATTTTGAACAGAATGCAAAACATCATGACCTGTCGTAACAACTTTCAGCTTAAAATCGCTATGATGAGAGAAATGAAGATGAATGTCAGGGAAGAATTCCCCCGCATTCCCGATAACGATATTAAATTGTTTCACCATAAAATTGAAGGCCAAGTCTAACAGAGGGCTAAAGAAGCGTCAATCTGATTAAACAAAAGACCCTGAAATGATATAAAGGATAACTATGAAAAAGAAAATATCTCAAAGTGACCCATTAGATGAACTGAAAATATTTTCAGACTTATCCACTCTTTTTTCATCCACACTTGAATTACAACATACACTTGATGAAACCATTAGTCTGGTGAATAAACTCTCCAAAGCGGATGCTTGCTTTTTATATCTACTCGACTTAACCACCAATGACTTAGTGCTTTCCGCATCTAAAACACCTCATCCACAGGAAATTGGCCATTTAAGATTAAAAATAGGAGAAGGAATTACCGGATGGGTCGCTAAACACCACAAAACCCTCGCACTATCTAAAGACGCACACAAAGATCCTCGGTTTAAAGGGGCACTCCCCGAAGATATTTACCAAGCATTTCTTTCAATTCCCATTTTAATTAAAAATACTTTGGTGGGAGTTATCAATGTTCAACATAAAAAACCTCACACTTATTCTCCTCGACTCATAAATATACTGACCATGATAGGGAAACAAATTGGCGGTGCCATCGAAACAGCCCGACTCTACGATGAAACAAGAAAACGAGCCAAAGCGCTTGAAGCTCTCACAGCCGTATCTCACACACTGACTCTAGACCGCTATCCAGAAGAAATCATGCAACTTATTGTCAACATGACAGCGCAAATGATGGGTACGAATATCTGCTCTATTATGCTACTTGATGATAAAGGACAGGAACTACGGATCGTCGCGTCTCAATCATTAGATCCTGAGTATCAAAATAAACCTCCTGTCAAAGTTCATGGAAGTCTCTCTGGAAAAGCCGTATTAACCAAACAATATGTAACGGCCAAAGACGTACGTAACGAATCTTCCTATCAATTTAGAGATCTTGCCATTAGACAAGGACTGGTTGCCCTTTTATCAGTGCCCATGATGTATAAAGGAAAAGTATTGGGAGTTTTAAATTCATATTTACCAGTTGAACACCACTACACCAAAGATGAAATTTCTTTTGCTCAATCCGTCGCTAATCAATGTGCTTCGGCCATTGAAAACACTCGACTCTTATCAGAAAAATTAGCCGCACAAGAAGCTCTTGAAGCCAGGAAAGTAATTGAACGGGCCAAAGGTATTTTAATGGAAACAAAAAAGATTGGTGAACCTCAAGCGTTTCGCGAAATTCAACGCCAAAGCATGGACCGCAGGAAATCCATGAAAGAAATTAGTGAAGCCATTATCCTTGCCCACGACATGGTTAAATAAATGCGAATAGGATTGGCACAAGTTAATGCCACCGTCGGGGATCTCATTGGTAATCTCGATATTCTGAAAAAAACTTGGGGCCAAGCCCAAGCAAAAAATTGCGACTTTGTTTTATTCCCTGAACTCTTCCTCTCTGGGTATCCGCCGGAAGATCTCATCTTGAAACCCGCATTTCTTCATGACAATGAAAAAACACTTAAAAATATCTCTCAAACCGTAAATGATTTTTCAGGTGTTGTTGGATTTATTGAAATAAATAAAAAAAATAAACCTTTTAATTCGGCGGCTGTTTTTAAAAATGGAAAAATAATTTCGCGATATCAAAAATGTTGCTTACCAAATTATGGGGTTTTTGATGAAGAACGGTATTTCTCAAAAGGATCAAAAATCAAAGTTTTTACCTACCAAAACATAAAAATTGGCCTCACTATTTGTGAAGATATCTGGGTTATAGATGAACACATTAAAAAACTAAAAAAAGAAAAACCTGATTTTGTTATTAATATCTCTGCAAGTCCTTTTCATAAATCGAAGTTATCTCATCGCCACAAAGTAATCGCCAAAACCGCAAAAATATTAGGATGCCCGGTTATTTATTGCAACTTAATTGGCGGTCAAGATGAATTGGTTTTTGATGGTGGCAGTTTCATTGTCGCTCCCAACGGCAAGATTCTAGCCCAAGCACCTTTATTTAAAGAAGGACTATTTGTTGTTGATATCTCCAAGAATAATAAAAAACTTCTCATTCAACCAGAATGGGAATTAACGCCACCTCTCACTGAACTTGAAGAAATTCATGCCGGACTTGTACTCGGACTAAAAGACTATGTCAACAAAAATGGTTTTAAAAAAGTGGCTCTCGGACTTTCGGGAGGAATCGATTCATCCTTGGTTGTAGCCTTAGCAGTTGAAGCCTTAGGTTCAGACCGTGTGGTTGGTATTACGATGCCAAGTCGATACAACTCTTCTGAAACAAAAAGTTATGCAAGAAAATGCGCGGAAAATCTTGGCATTGAATTTATGGAAATTCCGATTCAAAATATTTACGAAAACTTTCTCAGCTCCCTCAAAAAATCTTTTGAGGGAACGCAATCTGGTCTAGCAGAAGAAAACATTCAAGCCAGGGTGCGTGGCACGCTACTTATGGCGCTCTCCAATAAATTTGGCTGGCTCATATTGACCACCGGGAATAAATCGGAAACATCTACCGGATATTGCACTCTCTATGGAGATACCGCTGGCGGACTGGCCGTTTTAAAAGACATCCTAAAAACCACAGTCTTTGATTTATGTCGCCAAATCAATAAAAAACAGGGAAAAGAAATTATTCCCGAATCAGTTATAACTCGACCTCCCACAGCTGAACTTCGAGACAATCAAAAAGATGAGGACTCTCTAGGTAAATATGCCGACTTAGATCCCATTATTACAGGTTATGTTGAAGAAAATAAATCAATTCAAGAATTGATAAAAGAAAACCCCAAGAACCCAGATTATGTTCGAAAAATCGTCTCATTGATTGATAGGAATGAATATAAAAGAAGACAAGCGCCACCAGGAATTAAAATAACCTCCAGGTCTTTTGGTCGTGATCACCGCATGCCCATGACCAACAAATACAAATCAAGTTAGACCTACTGCCGCCATTCTAACCCGACTAATTTAAATTAATTTGTTTTTTGTTGTAACTCTAATAACTTATTTTGGACACTTTTATTTTCTGGTTCTAATTTTAATAATCGCTCAAACCATAAGCGCGACATAGCCCAATCTCCATCTTCATAGGCTATCTGAGCCTTTAACAATAATTCATTAAGCCGCCTTTTTTTAAAATTTTTTGAATCGGGAGAAATGAGCATCAACACTTTTTTCTCTTTGGTTTTATCACCTAAATGTGAAACTTTCTGTTCAACATCTTTAACTTCCTCAGGGTTTGTAAATAAAATTTCTTTTGGAATGAATTGCGCGGCCAAAAAATCATATTTATACAACTCATTCCATTGAAGTTGATTTAATTCACCGCCCTGTTGTTCTTTTAGGAGTTTCACTTGTCCCCATTTCTGGCGCGCCTGGTCCCAACTCTGAGCTAAATAGCTTTTTACGCCTTCCATATAGAGTTTCTCAATATAAGAGAGATAATCTTCCTGGGTCAGCAACTGCACCCTATTATTTATTTCTATCGGTTGGAATTTCCAAAAAAAATCATAAGGAATATCTGTGGAAATATTTTTCGCTATTTGAAACGCTTCTAGAAATGTCCGATGGTGAAGGGCCTTTAAATAATCCTCATAATAACCAGAAAAACAACGCAGTGGGAAAAACAAAAACATTAACATCATGAAATACTTTTTATACATAAATCCTCCTCGCAACGATTTGGAGGGGGAAAAATGTATTAAGACAATTGTTTTTTTAGGAAGGGAAGTAACTGATCATAGGGAAGAATCTGAATCCCCATTTTTTCAGCCCAATCAATAACACCTTGATCAGCTGATACCAACAAACCGGAAAGTTCATACGACAACAACAACAAATCGACATCTGCTTTTGAATCTAAAAAACCCTCACGCATGATGCGGCGATAGGTTTCTCTTAATCGACCCACCGCTTCCGCATCAGGATAAACGACCCCTTTTACAGGTTTATCAGATTTGACAGGGGGTGAAACAAGCAGCGCTTCTCGAACATGCCTTTCAGCTAATCTTAGACCGCGGTCCACTCGATCCCTCATGTTTTCAACTAAATCATGAATAAAAATTCCCGGGACAAGAATTTCATGTTTTTTGGGAGCCCGTTGTTCAATATGAATTAATAAGTTTCGGGGAATTTTTTTTTCTTCAACAAAGTACATGAGTTCACGATAAATACTCGGAGGCATCAACCAATGAACGCCAGATGCACTATCGCATAATTCCAAAAACTTCGAAAAAGATTCGGTAGGATTTCTACCAAAAAAATGAGCTGAAGCAGGATTAACAAAAAGACTTGTATCTAAAATAACGAACTTTTGAGAGGAATTTTTAAGAAATCGTCCAATAATACGACGCATGGTTACCAACTTGAAATGGGGGTTTGTTTTGTATCTAAATAAATACTATTGACGGTAACTTCACCATTGAGTGTTGTGTAATACCAATTGCCAACTCCAGTTATTTTATTTTCAACTGTATTTAATTGAGTCGAATGGTAGTGAACCAAATCGACAAAAGGAATCTGAGGAAGATACTTTGGAGTAAGATCAGAAACAAGCCTTGTTTCTGGTGTTCCGGAATCTAAAGGATATAAACCAAAGTTGTCTGAATAATAAATCTCTATGGCCCCTCGAAGCTGGCCGAGAGCAGACTTGGTTCTTGCTTCACGAGACTTATATAGCATTTCACGGAACTGCGGGTAGGTAATCGCAAACACGACTCCCACAATCACAATAATGAAAAGAGCTTCCATAAAAGAAGTGCCACGTTTATAATTTAATTTATTTTTCATGTTAATTTGAAAAGCAAAACCCCACTCAACTTGGTCGCTAAACTACGCGTTGACCAGGGAGGGTGGGGTTTTTAACGCCTTTAAATGAAACTCAGCCCGCAGTAAAGCGGTCTTTTAGGCGCGAACCACATTGGTGGCTTTGGGACCTCTTTCTCCTGGAACTTCATCGAAAGTTACTTCTTGACCTTCGTTTAAGCTCTTGAAGCCGTCACCTTGGATGGCGGAGTAGTGAACAAACACATCTCCTGAACCATCAGCCTTGGCAATGAAGCCGAAGCCTTTTGCATTATTGAACCACTTTACTGTACCACGTTGACTCATACTATTATACCTCTGTACTTTATTCTTTGATTACACCCCGTAAATAGCAAACCGCAAAGTTTGAATTTCGGGCTGAAATTGATAAAAATCGATTATAAAAAAAATCATGCCAAATCTTTTTGGGGGAATTAATTCTGAGGAGGGAAATAAAATTTTCCTGCAACGAATAAAAATGTGAATTGTTTGAAAATAAAAGCATGAAACTTGAACTATTCTACTATAGTTTATTAAAAATGCAAGCCTTTCGTCGAAATTAGGGGTTAACCCATTTACCATGAGACTTAATTAAGGCAATCAACCTTTCATCGGCAACGTCAAAAGGGATTGATTTCTCAACACAGTTTTTTCCTACATATAAATTAATCTTTCCCACTCCGCCGCCCACGTAACCAAAATCAGCATCAGCCATTTCGCCAGGACCATTAACAATACAACCCATAATGGCAATCTTCACTCCTTTTAAATGACCTGTTTTGGATTTAATTCTTTCTGTGGTGGTTTGAAGATCAAACAAAGTGCGTCCGCAAGAAGGACAAGAAACAAATTCTGTTTTGGTAATTCGACTGCCACTGGCTTGCAACAGATTATAAGAAAACGTAAGAGACTCACTTGAAATAACAGAAGAAGAAACACAAATAGCATCTCCTAATCCATCACAAATAAGACCCCCTTGAACAGCCGCTGTGTTTAATTCCAAAGCCACACCTGGCCACAAATTCATAATGGGTGCTTTTGATTTTATTTCGTTTAATCTTGCAACCAAATGACGTTGCGCATAAACAGATCGGGCCAATTCACCTTCTACACCCAATACCACGGCAACTTGCTCAGCCTTAAAAAACCGACAAGCCTCAACTAGCACATCAACATTTTCTGATTGTAAAAAAAGAGGAATTTCTTTTTTCAAACAAAGATCCGTTAACTGTGCCCAAGCCGACTGGTTCACATGCGACAAACTGATAAAAAAACCATCAACCGATAAATCAAGGTTTAATGGCCATTGCGCATCATGAAACTTCACACAAAGGCTTAACCTTGAAGTTTGTAAAAATAATTCTTCACGAAAAGACTGAAACTTCTTATCAAAATTATTTTTATCGTATTCAATGGCCAAAATTTCTGGGGGAGTGTCTTTTTTAACATGACTCTCCATGAGCTCCATAATTTGAGAGGCTGAGGAATCTTCTAGTTTTAAAATGGAAATCACTCGAAGAGGTTGTTCACCACCTAATTCTAACGGACCAGAACGGACAACATCCGTTGCCCGCCTTTGATAAGAATAAAAATCTGGAGTAAATGTAATGGGAGGAATTAATTTTTCAGATATTGGCATAACGTTTCCCATAAATTTTGACCAATTCTTGTGCGACAGGAATTTCATATTCAGGATCTTCTGTGAGAGAAACTCGAATCGTGTCTCCAATTCCATCTTCTAGTAAACTACCAATTCCAACAGCCGATTTAATTCTGCCATCTTCACCATCACCTGCTTCTGTAACCCCAACATGAAACGGATATTCCATCTCCAGTTCTGCCAATCGAAAAGCAAGCAATCGATAAGCAGCAATCATCACTCGAGGGTTAGAGGCTTTCATTGAAAAAATAATATCGCGGTAATCGTTTTTCTCACAAATACGGACAAACTCGAGCGCAGACTCTACCATGCCAAGCGGCGTGTCACCATATCGATTCATAATTCGATCTGACAAAGATCCGTGATTTGTGCCAATGCGAAGAGATCGTTTTAATTTTTTTAATTTCAAAACAAGCGGAGTAAATTTATCTTCAATTCTCTTTAGTTCATCCTGATATTGCACATCGGAATATTCTCGCACTTTGAATGCTTTCCCATCGACAAAATTGCCCGGGTTGATACGCACCTTTTCAACAAAGTCTGCCGCAACCATAGCGGCATCAGGTCTAAAATGAATATCAGCGACCAAAGGAGTATGACAACCTTTACTTATTAAGGCAGATTTAATTTTTTCTAAGTTCTGCGCATCTAGAACGGTAGGAGCCGTAATTCGAATAATCTCACATCCCACATCAGCCAATCTTAAACTTTGCTCAACGGTTGCCTCCGTATTCATTGTATCTGTTGTCACCATTGATTGAATTCTGATGGGATTGTTTCCACCAATACCAACAGAACCCACCATAACAACACGAGTTTTTCTTCTTTGATAGGAATAAGGATTTGTTATAAAAGATGGCAAAAACTTCGAAGATAAAACGATTTCAGGCATGATGAAGTGGGCACTTAAGGCCCCTAGGGGAGTTGGGTCTCTCCCATTAAATATTTGTCAACCCCGCGAGCGGCATTCCTGCCTTGTTTAATGGCGCGAACAACCAACGACTGCCCCATAGCCATATCACCAGCTGCAAATACACCTTCTTTACTGGTCATGTGATTGCTATCAACTGCTACATTTCCTCTGGGATCTAAATTAACCCCAAGATGTTGAATCATTCCTTCTCTCATCGGATGGACAAAACCCATAGCAAGCAAAACCAAATCAGCATCGACAGAAAATTCTGAACCTGGAATTTCAATCATTTTAAATTGGCCTTTTTCATCTTTTTTCCAATCTAAACGAACTGCATTCAATTTTTTTACAATGCCATTTTCACCAGAAAAACTTTTAGTTAAAACATTATAATCCACCATTCCCCCTTCCTTATGAGAAGAAGAATAACGAATGGTGCGCGGCCATTCTGGCCATGGATTATCAGCGGGTCTATCAACAGGTGGTTTTGGGAGAAGTTCAAACGAAGTGACACTCTTGGCCCCTTGGCGATGACTGGTTCCAATACAGTCCGAACCGGTATCACCACCACCAAGAATAACCACATGTTTTCCTGTGGCTAAAATTTCTTCTTGTGCGTTTAACTTATCACCGGCCACGCGCTTATTTTGCTGTGGTAGAAACTGCATCGCAAAATAAATTCCTTTTAAATCTCTCCCGGGCACGGGAAGATCTCGGGGCTTTTCAGAACCACCGCATAATAAGAGGGCATCAAATTCCTTGAGTAAATCTTCCACTTTAAGATTTACACCTACATTTGCATTGGTTTTAAATTCTATCCCTTCTGCTTTTAAAAGATTCACCCGACGATCAACAATTTTTTTCTCTAACTTAAAATCTGGAATTCCATAACGGAGAAGACCACCAATACGATCATTTTTTTCAAAAACAGTCACCAGATGACCAGCGCGATTCAATTGTTGCGCAGCAGAAAGTCCGGCGGGGCCTGAACCAATAACAGCCACCTTTTTCCCCGTTCTTGTTTTTGGAATTTCAGGTTTGATCCAACCTTCGGCAAATCCTTTTTCAATAATGGAATATTCATTCATCTTGATACTGACGGGAGGTGCAATGAGGCCAAGCACACAAGCCGCTTCACAAGGAGCAGGACAAACGCGTCCTGTCATTTCAGGTAAATTATTCGTACGAAGAAGACGCTCTAAGGCATCTTGCCAACGCCCACGAAAAGCCAAGTCGTTCCAATCGGGAATGAGATTATCAACAGGACAACCCCAATGGCATGTAGGAACACCACAATCCATGCAACGAGCGCCTTGTTCTTTTACTTTTTCCTCTTTTAAAGGAATAGTAACTTCCCGATAATCTTTTAAACGTTCCTCAACCGGACGGTAGGGGAAATCTTCTTTAGCAATTTTTATAAATCCGCGAATATCACCCATGGTTTAGGCCCAGCTCTGAGCTCCTTCCTTCTTTTCGAGTTTAACACCCTGTTTTTTAGCTGCTATCTCAGTCAGAGCGCGTCGGTATTCTTTTGGGAATACTTTCACAAATTTTCCTACATAATCTTGCCATGAATCTAAAATCTTTTTAGCCACAGAACTCTGAGTTAAATCGAAATGTTTTTGAATTAAATCTTTTAAAGTAAAAATGTCGTCTTGTTCTTTAACTTTCTCCAAATCAACCATACTCAAATTACATTTTTTAGGAAATGTTCCATCAAGATCAAGAATGTAAGCAATTCCACCGCTCATTCCAGCCGCAAAATTTCTTCCAGTTGAACCAAGGACAACTACAGTTCCCCCGGTCATATATTCACAACCATGATCTCCCACGCCTTCAACCACAACGCGAGCGCCACTATTTCTCACAGCAAACCTTTCTCCGGCAAGCCCTCTAAAAAAAGCGTCCCCTGAAACCGCCCCATAAAGACACACATTTCCCACAATAATATTTTCTTCAGGAATAAATGTACTTTCCTTTGGAGGATAAACAATCACACGACCACCAGATAAACCTTTTCCTACATAGTCATTGGCATCACCTTCAAGTTCCAAAGTAATACCTGGAGCTAAAAAAGCACCAAAACTCTGGCCAGCAGAACCTTTTAATTTCCCATGAATTGTTCCTTGCGGCAAACCTTCTGCGTCATATTTTCGAGAAACTTCTGCAGATAAAATGGCCCCTACGGTTCGGTTAATATTTTGAACATCAAATTCAAATTTCACCGGTTTTTTGGCTTCAATAGCCGGTTTTGCTTTTTCGATCATTTTATAGTCCAAAGCAGTTTCAAGACCATGATCTTGTTTGCTCGTATGACGAATGGCGACATGAGACGCTGCTTGGGGACGATAAAGAATGGCTGACAAATCAACACCCTTCGCCTTCCAATGATCAACAGCAGGATCCATTTCTAAACGATCCACTCGCCCCACCATTTCTTCAACAGTTCTAAAGCCCATCTTCGCCATAAGCTCACGAATTTCTTCAGCCAACATCATAAAGAAATTCACAACATGTTCAGGTTTACCAACAAATTTTTTACGAAGCTCAGGATCTTGAGTTGCGACACCAACAGGACACGTATTTAAATGACACACGCGCATCATAATGCAACCGGAGGCAATTAAGGGCGCTGTAGATAAACCAATCTCATCTGCGCCCAATAAAAATGCCACCATACAATCTTTACCAGTTTTTACTTGACCATCGGTTTGAACGCGAATGCGTCCTCGCAAATCATTCATCACGAGAACTTGTTGAGTTTCCGACAATCCCAATTCCCAAGGAAGCCCTGCATGTTTCAAAGAAGTGAGCGGCGAGGCACCCGTTCCACCTTCATGCCCACTGACAAGTACAAGATCTGCTTTCCCTTTGGCAACACCAGCGGCAATTGTTCCTACACCAATTTCAGAAACAAGTTTCACACTCACATTAGCTTTGGGATTGGCATTTTTTAAATCAAAAATAAGTTGAGCCAAATCTTCAATTGAATAAATATCGTGATGAGGCGGTGGAGAGATAAGCGTCACGCCTGGGATAGAATTTCTTACTTCAGCAATTTCTTCGGTAACTTTAGTTCCATGAAGTTGCCCTCCCTCTCCTGGTTTGGCGCCCTGCGCCATTTTAATTTGAATTTCATCGGCATTAACCAAATAATGACTGGTCACACCAAATCGGCCCGAGGCAACTTGTTTAATAGAACTTCTTTTGGAGTCCCCGTTTGCCATTTTTTTAAAACGCTCAGGGTTTTCTCCGCCTTCACCGGTATTACTTCGTCCACCAAGGCGATTCATGGCAATGGCTAAATTTTCATGAGCCTCAAGACTGATCGAACCATAAGACATGGCCCCTGTACAAAATCTTTTCACAATATTTTCAGCAGGTTCAACTTCTGACAAGTTGATGGGTTTCTCAGCTTCTTTCAATTTCATGAGACCACGAAGAGTCGCCAATGACTGTGATTTATCGTCAACAATTCGGCAAAATTCTTTGAAAGCTTGGCGATTGTTCGCACGTACGGCATATTGGAGTTTATGAACCGTGGAAGGATTAATCATGTGAACTTCGCTGTCTTTTCTCCACTGATAAAAACCACCAACATCTAAATCTTCCACACCACCTTCGGTTTCAGGATAAGCGGACCGATGCCTGATAAACGATTCTTCAGCTATCGTTTCAAGTCCGATCCCAGCCACACGAGACGGAGTACCCGTGAAATACTTATCAATCACAGAAGCATTTAAACCAACCGCTTCAAAAATTTGCGCTCCTCGATAACTTTGAATGGTTGAAATTCCCATCTTGGCAATAATTTTTAATAAGCCTTTGCGGGTCGCTTTAATATAGTTTTTAATGGCCTGATCAAAAGCCAAATTGGCAGGCAGCAAACTTTGATGCAACATATCTGAAATTGTTTCAAAAGCAAGATAAGGGTTAATGGCTACTGCACCATACCCGATCAATAAAGCAAAATGGTGAAGCTCTCTGGCTTCGGCCGTCTCAACCACGACTCCCACTTGAGTTCTTGTTCCTTCACGAATCAAATGATGATGAACCGCAGCCATAGCAAGCAGCGAAGGAATGGCCACATGATCTTTATCTACCCCTCGATCAGAAAGAATCAAAATAGTAAATCCTTGGCGAACCGCTTTCGATGCTTCCAGGCATAATTGCTGAAGGGCTGGCGCCAAACCATCAACACCTTTTGCTGCTTTAAACAACATTGGAATAGTTGTTGTTTTCAGTTTTCCTTCATTAATATGTCGAATTTTTTCTAGATCTTTATTGGAAATAACCGCATGTGGCAGTTTCAACTGATGGCACTGTTCAGGTGTTTCTTCTAATAAGTTTCCCTCAGAACCCAAAGTGCCTTCCGTGGCCATAACCGCTTCTTCACGAATGGAATCAATCGGAGGGTTGGTTACTTGAGCAAAAAGTTGTTTGAAATAATTGAAAACAAGTTTTGGACGGTTTGATAACACAGCCAGGGACTATCTTCGCCCATGGATCCAACGCCTTCTTCACCTTGACCAGCCATCGGCGTTAAAATATATTTCAAATCTTCAATTGTATACCCAAAAGCTTTTTGGCGCTGCTGAACTGTTTTGTGATCGGGCTCGTGATATTTAGCTGGTTCAGGTAAATTTTCAAACCGTACCAAATTACTATCGAGCCATTTTTTATAAGGTTGACGATTTTTCAAACCATCTTTAATTTCGTCATCAGAAATAATTCGACCCTGAGCGGTGTCGACTAAAAACATTTTTCCTGGTTCAAGTCGACCCTTCTGGAGAACATTTTTAGGATCAACGGGAAGAACACCTGCTTCAGAAGCCATAATCACAATGTCATCTTTAGTCACTAAAAAACGAGAGGGTCGCAAACCATTTCTATCCAAGAGCGCCCCAATGACTGTTCCATCAGTAAAGGCCATGGAGGCAGGGCCATCCCAAGGTTCCATTAATGAAGAATGATATTCGTAAAACGCTCTTTTATTTTCATCCATTAAATCATTGGATTGCCAAGCTTCCGGTACCATCATAAGCATCGCATGTGGAAGGGAACGGCCACTGGCCACCAAAAGCTCAAGCACGTTGTCGAAAATAGCAGAGTCACTTCCATCTAAATTAACAATCGGTAGAAGCTTTTTAATGTCATCTCCAAACTGCGAACTCGCCAACAGGGTTTCTCTCGCATGCATCCAGTTAATATTTCCACGAAGAGTATTAATTTCTCCATTGTGGGCAATGTATCTATAAGGATGGGCTCTATCCCAAGAAGGAAATGTATTGGTGCTGTAACGAGAATGCACCATCGCCAAGGCACTTACCATAGATGAATCAGCTAAATCCGGGAAATAAGGGTGAATTTGCTCCGACATCAATTGCCCTTTATAAACCAAAGTGCGAGAAGAAAGGCTCACCACATAAAACATATTTTTATGAGCCAAATCGGACTCTTTTACTTTCCGCTCCATCACTTTTCTAATGATGAGTAGTTTAAGTTCAAATGAAATTTGATCTTTTACTTGAGAGCCTTTACCAATGAAAATTTGTTTCATGGCCGGTTCCATACTGCGGGCCACTTCACCAATGGAATTGCTCACAACAGGCACATCTCTCCAACCTAAGAAAACCTGGCCTTCTTTTTTAATCACATGTTCAAAAGTGGACATGCAAAATTTTTGTTCATCGGCTTGTTGCGGTAAAAACACCAAACCTGCGCCATAATCTCCTTCAGCGGGCAAATTAATATTTAATTTTTTGGTTTGTTGTTTTAAAAATTCGTGAGGGAGCTGGATCAAAATACCTGCACCATCTCCGGTTTTAGGGTCACAACCACAAGCGCCTCGGTGAGCCAAACGCTCTAAGATAGTGATGCCATCTTCAACAATTTGATGAGATTTTTTACCCTTTATATGGGCAACAAAACCGACACCGCAGCTGTCTTTCTCCAGCTGAGGATCATATAAACCTTGTTTTGGTGGTATTCCTGGCATGTATTCTCTTCGGGGATTGGTGGGGTGGCACAAATTCCCTTGTCCTTTATATTTATCGCCATAATATCATAGATTTTTAGATCGGCGCAATGATCAAAGAAAATGGGTCTTAAGCTCTTTTTTACAAAAACTTGACTTTTCATTGACGCGCTTTCCGACGGAAAAATCCTATTTTAAGTGTGTTGTTATTTTAACGGGCGTTAAAAAACAACTAAAAGGGGCTTGGATCGTGATCGGAGGGGACACGTGAAAAGCCCTTTTTTATTTCATTTTTTCTTTTTTTGAATATTTCCGAAGATTACCTATTTAAATAATTGAACAAGCATGTCACGATGTTTATAAAGCAATTGAAAGCTCATGGCAATGGTGACAATCACAATCACCGGTTTAACCCATTTAGATCCCCACTTAAGCACCATTCCTGACCCAATATAAGCTCCTGCGGTTTGGCCTATTGCCAAAATAAGTCCCGGAACTAAAAGAACATGCCCTTTGAGCGTCAATACAACAAGCGCCGCCCCGCCACTGGCAAAATCGACCAGTTTGGTTACAGCCGTCGCCTGACGAACGTGATACCCTTGCAATAAAATAAAGGCCACCATATATAAACTCGCAGAACCCGTACCGAAAAACCCATCGTAAAAAGCAATGAAGGGAATGACAAATAAAGCCACCATCGATAGTTTCATACGAGGCGCTCTTTCTTTATCGCTAAAACTAGGGCTTAAAGCAAAATAAAGTGCTGAAGCAATTAAAAAAAGAGGTGCCAGTGTGGCAATGACCTGAGCACTGGATAGAGTTAAAACATAAGCACCAAACGCCCCTCCCAAAAGTGCGGCTAAAATGAGCGGGATCAAACCTTTCTGCTGAATAAGCCCTGCTTTTGAAAATCGCGCAACAGAAACAATCGCGCCAAAGGAATACTGGAATTTATTGGTGGCTAAAGCGCGAATAGGATCGACACCCAACATTAATAAGGTAGGTAATGTGACAAGACCACTTCCCCCCGCGCTCGATTCAACAATTCCTCCAATAAGACCCACTCCCATGAGCAGAGAAACAGAGGTTAAACTAAGAGATTCAAGATTCATTTACTCATCTGATGAGGAAGTTTAGAAATGATTATTGATCCCAAGATCGACCATAGCGTTCCATTAATTTTTGACTTTCAATGGGACCCCAGGAACCGGCAGGATAAATTGGAATGGAACGATCATCGTTTTCCCAAGACTCAATAATGGGATCAACAATTCTCCATGATTGCTCTACACCGTCAGTACGAGCAAAAAGAGTTTGATCCCCCAACATAGAATCTTGAAACAACCTCGCGTAAGATTCTGGCATCGGAGTTTTGAAGGTATCTTTATAACCAAAATTCATGGTGACGGTACTCATACATAATTTGGGCCCGGGGTGCTTGGCCTCGAAATTCATCGTAATTCCTTCATCAGGTTGAATTCGAAACTTTAAAACATTGGGGGAAAGTTGATCGGCCAAAAGCGGTTTGAAAATTGAAGTGGGAACGTGTTTAAAATGGACAGCAATTTCAACCAAACGTTCTGACATTCGTTTTCCACAACGGATAAAAAATGGAATGCCCTGCCAACGCCAATTATCAATTTCAAATTTGATGGCGGCAAAAGTGGGAACACGTGAAAGAGAATGAACCCCTTCTTCTTCACGATAACCAATTACTTTTTTACCATTCATTGTACCATGACCATATTGACCGCAAATGACATCATCTAGCAATTCTAATGAACGCAGTTGTTTGATTGAATCTAAAACATCGCTCCGTTTACTTCGAACAGCGTCAGCTTCCAAACTGGTAGGCGGTTCCATTGCAATAAGCGCCATGAGTTGAAGTAAATGATTTTGAAACATATCGCGAATAACACCCGCTTGCTCATAATAACCCGCTCGGTGTTCCACTCCCAATTGTTCTGAAGCGGTAATTTGAATGTGATCAATATAATTTCGATTCCAAATAGGCTCGAAAATAATATTCGCAAAACGAAACATCAAAATATTCTGAACGGTTTCTTTGGCAAGATAATGATCAATGCGATAAATTTGTTTCTCGGTTAAGAAATTTTTAATCTCGCTATTGAGTTTAATAGCAGAGGTCAGTGAAGTTCCAAAAGGTTTTTCAATGATAACACGCGTCCAGCATTTTTCATGATCTGAAGAGGCATAGGCCAATTTGGAAGCACCCAACTGAGATACAATGTCGGAATAAAGCGAAGGGGGCGTAGATAAATAAAAAACCCGGCGGCCTTCAATAGAATATTTTTTATCTAAATCGGAAATAGCGTTTTTAAGACTTTGATAAAGGCTTGGCGATGAATAGTCACCTGCGGCATAATAACACCGATCTAAAAATTTTTGCATTGCTGGGGAAATAGCCTCTTCAGGCAAACTTTCTTTTATTTTTTGGCGAAAAGATTCATTGGTCATTCCCGTTCGAGCCACACCTAAAACATAAAATTGTTTGGGCATAAGACCAGCTAAAGACAGACGGAATAAAGACGGAAGAAGTTTGCGGTGAGCTAAATCTCCTGAAGCACCAAAAATAATAATCCCACAAGGTTCTGGAATTTGTTCTAACAAACACAATTCCTGTTTGGTGTAAATCTTTGAAGCTAGAATGGCTGACTGTAAGGCTGTCTCTGGGCGATCAATCATGATTCGAAACCAGCAGGCTTCACTCCTTTTTGGCCTTCGGCGGCCTCAAAAGAACCGGCCCCAGCGCTGGTTCTACGTTTTTCAGCATCTTTGATAAGTGCATGTCCACCAAATTTATTCCGAAGTGCCGACAACACCTTTAGTCCAAAAGCATCTTTTTGACGAGAGGCAAAACGGGCAAACAAAGAAAGCGTTATGACAGGAGCTGATACGCCTGTTTCTACTGCTTGCTGAACCGTCCAACGCCCTTCACCAGAATCCTGTACATAACCAGTTACTTCGCCCAATTGCGGATCTTCTTTTAATGCATCCGCCGCCAATTCAAGCAACCAAGAGCGAATAACGCTTCCTTGATTCCAGAGGTGAGATACTTTCTTAAGATCTGGCTTGTATTGAGAAGCTTGGAGGATTTCAAAACCTTCTCCATAAGCTTGCATCATCCCATATTCAATTCCATTATGAACCATTTTCACAAAATGTCCGGCACCAGAAGACCCGCAATACAGATATCCTTCTTTCGGAGCCAAATCTTTAATTAAGGGTTCGATATGTTTAAAAATATTTTCTTCACCGCCTACCATTGTGCAATAACCAATTTTGAGTCCCCAAATTCCACCGGAGACACCCGCATCAAGAAAATGAATTCCTTTTTCTTTCAGTTCATCAAAATGTCTTAAGTCGTCTTTGTAATAACTATTTCCGCCATCAACAACAATATCACCCTTTGAAAGCAATCCTTTCAGTTGTTGAATATGCTCATCAACCACCGCTCCGGTTGGCAACATAAGCCAAACCAATTTTGGGCTTTTTAATTTTGAAACAAGATCTTGAAGAGAGTTGGCAGCAATCGCACCTTCTCTGGCAATTTCTTGAACCTTATCTGGTGTTCGATTAAAAACAACAACGTCATGCTTAGCACCTAACCAGCGGCGCCCCATATTCATTCCCATTCGTCCAAGACCAACCAAACCAATTTGCATAAATGTTTCTCCCTTATTTCTTATCGGCATCATCCTTGGGTTTCTCTAGTCCTTTTTCAGATGATTGATTCATTCCTTCTTTAAAAGCCTTGATAGATTGTCCCAGGCCTCGGGCCAAATCGGGCAACCGTTTCGATCCAAAAAGCAAAAGAATAATAATCAAAACAACCAACAATTCACCCATTCCAATATTTGAAAACATAATTTTCTCCTATAACCTTACTCTTTCTCTTCACCGGTCTTAAAAGCCATGACCTTCATTGAGAGTTCAATATTAACTGGCCTCTGATACGAAATCATTTGGGGTTTATTTAATTTAATAAATGCTTCACCAGAGTTACCTTTAATAACCACCGCCTCATCTAAATTCCCTGACCAAACTCTGGCGATGAGATTGGCGCCCTCTTTTAATGGTTTCATTTCATAATGAAGTTTAAGCCAGGTTGCATTACCAGGAATTTTTTTCGACAAGTCCACTTCAGGCATAAAAATCCTAACCTAAAAATCTTCGTTCGCGAGCGGCTTGAGTAACCAGTTCGGGCAAGTTAGCAACACCATCTTTGTAAAGTAAAGTTCGAATTGCTCGAACCAAAGACTGATGAATTAAATTGGGTTGAAAATCAATTTTTAAAACCCGAATGGTATGGCGGATGTCATCTGCCACTTTGGGAGATACCAACGATAAAGATTGCGGATCATAATAAGTCAACGCTTCACGCAAATCATTATAAAAATTAGGATAATTTTCTTGGATAAATTTAAAATCGGCTGATTTTAATTCTGATAATCCTAAAAGCTCAGGGGGAAGCCCAATTGAATAAAAAGCCGAACAGAAACTGATCGCCCGAGGAAGACGTTTACCCGCTACCGCTCGCTGATAACCAAAAAGGCCTGTGTGTAATTTTCGTTTACGCCGAGGTGGAACAAATTTAGCCACATGATTAACCAATTCATTCATTTTCTCGACTTGTCGTGAAAATGTACCTGACATTTTTTCAATGAGTGCTAAAAATGCTTCTTCATTTTCAATGGGAATCGGCGCCCTTCTCGAGACTTTTTTAATGGACTGAATTGCTTTTTTGATCAAATCTTCAGGGTAATCAAATTTGAAAGCGGATTGAATGGTAAACGTTTGAACCGATGGATAACCTTTTAATTCACTTCTTACATTCGTGGGTTTAAAGTTCCCCCTAAAAGGCGCAGAACCAAGCCCCACAATAGGATAAATTGGAACACCCAATGCGTTTTCCAGCTTATGTAATTTATGGAGTGCTAGTTTAATCAATAAAACAGCGGTGGTTGAACCATACGCCATCGCGGGGTCAGATCGGGCTAAAAAGACTCTTTGGTATGGTAAATCTTTTCCTTTCATGTACTCATCAACAATTCGATCCGACTGAATCATAGAAGCTTTATCTTCAATCAGTGGAATAATATTAATGCTCTTTGGCGCAAACTCGCCAATCCATTCCTTAAAAGTAATATCTCCAGGCAATACAGGGGTTTCTGATTTTCCAGCCACATATTCTTTATAGTAATGCCAGATACGATTGAGTTCTTGTGAATTGGTGGTCATCGGTAAAATAATTTCAAAAATAGGCGCAAGATCTTGCGCATAAAATTGTTTCGCCACATCAAATGACCGCGGAATGCTATCTAAAATCTCAAGCAGCCCTTTAGCAGAAGATTTTTCTCTTGCAGGATTGGGGACACGAAGAGTTAGAAAAACTTTTTTACCTAATTTCTTTTTCTTGAAAAATGTGGGATATTGAGTTAATAATTTTGGAACCACATGAGCGTCCACTTCTTTACCTTCGTGGTCCCACATTTGTTCGTCACAACCAAGTGTGCTGAATACATAATGCGCCTCTTGAACTTCTTCTTCTCCACCAATTTGGGGGCCTTGAGAAAAAAAAGGAATATGCGCATTATCTGGATGCTGGGTGCTCATGCACCGTGGAATTTCTATTGTATCACTCATGGGCAGGTATTATATATGAACCTCAAACATTATCCAAGAAAAGTAAATTCCATTTGTGGCTGAGGAATTGTAAATTTAGAAGGAATTGGCTCTTGAGGAAATTTCGCTAAGTTAAATTTTTCCTGATAAATACGGAAAATATCATGAATAGACTTCCAATAAACTCCTTGGCCCATCATTCTTATTGCAAATTCTGAATTATTTATTTTTCCACCTCGGGTTTCTTGTATGCGTTTTGTTATTCTCTCAACCTTTTCCGCTGATAAAACTTTATTAATCTTTTCAAAAAAGACATCTTTAACACTTCCAGATAATCGTAAAAGAGTGTGAAACGCGAAACTCGCTCCTACAGATGAAGCCTTTTCTAAAATTTTAGGAATATCATTTTCATTGAGACCGGGAATAGTCGGTGCCAAAGAAATGCCAACAGAGATCCCCGCTTTTGCCAACATTTCAACAGCCTGAAAACGCCTCTCTATTGCTGAAGCCTGGGGTTCTATTTTTCGGGCCGTTGACTCATCAAGAAAAGGAATACTTATAACAACGGGACAAAACGAAACCTGATGAAGTTCTCGAATCAACTCTATATCTCTTGTTACTAAAAAGGATTTAGAAATAATGACAGCAGGGTTTTTATATTCGACACACACCTTTAAACAATCTTGGGTTAATTTATACACCGCCTCCAATGGTTGATAACAATCCGTAGCACCAGAAAACAATATCGACTCCCCTTTCCACGATTTTTTTAGAAACTCCGCTCTTAATAATTCGCCAGCATTTTTTTTAATCGCAATTTTAGTTTCAAAATCCGTTCCCGCGCCTAAATCCAAATATTCATGATAACGACGGGCATAACAATAAGCGCAAGAATGAAAACAGCCGCGGTAAGGATTAACGCTCCAGCGAAAGCTTAAATCAGGACTTTCATTGTAACTAAGGATGCTGCGCGCGTGGTCTTCATAAACTTCCAGGTTGGCTTCACTGGCAGGCTCTAACAATTCACGCTGATCAGAATGAAAAGGACTGGGTGGGTTAAATATTTTTTTCATGTTTACCTCGCAAATAAAAATATAAAGGTTGGTAACCTTTATTTTGCGAGGGATGAGAGTACAACTTTAATTTTTTACTTCTTGATCTTCGGTGTGATGGCGAATGTCTTTTCCTAAAACCATGAAAATAACGTCTTCAGCGATGTTGGTCGCGTGATCGGCAATTCTCTCTAAGTTTCTAGAAATTAAAATCAAACTCATTGCACGCTGAATGGTGGAGGAATCCGATTGCATAAGGTGAAGCAATTCATGAAAAGCTTCACTTTTTAACTTATCTTCTTCGGAATCTCTTTGAACAACAGACCGAGCCAACTCCACATCTCGTTTCACATAAGCATCTAAACTGTCTTTCAACATTCGTTTAGCCAATTCAGCCATTCTTGGAATATCCAATAGCTTCTTTTCGAGTTGAGGATGCTTTAACAAAATCGCTGTGGTTTGAGACACATTAACTGCCTGATCACCAATTCGCTCTAAATCTGAATTAATTTTGATGGCCCCAACAGTAAACCGTAAATCTGCGGCCGTCGGCTGAAAGAGTGCCAATAGTTTAAAACAACGGTCATCAATTTCAATATGAAGTTGATTAACTTCTTTTTCAATATGAAAAATTTTCTCAAAATGAGAAGAATCTCTTTCAATGAGGGAAAAAATAGCCAAATGAATCATTTCTTCAACTAAACTTCCCATATGAAGGAGACGATATTTTAATTCTTCTTCAACTTCTTCAAAGTGGCGCTTCACACGGCCCCCTTCTTGTGATTGTGGTTTTGAATTATCCAAATCGACCGGTGACATAATCTTGTGTCCTTTGATCAACAGGATTTGTAAAAATTGTATCTGTGACACCAAACTCTATCAAATCACCCAACAACATGAACGCGGTATAATCTGAAGAGCGTGCCGCCTGTTGCATGTTATGAGTCACAATAGCAATGGTTAAATTCTGTTTTAGTTCAAGCAATAACTCTTCTATTCGAGCCGTCGCGATGGGATCAAGCGCGGAGCAAGGCTCATCTAAAAGCAAAACCTTGGGGCTTACCGCCAAAGCGCGCGCAATGCATAACCTTTGCTGCTGACCACCGGAAAGATTAAGCGCATTTTGCTGAAGTTTATCTTTCACTTCATCCCAAATGGCGGCCCTTTTTAAACTTAACTCAACAACTTCAGATAATTTATTTTTATCTTTAACCCCTTTTAATACAAGGCCAGCGGCAACATTTTGGAAAATAGTCATTGTGGGAAAAGGATTAGGACGCTGAAACACCATTCCTACTTGCTGACGTAAAAGAACAGGGTCTAAATCAAAAATATTTTTATTCTCAATAATAATCTCTCCCGAGGTGCTGGCCGTGGGATGAATTTCATGCATGCGATTAATACACCGAATGAGGGTCGACTTACCGCACCCTGATGGCCCAATAATAGCGGTGATTTTCTTGTCATAAATAGGCAAATTGATTCCTTTTAGAGTGTCACCGGAACCATATCCTGCTCGTAAGTTTCTTATTTCAACCGCAATATTTTTTTTCTCTTCAGTTTTCATTGGAGTTTGAGATTCTACAATACCTGATAGTAATTCACTTCCACTGTTTTTTAATGGTGCTTTTTCCACGATTTGTTTTTCCATAGTAATTCCCATTTTATTTTGACATCCCTCGAGGTTTCATTAAGGTTCGCGCGATGAGATTTCCAGTTAATACAACCATCATTAAAATAAAAGCAGCGGCCCAAGCCTGATTGTGCCAATCTTCATAAGGAGAAATGGCATAAGTAAAAATGGTGTGGGGAAGAGTGGCAATGGGATGTAAAATTCCATCTCCCCAAAAACGATTTCCAAAAGCGGTAAAAACAAGAGGAGCTGTTTCACCCGCGATTCGAGAAATAGACAAAATAGCGCCGGTGGCAATTCCTCTAGAAGCGGTAGGAAGAACAACTCTCAAAATAACCTTCCAATAGGGGATTCCAAGTGCAAGTGCCGCTTCGTGAATACTCATCGGCACCAACTTCAAAAATTCTTCCGTTGTTCTCAGTACAAGTGGCACCATGATAACAGCAAGAGCAATACTTCCAGACAATGAACTAAAATGACCCATCGGAAGAACAACAATCGCATAAGCAAAAATTCCCATTACAATAGAGGGCACGCCATTTAATACATCTGCGCAATATCTAATGAGAAACCCCAACCTTCCTTTCCCATAAAATGCCAAATATACCGCTCCAAAAATTCCGATTGGCAAACCAATTGCTGCCGCAAGTGCAACAACCTTTAAAGATCCCACAATCGAATTAGCAATTCCACCGCCCGTTTCTCCTAAAGGCACGGGAAGCTTCACCAAAAAATTCCAATTTACAGAAGTCACACCGTTGAAAACAATATAACCCAAAATAATAAAAAGAAAGGACAAACAAATAACTGTCAATCCGCCAGTTATTACTGTGACTAAATTGTTTTTAAATTTTCTTGACTGATAATTTTCCATTTTTATTTTGCCGTTTTCCCCATTTTATAAATCATATAGCGTGCTAAACCATTGATGACAATCGTAATTCCAAAAAGTGACAAACCAATAGCAATAAGTGCATGTACATACATATCAGAAGTAGCTTCTGCAAATTCATTGGCAATAACGGCCGCCATACTGTAACCCGGATCAAATAAAGAAAGAGAAATTTTATGAACATTACCAATCACCATGGTTACGGCCATGGTTTCTCCTAACGATCGTCCTAGCGCTAAAAAAATAGCTCCAAAAATTCCACTTTTAGCAAAAGGAAGACAAACCATCTTAATGGTTTCCCAACGAGTGGCGCCTAAACCATAAGAAGCCTCTTTCAAATGAGTGGGAACAGACAACAACACATCTCGAGAAATACTGGTGATATAAGGCAATATCATAATGGCCAATACCAGTCCCGCTGAAAACATTCCAATTCCATAGGGCTGTCCTGAAAAAAACGGCATAAAACCCAAATACTTAATAAAAAAAGGCTGCACATAAGCAACCGCGGGAACCAACACAAAAATCCCCATAAGACCAATAATAACACTCGGAACTGCCGCTAATAGTTCAATTAAAAATATGAGCGCATTTGATATTTTTTTAGGGGCCATTTCAGCCAAAAAGATAGCGGCTCCCAACCCCAAGGGAACAGAGATAAGAAGCGCTAATAAAGAAGAAACGATTGTTCCATATATATAAGGAAGTGCACCATAAATCTCTTCGACAGGATCCCAAGTCGAAGTCCAAAGAAATTTTAAACCAAATTCTTTCCAAGCAAATCGAGATTCATAAGATAAAACAATGGCCATCGCCAAGGCCAACGCCACAATAATGCCAGCAAACATCATCATGGTATACCGAAATAACCGATCCCCAGCACGCTCTTGAAGTCGGTTTCTCTTAACAGGATTAAGAGGAGCGGCCGGGGATGGTATGGAAGAAGTTGTTTTTTCTACTGTACTAATAGACATTAATTATTTGATGGTGTTCACCGTTTGTTCAACCATTTTTTTAACACTTTCGGGAAGCGGTGCATAGCCCAAATCAGGAGCTAATGATTGCCCTTTTTCAAGCATCCACCCTAAAAAGTTCTTAAGAACTTGCCCATTGGCACCAGGATTTTTCTCATATACCAAAAGCCAAGTAAAAGACGCAATAGGATATACGTCATCTCCTGCAGCATTTGTAATTGAAACCCTATAATCTTTGGGCATGTTTTTGGCAGCACTAGCAGCCGCTGCAGTAACAGAAGCAATGTCAGCTTTCACAAACTTACCTGAGGCATTACGAACAGCAGCGTAGTCAATATTATTTTGTTTAGCGTAAATTAATTCGACATAACCAATAGAGTTTTTAATCTGTTTAATGGTTCCCGCAACACCTTCGTTCCCTTTCCCACCAAGTCCAACTGGCCAGTTAACAGAAGTTCCCTTACCAACCTTTTTCTGCCATTCAGGGCTTACTTTAGAAAGAAAATCAGTCCAAATGTAAGTGGTTCCAGATCCATCAGAGCGACGGACAACAGTAATAGGCATATCCGGAAGAGTCGCTGTTGGATTAATGGCTTTAATAGCAGGATCACTCCAAGTTTTAATATTTCCAAGGAAAATACCAGCAAGGACTTCAGGGCTGAACTTTAAGTCATCTACGCCGGAAACATTGTAAGCGGGAACAACCGCGCCTAACACCGTGGGGATATGAAGAACTTTTCCATCAACAGAAAATAGTTGTTTATCCGTCATCGGTCCATCGGTCGCGCCAAAATCAACAGTACGCGCAGTAAATTGACGAATTCCACCCCCAGAACCAATTGATTGATAATTTATTTTGATATCTGAATGTTCACGATGATATTCATCGAACCATTTACTGTAGATTGGATAAGGGAATGTAGCTCCCGCTCCGCTCAATGATGTTTCTGCTCTTACCGGCATAACGGAACCAAACGCCATTCCGATGGCCATAAAACCTGCTGTTACTATTTTTGTCATTTTCATTTTTGATCCTCCCGTTCTTAAAATTTGACCGACCAATCAACTTGTGTGCGATTGATGTCGTCTCTATTTGGAGACAAAGCTGGTTCGATAACTTCTGTATCAAAATGCTTTATCGTTACAACCATCCAATCCAGTGGCGCATACGAAATCCAGGCAATATGCCCTTTTCTGTTCGTTCCACCATCTCCAAAATCGGAATCAGCGACATCTGCAACAGTCGCATCAGTTCTTACTTGTTTATTGAAATAAGCAAGTTCGAATGTGTTTTTTTCACGAGCCTTTCCGAAAATACCCCCGATTTGATAACCATTGTTGTGTTTGGAATTTAAATTTCCTCTGGCGCCGCGGTTTTCAACTGCGGTAAACTGAAGAGATAGAGGTTTATTGAACATCCAACCAAAAAGTTCTCCTGTAAATTCATCAACGTTGAAATTATTCGATAACACCGAGCTGCTTCTGCGGTTTCCTTCATTTGTTGCCACTTGGCTAAAGGTTCCTTGGTTTTCATTATGCCAGTAATAATTGGCATAGGCGAACCTTAATCTTTTTTCAAAGGGCAATTTGGTCTCAATGCCAATTTGATGGGCAAACATCCATTGATCGGCTTGTTTACCTTGCGTAGATACACCAACATTGAAACCAGAATCTTCATCCACAACCATTTGCAGGGCATTAACAAAGATGTTAAAGGGACCTACCAACTGTTCAATTCCCTGACTAAAACCTTCTGGGCCAAAATCGCTATCCCATACAACATCGCTTGAATATTGGCGCCAAATGGGATTTTCCATTTTTCCACCTTGTAATTTTAACCAAGTTAAAGGTTGATAAATGGCAAAAATCTTATCGATGTAGATATCTTTTTGGGAAGATAAATTATCAAAACTTTGATTGGTTGAGACTTGTTCACCTGTGCCCGAAGCCAAGGTCATTTTAATCTGGAAATTGGCTGGAAGCCTAATATCTGTATTAAGCCGAAGTCGAAACCGCTGTCTCTGACGATCGGTTTGACCCGCTGTTCTCTTATCAAAATTCTCATGCCTGAGTCTTAAGTCTCCGCTAAACTTAATTTCTTCCACCCATTTGCTATACGACACTATTGGATCTGCAAACGCATGAGATCCGGTAAACATGAATCCCAAAGCCACAAATATTGCTTTTCCCCTATTCATTTTAGACTGCATGTCAGTCCTCCTACTTACTTATTTGTATTAGATTTAAAGCACCTGCATACTAAGCGATCTTAGAGAGGGCAGCCATTATGGCATGGTAAAAGGTATGTGACAGTGGCGTGACAACTTAAAAATGATTACTTATATATAGGAAGAGAAATAGTAAAGATACTACCCTTACCAATAGAACTTTCTAAATTGATAGCGCCGCCATGAGATTCAACGATATGCTTAACGATAGAAAGACCCAGCCCCGTTCCCCCCATTTCGCGTGAACGCGCTTTATCAACTCGGTAAAATCGCTCAAAAATTCGATTTAAATCCTGAGCGGGGACTCCGATACCAGTATCTTGAACAGACACATGAAGAACCCCTTCTTTTTCGATTCCAAATACTCTAACAGAACCATTTTCCTGGTTGAATTTAATAGCGTTTTCCAATAAGTTCCGAAATACTTGCGCCAATTGATTTTTATCGCCCCGGACGGGTGTTGTTTTTTGATCCAATTCCAAACAAAGTTGCACTTTTTTCTTTTGCGCCAATGACGCCAAAGATTTAAATAACTCTTTAAACAAACCTTCCATAGACACATGATCGTGCGTCGGAATTCTTTTTCCTGATTCGATGGCAGCCAAATCAAGTAAATCCTCAATCAACGAAGTCATTTGATCGGCCTGTCGTTCAATGGCTTCTACAAATTCTGTTCTGTTTTTCTCATCTTCTAAACCACCATTAATCAATGTTTCGGCATATCCTTTAATAGAAGAAAGCGGCGTTCGCAATTCATGCGAAACGTTAGCCACAAAATCTCTCCTAATTTGCTCTAACTGGCGTATGCGCGTCATATCATGCAAAACGACCAACACACCCTGACAAACCTCATCAACCATCAGCGGGGCTCCGTGTGCCTCAAAATATCGCTCTTCTGGAGAAAAAGCGCGAATCTCAACAATTCTATTTTTCTGATCGGATAATATTTCTTGAATGAGCTGATTTAATTCACTGTACCGCAATACTTCTAATATTCTTTTTCCTTTAGATTCATCAGCCGAAAGCAAAAACGTGGCGCACAAAATCTTGTTCACAATTAAAATTTTACCTTGTCGGTCTACTGCAACAACACCATCAACCATGTTATCCAAGACTGCCATAAACTGGGCTCTTTCATTTAAACTTGGAGATTCAATAGAATTCATTTCTTGTAAAGGTGTTGCTTCTTCTGGAGGGTTTTTAAAAAAATCAAAGATATGGGGCGGCATGCCAACATTTTAATCAAGTTTCAAGCGATAGCCTACATTTTTCACAGTGACAATACGAAACGACTCGGAAAGGAGTTTTTCCCTCAACCGGGCAATATGCTGGTCAACCGTGCGCGTATCAATATTCAAAGCTTGATCATATCCCCAAACTTTTTCGAGCAGTTGATCGCGAGATAAAACACGTCCTTTGGCCGCAATTAAACATTTAAGAAATTCAAATTCTTTGGAGCTAAGCGCAATGGGTTGATTTTTTACTTTTGTAACATATCTTTCCAAATCAACTTCTAACTCTCCCATGCGAAGTAGCGTTTTTTCTTCATCACTTGTTCCGACGCGCCGCAATATGGCTTTAATGCGAGCCAACACTTCTCTCACACTAAAAGGTTTGGTGACATAGTCATCAGCCCCCAATTCAAGCCCCAAGACACGATCCACTTCTTCGGTTTTTGCTGTTACCATCAAAATAGGCGTTTTCGAATCTTGCCGAACCATCCGACAAAAATCAAACCCATCAAGCTTGGGCAACATGACATCAAGAATAATAAGATCGGGCTTTTCCTTTCGAAACGCAGTCAAACCAGCTTCACCATCGTGAACCGCTACAATTCGGTATCCTTCTTTTTCAAGATTATATTTAAGAAGTTTAACAAGATCTTTTTCATCTTCGATAATGAGGATTTTTTCTTTATACATGTGTTCCTTTCTACAAACATTATGACACTTACCTTCGTTCTTTTGGATGCTTCGGACAAAAAAAAGCCAGGGTTCCAGGGGAATAGAAACCCCAGCAAAATTAATCTTAATGATTTTTATTAAATCTAAACTTCGGCGATTTTCGCATTTCTTTCATATTTTGATGAATCCACTTCAAATACTCTTTAACCTCATCAAATGACATGTCTTTACGCCCAATGGCTTCTAACACTTCTGCCAAATGCTCTTGTTGTTGTTTAAGCGCATGAATCAAGCGTCCCCTTGAATCATTTTTAGTATAAACCATACTCAACTTAAGCTGCTTTACAAATTTTCTTAAGCGCCGATTCTATTTCATAAATCTTTTTATTCACACTTTCTGAATCAAAATCCTTACCTTCTAATTCACGAATTAGTTCTTCGCAAAGATTTTTTTGACTCCGTATACTGCTAGCCAAAACATCAGCCTCTAATTGATAAAAAAACATTTGCTCCATAACACCTCATAAAAATTAACAACACCTATTTAATTGATAAGGGCATTATAAACATTGAATTTAATAGCTAAATAAGAACCATGTGAATTCTATATGACAAGAGAATAAAACGACTAAAAAACTATTTGATTTTAGGGAGCATTTTTCTGACCATTTCTTTAACGTGATCGGGAAGAGGAGCATAATCCAATTGAGGGGCAACCTTTTGACCGTCTGATAACATCCACTCTAAAAAAGATCGAATACTAGTGCCCACATCGCCGGTATTTTGTTCTTTTACTAAAAGCCACGTAAAGGTAGAAATGGGATAACTTTTTTCTCCAGGAGCGTTAACAATGGATACTCGGAAATCTTCTGGCATCGAAATCGCATTCCCCGCGGAACTGACAGATTCCAAATCGGCTTTTACAAAAATACCCGCGGAATTTTTTACAGCTCCATAACTCATTCTCATTTGTTTAGCATAAACAAGTTCAACATAACCAAGAGAGTTTTTTGTTTTGCGGATAAGACCTGCCACGCCTTCGTTTCCTTTTCCGCCAAGACCGACAGGCCAATTAACAGATTCGCCTTTACCCACTTTTCGGCTCCAGTCTGGACTGACGGTGGAGAGGTAATCCGTAAAACAAAAAGTAGTTCCCGATCCGTCAGCGCGGCGAATAACAACGATTTCTTCTTTTGGCAACTTCGCATCTGGATTCAAATCTCGAATGGCTTGATCACTCCACTTGGTAATTTTTCCAAGATAAATTTTGGCCAAAACTTCTCCTGTAAAATTAAGCGTTTCAACCCCTTGAACATTAAAAGAGGGAACAACACCACCCAAAACAGTGGGAACATGAAAAACAGTTCCTTCTGCTTGAGCCATTTCTTTTTCATTCATGGGAGCATCGGTTGCGCCAAAATCAATCGTTTTGGCCAGAAACTGCCGAATTCCACCACCCGAACCAATAGATTGATAATTAATTCGTACTTCTGGGTTTAATTTATGATACATGTCAAACCACTTACTATAAATAGGATAAGGGAATGTAGCGCCAGCCCCATTAATAAGTGCACTTGCTTTTGTGTGTGTTGCGTGAAAAAAACCAACAACACTCAACAAAAAAATCACTAGACATTTTTTAAACATTTTTTATTCCTCCAAGAAATATATAGAGCTAATTAAAACTTTGCCGTTGAGAAAAATTTCTTTTATAGCCAAGCATATAGGCCAATTTTCCTGTTCCAGGGCGGTCAATGCGAGCTAATTCACGTTTATTAAATATACGAAACTGCCCCATTTCAATAACGGATTTATTAGAGCCTCCCACGTTATTGGTTTTCGTTTCCATAATAATTTTCCCGAAATCCTGAATAACTGCGAGGTAACCTTCACGGGTTGATAAATTATAATCCTTGAGATCAATTTTGCTCATTATTTCTCGGACCCAATAAAACTCTAAAAAAGGAACCCCTGGGTAACGGTCATCGTAATTATCGGGATCGGGAACAGTAATTTCCCTTGGAGGACGCCAAGCAATGCGTCGAGTGAAATACATTAAAGCTCGATATTGATCATTTTGGAAATTTTTCAAACCCAATGATTGAGGAAGATCTTTCGGCTCAATGGTCTTATTATTTACATCAAAAAGCCAAACATTTTGTTCGGCCTTCATTTGTTCCCAAAAAGCGTTCATTGTTTCAAGTTCTCTATAATCTCGAGAAATAATAAGGTTTATTTTTAAGTCAGGCCCCCCTTCGTTCATTTCCCAAAAACCATTAAACGTATGGTGCCCATCAGTTAAATACAATTCTCCATTGGGGGCAATGACAACTGTTTTCATTTCTTCTCGTTGAGATCCGATTTCTTCAACACAAGTAAATGATTTTTGATCATGTATTTTTGATTCATTTGAAAAATTGAGAATACCACGTCCACCATTTTTCACACAGTAATCATCAAATAATTTTCGTCGGTCAGCTTGAAAGCGCCCTAATTTATAGTAGACGCGATCAAAACCAATAGAGGGTTGGGTTGGATGCAAATCTCTTAACCTAACTTGAATAATATCTTTCACAACAGCCGGTCTTCCATCAATGGACATCAGTTCAGAAGAAAATACATTGAAAGGATAAAGGAAGGTTATGATAACCATAAATCCAAAAAACTTTTTTACCTTTTGAGTTTCTAACATCTTAAAAATTAAATTGCGCCCGAGTTGATAACAAACGAGGTTTATCATCTATTAATTTATTATGAGACCAACCATAATTAACCAAAAACCGAACATTGGCATTAGCATAATAAGTTAAACCAAACTCAGTGGCACTTAACTCCGCTTGATTTATTTTTTCTCTTTCGGCACGTTGATGACGAGCGCTTATTTCAAAAGCACCCATTTCTCGCTCTGGCTCTAAAGACTCTATTCGGCCTCTTTTTAAATCATACTCTTTGGCTTCACCTGTTAACACATAACTCAGTTCAACATACCAGACACGAAATGAATCGTCAGTCATTTTATTGGCTTTGGCTTGCCCAAAAAGATATTCAGCTTGAATAGAAAGAGGACCGTTGACAGCTGCCGTCTCAAATATTATTCGATCAACCTTGACATGGCGATCTCGACGGTCATAAATATTAAACCTGAATTCCCGACCGTCTTTAAATTCTTCGGCTCGACCCAAAGGACTAATCCGAACGCGCGTTCCTGAGCTATCAGTGGCTTCATAGGCATAGCTGGCACCAAAATGAACAGCGGTTGTTTTTTCATGAACCGGTGCATAAAAACCCCGCAAGACCCCGCCAACTCCTGCATTTGTAGGTCGCGCTTCACCATCAGAAGCTTTACGCGCATTGTAAATACTTCCAGAATATCCAAAATGACCAGTCGAGCCATTATACGCAACACCAATCTTCATGCCCGGCACAATATGTCCAACAAAAGCTCTTTCGATGAAAGTGGTGTGGTTTGAACTTGTCATTTCAGAAATACTCTCAAATACTTTAAATTGTCCAATTGAAAATTTTCCTGGGCCAATTAAACGCCGAATATAAGCCCCTCTTAAATCAGGCGTATCGGTGGCATTGTCCAAATCAACACGATATTCCCAGGCCCTAAAGTTTCCCCTCACTCCAATACGCGCTCTTCTCACAAAAGTACCACTCGGCAGTTTCCGTCTATCGGAACCACTTCGGTAAAAGTTTCCATCCACATGTAATCTTCCTGTAATCCGAGCTGAAAAAGAGTAATCGTCGGCCGCGATTTCAAGTTTACCATTGGTGTTAATTTGAGCGGCATTTATAAGAGAAACAACTCCGACAAAAATGCTCACAAACAAAATCAGTGCTTTATTATTTTTTAAATAAAAATATTTTTTAAACATAAGTCATTTTAAAGTATTTATCGAAAACGGCTATATAAAACATGTAGATCCTATGTGACATGTGCATGAATTTCAATCTATCTTCTTTGGAGTCGGAATTAGGATGCGTTTTCCAGGGACAATTTGATCAGGACTTGAATACATATATTTATTAAGAGCAAAAATGTCTGCCCAGCTCGCAGCAGAACCAAGCCGACTGAGAGCAATCGATTCCAAGGTTTCACCGTCTTTTACTTCATATAGTTGGTAACTACTTCTTTCAACTTTTTCTATTTTTAATTCCCCAGCAAATTGAAATGAAAAATTAATTTTTTGGATAGATTCAAAAGCTCTATTATTAGCCAAACCAAATGAATAATCTAAATTCATTCGGCGAAAATGGAACCCTGAGCCAATTGAAAATTGCTGAATGTCAGATCTTGTATTAAAACCCATTCGTAAAGCCATTAATTGCCCTAATTGTGCCTCAGCACCAAAATTAAAAGAAGCCAAACCCTCCGTTGAATCATAGGGAACATCACAAAGAAATTGAACAGGAAGATTTCCGGTTCCCAAAGGAAGTTTTCCTAAAAAACTCATTCCAATCCGATATATTCGCGGTACTTCTTCAGTAACATCGGTGTAACGGAGATGAGATTGATAAATCGGACCACTTGCTCCCATTCGAAACTTTTCTGAAAGTTGATATTGGATACCAATATTTCCAGAAAAAGCTGACGCACTATTTGTATCAGCAAGTTGGGATTTCAAATATTTTATGCTAACTCCCCAATCCATTGTTTTATAACGGAACCCATACCCTAAATTTGAAACGAAATCTTGTTGCGCTGTGACTGATCGAATGGGGTTTACTCCATCAAATAAATTAGCTTTGCCACTATCATAAAACCCTGCCGAGATCCCAAAAGCACGTTTTGGTCGATGGCGTATTCCTAACATAGCTTTATTAAATGAATCATCAAAAAGACCTTGCTCATGATGTAATGAGGCTTGGTTAAATCCTAAAGTAGCCAAAGAAGCAGGGTTAAAATCTATTGCCGTAATATCATCGGTCATGGCAACAAAAGCCTCTCCCAAAGCGCCAGACCGAGCGCCACTGTTTCTCAGAAAGGTTAAACCAGCCGAAGTCCCCGAACCCTTCGCCAATAAAAAAGAAGAAAATAAAAAAATACTTAAAACAAAAAAACCAATTTTTTTCATTAGCCGTTCCTCATCACAACAAATTTTTCGCGTTTGGTTTCACTCGGCGTTTTTATTAACACATAATAAACTCCAGAAGAAACTTTAGATCCACTGGCATTGCGTAAATCCCAAGGAATTCGATAAGCACCAGCGACAAAAGCAGTTGTTACAATCTCGCGAACTTCTTGACCTAAAGAATCATAAATATGAATTCTAATTGCCCCTTCTGTTTTCAAATCAACAAAAATTTCTGCTTGTTGAACCAACGCGTTGCGATGGACATAATTAATCGATTGGCGAGGAAAATCATCTGGTTGACGGAAAGGTTCTGAAGGGTGCTGCCCTGAAGGAAAAGTATCAATCACTGTAACGACAGAACTTGTTTGGCTAACAATCTGCGAATCATCTCTAATCAGGAGAGAAACAGTCGATGTTCCAAGAGCAAAAGTATAATTTAAAGGTAAAACTTTAGGGCCATAACCCGAAGCGACGATAACGTCATTTACTTTCCATGTGTAATCAATAATAGAGCCGTCAACATCAACGCTTCCTTCTCCTTTAAAAATCACCAGCTCATCTTTACTACCATTTAAATCTGGAACAATATCAGGACCCACTAAATTAGCAATGGGCGCTTTATTTGGAATGGTACTGGTGGCTGTAAATATACTCAAATCATCTTCAGCAGTGCCAGCCACATGTTTTCCCACGATGAGTATTTTGGCATTGGCGCCAAACACCAATCCTCCGGGCTTTGGAATATTCCAACCCGACAACGAAAAAGAGCTTTTTAAAACAGGTTGCGTGCCCGATAAATCCACTTCCAAAATGATGGGTGTATTTTGACCTATTAATAATGCATAAGGCGTTAAACGCGGGAAAAAGGCAATATCAGCCAAATCCACAATCGGTAAATTTTCAACAATGGTATTAGAAATTGTTTTCAGCTCCCTGGTTGCTGGATCTATTTGAGTTTTGATAACTCGCTTAGGCCCCGATTGACTGACCCAATATATCGCATCGTCCAATGGATTATAAGAGACTCCCTTAGGGTCTCCAGAAAGATCATGAATTTCAACTTGATTCCTTGAGAAAGCTGAAGAAGCAGGGGTGATGTCCAAGATCGCCATTTCTTCGCCTCCTTCCATCACCAACGCATAAGTTTGACCATACATCCAAGTGATTCCTTCTGCATCGGCTTCCAACGCGCCTGTTTTTCTCAATTCATGAATGTTAATGGTGCGAATAAGAGTGCCATCCTCTTGCATTTCAATAATCACATCTTCCTGGTTTTCCACCATATAATAGGTTCGTGTGAATGGATTAAAAGTAATACCCGCATAATCTTCGTAAATATTGCTAAAGGCGAAATCTGACCCTAATTCCTTATTAAATATTTTCCCGGCCAGTCGTTCACCATTTGGAGGGAAAATATTGATGGCAAAATCTTTAACGTCAAATTGTGTGATACCTTGATTGTCAGTGGAATAAACAGTTAAACGAATGGTATGAAGCCCAAGACCTTCCAAAGCAAGGGTTGCAGTAGAAGAAGACCCATCGTACATTACTGCTGCACCTTCCATCCACCGGTACCGGTGAATAACATCATTTTCAGGATCACTACTTGAAGAAGCGTCCACAAAAATGGTGGCCACTCCTGTTACATCTATATTTCCAATGAGAGGAACACTTGCACCCGCAACAGGGGGAAGATTAGAACCTTGAGGCCGAACAATGACATTAACAACATCTGAGTTTGAAACTTGCACATCATCTCGAACAACCAAGCTGACTGTTGTTGTCCCTAGTGAGAACGTATATTGAAAGTCGCTAATCCGAGGACCGAAATAACTGGCGACAACCACATTATTAACCAGCCACTGAAAATCAATAATGGCCCCATCAGGATCTACACTTTGCGCTCCGCTTAAATTAACAACCTCCGATCCATTGCCATCATTATCAACAACATATATCGGGTCACCCGCACATAATCGACCCACAGAAACGAGCAACATAACACTTATTAATAAGTGCCACATTGCTCGTTTGATATTTGATCGAAGCATTTCGATACTCATATCTTATCCATGGAACGAAAATTTCATACTTGTTTTAACCTACAGTCCCGAAGTAATAAGAGGATTTGGCTTCTTATTAGCAATAGGAGCTGTTCCGACAAACACATTGAAATCATCCTCAGGTGTGTTCGCCACAGATTTACCCACAATGATCAAATTCCCATCTTGATTGAATGTCAAACCACTCGCTTGAGGAATATTCCATCCAGACAATGAGAAAGAACTTTTCAGAACAGCTGTTGGCCCAGTTAAGTCGGCTTCCATCACCGTTCGAGATGATTCACTAACGAGTATCAAACTAGAAGATATTCTTGGGAAGGTTGCAACATCAGAAAGGTCTGACACAGGCAAGTTATCAACAAGTTTTGACCACAATGTCTCCAATGCACCTGTAATGGGATTGATTTGACTTTTTATGACCGCTTTGGGTGTATCTTTAGCGACCCAATAAAACGCATTTTCCCATCCAGCGTAAGCCAAACCTTTGGGTTTCCCCGGTCCAGAAGAGATATCGTAAATTGTCGCCTCAGGTCGAGAGAGAGCCGTTGTTGTTGAAACAATATTAACAATGGCCATTTCTTTTCCATCATGAAGCGCAATCGCGTATTTCGTTCCTGACATCCAGGCAATTCCTTCTGCATCAGCCGTTGGAATTCCTGCCGCTTTAAGGCCTCCAATATCAATTATCCGAATCAATGTTGCGTCTTGCTGAATTTCAAATACTTTATCTTGATTATTTTCCGTCACATAATAAGTCTGTGATAACGGATTAAATGTAATTCCCGCATAATTCCCAAAGGCTGGGTTACCGAAATTAAAGTCTTTGCCGACGGTGCGATTAAAAGTGCGCCCGGCTAGCATAACGCTGAGAGGATCTAATGTTACAGAGAAATCTCGAAAGCCTGCTTGAGTAATATTGAGATTATCTGTTGAATAAACAGTCAACCGAATATTATGAAGCCCAAGACCACTGACAACCAGAGTTGCTGTTGGAGAGGCACCATCGTAATAGGTAGTCGCTCCTTCTGTCCATCTATATCGCGTAATAAGGTCACCATCTGCATCAGTACTGGCTGAGGCATTTACTGTTACCGATGCCACATTAACAGCATTGGCCATAACCACAGACGGAACTATTGCATTGGCAACAGGAGGACTGTTAGATGATGGCGGCAATACAATCACATTAGCAACATCTGTACTTGAAACCTGAACATCGTCACGCACCACAAGACTCACTCCTGTTGTGCCGAGATTGAATGTAAACTGTAAATTTGGAATTTTAGGTCCATATCCGCTTGAAACAGTGACGTTATTGACTTTCCATTGATAATCAATAATCGCCCCATCGGGGTCACCGCTTTGAGCGCCACTTAATGTGACAACTTCTGATCCATTATTATTACTGTCATAAACATAAATAGGATCACCCGCAAAGACGCGCGTTGTCATCATTATTAACAACCCAAACAGCAGGGCTGGAAACGATGATTGCATCATCCTTATTAATTTTTGTTTGGTATTCATTTTATTCTCCTTACGATCTACTTTATTAAGTCTTAAATTTAGGGCGTCGATTCGAATTTAATTCTTGGATTGGGCACTCTATTTGTAATGGGCGCTGTTGGCGAAAAAACAGTGAAATCATCTTCCGGAGTGGCACTCATATGTTTGCCAACAATGTACATTTTTCCATCAGCGCCAAATGTCACCCCGCCTGCTTTTGGAATAACTGCACCTGTAAGAGAAAAACTGCTTTTTAAAACGACAGAAAGACCTGATAAATCAACCTCCATCACAGTCTTTGACGATTCGCTGATGAGAAATGTATGCGCAGAGAGTCTTGGGAAAAAAGCTATATCAGCAAGATTAGAAGCGGGGAGGACATCTACATTTTTGGTTGAAAGTGTATCTAAGTTTCCTGTGATTATATTAATGCGAGATTTAACAACAGCTTTTGGAATATCTTTTGTCACCCAATAAAAAGCATCTTCTGGACCTACATAGGTTAATCCTTTAGGTTTTCCTGGACCCGATGACATGTTATAGATGATTGCATCGCCTCGATTGAGAATAGTTGTTGTTGGCACAATATTGACCACCGCAAGCTCTTTACCATCATGAAGTGCCAAGGCAAATGTCTGACCTCTCATCCATGCAATCCCCTCGGCATCTGCGGTTGCAATACCAGGGCGTTTTAAACCATTAATATCGATTGTTCTTATCAATGTCCCATTGGATTGAATTTCAAACATGGCATCTAAAACGTTATCTGTCACAAAATAGGTTTGGGTGAGCGGATTATAAGTAATTCCGGCAAAATCACCATAAGGTGGGTCAAATGAAAAATCCTGGGCTATGGTTCTATTAAATGTTCGACCAGCAAGACTTTCGGCACTCAAGTTTAAAAATGCGAACAAAAAAAATAAAAACCCACCAAAAATGAAGCGAATAGAATAATGAGTTTTTAAAAAGAGATTGATTTTCATTTTTATGTTTGATTTCAACGCACAACGTCCAAAAGCTTAAAGAACATTGCTCTTGTTTGGTTAGGTGTGGGAAGTTTAACTTAGTGGTAGCGAAATAGAGATCTCAAAGAGGTAAAACCCTTTTGACAACGCGGTGACAGGCGGAGAAAAGATGAAAGTATTAAGCAGCAATAAGTGAAACTCTGGCTCTTGTGACTCTATCTACTATGGTTTGATAAGGATTAATAGTCCATATCATTCCCATGATCCTCGAAAGTATCCAAACCCTGCCTTGTAAATATATTGGAATATCAAATAATTCTAGATTGGATGAGACAAAAACAAAATTCCCCTCTTTGCTCAAGGGATTAACTAATTGATCAATGACTGTTTCTAAATTTTTCTTTGAAGGCAGCTCACTTAATTGCACTTGAGCCATTTTTAAAATATCTGCTACATCATAAATTCCGTGAGTCTTTGGTCTTAACCCTTTCACGAACAAGGCATCCGGAGCAGCTAATTTTAATTGTGCCAAATGATGCGGTTTATTTCCAACATAAGAAACAATAACTCCTTTGAAGTTATTTTCAGGAGAATTATCTCCGTTCATTTTGTGACTTATTTTCTCCAATCGCTTGAGATCGGTTTTAAATGTCTCATCTGCCACCGTCACAATAACAGCAGCTGAAGTATTCACTTGAGACAATGATTTTGGTAAAGAATTTAATACGGTAGCGATAATAAAATTAATAACCGCGTGCAAACTTAACCCAACAACAACCCATAATATTTTTATATATAGATTATCGGTAAAAAGTAATCCAAGAAAAATGAGACTTGTCCATGAAGTGATGTTAGATAAAACCCAACCCTGAAAATCTTGTTTCCCTGTTCTTCCTTCAGGGCCTTTATCTGTAAAGGTAACGAACCCCTTAAAATATTTAAACCATCCATTAACTCCTACCCATACAAGCATTAAACCGATAATAATAGCGGAAGAAGCCCCCCCCAATAACGCCGCAACCAAAATCCCAAAAGGAATAAGCCCTTCTATAAGGCCAGCCATAGCAGCGATGAAAGGTTTTTTTTCTGGATATCTTTCAAGCCATTTCAACCAATATTTGTGCATGCCAGGAAAAAGTATTCGATTGAGTTCAAATTTTATTTTTTTAACTTCGCTAGTATCTGGCTTTATTTCATCATCAGGATCACCCATTACATCTTCCCAATTACCAATTTTGTACGGGGGCGGTCTACGATCCCCGACTCTTACTTTTGGGAGTCGCCATGGTTCTTTTTTAACAACGAGATCATAGGCGTTATTGGGGTCAAACTTAAACAAATCGGTTTTATCGAATTGAATATGAGGGGCAAAAACAGGGACAAGTAAACTCAAAAGGTCATTATATTTGGAAGTGGCTCCCAAAAAAAATCGACAAAATTGGCGCATTTCTATAAGACTTTTAGGAACGATACCTCTGCTATATTTAGCTTCCATAACAACAACATGTTGAATATGTCTAAAAACAGTATTTGCATAAATTAAATATTGGCCATGGGGATCTAAAATAAAATTATTATCCACTGATGTTAAATATTCATATTCATCCCGAGTAACCAGTCTCCCGCGCACATTACTATCAACACTGAATCTTAATCCATCGGGCCCTTTCCATGCGAGTCTTTCATATTCATCCATCATCACAGGAACAAATTGAAATTCGTCCTGAGCCTTAATAAACTGTCCATAGGTGTGAACATGCTCTTGATTTGTTGGATCAACGAGAACATCATCTGGTTCAAATATGCCATTTAACACTTTCCAACCTTTATTTCTTTTAACAAAAAAAGCCGGCTTATAACGAGACGTCCCCACTAACACCTTTGCTTCAAAAACAAGAAAATCATTTGGATCATCAGGGTTCACTTCTCGATGGTAGGGATGTAAAGCTCTCTGCCGAACACGCCAGTTAACCCTCAAACTGTTATTTGTTGCATATTCTCTAATGGCAGCTTCCCATAAATCGGGAAAATTTGAAGGGCGAAAATCATTTCTCACGCCAAAATATATATTTGAATTTATTTGACCGTAAGGGTAAAACTCAAGAAAATCAGGAAATTTTTCTGGCTTTAAATGTTTATCCAAAACAAACCTATGATTTTCCATAAATCGCAACGCGCTTAGATGTGTCTCTCCACCTTCTTCAGCTGGCAGTTTATCTTCATGCCTCATATCTCGCATGGCAAGATCAATGATTTTAGGGTCCGTTATTAAATTTGCTGGCACAAACCACTTGAAATGAATTAATTTTTTAAAAAAAGGATAAAGAAAAAAGGAAACAAAAGTTTTTGAATGAATTTCCAACGGAACAAGAATATATTCCCAGAATTTATTATAAGAGGAATGAATAAAAATGGCACTTTTTAAAGATGGGTTTTTATAGTGAGAAGAATTCAAATATATAATTCGAATTGCAAGTTTAACAATGTTGATAACAATGACTAACATGACCAATGTTAACCATGGCAACCCTTGAACCTCATGACGCTTTAACCACTCCCAGCGAGAGAGTTGCCCTAAATGAATGGCCGTTTCTTCTTCCTCTGCTGCACTAACAGATGAAACACCTTGTTTTGCAATAAAATTTAACCGAATCATTTCAGCCATCATAGACCAGGAAAAAACAACAGGTCGCAAGAAATAAAACAAAACCTCAGAAATTGGCCAATTCATTATTGATCGTGTATTGACATCTCCCTGTTGACTACTGACCAAATCAACAGCTCCATTGGCGCTACCTAACAATAGATAGCGTCTTCCTTTTAGTGTGAAACTCGCTACAAGGACTTGCCTGACTCTCTTCAATAACTTCACTGCTGTTTCTTGAAATCGCCCCCCGACCCCTGTACCCGCTTCTCTCAATAACGCCGCGTGCGTTATATCTCTCTCTAAACCTGCCGTTAACACAGGCTGCGTTAAATACGTGTTCCCTTCTACAAATAAATCGTCCATCATCCACTTCTTTCCCGCTACTTCCATCAAACTCTTCGTCCCAGATACCGCCTCCACTAAGTTCACGTACGGTGACACCTTGATCACGTTCATCCCCGCTTTCTTCAACTCCTCTTGGATCCCTTCCGAATGGAATCCTCCTGTTACCAAAATAATGATCTTTTTCTCTTCTTTTCTAACCGCTTCTCTCACATTCTTCGCTATCGCTTCATCTCTTTTCTTTGCCAATTCATAAAAGGACTCAAACGATTCTTTAAATTGACCAATCTCATTTCCTTTCTTACTTAACTCTCTGTAGTTTCTCCAATCTTCCGGAGTTAACGAAAAATTCGCCAGCTTCTCAGTGAAATAAATTCGCTCCCCTCTCTCTATTAACTCTTTCTCTTCTTCTGTTTTGCTCAACTTCTTATATATCTCTTGCTCACTCTCATACAACTCTTTCATGAGCCCTTCTATATCCATCTTCTCGTTTACTTTTGTGTAATTCACATAGTCCGTTAATTCTTTCGGGATGGTCTTGATCCCTTCTTTCTTCGCTAATTTAAATAATTCCTCGAAAAATACACTCCCACTCACATTCGATTGTTTCTGTCTCTGCGCCAATTCAACCAATCCGTATCTCTCTTCCTCCGTTAACTTCCTCAGCACTTCTCCAATAAACTCATCTCTCTTTCGGTTGATCGTTTCCATCTTTAACCGCTCTTCTAACTTCACAGCTTCTTTAAAATAAACAATGTTTGGCTTATTGATCTGGTATTCCTCATGGAGGGTTGTTATATATTTTTTAAGTGGAATCAGATTCTTTCGGTAACTCTCTACCATCGCATCGAACTTCTTCAAATCTTTGTTCAACTCTTCTTTCTTTTTTCCCTCTATCTTTCGGCTTCGCTCTTCCAATACTCCTCTCAATGCTTCCGCGCTCCCAGACACATTCTTCACCGCGGCCCAGTTCTTCTTAAATAGTTTCGGATCATCTACTCCTATCAATTTCGCGTCGCCAGGTTGCGTTAGCCCAAAGTACAGCGGTCCTCCGATATCCAACTTCTCAAGAAAACTGTCGGCCACCTGCTTTCTTGTCTCTTCTTTCAACTCTTTATAATCTTCTAGATCTATCTTCCCAAACGCTCCTTCCAAGCCAATCAATTTCACATTCCCTTTGTGCACCAATACATCAATGATATTCTTCACATTCTTTTGCGCTTCTAGGTTCATGTGAATATCTTGAATATGAATAACAGTGGGTTTATCTGGGTTAAGTGAAATATTGGTTTTTTGGACGGTTCCCATATCACTGGGAAGTTTGTTGAGGATTTCAGTGATCTCTTCTTCACCTTTCAAAGCGGTGTTTGTTAGCCTCGCAGGAGGAATCTTTACGGCCCCAACCCCTCGCGCTATTCCTCTTTCTCTCCATAGGCTCATCTCCATCGAATGACTCAATATCACATCATTCATTAAAATGAGCAACGCTAGGCTGCTGGCTACGATCGCTTTTTTGGGCTTCATA
>JBJXGI010000098.1:0-4092 GCA_046153645.1 Elusimicrobiota bacterium | reverse complement strand
GGCTTGGGAGCCATACCCTCACTTGACTAAGCTTGGTGCAAGTCCTTTGGCATTGGCAATATTAAAAACCCGTGCATGACGTATAAGAAACCACGAAGGTTTCTCAAACGTTGACGGAGCGCAGGCCGACCGAACTTAACCAATTTTAGGGTTTGAAAAAACTTGTCTTATCGAGGGTATGGCTCCAAAGCCATGCCCTCGATGGGCGACGAGCTTTTGTACCTCTTGCGGCGATGGGCTTGGGGTGTGAGCGAGGGCATGGCTTGGGAGCCATACCCTCACTTGACCAAGCTTGGTGGTTGAAACATTAGTGGAGCCGTTTGCGTTTATACGCCGACGAGCCTCTGCACCAATAGCACGATACTTAAATGGCAAAATTGACCAAATATAACAGTTTTCAAGCCTTGAAGCTGGATGTTAAATCCAGCGAAACGGATCCTGTGTTGACTGAGCAACGACATGTGGAGATGGAGGCTTTTTTGGAGCTATTGAGGCAAGCGAAAGTATCGAAAAAGAAATCCAATAAAGCCCATGTACGGCAATCTGGCCAATAGCCTTCTTACGGTTTAAAATATGAGTTTGAGGAGTTTACGCTTGACCTGTTGCCGGAGCTAAAGGCACCACTAAAATTTAGGCCGTCCTATCAAAAAAGGGAAATGGTGAGCCTCGGTGATATTGACATCGCCTTTATCAGTTTTGATGATTTGATAGAAGACAAAGAAGCTACTTCGAGGGCCAAAGACTTGCTTGATATAGAGCAGTTAACCAATAAAAAGAACGACAAAAGCCAATAGCCTTCTGACCAATGGCTCGCGCTGCTCGCATGTCCAGTCAGGAGACTGGCTGGATGGGGTGGGTGTTTTTGTACGGGCGTTGGGGAGTGCGTAGTTGAAAAACTACGCACAACACAGTTTTTTTATTTTTTTGTTGACGGGCAGAAAGACCACGAGGAACCGGTGGATGGGGTGGGTGTTTTTGTACGGGCGTTGGAGAGGGTGGAGTTGGGGAACGGAGCACAACACGGTTTTCTTTTTTGATGCTGACGGGGAGGGAAGACTACGAGGAACGAGGAGAGCTACTTAACTAATTTTGAATCAGATTAGAAATTGTATAATTATTTTATCTTTGCGAAGGCTTTGGTGTTTTGCCAATAGGAGGTTCCATAGGCATATATGTATAGTGATAAAAGGCATTTTAAATCTGAAATTAATAACCAGATGAATATTATGGAGGGACAAGAAAAACAAGTTAAAATTTTTTACTCATACTCTCACAAAGATGAGGAGCTTAGAGAAAAATTCGAAGCCCACATGAGTGGACTAAAGAGAACTGGCTTCATTGAAGATTGGCACGACCGAAAAATACTGGCAGGGCAATCATGGGAAAAATTAATATCTGAGCAAATTTATCTTTCTGATATAGTCCTATTTCTTGTAAGCTCCGATTTTTTAAATTCTGATTACTGCTATCATAAAGAAGTAATAAAATCTGTAGAACGACACTACCAAAAAAAATGTATTGTTGTTCCAATTATTATAAGAGATTGTGATTGGGAGGGCACTCCTTTTGAAGGCATTCAGGGATTGCCTACAGATATGAAACCAGTAATTAGCCGTCATTGGCATAATATTGATGAGGCCTTTACAGATGTAGCAAAAGGACTCAAAAAAATAATTAAATCCAAATACCAAGAACTTCAAAATGCCCAGCTAATAATAAGAGAGCAAAAGAACTCAAGCACCCCCCCTAACGTGATAGCAATCATTCTTCGAAATTCTATCACAGGAGAAGAGTTTGATATCGAATGCCCAATATACAAAACACTTGGGGATATAATTGATGAATTGCTGCATTCTGGTATCATTGATAACAAGAGCACTTACCAAATATTTAATAAAAATAGTGCTAAAACTTTAGAAATGGATCAAACATTGAAAGAAAATAACATAAATAATGGAGACACTTTACTTTTGATAGTAAAATCATATGCTGGATAAAATATGCTCTATTTCTGACAAGCATCTAGCCCCCTTCCAATGAAGCTAATCATTTGACTTGTTGGTTTGAATAGGTGCTATAGTTAAAAGGATTGGGGAGTGTGTAGTTGAAAACTACGCACAACAAGATTATGTTACTTTTTTATTTTTGACACATAAAGAAGCTCCTCAACAGTCAACCTATATCTCAATCTAACATTATCGATGTCTTTGCGTTTGGAATTGTACTGGATTTTGTGTGCTGAAAAGTTGCCAATATTTCTAAAGTCATCGAGCGTTTCAAAAACTTCTTTTGAAAGCCTAAATGGTTTGTTACTTATTGTATAATTGATGATATATGCAAGGTTTTTATAGGAATCGCCTTCAGATATGTCAGTCAATCTGTTTTGCTCTTCGTATGAATGAATTAGCAAAATTTCTAATAATCTTCTCATCAATACAGCACATCCATCATAAATATTATTATTGTAAGAGGCATTAATTTGTTTTGATAAATTCTCGATGTAACCACGAGTTGGACTTATTAGGCTATCAGGTAGGATATAATCGTCTGTAATTATTTCTTCACTTTTTATTACAACAAAAGGATATTGTTGATTCATTTCGTCTAAGTACTTCCTGACTGGTTTGTAAGTATTTAAAACTTCACCCTTTACAACTTTTCTTGAAGCCCTTAAGTCATTTTTCAAGTAGGTTGGGTTATATTTTGCCAAAGAACTAACAACAAAGTAGTTATTGATTTCAGAAATACTACCTGGCTCATTCGTTGTTACATAATGATACCATACAAAGGCTGTTGCTATGTCTATCTTAGGAATATTTTCCTTAATGAGAATTTCAACCAACTTTTCTAATCTTTTCATTCATGTCTAAATTTCAGGGTTCAGACTATTTTCTTCTCCAGAATTTTTACTAATTCTACTTTTCTTAGGTCTGAGTTTTCTTCTTTTAGTAGTAGAGTTACCGTTTAAGATGTTAATAGCAGAATCGCACCCTTCTTGAGAAATAGAAAGCTCTTCTTCAGTAATGGTATTGAAGACTGACTTCTTAATTAGACTAGTTAGATTTTGCGAGAGATTCTTCCGTCGGATTTCGGTAGATATAGCATTGTCCTTGTACGAATCGAGTATCGATTGACGGGTGAAAGTGGCTTGGCCAAAGTTGGAATTATAGTACCCAATAATTGTTAGCAATTCGGGCTCAGTTTTAGTCAAACCTTTAATTAATACATCCTTTAGTGCAATTTGTCCGGTTTTTGAGAAAGAATTAGAAGGCGATACAGGGATGGCTTCTATCTCTTTTGGCTCCGCAAGAACCAAATTATTTTGTTGGTATTGAATATTCTGATTTATCACCCCGTTCGATGGATTCTCTGGATGCACGAGAAGGCCAAACTTATCGAGTAAGTATTTTATTACCCGAATTTTTGATTTATCGTCTAACCTCGATAATGCTCTGGAGCATTTTTCAATTGTGTCCGTTTCGAAGTCTTCTTCAATGTGTCGATTCATGGTGTCAATTTTTTTAAATCAAAGGGCTGCCTTCTCAAATCGCTTTCTTGCATTTGCCTACATGCTTTAGCTCTGATTAGGTTAATTAATGAAATTCTCCCGCAAAGGTAAAAAATTAGTAAGGATTATCATAATTATTTAGCTTCAAAAAATAATTTTCTTGTGTCAAGACTTTTACATACAAAAAAGTTCCTCACAAAGCCATCTTATATTGGCTGGGGAATACCAAGCCTTCTGGCTAATGGCCGCGCTGCTCGTATGACAGACAGGGGGCTGGTTGGCTGGTGTGGGTGTTTTTTTTTTATGGCGTTGGGAGTGCTTTAGTTGAAAACTACGCACAACATGGTTTTTGTTTTTTTGGGTGCTGGAAAGGAAGACTACGGGAAACGGGAGGACTATTTCTGTTAGCCGAATAAGTTTGTCTGAACAAATGCTGTTTTTCTACCTGTCTGCTTTTTCTGCAATATTTTAGTTATAATATCGGAAACATTTCCTTCCTTTATAATTGTAATATCTTTCTGTTCTTTGATAAGGTCTCTGTTTAAGTCAAACATTGGATTATTTTCGTCAAGATTTTGGTCATA
>JBJXGI010000087.1:0-25914 GCA_046153645.1 Elusimicrobiota bacterium | reverse complement strand
CATTAAAAGACTCACGGTTTGAGGTGCTTTACGGAAGTGATCGAAAGCTTGAACCGCTCTCGCTATCAACTCCAGCGTCCTTCAGCTGCATTCATGACCTCGCTGATCATTTAAATGATACGGACGTGGCTATTGATTTCACAAATCCTGAAGCGACTTTGAAATTGGCGGCTAAAGCTGCGCAAGAAAAAAAAGCTTTGGTTGTTGGAACGACTGGTTTTACTTCAAATGCTCTCAATAAACTAAAAGGTTTTTCTAAGAAAATACCAATCGTTTTTTCACCGAATATGAGTGTAGGAATGAATTTGCTTTTTAAACTAGTGAAAGACGCCTCCAAAGCACTTGCTCATTACGATATTGAGATTGTTGAAGCCCATCACAATCTAAAAAAAGACGCCCCTTCAGGCAGCGCGATGCGATTGGCTCAATCTGTGAAAGAAGGTGCTCATCGTTCTGAAAAAGATTTTTGTTACGGAAGAGAAGGGTTGATAGGCGCGCGTCCCAAAAAAGAGGTTGGAATTTTAGCGCTAAGAGCTGGCGATATTGTGGGAGACCACACTGTCCTTCTGGCTGGTGCTGGAGAACGCTTGGAACTTACTCACCGCGCTCATTCAAGAGACGCTTTCGCAGCGGGGGCCCTTGATGCGGCTGCGTGGTTATCATCAAAAAAGCCAGGTTTTTATTCTATGCAAGATGTTTTAGGAATTTAAATTTAAGGAGATTGTATGCAGGTTCGTTCATCACTTAACCAACGGTTACAGAAATTACCACCTTATTTGTTTGCGGAATTAGATCGGAAGAAAAAAGCCGTTATGGCAACAGGTGTTGACCTTATTTCATTGGGCGTGGGAGACCCGGATAAACCCACACCTTCCCATATTATTGAGGCTGCCAAAAAAGCGCTGGATAACCCTTCCCATCATAAGTATCCCTTTGGTTCAGGTCTTTCCGATTTTAGAAATGCGGTATCAAGTTTCATGAAAAAACGCTTTCAAGTGGATGTCGATCCTACGACAGAGGTTTATAGTTTGATTGGATCAAAAGAAGGAATTGGTCACCTTCCTTTGGCAATCATTGATCCCAACGAAATTGTATTGGTGCCAGATCCTGGTTATCCGGTTTATCAAGGCTCAACTATTTTGGCTGGCGGAGAAGTTTATTACATGCCGCTTTTAGCTGAAAATCATTTTCTCCCCGATTTAGGCGCCATTCCGATGGATGTTTTGGAGAGAGCCAGTCTCATGTTTCTTGGATATCCCAACAATCCAACTTCTGCGAGTGTAACTGAAGAATTTTTTTCTCAAGTTGTAGAATTTGCCAAGAAATATTCAATTGTGATCGCCCATGATAATGCCTATTCCGAAATGTACTATGGAAAACCGCCGATTAGCTTTCTTTCAACTCCTGGTGCTAAAGACGTGGGTATTGAATTTCATTCACTTTCAAAAACTTACAACATGACCGGTTGGAGAATCGGTTGGGTTTGTGGCAATAAAGACGTTGTTAAACAATTGGGAACAGTAAAAGATAATTACGATTCCGGTGCTTTTGAAGTGGTTCAAGCCGCTGGCATCGCAGCCCTCACGGGTCCCCAAACTTGCGTTGAAGAAATGAGGCAAATGTATAAAGGCCGCCGAGATGTGTTTGTTCCTGCACTCAAAAAGATTGGTTGGGATTTAAATACACCAGAAGCCACTTTTTATGTGTGGGCCAAAAATCCGAAAGGGTATTCGTCTATGCAAGTGGTGACCAAAATTTTAGAAGAAGCCCACGTGATGTGCACGCCTGGCAATGGCTTTGGCCCTTCCGGCGAAGGTTATGTTCGCTTCGCCCTAACGGTGGAAGAAAGCCGTCTTGCCGAAGCCATCCAACGAATTTCTAAACTCAAGTGGTAGTTTTTTAGTGCTGCTTTATTTCTTATATCGAGCTTCTATCGAACTGTGAATGCCGCCTCGGGAGGAAAAATCCCCTTTAACAAGGCACCATTTGGGTTGGCAGGCTTTAACGATGTCTTTGAGGATTTTGTTAACGGCATTTTCGTAAAAAATTCCTAAATCTCGGTATTCCAATAAATACATTTTCAGCGATTTGAGTTCGAGGCAGAGTTTGTGGGGAACATATTTAATCGTGATGGTTCCAAAATCAGGTAATTGTGTTTTAGGGCAAATAGAGGTGTATTCAGGAATTGTGATCACGATTTCATAACTTGGAAATTGGTTGGGCCAACATTCAATGGGAGAAAGTTTTTTGTCGATTCCTGAAATGGCGTGTTTGTCGGTATATCCTAGTTTTGTTTTCATCGGGGGTTCCTTATATTAATTCTACTTTCCTCATTCTGAGATTTAATTTTTTAGAGGCTTTATCTTTCCAAAATTTTTCTTTGGTTTTTAAATCGTTCCAGTTATCTTTGACATCTTGCGATGTCCATTTCTTATTTTTTTGAGAGCCAAAAACATGGGGATGACGAAGTGTTAATTTTTTTGCCAATGTGTCGATGACATCGGAAATATGAAAGGCGCCTTTTTCGCTCGCCATTTGAGAATGAAATATAACTTGCAATAACACGTCTCCCAATTCTTCTTGGAGATTAAACCAATCTTTTTTTTGGACGGCCTGAGAAAGTTCTTCAGATTCTTCTTTGAGATATTTGAGAAGGGAAAAATGCGTTTGTTCTTTGTCCCAAGGGCATCCTTTATCTGAGCGAAGCGTTTTCATGATCTTAAGAAGATCACTAAAAGAACTTTTCTTATTTTCCTTCAAAGAAGAGTGCCTCTTAAAATAATGCTCGCCACTGAAAAATAAATAATAAGACCCGTCACATCAACGAGTGTGGCGACGAAGGGTGCAGAAGCCACAGCCGGATCCAATTTTAGTTTCTTTAGAAAAATAGGGAGTAATGATCCCACCACAGAACCCCATAAAACAATTAAAACCAAGGCCAATGCGACTGTTGTTGCGACCAAAATATAATGTGGACCATAAAGATGGCTTAAATTTCCCCATGTGAAAATTCCTAAAAAACCAAGTGATCCTAAAATCACGCCAAGAGCCAAACCCGATGAAAATTCTCTCCTAACAACGTGCCACCAATCTCGGAAAGTAATTTCTTTTAAAGAAAGGGCTCTAACAATAAGTGTCGCTGCTTGGGAACCTGAGTTACCACCACTGGATATAACAAGGGGAATAAATAAAGCTAAAACGGCCGCTCTGGCAATTTCTCCTTCAAAAAAACCCATGGCTGTGGCAGTGAGAGTTTGACCTAGAAAAAGGACACAAAGCCAAGTGGCACGTTTTTTCACCATATCGATGACGCGAGTTTTAAAATAAGGTTGTTCTAAGGCTTCAACGCCGGCGAGTTTTTGAATGTCTTCTGTGTTTTCTTGTTCGATAACTTCAATGGCATCTTCTGCGCTTAAAACACCCACAAGCCTGTTGTCATCATTAACAACAGGCGCCGAGAGAACTTTATATCGAGTAAAAATTTTAGACGCTTCTTCTTTGTCTGTTTTAACATTAATCTTTATAACCGAAACAGGAGACATGATTTCTTTGATTTTAATATCTCCGGGCGCTCCAATTAAAGTTTGTAAAGATAGAGCCCCAATGAGTTTGCGATTTCCGTTGGTTGCATAGAGTGTGTTGATATCTTGTCCGCTGCGAACGCGGGTACAAGCTTGTAAACGTTCAATGGCTGCTTTTGCCGTGAGGTCTTTATCCACGCTTAAAAATTCTTGACTCATAATCGAACCAGCGGTGTGATCTGGATATTCCAGTATCTCATTGACGACTGTTATTTTCTCATGGTTCATGAGCTTGGTCATTTTTTTAACTATCTTATCGGGGAGCTTTTTAAAAAGTTCCGCCGTCACTTCTGGTGGAATTCCTTCTAAGAGGGGGGCCAGGGTTTGGTCTTCTAAGTGGTTGACAATATATTCTTGTTTTTGAATGTCTAGTTCTTCAAAAACCTCCATTAAACGAATGGGTTTTAAAAGTTTAAGGAGAAGAACTTGTTCCTCTGGTGAAAAAGACCGCATTCCATCGGCTAAATCAATGGGATTAATTTCTTCCAATACCTCTTTTAGTTCGATAAGACGCTTTTTTTCTAAAAGTTGTTTTATTTCAGGGACAAATAATTCAATGGGGTGTAATTCTGGAGGAGGCGCCATACTGTTTTAATTGCTCAATGAAAAAGAAAAAGGATCCGATGTTTTTTCTTTTTTAACGGTCTTTTCTAGTGATTCAGGAAGTGAAAAATAACGTTTAAAACTGTTGAGTAGGTTTTCTGAAAGAGTGGCACGGTTCCAATTATCTTGAAGTTGAAGGGTTCCCTGATAAAGAAGAGCTTTTTTGGTGATGCGAAGCGCTCCGCCTACTATTTTTTCTTGATTGATTAAAATATCGTTACAAACAGGCTCTTGGAAACAAAGAGAAAAGCGGTCTAATTTTTCAGTTGGAGCCGTTTCACATGAGTTTTCTTTTTTTGAATGTAAGGAGGGGTCTAAATTTATTTTGCTTTCAGATAAATAGTCTTCAAGGCCATCTTTGAGGATTCGATGAATTTCAGCGTAACAAGTTCTGGGTGTTTCGGGAAGAAGGCCAAGTTCTTTGGGCCAAAATAGTGAAAGAGAGATATCTGAAGGTTGGTGAAGAGCCACTCCACCTCCTGTGGGTCGAACAACAACATTTTTAACATTTTGAGATAACGCCCATGTGGTGGCTTTTTCTGCGTTCATAAGATAACCGTAGGTAACAGTGGGTTCATTCCAACCAAAAAAACGAAGAGAGGGAAAAACTTTTTGTTCGTTGCTATTTTTATCGAGAAGTTCTTGATCCATTCTCATGTTGTCTAATCCTGAGAGAAAACCTGAATCTGAGAAACTCCAAGGGCCGATCATGGAAGGTTCTTGAGAAGACATTTTCCCTCCCCAGAAAATAGCATCGGTTCATTTGATTCTGGCCATTTGAGAATGGGTACTCGAGCGGCTTTAACTTCATCTAAACGGCGAACTGGCGTTGTATGCGGCGCAGCTTTTAAATATTGCGGGTTAGAATCAATTTCACCCACAATTTTTTCCATGGTCTGACAAAACTCTTCTAGCGTTTCAATGTTTTCTGTTTCTGTGGGCTCAATCATAAGCGCTTCAGGAACAATTAGCGGAAAATAAATAGTTGGGGCATAAAAGCCAAAATCCAAAAGTCGTTTGGCAATATCAAGAGTTTTAATTCCGTTTTTGAGAACGGGTGTTCCTGAAAAAACGGCTTCATGCATACAAGGCTCATCAGAAACTGATTTAAATAATTTAGATAAACGAACGCGAATATAATTGGCATTAATAATGGCTCGGCGACTCATGTCTTTGATTCCATCTTCACCCATGGCCAGCATATAGGCATAGGCTCGAATCAAAATGCCGGTGTTTCCAAAAAAACTTCTCAGTTGGCCAATTGATTGAGGAAACTGATGTTTAGAATCTTTTAATTTGTAAATATTTCCTTCTTTGATAACACGCGGAATAGGTAAAAACTGTTCTAATTCTTTTTTGACGCCCACCGGTCCTGCTCCAGGTCCTCCGCCTCCATGAGGGGTCGAAAAAGTTTTGTGAAGGTTAATGTGGCAGATATCAAAACCTAGGTCACCAGGGCGAACAAGACCCGCCAAAGCATTAAAATTGGCCCCATCTAAATAAAGAAGGGCCCCTTTGGCATGTGTCTCTTTTGCAATGGTTTCAATGTCTTCTTCAAATTGTCCGAGGGTATTGGGAAGGGTAATCATAACCAATCCCACATCGTCGTTTAGCTTTGAGCGAAAATCTGTTAAATCAATATGACCACTGGCCATTGATTTGACTTGAACAACATCCATCCCGGCAAAAGCGGCACTGGCGGGGTTGGTTCCATGCGCGGAATCAGGCACAAGAACAGTATTTTTATTGTTTCCTTTAAATCGGTGATAGGCTTGCGCGACAAGAATACCGGCAAATTCTCCCTGAGCACCCGCGGCGGGATGCAGTGTGAAGGCATCTAACCCCGTCATTCGAGAAAGCCAATGTTCTAAATTATAGAGAACCTCTAATAATCCTTGAACACTTTGTTCAGGGGCCAAAGGATGAGCTCCTTTAAAACCAGGGAGCGCGGCCATGGCATCATTGACCTTTGGGTTGTATTTCATCGTGCAACTTCCCAAAGGATAAAAATTGGTATCAATACAAAAATTAAGCTGGGATAAACGAGTGAAGTGACGTACCACCTCTAGTTCTGTGACTTCTGCTAAATTTGGTTTTTTCTTTCTTAGTAAGTTTTGGGGGATGAAATCTGTCATTGGTCGTGAGACCGGAGATGATGGAATATGCAAGCCTCGGCGTCCTTTGACTGATTGTTCAATAAGAAGTGGCTCTAAACGGCTCATTTCATGCTCCTTAAAGCGCTGATAAGGCGATCTATTTCTGTCTTGGAACGGCGCTCGGTGACGTTAATGAGAAGATGATTTTCTAATTTCGGATAAAATATTTTAAGAGGAAGACCCGCGAGAATATTTAAGTCCAACATTTTCTTTTGTAATAATTCGCCATCGAATGGAGTTTCAACAACAAATTCATTAAAGAAAGGGGCAGGAAATTTTAATTTATAACCTGGAAGCTGTGCCACTTGGTCGGCGGCGTAATGGGCCAATTGTAAGTTCAATTCGGCTAATTCTTTGAGTCCTTCTGGGCCAAGAAGAGAGGCTTGAATGGTAAATGAAGTAGCGCATAAATTTTGATTGGTACAAATATTTGAATTCGCTTTTTCCCTTCTGATGTGTTGTTCTCTGGCTTGAAGGGTAAGTACATAGGCTTCTTTCCCATCAACATCTACTGTTTTTCCACAAATTCGTCCCGGAATTTTCCTGACCAACTCTTTTTTACAGGCAAAAAGTCCTAGATACGGACCACCGAAAGAAACAGGAAGTCCCAGTGGTTGTCCTTCTCCAACGGCAATATCGGCTCCGAATTCACCAGGAGGAGAAATAAGACCCATTGCGATAGGGTTACAAGCCGCAATACAAAGGGCCCCCGCTTCATGAGCTATTTTTGAAATAATTTCGCCCTCTTCTAAACATCCAAAAAAATTAGGGGTTTGAAGAACAACTCCCGCTACTTGCCCCTCATGGGCTTTCAGTTTGTTTTGAAGGTCATCGAGATCAATGGTGCCCTGGGAATTGGCGCCCACCAAAACCAACTTGTAACCGGTGTTTTCTTGAAAATAAGTTTCAAGTGTTCGGCGATAATGGGGGTGTAAGGAGTCAGGAATAAAAAGAGTTTTTCTCTCGGTTTGACGAAAAGAAACGAGAGCCGCTTCTGCTAAAGCACTGGCACCGTCATAGAGAGAAGCGTTGGCCACCTCCATTCCATAAAGTTCAGCAACAATGCTTTGAAACTCAAATATCGTTTGAAGTGTTCCTTGGCTGGCTTCCGGTTGATAAGGAGTATAAGCCGTCGAAAATTCACCGCGGCCTGCTAAAGCCGGAACAACCGCGGAAACAAAATGATCATAAGCGCCAGCGCCTAAAAAACTAAGGGGGGTTTGGTTTTTCTGGGACAAATCTGTTAATTGTTGAGTGAGCTCCATTTCAGATAAACCATTTTGAAGCCCCAGCCCTGGGTTTAAATATTTCGAGGGGACTTTTTTGACCAGTTCTTTAAAAGAAGAAACCCCAATAGCGTCTAATAATTTTTTTTCATCAGTGGAGGAAGTGGAATGGTACATGTTAGTGAGCGGCCGTAAGAATAAATTTCTGGTAGTCCGCGTGTGTCATGAGTTTCTCTTCTTCACCAGCGGTTGATTTCTCGATGGTAAAAAGCCAACCATTACCATAAGGAGACTGGTTGACCAATGCGGGATTTTTTGAAACCTCTGAATTTACTTTGGAAATTTTTCCTGATACAGGCGCATAGATGTCAAAAGCCGCTTTTACCGATTCCACCACGGCCACGGGATCCCCCGCTTTCACTTCTTTTCCTATTTTGGGAAGTTCAACGAAAACAACATCGGTAATTTCTTTTTGAGCGTGTTCGGAAATGCCAATGGTACCGTCAACGGAGAGCCATTCATGAGATTTGGTAAAACGACAGTTATCAGGGTTTTGCACAGGAAACTCCTCAGTAAATTTTTGTCGGGGTTTTAAAGCCGGGATTCGACGACGAATTCTAATAATTTTTATTGATTAACACTAGAGCGATCATGGAAATCAAGATATAATCCTGCATGCCCAAGTTATTTGAGTGGAATGGATATAAATTTTTCTTCTTTTCAAATGAAGGATCTCCACTGGAACCGTGTCATATTCATATTCGGAAGGGAGAGAAATTGGCTAAGTTTTGGGTGGAACCTAGCGTTTTAGTTGGTTATAGTTATGAAATGACGAGTCGAGAATTGAAAGATTTGGAAGTAATTGTCGAGAAAAATATTGGTTTAATAAGGAGTCGCTGGAATGAATACTTCCGGAATTGAGATCGCTGCTTCAAAAGTTTGGTTTGATGAAGATAATTTATGGGTTGCCCTTAAAGATGGGCGGCAACTTTCAACGCCCTTAGCTTTTTTCCCGCGCTTATTAAAGGCTAGTCCAATCGAAAGAACTAAGTTTGAAATAAGTGGTGGTGGTACAGGGCTTCATTGGGATAACATTGATGAAGACATCAGCGTCGCAGGACTTGTCTTGGGTTTTGGTGATATTACTTATCTAAAAAAATCTGCATAAACCTCTCATAAAAATTAAATTCCAAAACTCAAGCACCAAATACCATACAAATTCCAAAATTTAAATAACAAATTACAAGTTATTGTTTCTTTGAAAATTGAATTTTTGAAGTTTGTTTGAGTTTTGAAACTTGGATTTTAGATTTTATTTTTTTTGTAAAAAGGTAAGGAAATAGTAGTGGCTTCGAGCTCGCGAGTTCCTTGTTTAATCGTAAATGTTTGACCTGTTTTGGGGGTGGAAATGGGGAAATATGCCATCCCAATGGCCATGTTGAGTGATGGCGAGAAAGTTCCGCTGGCGACTGTTCCCATTTTCTGGCCGTTCATCCAAATTTCTCCACCAGGTCGAGCCACACCGCCTTTTTCTACTTTAAAACCAAGCAGATGTTCTTTGAGGCCATTTGTTTTTTGCTGAACCAACGCCTCTTTCCCAATAAAATTTAATTTATCGAGTTTAACCACCCAGTTAAGACCTGCTTCAAAAGGGGTATGATTTTCATCTAATTCATGGCCATAAAGGGGGTAAGCCACTTCTGTTCGGAGTGTATCTCGGGCGCCGAGCCCGCACGGAATAAGTCCCAAAGGTTGTCCCGCTTGAAATAACTGATCCCAAGTCATGAGTAGATGTCCTGCTGGAGCAAAAAATTCAAAGCCATCTTCTCCGGTATAACCCGTGCGTGCGACATGAATATTTAAATCACCAATTTCAAACTCTCCAATTCCAAAACGTGGCAATTTTGTGATTTCTGAATTGAGCCTCATCATAATATCTGATGAAGCCGGGCCTTGAATGGCGAGAGCCGATCCAAAAGGAGCTTCCATTATATCGACTTGAAAACTATTTTTGTGTTTCATCATCCAAGCCATGTCTTCCGTTCGACGAGAAGCGTTGATGATGACCAAATACTTCGATTCTTCTAATTGATAAACAAATAAGTCGTCGATGACTCCGCCTTTTTCATTCAACATATGAGCGTAGATACTTTTTCCGGGGCCAATTTTAGAAATGTCGTTGGTGAGTAAATTTTGAAGATATTTCAGTGAATCATTACCCCATACAAATACTTGTCCCATATGAGAGATATCGAAAACACCTGCTTTGGTTCTGACAGCGGTATGTTCGAGGGTAATGGTTGAATATTGAACGGGGAGTTCCCATCCGAAAAAATCGACTATCTTGCCACCGAGTTTAACGTGGTGGTTGTAGAAGGGGGTGCGATTCATATATTCCTTATTAATTTAAAATCCCTCCCCATTTTATGGGGAGGTTGGTGGGGGATAAATGGGTTCTTCCCTGTAAAAATTTTCACATTGATTCAAGAACACTTTCCCTTTTAATCAGAACATGATTATTCCAAAATCTTAAAAATTTATGGTTTCTTGATTTTAAAAAATCAATTTCATTGTCATCATAATTCTTTTGTAGAGAATTTAATCTAAAAAATATAAGGAAAAACCTATCCATTCCCCACCAACCTCCCCATAAAATGGGGAGGAATTTTTTCTAAGTACGCCGCTCAATTCCTTCATCGGCATGATACGAACTCCTCACCAGCGGCCCTGCCGCTACATTCTTAAAGCCCAACGCAAGAGCTTTCTCACGTAGCGCAAAAAAATCTTCAGGGGTATAAAACTTCATTACGGGAAGGTGTCTGACGGAGGGGGGCAAATACTGTCCTAAGGTTAACATGTCACAACCAACGTTTCTTAAATCTTGAAATGTTTCAAAAAGTTCCGTCTCTGTTTCGCCGTGTCCAACCATCACCCCAGATTTGGTTGTTAATCCCGCTTCTTTGGCCGATTTCAAAACAAAAAGAGTGCGCTCGTAAGTAGCTTTGGATCTGACTTTAGGGGTTAAACGTCGAATGGTTTCAATATTATGGTTAAAGATATCGGGTTTGGCCTCGAACACAATTTTCAAACAATCTGCTTTCCCTTGAAAATCTGGAGTGAGAATTTCAACTGTGATGTGAGGGGCTTCTTGTCTCAATTTTTGAATAACCGCACAAAATTGAGAAGCACCGTCATCTTTGAGATCGTCCCGAGCGGGAGAGGTAATCACCACGTGTTTTAAATTCAGTTTTAATGCCGCATCAACAACCCTTTGTGGTTCACTTGAGTCGATAGGCCCTGACGGGCGCCCAAAAGTTTCAGCGCAAAACCCACATGATCTTGTACAAACATCACCCAAAATTTGAAAGGTGAGAGTTCCCCGTGCATAACAATGGGTTCGGTTCGGGCATTTGGCTTCTTCACAAACAGTATTTAGTTTAAACTCTTGAATCGCTTTTGTGACATTCTGGAATTCAGGGCCCTGCGGAATGGGTTGTTTCAAGTAAGACGGAAGTCGGGGCCGAAAAGGCCTTCCTTCAACGATAATTTTATCTTGGTTCATAAAAGGGTCAAAATGTTACAAAAGATTTACCAGTTGTTAAGGGGAAATTAATACGAAAACAATATGATAAATACATCAATAAATGCATAGGATATTCATCAGAGGGGATGAAAATGGAGTGGGTTAAAGTAAAAGAGGTTATTAATCAAAGGTGATTTTAATTAAACCTCAATATAATGGTTTATGCTTAAAAAACGGTTTATGCGATATTTAGCGGTCTTAATTTCCGCAGTTTATTTTTCATCTCAATGTGCTTTTGCCTATAAACCAGAAGCCAATGTTTGGGATGAACGACGCCGATCTGTACATAAAAAAAATTCAGTGGAACTAGCGCAGCTTCCGAGTTCCTTAGCAGAATTAAATAATACGCCGCTTCTCAATCAATTGCCTAAAATTCAAGCCACTTTACCTTCCTTTTTAAATTCTTCTATGTCACCCTCACTCTTGTCGCATTTAAACCCGGTCATTGAATCGTTATCCCCGGCTTATGGCACCATTCAAAAAATAGTTGTTCCAGAGAGCACCCTTCCAAAAGGCGTTATTGTTCATATTCAAGATGTTCATATGAACTTAGAAGCACAGAAAAATATTGGAAAAACAGTGCAAGCTCTCACCAACCAAAATACAGTGAACGTGCTGGGGTTAGAGGGCGCTTTTTCTCCGATTGATCTTTCTCCTTTTTACGCTTTTTCTCAGAGTGCCAATCAAAAAGTTTCTCAATATCTTCTCCGCGAAGGAAAAATATCTGGCGCTATTTATGGCTTATTAAACAGTCCTTCAAATGATCAAAAAAAATCCCCGTTTATTATGGGTGTGGATGACAAAACGCACTATAAAGCCAACGTGAAGGCTTATCTTGATTCATTATCCTCGACTGATAAAAACAAACAAAAACTTGAAACTCTAAAAAAAGAATTACAGGAAAAGAAAAAAATCGTTTTTAATTCCGCGTTATATAAATGGGACGAATATTCTCAGTTGTATCATGAAGATCATTTGTCTTTAGGGAAATATATTGAATATCTCACTCAACTATCGCCATCTTATTCTTTTGCCATTCAAAATTTCCTTGAAGCTTTTCATTTGGAGTCGCAACTAAATTTTTCTTTGGTCGAGCAAGAACGGAAACAGCTGTTATCTATTTTATTGGCCAAGTTAAAAAAATCTGAAATAAAAGATCTTACATCTATGAGTGTTGCTTACCGATTGGGGAAGGTTTCAAACGCCCGCTTTTATGAGTATTTAAAAAACATTTGTGGTCAACAGGGGGTTCGACTTTCACAATTTCCTTCAATGAATTCTTATCTCCAATATGTTCTTTTGACTGATCAGATGAGCTTCGAAAAATTATTTTCTGACCTTAAAGAGTTAGAAAATAAAACATGTTTTTCTCTGGTTAAAAATGAAGCAGAACGTCATCTAGTCTTAGAATCAAAACGGATCATGTTGATGGGAAAATTGCTTTCTTTCTCATTAACCAAAGACGAATGGGAAGAATATTCGTCATTAAAAAACGCACTCAGTCGTCATCCCCGAATGTCTCTGTCTGCCCGACGGCTGGCAGGCGGGTCGGGGATCCATGATTTCATATTAGATTTAAGTCCTTACGAAAATTTCTACATCCAAGCCAATATTCGCGATGAGAAAATGGCAAGTCATTTTTTAGAGAGCATTAAAAAATCAAATGCCAAAAATAAAATACCAAACAAATCTCCAAAATTAAAAAAGACAATTGATAATTGTAATTTGAATTTTGGAAATTACCAAAACGCAGTTTTGGTGACAGGCGGCTTCCACTCAAGCGGAATCGACCAGCGTTTAAAAGAGGCCGGCTACATTGTTATTCAATACACCCCCAAATTAACTCAATTGGAAACTCAAAATGGTTCACACTACCTTACCGTATTTGCGCAAGAAAAAACACCGCTTGATCAGTTGTTTGAAGGTGAAAAATTGTTTTTAGCCAATTCACTTATTCCTCAAAATTTTGAGCCCGTTCAAGGGATATTTCAGTTGGTTCAAAAATCAAATGGAACTGAAGGTGAAACTCAAATCAAATATCCTCTCAAAGATCCACGTGGCATTTTACGTGGTTGGTTTAATAAAGCAGGAGAACTTATTAGAGTTATTTACGAGCGGCAAAAAGGGCTAAGTTTTTTTTATGAAGAACTGGCACGCTTTTTTGTTATTACTCATGGAGGCCTCTGGGGCGCGATTGTATTTATTGTTTTACATGCGTTGGCCCATGTTTATAGAGATATGTTTTCTCCCTCTGGTGAGCAGTTAACGTTATTGCAATTTATTTTCCGACGGTTTCCTGTTCGAATGTTTTATTCGGTTATTTTTACACTTCCCTATCTGTCAGTTTTATTTCCTCATACGTCATGGTTAACTTGGACCTTTTCACATTTTGAAGCCTTCAGCATAGGCACTTTTCTTCATTTTGTGAACAATAAATGGGGCGTTTTACCGATGTCGTTGGAAAATAAGAATTACGTTCAGAAAATTTATGAGCAGCATTCTGGAGAATTAGAAGGTAAAACCGAAGCTGATTTCGCCAAAGAAATTGAAAAGCTCGTAGGTCGAATGTTGCCGCTTCTTTTAGCTAATGAGAAAGCCAAAGACGCTGTTCTCCACCAAATGGAAAAAGATTTAAAAGCAAAAAAAGGGCCAGTATCAATTGATAAAAAATTGGAAAAAAGAAATAAAAAAGAAGCCGATTCATCAAGTGGAAAATTACCATTAACTCCAGCGGAGATTAGCAGGTTGCAAGTGTTCCAGGCTAATCTGCTCGCAGTCAAATCTTCAGAAATAACAAGTGTTATTCGAAAATGGAATCAAGAAAATTCTGATATCAAAATATCTGAGCGATGGATTGTGATGCATGCGCTGGCTCATTTTTCAGATTGGTCATATTCAGACAAAGTTATTCAGAAAATTAAAGGTGACGAAAAAAAAGCGGGATTAGAAAGTGTTTATGAAAAGGCCAAATTTAAACTGGTTGTCATTAATATTCCTTTTCTTTTAAGAATATATAAAAGATACCTAAAATCTAATATTGATCCTGATGAATTGCTTCAAGTTGGTTTAATAGCCATGCAAAGGGCTGCGGCAACTTTTGAGCCTTTACCAGGACTTAAATTTGTTTCCTATGCTCGATTTTCTATTAAAAATAAATTACAAAAATTGGTTAAAAGACAGGAATTGTTAAATAGATCACCTCAAGTAGACGAAGGTATTCTAAGAAATAAAAATGATCCCAGGTTGAATGAACCAGGGACAGCAGTTAATTTTGATGATAGAGAAAAATTAGCTGAATTAATGAAACGACTAACAGAGAAAGAAAGACAGGTCTTAGAACTTTTTTCTCAAGGTTATAATGACGCGGAGATTGGGAGGATTTTAAATATTTCAAGAGAAGGTGTTAGTCAAAACAAAGACAGAGCATTTGGAAAACTTCGGCAATGGATGACTCAACCCTCTTCACCAGGCGACATATATAATCTAATTCAATTTATCGATAAATTAGAATCAGAGGAAGATCGGTTAATTTTAAATCATTTTTTTGGTTTAAATGGTTTTGAGAAAAAAACTTTTAGTGAAATTGGAAAACTATTTAGATATTCAGCAAACAAAGCAAGACGAAATAAAGATGCTGCTTTAAACAAACTGAGAGAATTGGCATTTCAAGCTTCTTCTCAATCCTGGTTAGGAAATAAAGGAGAGAATGTCACAAAAAATTTCCTTATGCCTGCGATAGAAGAAGGGTTCCGGTTGCTTGCAATTATTCAGTTCGGAATTATGGGGGCTGTGGTTTATATCTTTATTCACGCCGCGCTTCATTTCTGGATCGATTTTATTGCTGGGCATAATGAAGACCGTGTAACGCTCAGGCAGTTTGTTTTTCGTCGGTTTTGGGTTCGTGCTTTTTATTCACTACTTTTTACCCTTCCTTATTTACCGATTTTGTTCCCTCATATTTCATGGATAACTTTAACAATATCACCCTTTGTAGCTTTTGGTTGGGCATTTTTTATGCATTCTGAGAATAACAAATGGGGCGTTTTAATAATGTCGGTTGCTAGTAGTGAATTTGCTTCGCTTCTCAACAACCATCCCATTTTATCTGTAGCTGAAGAAAGAGCCCTGACAGAAAAAATTGAAGCTGGTGCATCTCGAATGCTTCTTTTACTTTTAGATAACCCTCAAGCAAAAGAAGCGGTGCTAACCCGAATGAAAAGAGATTTGGCTGGAAAAGAAGGGCCAGTTTTAATTAGAAAAAAGAATGCTAAAAAAAATTCTGCTAAAAAAAGCCCTGAAAAATCAAATCGTAAGCCTCCCTTAAGTGTCGCAGATATTAAAAAACTACAACTTATTTATGCGCGTTTAGAAAATGCCACAGCATCTCAAATGGTAAATATTATTCGCGAATGGAATAATAAAAATGATGATTTAAAAATACGTGAAAAGTGGATTGTGTTTTTTTCGCTAGCTCGTCTTAATAAATGGAAATATTCAGACGTGGTTGTGAAAAAAATTAAAGGCGACGACAAGAAAGAAGGCCTAGAAAAACCCTACCAAGTTGCCATATTCAAACTGACTGTGCCTAATATGCGTTATCTATTGTTAGTTTGTAAAAAATATCGAAAATCGAACCCCAAAATGAATATATCAGAATTAATTAATGAGGGATTCCTTGCAATGCGAAAGGCGGCGGCAACTTATGAACCAGATTTAGGCTATCAATTTATTTCATATGCCAAGCCTGCAATTCATCGTGGACTTCAGGCTTTTCTTAATGAAGAGGCAAGTGTAGGAGAAAAATTCCAAGAAGACGAATTTGATTTTGAGTTTTTATCCGATACGAAGTCAGATTTCAGAAAAGATGTAGATCATGCCGATCAGATACGCTCTAAGCTAGATCGATTGAATCGTCAACAAAGAGCAGTTGTAGAAATGTATTTCTTTCGTGGGATGACTCTCGATGAGATAGGAAGGGAACTCAAATTATCAAAGGCTCGAGTCGGTATGGTTAAAAATGAAGCGTTAGCAAAGCTTAAGGAATTATTAGAAGAATCATTTTCTCCTCAATCTTGGATCGGAAATAGAGGGGGAAATGTCACAAAAAATTACCTTATGCCCGCTATGGAAGAAGGATTCCGGTTGGTTGCGATCATCAATTATGGACTTGTGGGGGCCCTGATATATATAGGAATTCACGCGGTCCTTCATTTTTGGATTGACCTTATTGCCGGGCCCGATGAAGACGGGGTACCTTTAAGACAGTTTATTTTCCGGAGACTTCCCATCCGAGCGTTTTATTCACTTCTATTTACTCTTCCCTATTTACCGATTTTGTTCCCTCATGTTGCATGGTTAACTTTAACAATATCACCCTTTGTCGCTTTTGGTTGGGCATTTTTTATTCACTCTCAGAACAACAAATGGGGTGTTTTGCCGATGGTAGTTACCAACGTCGATTTCTTTCAATCCATTCTCAAGGTTTATGGTGAAAAAATGAGCAGAAATGAAGAAACTCGAGTTGCTAGAGAGATTCAAAGACTTGCTTCTGAGATGTTTCCTTCTCTAGTGGACCATCCCTCGGCCAAGAAGATTCTTTTGAAGAGAATGAAAAAGGATTTGAATGGAACCGACACACCTATATTAATCATAAAAAAAATATTACGGGGAGATAACCCAGGAGAACTAAATGATGCTATAAAAATAGAGAATATATTATCTCCCGAAGATGTTAAAAAGTTAACCTTCGTTTACACTCAATTAGAAAATTCTCCTCCTTCTGAAATAGCAACAATAATTCAAGAATGGAATAAAAATAATCCAGATCTTAAGATAAGTGAACAATGGCTTGTGATTCAGGCCATAACTAATTTTAATAAGTGGGAATATTCAAATGAAGTAAGACATAAAATAAAAGGAGACGGTAAAACAGTTGGATTAGAAACGCTGTATAACCAAGCGAGATTTGAATTGGTTGGTCCTAATATCCCTTTTCTCTTAAGAGTCGCAAAAAGATATAGAACAATGTCTATTGATAGTGGCGATTTAATTCAGCATGGACTACTGGAAATGTTAAGAGCCGCCGCAACATTCAATCCGGATTTTAATTTTGGATTTGTGACTTACGTTAAATTTAGAATTCATCATGAACTAAGAAGGTTTGCTCAAAATGAAGAGAAAAAAATAAGAAGTCTTCAGCAAGAAACAGATGATGATGATTTAAGAATTATTCCAGATCCAAAATCATTGAGATTAGGTGTGGAATTTGGGCCAGATGAAGTAGAACAACTAAGACTATTAATATCAAGGTTGCCAGAGAAAGAGATATATACATTGAAAGGTCGTTTTGAGTTGGGTGAAACTCTTGATGAAATTGGAAAGAAATTAGGTATGACTCATGAAGGAGTTAGAAAAACAGAATTAAGAGCAATAGCTAAGCTTCGCCAATGGTTTAAACTGCCTTTTTCTCAGTCTTGGATTGGAAATAAAGGCGGGAATGTGTTTAAAAATTACATCATGCCCGCTATAGAAGAAGGATTTCGGTTGGTTGCGATCATCAATTTTGGAATTGTGGGGGCCCTGATATATATAGGAATTCACGCGGTCCTTCATTTTTGGATTGACCTTATTGCCGGGCCCGATGAAGACCGGGTACCTTTAAGACAGTTTATTTTCCGAAGACTTCCCATTCGAGCGTTTTATTCACTTCTATTTACTCTTCCCTATTTACCGATTTTGTTTCCACATGTCGCATGGCTAACTTTAACAATATCACCCTTTGTCGCTTTTGGTTGGGCATTTTTTATGCATTCTCAAAACAACAAATGGGGTGTTTTGCCGATGTTGGTGGTGCCAAAGGCCCATTTTCCTCAAGCTAAAAAGACCGAAGATATTTTAGACACTTTGTTGGGTAATATTATTAGAGAAGAAATAGGCAAAAAATTCTCAACCACTGAAAACTTTAAGCGGGCCTCTCCCCATGAATTGGAAGCATGGGTTCGAGAACTTTATTTTAGATTAGATTTGGAGTCGCAAAACGATATTTTAAAAAGTGAAATGCAAGCCTTGGCAAGTGCTGTGGGGACTTTGAACGGCAAGAAAATAACCAAGGAAGAATTCCTGAAAGAAAGGATTCAGGTTGTAAGCAGGTTAAATGATAGAGGAAAATTAAATCGTTACTTCGCTTTAACTGAAATATCTCACCCTGATGCGCAGTTAATTATTGATAAAAGAGATAAAACTGAATTTAAAAAGTTTGTTCGGAAGAATAAAAACACGAATCTAAAATTACTACCTAAACAGAATTTGTTTGATAATGGCGTTTTAGACCAGGTTAAGTTTGAAGAGTTGTTAAGTGAACTTCATCAGACTCAAATGTTAGATAAGGTTATTTTTGTCCTTCCAAAAGATGTGTTGGCGTCTTTGTCTATTTCAAATATTTTACCAAGCGCCTTTTTCTATCAAGCCAATTTTGTTGTTTTAGAAGATCTTTTGTCCGTTCAACCTATGATTCAGATTCGTAATTTGGGACTTGTTGTGGGAGTTGCTCGTATTGTGGCCAAGGGAGCGTAAAGGGTTTTTATTCAGGGAGGGATTGGTCAGGTTTGAGTTGCAATAGAAAATTTTCGATGGGCATGCAAAGAATGTGATTCTTTTTAATTCGATCTTTCCCACGGTAAAGTAGAAGTGGTTTACAGTCAGGAAATTCCTCTGAAAAAGCATGAAGCCCTTTCAAATCTTCTGGCCGCACTTTTTTTGAGTTTTTTACTTCAATGGCCCAAAAACCTTTTTTTCCATAAATAACAAAATCAACTTCTACACCATGTCGCGTTCGCCAGTAAAACAAATCGTGCTTATCTAATGAATAATCTTTCCAGGCGCGTAAGTGTTGGGCCACCAGGCCTTCTAAGGCCAATCCTTGAGATTGCTCAATAATATCCGAGGGTCCTTGAGTTCGTAGGTGCTGATACACACCTGAATCGAATAAGTAAAATTTTGGATGGGTGATTGTTTCGCGTTTGGTTTTTTTTGTGAAAACATAAAGACGAAACCCAATCATGAGATCTTCTAAAATAGAAAGATAATCATCTACTGTTTTTCTATTAACCTCAGATTCTCTGGAAATATTGTTGGTATTCAATATTGAGCCGTGTGAAAATACAATTGTTTCCAGGAATCGATGAAAATTTCCCATGTTTCTGGTGAGCCCTTCCATTTGTACTTCTTCTCGAATATATAGGGCCAGGTAGGCTTTTAATGTCTCTGCGGGATTTTGGGACTGATAAACCAGAGGGATAAGTCCTTGATCTAAAGCTTTGTTCAGTGAAAATTTTTCTCTCAGTTCTGAGGCTATAAAAGGATGCATGTATTTAAGAACGGCCCGCCCTGCTAGTAAATCGACCCCTGTTTTTTTTAGTTTTCGCGCACTTGATCCGGTCAATATAAATTGAATCTGCGGATATTTTTCAATCAAATAATGCACCAAACCCAGAAGTTGAGGAATTTTTTGAACTTCATCAATGAGAAACGATTTTCTGCCCAAATTGGCTTCAACTAATTCTTTTAAATGTTCAGGATGGGATGATAACCGACGGAAAACATCAGGTTCTAGTAGATTAATATGATGGGCTTTCGGAAAAGTTGTTTGTACCCAGGTTGATTTTCCTGTTCCTCGGGGACCAAAAAGGAAAAAGCTTTGTTGAGAGGGTTGAAGAAAACGCCGTATTAGTTCCATTTTGCGCCTCAATTTTTACTTATTATAAGCATAATGAACAGCATTTATTTAAAAAATAATACCAAGAAATGACGCTTTAGAATTTTAATAGTTAAGCCAGCGGCCTTCTTGTTCTAGGTCAGTCAGGGATTCATATCCCATTGTTGTTATCGGTTGATTGGCCAAAAGGATTTTTATTCCTTTATTGGTTTTTGCCTGTTGGTTTTTAGAAATAACTTCTTTAATAAACAATTTAAAATTTCCAAGTTGGTCATAAACCATTTTTTCTTTTAAAAATGAATAGTTTAAGCGGTCCGCCCAAATATGAAGCCTTCGCAAAGGGGCTTTTAATATGACTTCAAGCAAAAATGAAGTTTCATTTTGTGAAATGGTTTTTTCAGTCTTTTTGGTTTTTCCGCCAATAGATATCGGAAGTCCGGTTGCCATCATAATTCCCATGCTCAACATTTTTTGAGTATTGCTGGGCCCTTCTTTGAGTGTCATTTTCTTTTCATGAGAAGTTTTAAGGGCTGCTGCAGAAATAATATTTATTTCGTCCCATTGAAATGAAAATTCGGTTCCTTGGTCATTTATTCCCTTTATTCCAGAATCTAAAAAACTTAAATGAAGAAAAGTGAAGGCTGGTGGGAAAATAGGTAATTTTTCCTGAGGAATTTTTATTCCTTTTAAATTTGTTTGATGAAGTAAATCTATAAGGGTGTTGCATTCAATTTCATTTAAGTTTTCTGCGATAATTCCCCAGGCGTGGTTTGCTTTTCTGGTGGCATCTTGAAGAGGTTCGTGATTGAATTTTGCTAACACTTGCGCTAATACTTCAAGTGGCACTTCTAATGATTTTTCTAGGATAACCGCGAATGGTGAAGGGGGCGTTTGCTCTTGCATCCTACTTTTTTGCGGCGTCTTTTAAAACTTCACTTAAGGTTGGATGAGCAAACATAACGGAACTTAATTGAGTGATATTCATTTCAGTCTTGAGTGCCACTGAAAAAATATGAATAAGTTCTGTGGCATGAGGGCCAATAATTTGGGCACCCAGAATTTTTCCGGTGTCTGGATTTAAAACGATTTGAACGAACCCTTCACTGTCGCCGCTGGCCAGCGCTTTGGCTGAGCCTTTAAAAAAAGCGCGGGTTGTTTTGACGGGTTCATTTTTTTCTTCACATTCATATTTCCAACTCCCAACACTGGCAACTTCTGGCCAACTATAAAGACATCGTGGTACAAAACGGTCGTCATATTTTTCCTTGCCACCTAAAATATGAGCGGCAATGGCTTCTCCTTGCGCGGCGGCGGCATGGGCGAGGCGCGTTGTTCCGGCATCACCAGCGACGTATATATGTGGATGAGAGGTTTGAAGATATTCATTGAGTTTTGGAATTTTTCCGTTCATTTCAATGTGGGCTAATTCCAATTGAAGTGCTGTATGATTGGGGGAACGTCCGACACTGACTAAAATTTCTCTGGCTTCAAGCTGAAGGCCGTTTAATAGTGTTACTTGCCAGCCTTTGTCGAGCTTTTGAACAGCGGATACTTTTGTTTCAGTAATAACTTTAATGCCACGCGTTTCATAATTTTTTTGTAAGGCTTGGGCAATGGCTAAATCTTCTCCTGGTAATAATTGGTTTTTTAGTTCAATGATTGTGACATCTGACCCGGCCGCATGTAAAAGGCAAGCAAATTCGCAACCAATAGCGCCTCCTCCTACAATAATGACTGATTTTGGGGTTCGAGAAACATCAAGCATTTCATCGCTGGTGAGAAGTTCATCACGAAATTGATCAAGAGGGGGAGGAAAAATTGATTCTGTCCCAGTTGCGATAATGGCTTTATCAAAATGGAGTGTTTGTTTGCCACTTAAGTTTTCAACTTCAATTTCTTGAGGGGAAATAAAACGAGCGGTTCCATAGACCACATTAATTTTTAACGTTTTAAGAGATGTTTCCAGTTGCGAACGAATGCCATCAACCACTTCATTTTTCTTTTGCTGAAGATTGTCCCAATGAATGGGAAGGCCAAGTTTGCTTAAACCATGAACTTGTTCAAGTAAAGTTTTGGAGGGGATACATCCTTTATTAAGACACAAACCACCCGCTTGTTCTTTTTCAATAATGGTAATTGAAAAATTTTGATCGGGTTGGCTTTTTGAGAGCTTTCGTAAAGTTTTGGCAGCGGCTTCTCCTGCCGGACCGCAACCAATAATGACAACGTTCATGTTTAATGAACGCTGGGCGACCCATTGAGAACTTCTTGTTTTTGAATAATAACTTGATGAGGAATGGGCCCTTCAATTCCTTGTTCATCAAAAGCTTTCTTTAATAATTCATAACCATCAAAATAAACTGTCCAGTAATCAGCGGGGGTGGCATAGGGACGAACAGCCAATGTGACGGCTCCACCGGCTCCAATACCAAGAACGTTGACTGTGGGGGCCGGGTCTTTTAAAATTTTGGGATGGTTTGTCAGAACGTTCATCGCGATTTGTTTTGCTTTTATAACACTCATATTTGCGGCAATGGTCATGGTTAAATCAATTCGAAGGTTTCCATGTCTTGAATAATTAATAAGAGTTCCATTAGAAACAGCTGAATTGGCCAGAATAACCGTTTTGTTTTCAGGGGTTAAAATAACAGTGTTAAAAATCTGAATTTCTTTGACCTCTCCAAACTGACCATTGGATTCAATAAGATCGCCTACTTTAAAAGGTTTAAACACCAATATCAAAACGCCTCCGGCAAAGTTTGAAAGTGACCCTTGGAGAGCCAATCCCACTGCCAAGCCCGCAGCACCAATGACAGCCACAAAAGAAGTTGTTTGAAGACCCAGCATTCCTGCTACCGTGACTAAGAGAAGTACTTTTAAACTCACGCTAAGTAAGCTGCTTAAAAAAGATTGGAGAGATCCATCGAGATTTCGTTTCAACATAATATTGGAGACGATTTTGGTTATTAAATTGGTGATCCACAGACCAACAATAAAAACAGCCAAAGCTGAAGCTAATTTTGGGGCATAGGAAATAATAAGGTCGGTGTATCGTTCTGTGAGTAATTGTATTTTATTCATGGTGGTCTCCTGATATATAAGTGCCAAGCTTTATAGCTAATTTGTCTGGTGGGGGGAATATCCCCAGGTTATTATTTTGTTATACTTAGAAAAATTTTTGGGAGATATAAAAATTAATCATGGCCGAAACCCCCGCAAAACCACAGGTAAGAAAATCATCGAAAATTGCTTTTGTTAATTATGACCAATGCACAGGTTGTGAAGCATGTATCGCTGTTTCTCCTCATGAAGCCTGTCTGGTTAGAAAAAGCGAAGACCCCGCCACTTCCCATGTCATTGTCGACAATAACACTTGTACCGGATGCACTCTTTGTATGAAAATTTGTCCGTGGGATGCGATTACGATGATTCCTCGTCCCGCAAGCGGCACGTAGTGCAATAACTCCTCAGAAAAACCCCGCTCCGAATCTCCAGCAAAGTTTGACCACAAAATTTTCCGTCGAGAAAACGTTTCATCGACGATAAATTGCCTCGAATCCGACGCGCGCATCGGCCAAAACCCAGAGTGATTCGAGAGCCGAAAAACGACTGTGGGCGCTTTTTCTGGCATACAGCATCCCCAGCGATAACGAGCAATGAAGGACAATAACGATCCCCACTGTATGCCAAAACGTATGCCAGTCATTCGGAAACCGGCTCCGAATTGTATGCCATTCGCGCTGGCTGTATGCCAAGTGTATGCCAGTCGATGGGAAAGGTTTGTTTTTCTGGGGATTTCGTAGAATTACCCTATGTGCACTCGATTCTCACGCGTTAGTGACCTCAAGGCATTAGAAAGACGGTACTTCATCACAGGCCCCGTCATCGAAATGCTGCCGGATTACAACATTTCGCCTACCGATCCGGTCTACGTCGTCGTTGAAGACAATGGTAAAAGAGTCCTCCGGCGAATGTTCTTTGGCCTCATACCCAGCTGGTCAAAAGACCCGAAGATTGGTGTGAAGTGCTTAAACGCGCGCGCAGAGACGGTGGATAAGCTCCCGGCCTTTCGAGAGTCTTTTCGTAAGCGGCGGTGCTTAATTCCGACGGATGGATTCTTTGAGTGGAAGAGAGCCGGCACGCAGAAAATTCCTCATCGGATTGTGATGAAAAACCACGAGCTATTCTCGATGGCTGGACTTTGGGACCGGTGGCGCCGGCCGGATGGGAACGAAATTGAATCAATCGCAATTGTAACCACAGAACCGAACCAACTTGTGGGTGCGATTCACAACCGGATGCCGGTAATCCTTAAGCGAGAGGATGAAGGCCTATGGATGTCGCCCCACGTAACCGAACCCAAAACTCTTTTGCCCCTGTTGAAACCTTATTCTGCTGACGAGATGGATTTTTATCAGGTTTCATCGGTGGTAAATTCTTCGAGGGAAAAGTCTGAGGAGTGCATCCAGCCGGCCGCTGAAGAGAAATCGCTGTTTTCCTAGCTTAAACTTTAAGCTTTCGTTTAATTTTTTCCAACCCTTTTAAGAGCTCGGAGAAAGGTTTCTGACCTCGAAAATACAGCAATCCCTCTCGCTTATAACTCGAAGCCAGTACATCCGCTTGCCCTTCCGTCAAATTCAGAATGGGGCTGCTCTTAAAATCGATGGCGTCGGCATCGAGTGTGGTTCCATACCACCGGTTGCTGATTTCTACGGCGTTCCGAAGTTGCTCTTTATATCCTCCGGATTGAAGGAGGTCAGGAATGTTTGAGTGTGACTCAAAAATACTGACGATGTCATAAAGGTGACGCGTCCGAACGTCTTCCACCTTTTTGGGAACAGCGGTGTGGAGGTAGAGCAATTTTTCTACGAATGTTTGCGAGGGCTCCAATAAATCCATCGTGAAGGGTGTGAAATCTTCTGCCCATTTACCCAGCGCGTCTTGGACAGATTTGTCCAACTTAAGAATGTGATCACCAATGAACGAATTGATAGCTACCTTTGAATGAGGATTGGGTCCGCCGCGAAATCCCATTTCCAGAAAAACGGTGTCTTTATCTCCCTGTGGCCACGCAAAATGAATCTTCGCGTAATACCGATGGCCATCCATAAGATAGTAATCAGGGTCATGCAAATCAGGAATTTGAAGTGGAGTTTGTTGAAGGATCAGGTCACGAACTTTTTTCAAAAGTTTTTCGCGCTGGCTACGTTTCTCATAAGGCGCGCCAAAGTCGGGGCCGGTCGTCAAAATATCAATGTCTTCGGAAAACCGGTCAATGAGATGCCAGCCCTTGGAAAGGCTGGTGCCACCTTTGAAAATGATTTTCCCTGTCAATTCATCGCTGGTGGCAAGCACTCGTAGAACAGCCGTCACCCAATAGTCCTTGATAACAAGTTCTTCGGGGAGCTTGATCTCGGCGGCCGTGTTGCCAACGAAAGTTAAGAAATCCGGATGGTTTGCGAGAAAAATCATTGGGGCAATTTTACTTAAAACCCCAATGATCTGCAGTGGGCAATGCCTCGCGGACCCCTCGAAGTCGGTAGGTCGTCAGCTCGTTTAAACTTTTCTTGAGGCGACCCACCAATTCCTTTTTTTTCGGAGCGTTGGGGTAAAGATTTTCAATCAATGCGCCGAGCAGAGCACGAACGCGCGGCGGTTCCTTTAGCGCGAAACGAGTGAGATGATTCAAGTTGATCTTGTTGTCTCGGATTAATGCCTTGAACCTCTCCAACGCTTCCTTGGGCGTTGCATCTGGAATATGGTCAATGTCCCGAAGCACATCAAGAAGCGTCTGTTCCTCGGCGGAGATTTTCGTTAGCTGTGTCCGCGGTCGATACCTGACCTTCAACGGAACGCCAAGGATCGATTTCTGATAAGTCGGACGGTCAGCGGTCCGAGTGAGAGCCCCGGCCATCTGCGTGGTGAAGCCAAGGCGATTAAACTGGGAAAGGCCGCTGCTGACGGTCTTGGTGCCATTGAGACGAAAAACAGCGTCGACTACTTTGTCTCGATTTGGGCGGCTTTTGCCAGTCGAGATAGGGCAAGCGCCACG
>JBJXGI010000079.1:0-32902 GCA_046153645.1 Elusimicrobiota bacterium | reverse complement strand
TCAGTGCTGTCCGTTGAGAATAATTTGACGTGAGGGAAAACAGAGGCAAAAGTATTCAATACCATTTTAAAGTCGTCTTCACCCATCGAATAAGCATGAAACCACTGACCAAAAAGTCCCGAAGGGTTTAAATGTTGTTTGGCTTGTTCAAAAGCTTGGGTTGTGTACAAGTTTCCAATTCCGGCAATCCAGGGGTTAGAGGGTTCTGAAATGATGAGATCGTATTTATTTTTCGTTAGTGATAAATAATGTCTTCCATCTCCTTCAATCAATTTAAAGCGAGGATCTTTTGTAATAGAACGGTTGGCGTCTGTGAAATACTGACTGGCTTGAATAACCGCGGGTTCTAATTCCACACAATCAATTTTTTTCATGAAAGGTGATGTTCCCAAAGCTCCTGCAGTTGCACCACTTCCAAATCCAATAACCAGGGCGGATTCAGGATTTTTAGAATGAAAAACCATGGGTATATAGGCCAGGAGAAGTTGCGTTCCCATATCTTTTCCAGAAGAGGCGTCTGTTTTTCCATTTACTCTTAGATATTTTTCTCCATGGGCACTTTCAAAAACTGAAATTGTGCTTGAAACACCCTCTTTGAAAAATAAGAGTTTTGATTCTTGTGTGCCTTCTAAAAAGGCATCGTAAGAAGGAAAACGTCGGTATTCGGGAGCATAAATAAAAACACCGCTGGAGAGAATATAGGCATTTAATGAGGGATGAAAAACGATCACCAGCGATAAAAATAATCCCAAAATGGCTGATAATCCCCATCGTTGTTGCTTCATTTCATAAACATACTTCGACAAAGAAAAAACAATAGAGCTTAACCCATATGCCAGTCCGGCGATTAAAAGCGAAGTCTCTATACCCCATTTCGGTAGAAAATAAAGTCCAGTCAAAGCTGAACCAATGATTCCTCCCAAAGTATTAAAGGAATAAAGCCATCCGACTTGCGAAGAAAAGAGCGTGGTGTTTTCCTGGGTTTTGGATATGATCCAAGGAAAAGTGATTCCCATAAGAAAAACTGGTACAAACATAATAATTGAACAAAGGATAAATTGAACCAAATGCATGAAAAACACACTTTCCATCGCGAAGGCAAACAATCGAATATAGGCATAAGGAATATAGTTGAAAAAATTAAGATAAACCAAAATACTCGCAGCGATGCCCAAGAGAGAAAAAGAAATACCAATTGGATATTGATTCAACCGGGAATAAAACTTGGAATAGGCGACTCCGCCCAGAGCAAAAGCGGCTAGAAAAGTTGACAGCATGATTGAGAACGCATAGGTAGATGACCCCAGAATGAGTGAAAAAAGTCGCGTCCAACTGACTTCACAAATCATAGCGCCGGCGCCTGATAAGAACACCACCGTTAAAACCATCATAAATTGACTATTTTTAAGCATCGGTTGATTGTTGTTTTCAAATGAAGTGATTGTGATGGAATTTAGTTTCTCATTTCTAAAAAAGATAAAAACCAGGGCGGCGGCAAAAATATTTATTATGGCCGATAAATAATAAGAGTTCGAGATTCCTATGTGAGGAATTAGATAAAAACCAGTGATTAAAACACCCGTTACTGCGCCTAACGTATTAATTCCATAAAGAATTCCAAACTTATTGGCTGATTTATTCTCTTGGTCTATCCATTGGCTTAATACTGGTAAAGTAGCTCCCATAAAAGCCGTGGGAATTAAAATAATAAAGAAGGTGAGAAAAAAAGAAACAAGATTAAATGAGAAAGCGGATAGCTGAGTGAAAATAGCTTGAGATATAAAAAAAGTGAAGTCTTTTATAAAAAATTTTGAGAGGACCGCTGTTAAAGCGATGAGAAGTTCTAAATAAATGTAAAGTCGTAGAAGTGAAGTGTTTTTTACTTTTTCCAGTAACTTTCCGGAAATAAAACTTCCGAGCCCCAACCCACACATATAAGCAGACAAAACAGCTGAAATAGCTGGGGTGGAATGCCCTAAAACCATGGTGAGTTCTCTTATCCATAAAATCTCATAAATAAGAGCAGCTATTCCAGACAGGAAAAAACAAAAAAGAAGTACCCCAAATCGGAATGAATGGGATTTAAACATTAAAAAACATTACCAAGTGCTGGCAGTGGGTGAAACTTCATCCCATGATTGACGAGTGAGAATAACATTAAGTGTAGGAACATCGAGTGCGTCATTATAAAAAACAATTGTTCGTTCAGCCCCAACAGCTTTACTAACATTGCCAGCAACCCAAATAACGCCGTTCACATCCATCGCTCCTTCAATATTCCAGTCACCACCAATATAGAGTAAACCCCTGATTCCCACATCAGTGTTTCCCGCTGGGGGCGGAGACTTTCCTCCCGTCCAGGTTTCACCACCAAAACTAAATGTTGAACGATTCTTTTTTGAACCGTCATCAGCGGGGTATTCATTTTTAGCACTGGTATCACCCACGGTTTTACTGATTTTTGAGTATTCCTCATAAGCGCTGGAGGGAACACTTCCAGTGTAAGAATAGTTGTCGCCAGTGTAATTAGTAAAATTTCCTCTTACAACAACGGTTCCCCAAATACCGGCGCCTTCACTTCCCGTACTTCCGGTCCAGATAACATCACCATCCCAATAAAAGACATATTGTTTTCTGGCGTTTGGCTGATTCCATGGATTTTGAAAATGTAACAAGCCATTGTGATTTTTACCGCCGACATTACAGTTTCCTGACCAGTATTTAGTACCGGTGTAACTACCCATTTTAGAACAAGCCAAAAAGTTGAGAGTACTGGTAGCAGAAGCTGAGGACCGAAGAGTGGCAAAATCTAAAATAGGGAGTTCTGGAACTGAATAATCAGACCACCATTCAGTGCTATCTGTATTTGGGGCTGTCAGGCCATTTGTATCTCTGTCATATGAACCGATGGTGCATTGGACCACTTGTCTTGAAAATTTTCTAGGAAAGAAATCCTGCGCTGCATTCGCGTCGGTGATATTAATATTGTTATGCGCCATAATCGGTCCCCAATGAGCGGAAAAAGCATTGGCCCAAGTGATGACACCTCCCGAAATCATAGCCCCGCCAAAGGTTTGGTTTTTAAAAACTGCTTTAACGGCTCTCGTTTCACCCGTTTTAATATCTTTTCCTTCAGCTAAGACAGTGACTTCTCTTGAATTGGGACCAGAAGAAAACTTAATTCGATATTTACCGCCTGAGCCGGTAACGTCATCAGTATAAACTGTGTCAAAGTTATAACCTGTAATAACTTGTCCTACCTTTGCTTGAGCAAAAGTAGAGGTTGAGCTTTTTAGTTTCCACATTCCTCTATCTGCTCCCGTTTCGGCTAAGTTAAAAGCTACATTTGATTTGCTGACCTTAACCGCTTGTTTTGAGTCGTGTTGAACCCACGTAACCAAGGCGGGCAATAAAATAAGCCCCACAAAAATAATTCCTACTATCATAGGGAGAAAAAAACCTTGTTCTTTTTTCATTAATTCATGACCTGCACTTTTTCTGAAGCCATATGTAAAGCCTTTGTTTTACTTTCGTATGTTCCTTTTTCTAAAGTAAAAGAAACAGAAACGATTCCCATGTCATCTGTTCTAGGTAGACTGAAAGCAATATATCTAATATTGGACGCAATCGTCCTTGTTGAAACATCCACCAATTTTAAATTCCGACCTTCTTGATAAAACCTGAGATAATTGCCGTTCACGTCAGTATAAGATATCCGAGAATAGTAAGGTTCAGCAGCTGAAGCCTGATCAATAACAATCGTCGATGATTGTGCTTGGCGAAGATTGCGAGTGACTAAATTCATGACCGACCTTGCTTCTCTTTGAATTTCAAGTTTAGTGTTGCTTAATTGAAAAAATCTCCTTAGTTGAATAATAAGATTCGGCGCGGTGCTCGCAATAACTCCAATAATAGCAACTGAGATCATGACCTCTATTAAAGTGTAACCAATTGAATGTCTTTTTATGTTTTTCATATCACCAACTTAAATTTGTCCCTGATACAGTTTGACCTGCGACAACTGAAATTCCAGTAGCAGACTGAGAAGTTACTGTTGGCGTATTTCCGACTAGAGTGGTGTAATACCCATAAACTTTATAAGTTGTTGTCGTACTCCCTCGAACCTCAAGCGTATATGACCCATCTTCATAGCTATTTGTAGAGTAGTAGCTGGCGCCCGTTAAGGTAGACGCACTTAAAGTGGGAGGAACTCCCGTAATTGTACTTGTGCTTGCAATCAACAAAACGCCTGTATTTATGGCCTGTCCTGAAGCTGTTACCGAACCACGAATGTAACCATAAGCTCCGGTTACAGTGAAAGTGCCTGCGTGAATGGTACTTCCTGCCGTCACAGTTTTCGTAGAGGAAACAGGACTTGAACTTTCACCAGAACCCAACACGGTCTCAACAGTATAGACTCCTGTCGATAAATTAATCATGGTAAACCGCCCGTCACTACCACTCACTTCTTGTGCTCGAACAATTCCATTGGAATCAGAAGCAATAACAGAAATTCCTGCAAGAGAGTTAATACCATCGCGTGTAATAAATCCATTTATTTTTCCACCTTGCGATAAGACAAAATTAATGCCGTTTTCAATGGTACCAGCCACAATTGTAATGGTTTGAGTCGTTGCGGAAACGTAACTTCCCACTAAATTATTCGGGTTTGCCGTCACATCATAAGTTCCTGGATCTAATGAAAGAAAATAATTCCCATTAGTTGTATTGGCTGTCGTAGAAAAACCAGAAGCTCTTATTGTAATGGCAGGCGAAATGGCCACGCCACTCGGATTTTTAACCGAACCTGAAATGAACCCTTGCGTTGCTGTTGAGGAAAGTATAGCGGCATAATGTCCGCTAGAAGGCCAAGAGGGCGTTGTGGCAGAATTAGGAATATAAAAGGTTTGACCAGAAGAAGTGATCGTAATTGTCGAAATTTCAGTATATCGAGATGAGCTGGTAACATAAACTGTCCAAGATCCGGTTGCAATTTCTGTGAGAATAAATTCTGCCGCAGGTGGATTTCCTACTGAAGTGGCTTGAGCAACAGATGAAAGTCCATCTCCAACGCTGACATAAGCTCCGATGGCCGGAACTCCAGAAACGACTGTTCCAGATATAGAGGAATTTCTTGGTGGGATCCAGATGGGGGTGTAACCATAGATATCTACATTATTGTTTCCAGAATCATAAGCCGCCCCTAAAGTTGATGAAACTCCTTGTGTGCTGGCTTTTCGTACAAATTGTTCACCGTCTTGAAGACCTATCACTTGATCATAACCGTCGGTTTCAAAAGCTTCAGGAACTCGGGGAGATTGATCCCATCCAACAACATCTACCCTGTTTCCAGTGCCATCGTTATAAATGAGTCCAATAGCATCCGCGTTACCACCGCCCCCGCAGCTCCCTCCTCCGGCAACCCATATTTGACCCTCAGGTTGCGGTGCTGAATAATAGGCATCAGCAGATCGGGAAACACCTCCTGCATTAATCGTTGTTGTATTGGCGATGAGATAATATTTTCCAGCCCCAATGGTAAGAGTGTTATAAGTTAATCCAAAAGAAGAGGGCCCTGGATCTCCGTATCTTTGATAAACCAAATCTATGACAGGGGTTCCAAAGCTATCTGCCATGGTCCATGTAAATGTGGAAGGATTAAAAAGTTCGACATATTCTTCGCAAAACCCTGAAGCATTCATTGTACTTCCCACAATTTGACTAATGACGAGATGGTTGTTAATCCAGGCCGTTCCTCTGACGGTTCCCGAAGACATTTTAGCAAGGGTAAAATCTTGAGTTTGAGTGGAATTGGCTGCAATTGATACAGTTCTATATGATGGAAAATAGCCTTGAGCACTAACATACATTGAGTAGGTGCCTGGAGAAAGGTTGATTGTGTATTGTCCAGAAGAATTAGAAAAATCTTGCCAACCAAAATTTTCAGCAAAGGTGACAAGGGCATTGGCAATGGCTCCACCCGTTGAAGTTGTAATGGCCCCACTAAAAATAGCATTTGATTGCGTTGTATCAATATTTCCTAAAACACTTCGAAGTTGTTGGTACTTCGCCTCTGAACCTTGGTTCCACACGACTGTGATCGTGATGGCTTTCATTCCCGTATTTGGTATTGCCCCATAAAGGTCAATAACTCCGCTATTTTCTACAGCCACTTGAACATATGTATATCTCGTATAACGTATATTTCCTTCAAGAATAGTTTCAGGAGGATAATAACCAGGGTCGTAAGGGATACTTGGAGAAAACTGCGTGAGGTAAGCAGCGGATGTTGTAACAAGGACACGATCAAATGATTTTTGTTTCAAAATTTGCATTTGTTCTTGTGCAATATTTGAAGCCAATGTTTTTGCTTTAGAAAATTGTATGGCTTTTCCAACATTCGCAAATACACCTGCAAAGCCCACTCCCATAATGGCTAATAGGGACACAGCGATCATGAGTTCGATGAGAGTTGTTCCAGAATAAACCTTTTTCTGTTTTTTAATCATTGCTCCTTACTATATATTATGAGCAGCAACAGATTCCAGCCCCTTTTTAAAACTCTTCTGTGATTTATGGCATCTAAAAACATTTCTAATTGTCCGCTCGATTTATAATTTTAGAGATTCAAAATCGTCAGAATGATTTGGTTTTGATACGATAGGCCAATGAAGAGTAAAAAAGGAATTTTTATTACATTTGAAGGAACCGATGGCGCGGGTAAAACAACTCATGTTCAGCTGCTTTCTGATTGGCTTCAAACCCTGGGGCTTTCTACGACTTTGACACGTGAACCCGGGGGAGGATTTTTGGCCGAACAAATAAGAGAAATTTTATTAAACCCAGAAACCAAAATGCATTCTTTGACGGAATTATTTCTTTACGAAGCAGCTCGGGCTGAACATGTCGAAAAAGTTATTAAACCAGGACTTGCAGAAGGGAAAATTGTCATATGTGATCGATTTACAGACGCGACAATAGCCTATCAAGGATTTGCCAGAAAACTTTCTATTCCAATAATAAAGAATCTCAATAAAATAGCAACTCAAAACATTAAACCCGATTTAACTCTCTTTTTAAATGTTTCGCCAAAAACTAGTCTTACCAAAGCTCTAAATCGATCCAAAAATTCACCAGATAGGCTTGAAAAAGAAGGGGTTTCTTTCCAGGAAAAAGTTTGGAATGGATATCAGTACTTAGCCAAATCAGACCCAAAACGTTTTAAGAAAATTAATTTGCAACCCGCAATTGAAGAAACACAAAAACTCATTCGAACAGAAGTACTCAAAAAAATTTATGGATCTCATTGGTCAAAACATCGTCATTCAATATCTCTCTGAAGGCCTTAAGGCCAACAGGTTAAGCCCAAGTTTATTGTTTGTTGGAGCTAAGGGAACGGGTAAGAAAAATGCGGCTTTATTGCTTGCGGCTTGTTATTCCTGTCTTAAAAGAGATGAGATTTCTATTCAAAAAAAGACACTTCCGTATTGCGGAGAATGTGTTGGATGCCAAAAAGTTTTAAGCAATTCACACCCTGATTTGTTATTGGTTAATATGAACTATCAGGCATTTGTTTTAAAAGAAAAACCCGAAACTCAGACTGCTATCAAAATCGATTCCATTCGAGAGTCAGATCGGTTTGCGTATTTTAAACCAATTGAAAGTAAGCGACGTTGTGTTATTATAGAAGACGCTCATAAAATGACCACTGAAGCCGCAAATGCTTTGCTGAAAATATTAGAAGAACCGCCCAACAACGCGCAATTTATTCTATTGGCGGCAGATGAGCATAGTCTTCCCTCAACGGTTCTATCGAGATGCGCCATTTTAAGATTTAAACCACTTTCAATTGAGCTTTTATCTAAACACCTTGCTGAAAAACTAAAAATTCCTTTTGAAAAAGCTCAGGAAATCGCCGAACTCTCTACCGGATCATTAGAAAAAGCCCAGGAAATTTATTTAAAGGGCGAAGAAGAGTTTCAAGATTTAAATGAGTTTTCTCTAGAAGAATTGTTCGAAATGTTAAGTGAACCCAAGTGGAAAAAAGACGCTCGAAAAAGATCTCAAGAAACTTTAACCCATTTAATCGAGCAGTCGCGAAAAAATTTATATAAAGGCGACTTAACGCAAGTTTCAAAAATGAAAAAAATATTAAAAACTTCTTATCAGATAAGTCGGAACGTATCGCCAAAGCTGGCTCTGGAAAATTTATTTATTCAATTAAAAAAGGAAAAATTATGAAGCAATTCTATTTAACAACCCCACTTTATTATGTTAACGACGTTCCTCATATTGGTCATGCCTATACAACCATTGCCGCTGATATTTTGGCAAGGTGGAAAAGACTTAATAATGAAGCTGTTTTTTTTCTTACCGGTACAGATGAGCATGGCGCGAAAATTGCTAAAGCCGCTGAAAAAACCGGAGAAACGCCTGCTGAATTTGTCAATCGTATTGCCAATGAATACAAACGTATGTGGACAACACTCAATATTTCGTATGACGATTTTATTCAAACTTCCAGCAATCGTCATAAAGCCGTCGTTCAAGACATTTTTGAAAAACTAAAAGCCAAAGGAGATATTTACAAAGGCATCTATGAAGATTGGTATTGCATTCATGATGAATCATATTTCAGCGAATCTGAATTGATTGATAAAAAATGCCCTACTTGTGGGAGAGAATTGCAAAAACTTCAAGAAGAAAGTTACTTTTTTAAACTATCAGGCTATGCCGAAAAACTTTTAGCTTATTATGAAAAACATCCAAAATTCCTTTTTCCGAAACATCGTTCAAATGAAATTATTAATTTTGTTAAGTCCGGGTTAAAAGACCTTTCAGTCTCACGTACGAAAGTGAGCTGGGGGATTCCTCTGAGTTCAGATCCAAAACATGTTGTTTATGTTTGGTTTGATGCCTTGATCAATTACATCACATCACCAGGATATTTAACTGGAAAAAGTGAAAAAGGAGGCTTTTCTTTCGAGACCTTATGGCCTGCAGATATTCATTTTGTGGGAAAAGAAATTTTCAGGTTTCATACGGTTATTTGGCCTGCCATGTTGATGGCACTTGATTTACCACTTCCCGTTCAAGTTTTTGCTCATGGCTGGTGGACGGTTGAAGGCCAAAAAATGTCAAAGTCATTGGGGAACGTTGTTGATCCACATAAAATGGCTGAAGAATACGGTGTTGATGCTTTTCGATATTTTTTGTTTAGAGAAGTACCATTTGGAGCCGATGGGGATTTTTCTGAGAAGGCGTTACTGAGTCGTTATAATTCTGAATTGGCTAACAATTTGGGAAATCTTTTTCAGCGTACGTCAACTTTGTTACTAAAAAACTTAAACGGTGTTATTCCTGAAATAACAATTTCTTCTCAAATTCTGGGCGACACAAAAAAGCTCTTTTCTTCTATTGAATTATTATTTGAAGAAAAGAATTTAGGAGGTGTTTTAGAAACTCTCTTTGGAATTATGATGAAGACCAATAAATTTATCGATGACTCAGCTCCGTGGACACTTGGAGCTGATAAGCTAGATGATCTCTCTAAAATTCTTTTGGAATGTTTAATGGTTTTAAAAACTCTAACAGTTTACCTCCACCCTTACATGCCTACCAAGACTCAAGAGATTTGGCAAAGATTAGGAGAAAAAGGGAATTTATCTGAAGAGGGGAAGGTTGTTCTCGCTTTGTTTGCTGAGGGTAAATATCCACAATTTTTCAAGAATCAAACTGTTCTTAAAGGTGACCCACTCTTTATGCGAAAAGGTGGCCGCTGGAAGTAATGAACGTTCTCATTGTTGGTTGCGGTTATCTGGGAAAACAAGTCGCCAAAGAATTTCTATTCCATCATTGGAATGTTTTTGGCTCTACAACAACTGAATCTAAACTCTCAGAGCTTAAAAAATGCGGTATTTCTTCAATACTTCTCAATCTTTCCCATCCTCAAGATTGTTTTGAATTAAAGCAAGTTCATTTTGATTTGCTTGTTATTTGCGCGGCTCCATCTGGCTCTATTTCAGATGGATACTCCCAGGTATATGAACAGGGGATTCCTCATTTTGTCTCTTATTTATATCAACTCAATAAATTACCTAAGAAAATTCTATATACCTCTAGTATTGGGGTCTACGAACAAAATGAAGGGGAATGGGTTAACGAGCAAAGTGCATTATTAAAATCTAATCAACGAACGCAGGCTTTGTGTCGAGCTGAAGAGGCAATTGTAAGTAACGCGACCATTGGAATTGTTTATCGTTTAGGTGGGATATACGGACCCGGGAGAAATAGAATTGAAGCGGCTAGAAAAGGCGAATTACCAAAAGAAAACCAAAATCAATATTTAAACCTCATTCATGTAACCGACGCCGCGAAAAGCATTTTCTATCTTTTATCAAAAATAAATAAAACGGAAATATTAAATGGGGTTGATAATCACTCGGCTCTCAGAGGTGAGATATTTCAGTGGTTGGGGGAAAAAGTAAACATGCCATTTGAATCAGATGTTAATCACCGTAGTTCATCAAAAAACAAACGTTGCTCAAATGAAAAACTACTTCAAACCGGCTATTCTTTTCAGTACCCTGATTTTAAGGCGGGTTATCAATCTCTTTTTGGAGACAGTTTTTTTTCTCAATAGTTGTCATCTGTTTATCGTTATCATGTCATAGGAATATCACAACCCTTCGGTACATTCTGAGCATGACTGAAAAAAGAAAACATAAGCGATTTGCCGCTACGGCATTTTTAAATACGCCGGTTTATATAACACCTCTTCCTCCCTTTTTTGGGTCAACCTTAAAAGGAAAGTTAATAGATCTCTCTGCGGGTGGCATGTCTGTTAACATAAATGGTTATCTTCCTCAAAATACTTTGCTTCACTTAGCCCTTCAATTTTCAGATGGAACATTAATAGAAGCTATTGTTGAACTTCGACATTTTAGACCCAACGGTAAAAAGACACTTTATGGTTTTGAATTCATCAAAATTGATTCAAAATTGTCAGATAAAATAAACCAAATGTCTTCAGAGTTTATTGATTGTGAAAATAGGATTCAAAAACAAGAGTCGAATATATGTCGGAATTCTTGTGCTTTTTTCTCTTTATGTAGCAAAGAACAAAAAAATATTATTGATAACTCAACTCCCATAAATAAAGAAATTCATATTACTTTCCAAAAAGTTGTTTAAACTTTCCTTACCTTTGTCTTTCCTAACTTATAGAATTAAATGTCTTTATTCCTAGGAGGAATTATGAAAAATATTTTTTATGTAGTCAGTTTGTTTTTAATTTTGGGCTCAAATTTTTCTTATGCTGAAACCAAAAAGAAAGTTGAACCCACAAAAGCTGTATCAATGGAGAAAAAAATGGATAAAACAGTGTCCACTGCCAGTGGTCTGAAATATGTTGATGTTAAAGAAGGGGATGGTGTTTCACCTCAAAAAGGACAGGTTGTTACCGTTCACTATACGGGAACATTAGCCGATGGGAAGAAATTCGATAGTTCATTGGATCGAGCTCAACCATTTCAATTTGTCATTGGTGTCGGACAGGTGATTAAAGGATGGGATGAAGGCGTTTCAACAATGAAAGTGGGCGGAAAAAGAAAACTTATTATTCCTGCAAACCTCGGTTATGGTGATCGGGGAGTCGGAAATATTATTCCAGCTAATTCCGAATTACATTTTGATGTCGAGTTATTAAAAGTTGAGTAATGAGCCAGCCTGTTTGGTTTGATACACACGCTCATTTATCTGATATCAAATTTGACTTAGACCGGCATCAAACAGTAAAAAACGCGTTTGATGCCGGTGTTTCATATATAGTCGAAATTGCTGATGGCCCCGATGAATGGAAAAAAGCTCAAGAATTATCCAGAAACTATATTAATCAAATGTGGTGGTCTGCAGGGCTACACCCTTATTATGCTGACCAAGCCAGCGATGAAGTTTGGAATCAACTCTCCCATCTTTCTTTAGAACCTCAGTTTGTTGCCATTGGTGAAGTTGGTCTTGATTATGTGAAAAGCAGCGTGTCAAAAGATATCCAAATCAAAGCCTTTGAAAAAGCCATTCAAATTTCATTTCAAATTGATAAACCGCTTATTATTCATTGTAGAAATGCTTTTGAAGACTTAATTCCTATTTTAAATTCGTTTGATATTAATTTAAAGAAACTTGCCCAAGCCAATAAAAGACCAGGAGTTATTCATTGCTTTTCAGGCTCAATCGAGCACGCAAAGCAATTAACCGAAATGGGTTTCTTTCTCGGAATTGATGGCCCTATCACATATCCCAATTCCCAGTCATTAAGAGAGATAATAAAAAATTTTGATATTAAAAATTTGGTTATTGAAACCGATTCTCCTTATTTACCACCTCAATCTCATCGTGGCAAACGGAATGAACCTGCGCTTATTCCAGCGATTGCAGAAATGGTGGCCTTATTAAAAAAAATGGAACTTTCTGCTTTATCGGAACAGCTGTTAATAAATAGTTTTCAACTTTTTCGAATAAACCGCTTATAAAATAGAAGCGTTTTTCACGATTTTTATATCCCTTGAAATTTTAATTCTCCTCGTCTATATTCAATCGATCTTTATCTGTAACTTTTAGAACGTGATAAAGGGCAACCTTCGTGTAAACGAAGAGGCGCAAAGCCGAGGCACCGACTGTTGAAAAATCAATAAAGGTGGGCCGGGCTACCGAAGTCTAGAGGTGTGTGTGGGTACAAAGGCAGCTTTTTTTCAAAAACAGAAAATTTCTTATTTTTCTTTCCTCGTCGCATTTGTTTTAACATGGACTTTGACAGTTCAGGTTGATGCTGCGCCATTAAATTCAAAAACGATATCCAAAAAATCCCTCTCCAGGAAGTTGTCGAACCGGTCTGCTATTTCCCTAAAAAATAATCCCAATATAGGTGCGATAGAATCAGTAACACGTCAAGTCGAGGTCAAAAAAAGCAATGCGACTAAATGGGATAAAGCAAAAAACCAATCGCAACTTCAAAAAGATGATCAAATTAAAACCGGATCTCGATCGTTGGCGCGCGTTAAGCTATCGGATGGTTCAAAAATTTTACTCTTACAAAATTCTCAAGCAGAAGTAGAGAATCTTTCTACAGTTGAAAAAACGATCAAACTTCTTAAAGGACGCGTTCGCGCCATCGTGTCAAAAATAAAAGGCGGAAATAATTTCAAAATTAAAACGCCCATTGGCGTAGCCAGCGTAAGAGGAACAGATTTCGAAGTCGAAATTACTGATGATGGCAAAAGCATGCAAGTCGATGTTAACGAAGGCTCCGTTGTTGTTGCAAAGTTGGGTGACTTATCAAATGAGGTTATGGTTAATGGCGGTGAAAGTATTAAATTTGGAATAGAAGGCCAAATGGGGGACCCTGTTAAATCGACTGGCGTACAACAGATTATTGATAAAGAAGCGGTTCAATCTGAAGTCATGAATACACAAGTCAAAGATAATTTAATCGCTATGGCCGCGGAAGAATTAAAGACGGCGGATTATCAAGAAGCTAAAACTTTCATGGATGTTAATGGTTTACGAGTTCGAACGGAAGAGTACATTACACGTCCTGCTTCAGATCAATTTAAATTGGTTGTTTTAAACGAGAGAGAGTCACGTTTTGATTATTTTACTTATAAAGGAACCTTTAATAAATCTTTACCAGAGGATCTATCACTCGCCTTAAGAGACTTAAATGGAAAAATTGGAGGCACAGCGCCCGAATACTACCTCACGGCTTACGAAAAAATTCGATCAAACACAATTGACTCATTAACGGATGAAGCCAGTGGAGGGCATCTCGTACAAATTACAAATGATGGAAATACTTATACATTAACCGATCCAACAGTAACATCCAACACAAGAGATATTGATGCTGCAGAACTCTTAAGTGATGGCAATTATAAAGTTTATAATCCTGATACCGATACATTTTCTCTGGTGACACCAGCCAATTTAGAATCAGCCAAAAAAGTTTCTGTTCAAGATCCTACCACGTCCGAATATAGAAATTTAACTTCCGCCGATACGCTTTGGAAAAATTCTTTTGATAACTATACTTTGAAAGCCAATAGTTCCATTAAAACTCAATATGAACCTTCAACAGTGGGGCAACATATTTTGGCTCAAGATTTAGATGGGACATTTAATTATGCGCCTGTGACTGCTGCATCAGAGTATCCAAGTGGAAGCGATACTCTTTATAGCCGGAATACGCTTTATTACGCAGACGGAAAATATTTGCGCTTTGATAATTACATTATTAATGATGAGGGAAAAATAGCCACAAGAGATGATTTTTCAGGGCTTTCCAATGGAGCTGATTATAGAAATGAGTTAATGAAATGGAATTTTGAAACAGTTATTACTGCCACAGAATTTAGTGGGAGAAAAATCGATTTATGCATTACTCCTAAAGTGTTGATTGAATCGGGACTCTTGAAATGAAAAACGTCATAATTTCATTTATTTTATCTATGGTTTTAGTGGGTTCTGCCTTTAGCGCGGAATATATTCCTCTTATTAATGGTCAATTCTACACAGGTCAGTATTATTTTGAAGGGGAGAAAAGCGGTTTGGGCGGAAATGTAGGAATTAATTTCATTCCTGCTATAAAATTTTCTGAAAAAAATTCACTCATTTCAAATGTCGAAAGTCAATATAGAGGGACAAGGTCTGCTGAAGAATTAGCCGGGGGAAACACTCTTTTCCAAGATAGCTGGGATAATGCCATTAATATAAAAGCAATTCAAAATAACCAAAAAGGCTTTAAACTAAAAGAACGTATGGGAGTTCGACAAAAATGGTACCGAGAAACATCTGATGAAAATTGGAATAAAGGCCTTTATGATTACAGAACTTTTACCGGAGGTTTAGAGGGAGAATATAGTTGGGGAAAAAAGAAAAAATTAGCACTCGCCTATGATTTTTCATTTTTGAAATTTCCTAATTATCAATCGTTAGAAGCCTCACAAGATAATTTGGCCAGGGAGTTTTCAGCTGAAAACCCGCTTGATAATTATATTCATGTTTTTTCATTGGGTACTGAATTGCCTTTGTTTTTTGGGTTTGGTTTAAAAATGAATATTGTTTACTCTCCACGTTTTTATACAGACCAAACAATTGTTAATAAAAGTGGTTTATTAACCGCATCAAAAAGGAACGATGTTTATTCCGGTCTCACGAGTGGAATTGACAAGCGCTGGGGTTTTGGACATTGGGGTATTTTTACCTCACGTTTGAATATGGGGTATACAAATTTCTCTTCAAATCAAAATAACTATGATGCCAGAGTGGCAAGGTTTAATGACGACTATTATTCTTATGATGTGAAAAGTGTTGGCGCGCAATTTTCATTGGGTATTAAAGGTCCACAAGCCGGTCCCATTATTTTAGAAACAGGATATAGCTATTCACATAAGAACTACTTGAACAGGCATATCCAAACGGTGGCTGGAAATTACAATGAGAATGAAAAACTATTTATCACCGATTCTATGGTAAACCTCGGTTTTAGTTACCCCATAGCAAAACATTTTAGAGCAAAAATTCAATCTAATTTTGGACAGACCAGATCAAATAACGATTATGAAGCTGTATATCAATATAACTACAACAATTCTAACTATCAGTTTGGGTTCACTTATGAATATTAAAAAAATAATTTCGTTTATCTTTTTCCTGTCGGTTGCCAGTATTGCCAGAGCAATAACGCCAACCATTGACACGGGAACGTTGGGATCGTCATTGTCGGCAACATTTTCTCCTGATGGTGATGGTACTTCTGATGAAGTTTTTATTAACTTTAATGCTGGTGTAGGTAATTCGTGGGAAGTTCAAATAGAGCGTTTAAGCATGCCTGTCGATTTTTTTGCAGGAACGAATTCCTCGGTGAGGATTCCATGGAACGGAAGAGTTAATATTCCCGGGCAAGGTTATAGCTATGGAGACCCGGGGACTTATAATATTAATATTATCATTAGAAATTCTCTTGGGTCAGTGATTGATTCAAATAGTCAACTAACAGCGGTCTCAGTAACAAATGGAGTTCAAATACGCGCAGTAGATCAAAATAACCTGGCTACTTTTCTTGAAGGTGCACGTTTAGAAGTTTTTGGTGCTAATTTTTATGATTCAAAATTCACAAATCCATCTGGGTATGCCACTATCTATGGGTTAAAACAAGGGCAGTCCTATTCATTTAAATTATCAAGAAATGGTTATTTAGAGAAAAATTTGCAGTTCACATCAAATGTGGCGCTCAATGATTTAGGGGATGTCACATTAGAACCAGGAATACGATATCGTTTGACTGTTTTGCGACCATCAGCTGGTTCGTTACCAGAGCGATTTGGTCATATTGATGCCTATACAAATACATATTCTTATCAGACATCATCACCTTTTAGATTTGCCAGTTCTTCTATAACCGCAGATTTAGGGGATACCTGGAATGTCACGCCCACTCCTCATATTGATCTTTTTTTAAGAGCAAGTACTCTTTATAATATTCGTGTTTCTATTCCTGGATATGGGATCGCTCCCTATACCGTAAATTTGACAACCAACACAGATCAAACCATCACACTGGCTAAATTTCCAGAAATATCAGGGATTTTAAATGTTGCTTCTCTTGATAATCCTAGTGGAATGCACGCATGGTTGCATGCTTGTGTTGATCAAAATGAAGATAGTAAGTGTGATACTTCAGACCCCAATAAAAACTTTTACGGTGGAACGAGCTTTTCTCCAGCTGCCACGTCAGCCCCTTATTCGATTTCCGTTCCTGCTAGTGCGACAGTGGTGAAATATTTTATTAGAGCCTATTCTCAAGGTTTCATTTCCTCAAATATTCGCGCGAATGTTTCAAATGTTGATGTTGGCGGAATTAATTTCCCTATTTTCGATAAAGGGGGAATACTGAGTGGGAGCATTACTGTGAATGGCGATACATCCACTAACCCCAATCCTTTTCAAGTTCCTGTTTCTGTTTTTTTACAAGCCACTCAATCGGGTGGATATATAGAAGCTAATTTAACGCCTCATCCAACCTCAACAACATCCTCTTATCAAATTTCAGGATTAGCAGATGGCACTTATAATTTATGGACATATCTTCCTGGTTTTCAAGTTAATCCACCCGGCCCTATGAATGTCACTATCTCCGGAGGCATAGGAACAAAAAATATCGTTTTAAATGAAAACACGGGAGATATTTGTGGGACAGTTGTTCCTCCAGCTGGAAGCCCCGGATTTACCATGTCAAATGTAAGAATGGAGTTAATGAGTTTTGGTCCGGATGGGCAAGGCGTGAGAAGTAAAATTCCCGATGGATCAGGCGCTTTTTGTTTCAATAAATTAAACACAAGTTTTGTAACCATTAGAGGGTTAGAGAACACCACATTAGACTTTTATGAAGGAAATTTCCAAGCTCAAAATGGCGTGGAGAAAGACATAACAACACAATTTAAAAAATCTCGTTTGGTATCGGGAACTGTCACTTCAACTGTAGGTGGTCTTTATACAATTTCAAATATTACTTCCAGTACTTTTACTTTTACCTATTATAATTTTGACTCTTCTTCGAGAACATACCCTGTTGGTCATATTGTTCTCAAAAAAGCGTTTAATCGAAATTTTGCTAATAACATGAGTGGGCCAAATAATTTTAATGATTTTAATAACTTTTTTGTTATGCCTTTTAACGCTTCAGGTCAATTTTCAGGGACCATTCCTCAAGGAGTCTATGAACTATCTGCGAATGTTGAACTCAATGGTAATTCCTCAGATGGTCCAGAAGCCGCTAACGCAAAACAATTTATTGAAGTTTTTGATAATGCTGTTACAGGTTTAACTGTTCAACTGGAATCTGGTTATTCTATTAGTGGAACAGTTGATTTGGAGGATCCCAGTGATCCTGAAACTAACACAAGAAATATCACTATTAGTTTAGAGCAAAATAAAAGAACTCTAAATCAAACAGAAATATCTTTTTCAGGGACATCTCAACCTTTTACAATGCCGAGAGTAGCGCCAGGATTGTATACGTTACGCGCTGTGGAACAAGAAGCCCCGCCATCAATTCAGGCGAAATACACATCTATTGGTATCCCAGTTCAGGTTGCTGCGACAAACGTATCAGGAAAATCAATACCACTCCAAAAAATTGCGAAATTGTTATTGCAGTTGCGCGACAGTAAATCCGGAACAATTGTGACCTCAAGCAATGCAGGTGATGTGCTATCAAATTCTTTTTTCATTGAAGCTCGTTGTGAAAACAATACTTTTGCCAGAGCTAAAGCAATTAATAGTGATGGTTATTACAGTTTATCTCTATCGCCCAATGTTCCTTGTGCCCTTGCATTAGGGCAGCACGGATCCCCATCTCAATCTGATGTGGCATCAGGTAAACAAGTTTATGTCAATAAAACAATTAATGGATTTAAACTCGAAGCTGGTCAAACAAAAATTTTTCCAGTTGATTTAGAGCCAGGCGTTACTATCACCGGAGAGATAACCGATAGCAGCAATCTCCCCTTGCCCAATATTATTGTTACAGCTCAAGATGATCGAAATGAAGTTTTTATTTCCGCCATATCAGATGAGTTGGGTAAATATACTTTGAATGGCTTGAAAAATAATTCTTACTACGACATTACAGTTGCCCCCTCAAGAAGACCAGATGATTTTGATGGGACTGATGGTTCTGATGGGTTGTTGTATGTTCAGCAAAAAAGAATTCATGTTAAAGCGCCCAATGTAAGTCCTGGGGTTAATTTTAAACTCCAGGTGGCCGATGCGTATATTACAGGAACAGTTGTAAAGCCCGACCCAGCAGGTCCAGATCCTATTGTTCCTTTTGGAGATACTAAAGTTGACAGAAAAGGGAGTAGCGTTGTCGCAAGGGTCGCCAACGAGGCACTCACTGATAACCCTCTTGGAAACCATGAAACGGAGACAGATGCCAGTGGGAACTTTGTTCTAACAGGTTTAAAATCAGGAACCAACATAGAAAAATTATTTGCGATTGCAAAAGGTTATGGAACAAAAGTTCTCGGTAATATCGTTTTAACACAAGGAGAAAATAACCTGGGAACCATCACGCTCAATACTGGGTACACGGCCAGCGGTAGTATTGTTGGTGAAGATGGATCCCCTATTAATCAGAACGATGTGGGCCAATTGATTGCTTTTGGAAATGATTTTGTTGATTCACTTGCTATTGGTAATTTAACCACCGATGACGATGGAACTGTTTTGTCTTGGGAAATTACGGGTGTTCAAGAGGGGGCAACAAAAGTTATCTCTGTTGGAGAAAATGATTCTGATGTAACGACAATTGACAGTTTAACAATGCCTGCCAATAACGTAAGCGGAATTCAATTAACCTTTAAAAAGAGTACGCCAGAGTTTTTCCATACTTTTTCAAAAAATGGGAGTGATATTTCTCTTCAGTTTTTCTTTTCTACGCCACTTCGAAATTCAGACGTCATTGATAATGATAGTGATGGAATACTTGATGACACAGCTGAGGAAATTTTGAGTTTGTCACAAGGAAACGGGACATTAAGCATTGACTCTATCGAAGCCCTGGGGTCCGATCGGCAATCTTTGACTGCAACTTATACACCAGCAGCCAATGATTCAAAAGTCATATTTCATGTTAATGCTACTTATGAAAAAGAAAATCCTCTAACTCAAACCAATTATACAGTTGACGAAGATGTCGAGTTTTTTAACGGTTTAAAAGGGTTAAAAGAAGGTAGCTTTAAAAATTCCTATCAATCCAGTATCCAAATTGACCAAACGGAGTTTAATACTGTTACTGGAACATTTGGTAACAATACCAATCTCTCTTTTGATATTTCTATGGCATTGGCAGGAACATTAGATGAATTAAATTCAGCTTCGGGCCAAGGTGTACTTGGATTGACAAAAAAAGTAGGTCTTAAGGCTTATCCAGGTGAAATGGCTTCTGCTCTTTCTCGATTGGGTACTTTGGCGGCTGATCCCTTAGGCGATTTCCTTCAAATAACATTGCCAGCCGGCGTTAACCACTTTTTTCCAAAAGGGAAAGAAGCGACGCTTTGTTTATCCTACGACTCAACTATTTCAGATTCAGATGCGGGAAAGCTCAACGTTTATTATTACAATCCTGAAACGAATGAATACGTCATTGAATCTCAGAATAAAGTTGTTGATACAGAAAATCAAAGGATATGCGTTGATATTGGGCATGCGTCTGTTTTTACCGTCTTTTCATCTAGTTCATCTGTTCTGACGGGTTCAGGTGGGTACACTGGTGAATTGGCTGTTCTCAATTTTCCAAATCCATTTAATCTAAAACAAAAAACCGTTACACTTCAAAACCCAGGGTCAAATTCGAGTACTCAAAATATTGAGGGGACTCTTATTAAGTTGAGTATCCCACCTGATTTAACGGGAGACGCAGAGGTGGAAATATTTAATGTGTTGGGTGAAAAAATAAAGACCTTAAAAATAAACATCCCAACAGCAGGAACACATTACTACTTGGAATGGAATGGGAAAAATGAGAAGGGCGAAAAAGTCGCCTCGGGAACTTATATTGCTCGATTAGAAATAGGTAATAAGGAAAAGTTCTTTAAAATGGCGGTGCTTAAATGATTAATTTTAATCGCCTCTTAATAGGGTTCTTTGCACTCTTTATAGTACAAGTAAATTCAGCTTTTGCTGCGAATAAAAATGTTGGAACCAGTGGCGCGTCATTTTTAAGAATTGGTTCTGGCCCGCGCCCGACGGCGATGGGAGAGGCCTTCGTCGCGATTGCCGATGATATAAATACTGTTCACCATAATCCCGCCGGATTGGCTTTGATTGAAGAGAGTCAAATGACGGCCATGCACACGCAGTGGTTCCAAAATTTAAATTATGATTTTGGAGCTTTTGCAGTGCCTACGGGAATTGGAACGTTTGCGATTTCTGCGGCGACTCTTAAGGCAAGTGATATACAAAAAAGAGGAAATGATGAATCAGATTTAGGAACCTTTGAGAATCTTGATGCGGCTTATGCTTTGTCTTATGGGCGAAATATTATCGATAATTTGGCGGCTGGAGTAACTCTTCGGTATATCAAAGAAGAAATTGATACAGAATCTGCCCAAGCAATGAGTGGTGACTTAGGTTTACGTTATCAAATGGCTTCCAGACCTCTTTCATTTGGGTTTGCTGTTCGTCATTTTGGACCTGAAATAAAATTTATAGATGAAAGCGATCCACAACCTTTGACTTTTGATGTGGGAGCTGCCCATAGGTTTTTTTCAGATAAATTAGTTTTGGCCACAGATTTAAGAAAACCTCGCGATAACGATGTTCAATATGGCTTTGGCGCAGAGTACATTCAACCCATCGGCAAAGACTTTTCGACCGCCTTACGCGCAGGATATTCTTCTGAAACCACTGGTCCAGATGGGGCCCATGGAATTTCACTGGGTGCGGGTGTTGGAATAAAGCAGCTAGAACTTAATTTTGCTTGGGTTCCATTTGGGGATTTAGGAAACACTTTCCGTTACGGCGCATTATTCAGATTTTAAATTATGAAAACTGTTAATCGCCGAACATATCAAAGATTACGTATTGACCAATCCATCAAAGTGCAAGTTCAAATATTCCCGGTGATGCCCTTTATAGGGGAAACTCTCTATGCCCAATTGGTCAATATTTCTGAAGGAGGAATGTCACTGCAGCTTAATTCCTTGAATGAAAAGCCTATTAAACAAGGCCAGAAAATTACACTTCACCTTAGAATCCCTGGAAAACATCCTGTCCATTGTTCTGGAAAGATTTTGCACGTTTTTTCTCTCAAAAAAGGCGATTTTTTAGGTGTCAAGTTCTTAAAAAGTGCTGGTAAATTCGGAAAAGAAATCAAAGCAATGGTCGAGGATAACGGGGCCTGCGAAGATCGGTTGCAACAAATGGTCCCGTGGTGTGATGTGTCTTGCTCTTTCCATCAGCTATGCCGTAAACCATTCAGAGTCAAATCCCTTGAAAGAAGTTCTCTTCAATCATTTGAAATTGCGATTCAAGCCCTTTAAAAGCAAAGTTAATAAGTTATAATTTGCAGCCTCTCAAGCTTTAAATTTCAGAGGTTTTTTTAAAACACAAAGGGTCGGAAAAAAATGTCCTCTCAGAAAATAACTCTCATCATATTATCTTCGCTTTTATCTCTTGTTCTCATTGGGATTTCTGTATCTCTTTTTTGGAAATCCAGAAAAGAAGGGGCGGAGGTAAAAAATGAATTGCTGCAACTCAGAAGCGGCACAACTGGGATTTATTTACATAGTTTATCTGCGCAATAATGAAATCTCAAAAACATATATTTCTCGGACTTTTTTTTGTTTTAAATCTTGTCTGTGCTCGAATTCATTCTGAAGACCAACCGCGTGTTGTTTCTACACCCCATGACTGGTCAATATTTTTAGTTTTGCACCCAGAGGGAGATGCAGATCAGATTCAGAAGTTTCTCTCAACCAAACCTTTTTTAAAAATTAACCTTATTTTTCCAGCACGCTATTTCACAGATCCAAAACGCAAAGAAACCCTTCAGAAGTTTAGGGTTCTTCAGAGTTCTGGGCAAATAGAAGTGGCATTAACTCTCAATAATGAGCCAAATTTACCGCTTTTATCGCGTTTAAGTCAGGCCGGGGACCGCGTTTTAAAGTGGGGTTTTGATTATATTTGGCCTGATGATATCGCCGCTCAAATAGCCAGAGGCAGCGGACGATTTCAAAAAGAATGGTTACAGCAGCCTAATGGGTTTTATCCTCCCTATTTGGCTTTATCTGTTGATGTTATTGATTCTCTAAAAAGATTCAGAATCAATTGGATTGTTTCAAAACCTGATAATAAATGGGGTATTTTATTTTTTGGGGGAATGGGGTTGGTTGTATCAGAACCTCAACCTCTTTTAGACCCGTCTATTTCAACTGATAATTGGGCCAAAGAGACAGCCATTTGGGCCCTAGAAAGACCCTTTGCGCTGGTAGATTCTTCTTTGCGTGATGATCCAGCTTCCGATTTGGCGTTTTTAACCCAAATAAGTAAACGCGCTAATCTGGATAATGCACAGTTTCAAACCGGTATAGAATTAACTGAAACGGCTCCAGAAGAATTGATCATCAATGACAAAGATTTTAAGTTCGAAAACGACTTTAGTCTTTGGATCCAAACTCCGCAACAAAAGCGCGCTTGGTACAGCTTAAGTGAAGCCAGGTCTAATATTGAAAAATATAAAAATTCTGGAACAGCGAACTTACAGAGGCTTGATTCTGCGCTCGAGGAACTTTATCAAGCTCAAGCTGGAGATTTTTTACTGGCGTTGGGTCAAACGGATGTACTTATTCCCAATAGTGAAAGAACTTTTCTAGCCACCCTCAGCAATGTCTATCGACTTTGTGGTTTACCAATACCGCCTTATTTGAATCGGTCGTTTTCGGAACAATATAATCCCAAAATAAATAACACTTATGTAAAGCCTCATATGCCTTCTGCAAGTGATAAACCTTTTTTTACCAGCGGAAATCAAAAATCAACTTGGAATGATTTATCTCAAGATGATTTTGGACCAGGGAACTTCACTTATCCAACCGGAGGGAATAATAAAGGGATTTTTGATATTAAAGAATTTTCGATTTCGTGGGATGAAGATCAGATTACTTTTTCAATAATGACGGAAGGACCTTTTGTTAGCGCAAAAACCATTCTCCAACCACTCTTCGATGTTTATATTGATGTAAATCGTGTTTCTGGAGCGGGAAACACAACACCTCTTAAAAACAGAGGAGCTGTTTCCATCGACAAAAATGCCGCTTGGGAATATGCGCTCAATTTGATTCCTGGCCAAGCCCATTTATTTCAAGCACTATCAAATGCTTCACCACGTCGATTAAAACTTTTATCAACCATCACTCCAAATTCAAATACGCTTTCTGTTTCTGTTCCGCGATCAATTTTAAAAGGCGATCCTGAAAAATGGCGTCTGAGTGTTATTGCTTTAGGTGCGGTACCAGCAAAAGGTGAAATGGAAATAACTCCGGCCTCCATTTCACCCTCTGCAAGTGCTCGAAATTTTGGAGGGGCCACCTTAGGGGCAAACCCACCGCCCATCATCGACATTCTGTCTCAAACAATCGAAGAACAGAAAAGAATATTTCCAGGTGCTTCTGGATTTAATGGAATTGTTCCCTATGTTGAATCAAAATAATTTTTTTAGTAGGATCCCTTCTTCACTTCTTGGTTAGTTAACTCAATTCAAGATTATTGATACAAGTGAGAAAGGGGCTGTAGCTCAGCTGGGAGAGCGCCTGCATGGCATGCAGGAGGTCGTCGGTTCAATCCCGATCAGCTCCACTTTTAATTTCCATGCAAAAAATATTATCGGGTTCAGCCAGAGGTCGTAGTTTACTACCACTTCCGAAAGGCCTTTATTTAAGACCCATCCTAAGTCGAATTAAGAAATCTCTGTTTGATATTCTTCACTTCCGTTTACCCAACTGCACTTTTTTAGATCTCTACGCAGGAACGGGATCAGTTGGAATGGAGGCTTTATCAAATGGGGCCAAAAAAGTTGTTTTTATTGAGAAGAATCGGCAGACATTAAGCCATCTTCAATCCAATCTCGACAAACTCGGGTTCAGAGATAAATCGGAAACATTTTCGCTTGATGTCACTCAAAAATTTCCTTTCGAAGGTCCCACCTATGACATTATCTTTATGGGGCCACCCTATGTTGATGAAAATAAAAAACCACTAAGCTTATCGGAACCAACTCTTTCAAACATAATTAATCATAAGTTGTTAAATCCGAAAGGAGTCATTATTATTCAGCATCATCAAAAAGAAAAAATTCCCGATCAGGTTCAGAATCTCATTAAATTTAGAACAGAAAAATACGGAGACACCTTGGTAGATTTTTTTCGATTTGTTGAGGACAATGTTTGATAGATCTTTCGTTTTCTAGAATCCAAAGTTTTCAACGGTGTCCTTGGTTATATCACTTGGTTTTTGACGAAGGGATGAGAGGTGGAAAAACGGGTTCCATGTCTTTTGGTACGTCGTTACATCGAACTTTAGGCGCTTTTCTAGACGATGAAAATTCTGAAAAAACACTAGAACGTCTCCTGGAGATTTATGATCAAGCCTGGGTCAATGAAGGTTACAAATCAATCGAACAAACACTAGACACCTATTCTAAAGGAAAAGACATCCTCAGAAATTTTTTGATAGATCATCAAAATAACAAATCACAAAAGATTGAAACAGAAAGAGAATTTCGAATAGAGATAAACTCTGATCTTACCCTCATCGGTATTATCGATCGGCTTGACTTGAGTCCCGCTGGTATTTATGAAATCATTGAATATAAATCAAACCAGGAAGGATGGAGCGATCAAAAAATAAACCAGGATTTGCAGATGACGCTTTACGCTTATGCCATGAAAAAAGAATTAAAAATTAATAATCCTCGACTTAAATATTATTTTCTATCATCTCACACCTGGGTTGAAACATCTCGTTCGGATGATCAATATTTAGAACTCGAAACACTTATCCAAAAAACAGCCAATCAGATTAAAAATAAGATATTTACACCCAACATATCTTATTGCTCTTTTTGTGAAATTGGGAAGCGATGCGAATATTACAAGGAATCAAAATGAAAAAAGTTTGGCTCATAAAAGCTGGTGGGGAAATGGTGGGTAGCCGCCTAATTCGGGAAAAAATTATCAAAGATATTTTGAGGCTGCGAAAAAAATATGCCGTTGTTTTATTGCATGGTGGCGGCCCTCAAATTGAGCAGGAATTAACTAAGGCAAATATTCCTCACGAATTTAAACTAGGAAGAAGAGTTACTTCTCCTGAAGCAATGATTGTCGTTGAACGAGTCCTAAGTGGTGAAATTAATAAAGGACTTGTGGGCGAATTAAATTTTAAAGGCATTCCCTCAGTGGGACTTTCTTGCCGAGATGGGAACTTGGTTATTGCTTCTCCCATTCCAGGTTTGGGCCGTGCGGCAAAACCTGTGAAAATTAACACGCATTTATTAAAAGCTCTTATTTCAAATGGATTTTCTCCCGTCATTTCATCAGTTGGATCTGATTCGAAAGGAAACGCGGTTAATATTAACGCGGATGATGCCGCCAGCGCCATTGGACAAGAATTGAAAGTGGATAATCTTGTTTTTCTCACGAATGTTCCTGGTGTTTTGGATCAAAACAAAAAAAGAATTCCTATTTTGAGATTAAATAAAATAGATGGCTATATTAAATCAGGTGTTGTGACAGGTGGAATGATTCCCAAAATACAATCAGCACGCATGGCTATTCTCAAAGGAATTAAACAAGTCACCATAACAAATGGTAATTGGGGAATTCAAATTGAGAAAGGCACGCAAATTATCAAATGAAAAATAAAACCAAAAATCCTTATTTAGAAAAAGAATTAGAAGTGTTTATGCATACTTTTAAACGTCAACCTTTGCTCATAAAAAAAGCGAAAGGATCTTGGGTTTGGGATGAAAGTGGAAAAAAATATCTTGATTTTTATTCAGGGATTGCTGTTTGTGGTGTGGGGCATAGCAATAAAAATATTGTTAATGCCATTAAAAAACAAGCCGAGCTTCTCATTCATTCCTCTAATTTTTTTTACACTCAGCCACAATTTAAATACGCTCAAGAATTAACAAGAAAATGGAAAAACTCTAAAGTTTTCTTTTCAAATACTGGCGCTGAAGCCAATGAACTATGCATTAAACTCGCCCGGTTATGGGCCACCAAAGAAAATAAAAAAGGACGAGAAATTATTACTTTTCAAAATGCTTTTCATGGAAGAACAATTGCCACATCTACCGCAAGCTGGGGAAAAACACGTTCTAATTCAGTTTATGAGCCTTTATTAGAAGGGTTTAAGTCAGTTCCTTATAATGATTTGACTGCCTTAACAAACGCCATCAATGAAAATACAATTGCCGTTATGATGGAGCCTGTTCAAGGCGAGGGGGGTATTAACATTGCCTCAGAAACTTTTTTAGAAGGAACTGATAAACTTTGTAAGGAAAACAATTTACTTCTCATTTTAGATGAAGTTCAGTCGGGAATGGGACGAACAGGAACTTTTTTTTCTTTTGAACAATATCATGTTCAACCTGATATTGTTTCACTTGCCAAAGGAATTGCAGGGGGGCTTCCCTTAGGAGCTACATTGGCCGCGCCACGAGTTTCCAAATATATGGAGCCTGGTCTTCATGGATCTACATTTGGTGGAAATCCTGTCTCTTGCGCTTCTGCTTTGGAAGTATTAAAAATATTGTCTTCTCGTGGTTTGGTTGGTATCCAAAAGACGGCAAGCCTCATTAAAGATAAGCTTTCCGAATTTCAAACTCATCCAAAAGTTCAAGCCATTCGTCAAAAAGGACTTATGATTGGCATCGAATTAAAAGTGCCAGGAGATCCTTATGTTTCAATGGCCAGAGAAAAAGGATTATTGATTAATTGTACGCAGGGTAATGTTTTAAGATTTTTGCCTTCCTATACGATCAATAAAAAAGAAATAAATTTAGCTTTTAAAATATTGTCATTGGTATTCAAGGAGATGGAGCGTTATGGTTAAGAAAAAAACAGTTCGACGTCAAACAAAAACAGTTCGAAATCGCCGAGGGCGAATAGTGGCAATAAAAGCCCGTGAAATTCTAGATTCGAGGGGAAACCCCACAATTGAAGTTGATGTGATTTTGTCAGATGGAAGTATCGGACGAGCGGCTGTTCCATCGGGGGCGTCCACCGGAGCGCATGAAGCGTTAGAAATGAGAGATAACGATCCCAGTCGCTATGGTGGGAAAGGAACTCAAAAAGTTGTTCATAACGTTGAATCCAAAATCGCAAACCATTTAAAAGGTCAAGACGCAACGAATCAAGTTCAAATTGATGAAACCCTCATTGAACTAGATGCTACCCCGAATAAAGCCAGTTTAGGCGCCAATGCTATTCTGGGCGTTTCCTTGGCTTGTGCAAGAGCTGGTGCTTCATCAAAAGGTTTGGCCTTATATCAACACATCAGAGAAACATTTGGTTATGAACGCAAGCCAATCGTCATGCCAGTCCCTTTAATGAATGTGGTCAACGGTGGTGCTCACGCAGACAATAATGTCGATATTCAGGAGTTTATGATTGTTCCCGTCAGAGGTGGAAGCTTCAAAGAAGCATTAAGAACCGGCGCGGAAGTATTTCATTGCCTTAAAAAAATATTAAAAAATAAAAGTTATTCAACAGCGGTGGGTGATGAAGGGGGGTTTGCTCCAAATCTTTCTTCCAATGAAGAAGCCTTGGAACTTCTTTGTCAGGCTATTACCTCAGCCGGATTCAAACCAGGAAAGGATGTTCTCTTGGCACTTGATGTGGCATCCAATGAACTTTACAAAAATGGAAAATATACTTTAGCAGGTGAAAAAGGTTCACCTGTTCTTTCTTCTAAAGAGCTTGTTTCTATTTATGAAAAATGGACCAAAGATTATCCTGTTGTTTCTATTGAGGATGGTTTATATGAAGACGATTGGGATTCATGGAAAATGATGACAGATACTATCGGTGCTAGAACGCAGTTGGTTGGGGACGATTTGTTTGTAACCAATACCAAACGGCTTCAAGAAGGAATTGATAAAAACATTGCCAATGCCATTCTTATTAAAGTGAATCAAATTGGAAGTTTAACTGAAACAATTAGAGCTATTCAATTGGCTTCCAAACATGGTTATCATTCAATTATTTCACACAGATCAGGAGAAACGGAAGATTCGTTTATAGCAGATCTTGCTGTTGCGGTAGGATCTGGACAAATTAAAACAGGTTCTGCCTCGCGGTCCGACCGTATCGCCAAATACAATCAACTTCTTCGATTAGAAGAAGAATTAGGACGGCGCGCGAATTTCCCAGGCACTCACGCATTTGATCGTTAATTCAATAAAAAGATATACTCTTTTTAATGGATTTATCGATTTTTAAAACCCATAAAAAATGGATCATCATAGGTGGTTTTGCACTACTTATGATGATCTATGTTTTTAATGGTAATGTGCGTAAAACCATCTCCAACCAAAAAGCGATACGCCAAGCCAATCAAGAATTAACTGAACTTAATCAAGAAGTTGTCATGACACGTGAAAAACTGAATAGTCTCAATAAAAACCCCACCTATTATGAATATCTTGTCCGAAGAGATTTAGGCTACCTTCGACCGGGTGAAAAAGAAATTCGGTTTATTAATCAATGAGCAAAACTCATTATGTGACCTGCCCACATTGCAAAGGAATGCTTGAAATTGACGCGGCGTCGGGGGGCATTGTAGGAAAGTGGTCAGCCCAAGAAAATCAAGTTTCAGGTGAAGATAAAATGAACGCCGCGTTAAAAAAAATAGAAGACGCCAAGAAGAAAAGAGTTCATCTGTTTGAACAAAAACAAGATGAAATGAAAGATCATAAAAAGAAATTAGAAAACGTTTTCCAATCAGAAGTTGAAAAAGTTAAGAAAGAAGGGATTTCTGAAAAACCGCTTAGGCCTTTCGATTTAGACTAGTTTTTATACGAGACCTTTGTTTTGGTATTAATATTTGGACTGTTGGGTTGTGTAGATATTCTCTCGGTAATCTTAAGTAGGGCATTGGATTCTTGGGTTTGCTCATATGAACTGGTAAATCGACGTGATATCCTTTAATCGCTTGGCCAATATCAGCTGCTTTTACTTTTAAAACGTGATCTTTTCCTTTCACTCTCACCAGTAAAATAACTTTGGAGTTGGTTGGAATAACTCTCGGGTCAGTGGCAATGTGTCCTTCTCTGGTTTCAATTTTGCCTTTTCCATGATCAATCACAATAGGCTCAAGAAACTGTCCATTTTTCGCATAGGGACGAAGACCTCTTGAAGCTCGCCATAAATTTTGAGGAGTTGTTTCAACCAATGCTACTTCTATTGCTTTTGTCCAGATACTTGGCGCTTTGATTTGTTCTAACCAGCGACTAATATCACGTCTTGTTTTGAATGGAACGGATACTTTTTTAATGCCTTTTTGAATTTCCACGGGTAACATTTCAAACGGATTGGCCACATACCAAGTTGCCAAAAATCGATTCGAAGTGAGCCCCAACTCTTTTTGCCACTCTTTGTCATTAAGAATTTGAGCCAATGATCTTTTCGTGTTTATTTGTAATTCTAAAAACTCATCCAAGCGGTCTTCATTTAATCTACTGAGAAGTCCTAGTTGATCTAATTTTTCGATGAGCCCTGTCGATTGCGCGTCAAATTTAAATTCTTGGGCCAATATTTCAGGTTCATGGGGCATAACGGGGACTTCAATGGACGCGCCACTTAACCCCACTAAAATAAGGGCTAAAATAACAAACCCAATTGAAGAATGAACCCATTTATTATTTTGTTTAACCATATTTAGTATTCACGCAACATTTGTGCCAATTTAAAAATATATCTATATTTCATTGTAAATCTTCGCAATATCTATCAAACTTGATTTATTGGGCTCCATTTTCAGTTTCGTTAAATATTAACCGAATATTAAGGTGTTTTTAATGTGTAAGTTAACAAACTCGTTAATGAATACTTTATAATTATAAAGTGTAATTATGGAAAAACGAATAGCAGCATTAAATATTTTTAAAAAAATGCAGAAAATAAATTTTTTTTCTGTTTGCCGACTATTTATTACTTCTTCAATTGTTTTATCTCAATTTAATACTTTTGTGGAAGCTCAACAATGTCCTCCTCCTGTTAATTGTGCTTGTACAGTGATTGACGATCCTAATTCCTGTGGCGCCAATAATTTCTGCGTTGATAAAGCGGCTGCGGGTGGTAATATCGCGGAAATTTATGCCGTCAGTGTTCAGGATTGCAAAGCAACATTTAAACTACGCGCTGAATATAAATTGCCTCCACCCTGTGGGAACCAAACCCCTGGAATTGCACCCTATGATGTAAATAACGTTGCAGCTTATTTAAGTATTGTTGATAGTGGTTGGGCACCGAGTTATTCTCAGTCTCAAATTCATAATTTGGGGCAAGTTTTAGAATCTAAAAAATTGGTTATTATGGGAGGCAATCCAACAGTTGATGATGTTCTAAGATACGAAATTGATCCAACTCTGGCTAAGCCTTATTTTAATTTGAAAGATAAGCCAAGGTTAACGGCAAACCAAAAAGCTGTTTTTATTGTTGCCTCCTATGGTGTTTCTCCTCAATCAGCTGGGAAAATCGCTCTTCATACTTGGGTCAACGGGCCTAACTTTTGTTATCCCACAACAACAACAACGAAAACCACAACTAAAACGACGTCAGCCACTACAACTGCCACAACAACCAAAACAACGACGGCAACCACATCGGCAACAACTTCGGCTACTAAGTCTGCCACCACAACCAAATCACCCACTGTCACTGGATCAGTAGGGTCGACAATAGCAGGGACAACTTACGCCACAACAACTCAAACGACGTCTAGAACGCCCTCTGCCACTGGTTTAGCATCAACATCACCAGATACTTCGAACTCCATGACTATTGTGCCATCGGTTTCACAGACTGCTTCACTAACGGGGAGTGTTTCTCCAACAAATACAAGCATAGTCAATCCAACTATAATCTATAACCCTTCATATGACCCAACTTCAAGTTTGAATCCCACAAGAACGCCCAACCCAACGTCTACGGAGCCCTGGTATTGTTGGTGGTGCCCAAACCCAACGGGAACCAATGTTGTTAATACAGGTGTTGTTCCGGATCCTACAAGATCAACCGATAATACGGGAACGAGTTATCCAACCAGTACCAGTCCACTCGGAACTCAAACCGCTATTCCAACAGAAACGTTAGCTGCGGATCGAGATTGTGAAGTTGATGTTTTGAATGCGCCAAATAGTATTCAAAATCAAGCGGGACAATCTGGCGCAGAAAATGGTCTTTTGCCCCTTGGGAATGCATTTGGAATTGCCAATGAAAATGGTCAAATTCCACCGCCAGAAGGCATTGGGAATTTGTTAGATCCGGATATTTGTGTTGATTTGCTTTTGGTTTATAATCCCGAATCAAATCCACCCCCAAGTACACAAAATCAGCGGGTTATTCAACTTCCTACTTTGGGATCTAATTTGGGAACTCCCGCGGTTTATATTTTAAGAGCAAGGAACAAATGGGAAAAAGTTCAACAACAAAGAATAGAAGACGGCACAATTATTTTTAACCCACCTCAGTTCGGTTATTACCAAGTTTATGCCGCTATCATTAAGCCTCGAATTGATTTTGGTGATATTTATGTTTACCCCAACCCCACGAAGTCAGGCCAGACGCCCACACTTCATATTGAAGTTAATGTGAAACCCGCTGAAATGTCTTTCAGAATTTACGATATCGCTGGTGACTTGGCCTACGAATCAAAAGTTGAAACTATAAGCCAATTTACAAATGGAAAATTAACTTATGAAATTCCATTAGATCCAAAATTATTCAAATCTGCAACTTATTTAGGCTCAATTAGCTCTAAAATAGATGGAAAAGAATTTAGGGGTAGTTTTCGCTTCACTATAATAAAGTAAAAAGATTCCTTAAAATCAGCTCGTTTTTACTGCTTACTTTTTAAATCCTGGGACTGTTGCGAAAGCAAGGCAATAAGCTGTCATCCCGGCCCTTTTGTTGAGGGATGAGAATGCTGAGAAAGCAGTAAGCCGGGATCCATTTGTTCCGGCGAATGTCGTGACGACCCACCTTTTTTTTTCGTCGAGGAACGATTTGATTTTTATCGATAAAACATTTATTTTTGTTCCATGAGACTCAGCGGAAAACTCATT
>JBJXGI010000053.1:0-91021 GCA_046153645.1 Elusimicrobiota bacterium | reverse complement strand
CCCTCTCCCGTTTTACGGGAGAGGGTCAAAGCAGGAAGTAGGAACATTCTTAGAAGCCTACCACCTCGAAAAATCACTTAACTTCAAACAAGTCGAAACCGAACGCCGAATCGTTATTGAAAAACTCACGGAACGATTATCTGAAAAAGAAATATCAGAGCTCATGAAAGAAAGCGTGGCCTACCGAATGGGGAATTTAAGTTTTGGGTCTTATTATCAAGGTTTAAAAAACCTTTGTAACGAAAAAGGAATTTCTTTAGATAAAACCCCGTCTTTCAATAACTACATTCGTTACGTGCTCTTGTCTGATGGAATAAAAGCTGAACCCTTACTGAAAAGCGTCAGAAGTTTAGAAGAAGAAATAGTCGAAAGACTAGCCAAAACGAACGAAGAAAAAGAGTTAATAAACTTAAGTCGCCAATTAACGTTAACAGAAAAGCTCGTTGATTTTTCTCTAACACCAAATGAGTGGGAAGAATACAAAAAACACTCCAATCCATTAATTCCAACGGTTCCCCTCTCCTCCCTTTCGGGAGGAGAGGGTCAGGGTGAGGAGGGGCTTTTGAGCTCTTCCTCGCACCTTACCCCTCACCCTAACCCTCTCCCTAAAAGGGAGAGGGGACTGGAACTTGCCCCGTTCGAACAGTTCTACCGAGAAGCGGATATTCGCAGTGAGAAGATGGTGTTCAATTTATTATCGAAAATTGAAATTCTAAATGACAAATCACAAAATTCAAACAATATTCAAAAGTCAAATGCCAAAAAAATAAATAGCTTGGAATTTGATATTTGGAATTTGAAAATTCCAAAACCGAAGGTTTTGGTCGTTGGCGGCTTCCACACTCCTCACGTGACAAAGCTCTTAAGAGAAAACAACGTCCCCTATATTGTGGTATCCCCAAAAATATCGAAAGTGGAAACCGAAAAAGGGAGTGAGTATCTCACGGTTTTTTCTCGAGAAAAAACACCGCTCGATAAATTATTTAAAGCAGAAAAGTTATTTGTTAATCCTACCACTGTAAATAGTAAAGCCATCGCGGTCAAAATATACGGCAGCTTGTCAGCGCGCATCCTAAACGAAAATAACTTTTTCTGGAAAGTTGGCAAACGTTTCATTCAATTTCACGTGAACGTTTTCAATAAGACCGATGCCATACAAGATGAAGTTAAACCCAAACTCTCTATCACAGAAAAGCTGTATTTAATCTTCGGTGTGAATTGGGAAATGGTGTTTCAGCTCATGATTCCGCTCAGTCTATGGTTATTCCCCGGCTCTCCGTGGGTATCCTATCTGGTATGGGGCGTGAGTGCGGTTGTGTTTTCTTTATTCCATCCCAACACACCTTTTCTGAGTAGTAAGTTCTTTAAACTTTTCTTCGTGGGGATAATCCTCGGGAGTCCGTTTGTGTTTGGCAGCTTTATGACTTCAAATTCATATTTTGATTCGGCGATTCTTCATTCAAGTCATAACGCGCTTGTTTTGTTCTTGCGAGCGTTTTCAAATGAGAGTTGGTTGGGGAAACTGGGACATTTGCTGCCTTTGGCAGCTCTAATAGAAGATAATGCTGAAAAAGCCAATAAAAATAAAATTCGTATTTCAAAGTCAGGACTTCAAATGGATGGAGAGTTAATTTTTATTGGTGATCCCAGTGTCAATGTTTCGAAAATAACAAAAATGATTGAATCGGAGGCAAAAGATAAATTGAATCGTAAACTTTTACCAAATGGGGCGATGGAAGTGACAGGTGAGGTACCGATTAGCGGAGGTCGGACTATAACAGTGACTGTTGTTTTTCAACTTGGGGAAAAAAATGTGTGGTCTTTTAATAAGAGAGATGTTGAGAATGTGACGATATTAACGAATTATGCTTTGGGTGACAAACTTAACAAAAAGAATATTTTATTGTTACAAAAGCCTGAGGCGGAGGGTCGAACAATAGCAGTAAAAAAATTAGGCTTAAAAGTAGCTAATGAATTAATTTTTATTGGGGATCGTTCTAAAAATGTCCGCCAAATACAACAGATGCTCGAATTTAAAGAAAACGATAGGTTTACTCGTCGTTTGTTTGCTGATGGAACCTTAGAAGTAACGGCAGAGGTGCCTCTTCGAGAAGGAAAAAAGAAGATTATTTCTGTTTTATTTCAATTAGGAGCGAAGGGAGTCTGTTCATTTGATGACAAAGACTCGACAGGAGTTGCCATTCTTGCAAATCATTTTTTAGGAGGTAATCTCACAAAAGAGAATATTTTATTGTTACAAAAGGTTACGGCAAAAGATCAAGCCGTGATGGTCATGGAATCAGGGCTTAGAGATGGTGATGGGTTGGTTTTTATTGGGAGCGTTCGTGAGAATACTTTAAAAATAAACAAGATGCTTGAATTCAAAGGAAAAGATAGTTTGTCCCGTCGTTTGTTACCAGATGGAACCTTGGAGATAACGGCAGAGGTGCCTCTTCGAGGAGGAGAAAAGAAGCGCATTTCTGTTCTATTTCAGTTAAGTTCCGAAAGAATCTGGTCGTTTGATTCTAACGACTCGATAGAGGTTGCGATTCTTACCAATCATTTCTTGGGAGTTAAACTCACGAAACAAAATATTTTGTTGCCACAATCGCCTGAGGAAAAAGTTCGAACGGTGAAAGTGACATCGTTAGGGCTGAAAGCCAATGAAAAGTTGGTTTTTATTGGAAATCCTCAGGATATTGCTTTAATAATAAGGGAGATGCTCGAATTTAAAGGAAAAGATGGTTTTACCCGTCGCTTGTTACCGGATGGAACCTTGGAAGTAACGGCGAAGGTTCCCCTTCTAGGAGGACAAAAAAAGAATATTTCTGTTTTATTCAAATTGGGTCTCCAAGGTGTGTGGTCGTATGATGCCAAAGATTCGACAGAAGTTGCGATTCTTACTAATCATTTTTTTGCAAAAAACCTTACTAAGGATAATATTTTGTTGTTACAAGATCCTGAGGTGAAAGATCGAGCGGTAACAGTGGCAGCAAAAGGTTTAAAAGTAGATGATAAGTTGGTTTTTATTGGAGTAACTTATGATTTGGTTTTAAAAATCAAGAAGTTTCTCGAATTTGATGGGAAAGATGGTTTTACTCGTCGCTTGCTACCGAATGGAACCTTGGAAGTGATAGGAGAGGTGTCCATGAAAGGGGGTAAGAAAAAAAATATTAGTGTTATTTTTCAACTGGGTTTTAAGGGTGTGTGGTCCTTCAATCCCGAAGACGCCCCCATCATCGCCCAGTGGCTGAACTTGCGACTTCGCCCCACCACAAGGTCCGACATAAAAGCTTTAGAAGAACACGAATTGCTAGATATCTTGTGGTTGCTTAAATCCAATAACTCACGACTCTTTATTCAAATTGTAAGGAGAAAATTCCCCCATTTAAACCCTGCTCAAATCAATGCATTGGTTCAAAGTGCCATTCGTGGTTTGAGTGGGAAAAGAGCGGGAGACGATGTTCGATATGAATTAGACGATACGCTCACCTTAGACATCGATTCTGTTTCTCCTACCATTGAAAAAGAAGAAATATTTGAAACATCAGAAACACTGGTCACTCTGAAAGGCCGGGCCCCGCCCAATGCCCAAATCAATGTTTTTGGTCCTCTGCGTTTACAAGCGGTTGTGTCAGAAAAAGGCGAATGGACCCTTAAACTCCCCTTAATCCTCATAGGTCAATTAAACACTTTTCAATTCCAAGTTTTAGATACCGAAAATAACAAAATCGGTCCCATCCAAACGTTAAACATCCAACAAACCAGTGCCCTTAATGAAGCCCTAAGCGATTACGCTGAAGACCACTCAGAACTCGACCAAGACCTTCTCTCCCTTAACTTAGAGAAAAACTTTCTGCGTTACTTTACAAAGAATGAACAAGCGGGTTTTGATTATTTAAAAGGACTTGTTGAAAAAGAAAAGAAAGCTGCATTAAAGAAAATCTATCAACGAATCTTAGATAAGTTTGAAGAAGTAAGGAAAATTAACCCCATCTTTAAAGAAAAAGAAGGAGACCCCTATACTTTATATTTCTATCAGAAATGGGTGCTGCATGAAATTTTAACACGCTATCAAGGGAAGAATGTGTTACTGGCTCTAGAACAAGGATTGGGAAAAAGTCTCATTGTTTTGGCGTTAACATTAATACTTAGTAAACCAGCACTGGTGTTTTCTCCCAATGCGTTAACAGAGAATTGGGTCAGAGAATCCGATAAATTCTTAAATAAACCTTTTTCTAAGTTGGAAGGGAAACAAGAAGAAAGAGTTCAAGATCTGAAAGATCGTAACGTCAGTACAACAGTGAACATCGAGTTATTAAGATATCTAGCAGGGTATAAAGCCAGTGAAAAAAATCAAGTCGATGCCGATTTGTTAAAAAACAATCTAGAAATCATTCGAAACTTAAAGGACCAATTTGGCTTTGCTGCGGTTGATGAAAGTGATCGTGTCACATCAAGCAATGAATCCCAACAAGTGCAAGGGGCGAAGCTCATCTCGCAGAATCTCATTACTTTATTGTTAAGCGGGACTCCGTTTGGAAATTTAGAGCAAGCCAAACATATGCTAGAAACATTGGGCATTGATGTGAGTAATATTGACCTGAACGACGCTGGTGCCAGAGAAATGCTTCAAGAGTTACTGATTGATAATATGATTCGCTTAACCAAAGACATGCTCTTTGAAACAGCCGATCCGAATATTCCAATAGAAGACCAGTTAAATACGTTACCTGCCAAAGAATTTAAAGCATTCACTTTTAAAGCATCGCGAGATCAAATGCAGGAATTAAAAGAATCGTTTGATAGTGATGAAGATCCCGGAAAAAAACGAGACCAGTATAAAAGAATCTTAAAAAAAGTAAGTGATGCCGAGTCTCCGAAATCAAAACTATTGGATTCGATATTGAGAGAAAAACTTAAAGAAAAATCAACGAACAAAGTTGTGATCTTTGTAGAACACCGTGAAGATGCAGAAATACTAGCTAAGAGATATAAAGAGTTTGGAGCCAGAATTTATATGGGTGGGCAAGCAGATGAAAATGCTGAGTCTTACCGACTATTTAGAGAAGACGCGAATACAAGAATAATTATAGGAACCTACGATTCTATGGCGGCAGGTTTAACATTGCCAGCAGATATGGCGATTCTGTTCGGTCACAACGGAATAAGAAACCGCTTACAAGCGATAGACCGAATACACCGAATAGGAGTTAAAAGACACAAAGTAGAGATTGTAGATTTAGTATCACAATACGATCAAGATTTTCTGGATGGTTTACCAGACAAAGAAAAAGGATTGTTTGGTATCGAAACCATCGATCAAACAACAATAAAAAGGTTAGAAGATTTAGAGTTTCGCTTAAGACTTTTCACCGATGGCGGAATCGGAAGTCAAGAAGAAATCGATAGCGTGGAAGCCGAATTAGAAAACCTTCCGGGGTTTAGAAATAGATTGAACCCAGTTAATCCTGAAAGTCTCACTTTAGATTCCACTGAAAAATTTGCAGAAAAATTAGGTTTTGATCCTCAAGGAAAACTAACTCAATTTTTTATTGCTCCTTTTGTTACTGAGGTGGTGAGTCAACTTCTTCCTGGTTTTTTAGAGGATCATTCTAAACGGTCTTGGCAACAAAAATGGATTGGTCTTCCTCTCATTTATGGTGGAGCTGTTATGGGGCTTATATTGGGAATTGTTTCGGCCGTTCATGTGATGGATGTACTGGCTTTGATGACGACAATGCTTCATAATCTTTCTCCGCCCTATTCAATTTTTATTGAGCTTCTTCTTTTCTCTCCTGTTTTTAAAATTTTTTTGGTTGTGGTTCTTTTTCTTGTCCCCATTTGGTTTTCTGCCGGTTCTGGTCACAGTCTCTATAATATTATCGCTCGCATTCAGCGCAATAGAGGAAAAGAAGGGTGGTTTTCTCTTAGTAAATCCAAGGTAAAAGTAGCGAAAGAATTTAAGTCAGATTTTAGAGATCAAAAATTACTGAAAGATGTAAATCCAACCGCCATAGATTGGAAATCTCAAACAAATGATTGGAATATTTCCGATCTCATTTATTGCCCCACGACTATTAAGACTGCAAATCTAGTTAATGAGATAGGAGTTGTTGTGGGTGCGGACGCTTTTGGAAATTTTCCGAAATGGGTTTACCGGATCACTCATCTTCCCAGTAAAAAAATATTTTATGTTGGGCCAGATGATGTTCTTCAATTATTCCCAGAAGAAGAAAGTCGTGTTCAATTACTTCGATCCGATAAAGAAAAAGAGCTTAAATCCGCTTATGAGCGATTTGTTTTTTCTGGAAAAATAATTCATTGGATGGGATTGGATATTGCATCAAAGGTTTATGCTATTGGTAAAGAAACAGAACTGACCTTCAGTGATCTAGAAAATATTGACATCGAATTTCAAAAGGTCGTTCAAGAATGGAAAAAGAAAGTTGATGGCATTGATTTGGGAGAATTTCAAGTTATTGTTACGGACCTTCATCGGTTGGAAGCTTCATTACGAAGTCGCCGTTTGCGAGTTGTCCCGTGGCCGGACGTCCAGCGCGTTCTGCGAGTTCTTCGTTCTATTGATGAAGAGAAAAATGAATTTAATTTTCAAGATGTCATTTTTTTAAAGACCATTCATCAGCGTCTTTTGTCCTATCAAAATAGCAGTATTTTGGAAGCTATTTCTTGGGCGAATAGAAAAGCGACGGCGGTGAATATAGATATTGAAGCCAAAACCCCTGCTTTTCAAGCGAATCTTTGGGTTGCGCGGTGGGTTATTGATCACATCAAAACAAATAAAACCGTTCTCGATATCGGTGCCAATTTAAGTGTTTTATGGCGGGTTTATCACGCGTTAAAGGAAACAAACGAGAATGGTGATCCTCATTCAATCCAAATTATTGATTTGGAAAAAGACCCTAATATTTATGGCCAGGCGCCCAATCCTTTGCGTGTGCGTGCTGACATCAGTCGTATGGGATCTCCGACAAAACAAGTTTTGGACGAAATTAATACTCCCAAAATTGTTGATGGCTTTTTTGACAGTCCGCATCAAGTCCCAGTTATAGCAGCAAGTTTTGTTCTTGATCAATTAGAGCCTCAAGATTTACGAGACGCTTTGAGAGAGATCGATAACTTGCTTGTACTTCCTCCAGTAAAAGAGATTCCGCTTAACAATGAAAATTTGGATCAATTTCCTCTTCTTATTTTAACCTCACCCGAGCATGCCCCTATTGGTAATTCTAATTTAGATGACATACTTAAAGAGATGGGATATGAACCCGTTTACATACCTCATTTGATTAAAAATGAATTAAATTCGAGTGCAAAAGACAGTCTCAAATCAACGTTAGGGTCCAAAGCAGCAAAAAACGTAGAAGAATTTACATCGAAACCTTATCATGCCGCGGTTTATGCCAAAGTTCGGGTTGTGGATCCTGTCTTTGTTAAAATTCCTTTGGCTCGATATACCTTTCGTCAGCCGCAAAAAAGAAGGAGTCAAAAAAACCGTAAGACAGATGAAAAAGAAGAGGCGCAGTTAGATCCCAGTAAATTGGAATCATTGTTTTATATTGAGTCGCTCCGCCCAACTGATTTTAATATTAGTGAGACCTCTATTATTCCCCGGACCACCATTTATTCTCTTCGTCGATATCGAATGTTTGAATTGAATATAGCTATTTTAAGTCATTATTATGAGTTTCTTAATGTGGAGGATAAAAATCAATTTGATGCCATTAAAAAAGCTTGGGATGACGATAACTCTGCTTTCCTTACAACCGATCAAGTTAATTTTGTCATGGATCGACCAACACAGTTAGCTGGGGTTGATGGTTGGGATTATGAGCAGGTTTTGGGGGAATTCAATTATCTGAGAAGAGCTATTAATGAATACCGGGACAGTTATAAGGCTCGTCGCTTAAGTGAAATTTATACTGAAAATAAAACAGCAGATATGACTGCAACTGAACGAAGAGTTCAAAAAGAACTAGAGGAGCAAAAATATTCACTCCGGCAAATTTTTGATTGGGAAGAGGCTTGGCGGAGTGCCAACAATGGTAAAAATATTATTGAGGAGACTCGTGATTGGATTGGGCAAAGAATCATTCAAATTCATAGGGCCGTTATCAAACTTAGAGACGAAAAAAAGAGTGTGAGTCCAACAACGGTGGGAGCAGAAATTAGAGTTGTCTACGCTACAGTCATAAATTTCGCGAAGAGTCTCAATGTCGATTTATCTTCATGGGATATTATCGTCGAAGGGGCCGCGCGAGTGGATGTGGATGACCGTAAATCACAAATTTTAAATGCGGTAGATAAAATTAAACTAGAGAAAGGGGAACCAAATTTAGGCAACGTGGCCCAAAAACTAGGATTAAAGCGACATAGCTTGTCTGGTTGGTTTACAAACGCAAAAGTGGACCCCGTCAGTCTTGGTGTTATTCCTCAAAAGTTTGATGTTGAAGCAAGAAAAAAAGAAATAGTGGAAGCTGTTGCAGAGCTGGTTAAAGAAGAGAAGAAACCAACTCGTGCCGCGGTTCAAGAGAGAATTGGTGTAACAACGAGTTTGGCGACAATGGCGAAATCAGAAGGCATTGATCTCGCTTCTTTGGGAGTAGAAAGAGATCCTGTCTCTCAACCAGTTGATAACCAAAAACGAATTGAACTGATTAAAAAAGCAGTTGAAGACATAATTAAAGAAGGAAATACGCCAAATGTCAGAACAGTCGCTTTTAAAATCGGATTAAAAGGACAGAAAACATTGTCGGATTGGGCGGAACGTCATAACGTGGATTTGGCGGCCTTAGGTGTAATAGTAAAATTAGACAAAACAACACGAATTAAACAGATCAAGAAGGCTGTCCGAGAAATTAAAAAAGCCAATGGAATACCCAATGCCGTTGCTGTGAAAAAAAAGGCCGGATTTTCTGATGCTACTGGCATGAGAGAATGGGCCAAACGAAATGATGTTGACCTGGCATCTTTGGGTGTTATTGAAGAAACCAAAGAAGAAAAAGAAAAAGAAATTCGAGATATCGTTGCCAAGCTTATTTCTGAGGGAAAAAGTCCTAATTTTACGGCGGCAGGTATTGCTTTAGGATATGGGGCCACTAGTGCGGCAAGTGCTTTACAACGATGGGCACAACATAATGGGATTAATCTTACCGCATTAGGAGTGGTGGACTATCGAGAAGAAGGACATATTCTTGATAGAACTGTTTCATTGGAAGATTCGCTTTTAAAAATTCGCACAGCCGTGGAAGACATTAAAAGTCAAAACAAAAGACCGTACTTCGCCGCTGTTGCCGCCCAATTGGGGTATTCGGGTAGGGGAGGGGGGGCTGCGTTACATAAGTGGCTCCAAACAAATGAAATTAATCCTGCTGCATTAGGGATTGTTTATTTTTCGGATACCGATACAGATAGTGATGCTGGTTCTGAGTTTAGTAATACATCGAACCCTTCTGCCCCTGGTTCTATCAATGACAAATTCAATCGCTTTGTCATGCGAGCAGTCAAATTTTTTGGAGTGGGAACAAGTGGACAATTGGCTGTTGTTGGATTTTTTGAAGGCGCGATTCGGCAAATGGGGTTATATGTTGTTCTCCCCAGCGCTGTTTTAGGATTATTTAAATTCCTTTATTTGAATGGTCACTTAGCAACGGCACCACCGTGGGTCATGTCGCTTCTCGGTATTATTTTTGTCGGTTCACTTTTCATCTATACCTATCTATTTGTGCGTCATTCTCTCCGTTATTTTCAGAAGCGGCATTTTGAAAAAGGTGTTCTTACTCCTGATGGTTTATTCAAGATTAGAGATCTTCAAGTATCCAAAGCTGCCACAAAAACGGCTTGGTTAGGGTATAAGGGCATTCCTTTTTCTTTGTTGGGCTTTCTCCTGCTCGCTTTTTCCTCACATTCATTTTGGTCCAATATGGGTGGATGGGCATTAGTGGTTTTTGGCATGTTTGTTGGCGCTTGGAATCACGCCAAAGGCAATAAAAGCGAACACTCAGAGGAAGAATTACACAAAAAAGCTACGTCGCGTAGAGAATTTTTAGGTGGGACAGTCAGGCTAGCAGCGGCTTCTTCGATCAATCCGTTTCAAATCCTTTCTTTAACCGATTTATTTGGAAACAAAATACCGGAATGGGGAAATTATTTAAAGTTGGGGATGAATGTTCAAGATGCATTTCTCAAAGCGCTAATGAGATATGGTTCAACTGAAGAAAAAGAAGGCGATATGGCGCACATGTTGGCATCTCATTGGTTGGCAAGCACATGGAAACAAGAAAATTTCTCGTCTGTGAGGGAAGCCTTTTCTCAAACATTATCTCGGGAGTATGAAAGAATAAGAAAGCTGATTGACGGAAACGACCCTATATGGATGGCGTATTATAGAGAAAAGAATAATGTCTTAAAGCGAATGCCAATGCCTTTTCATTTGGAGGGCATGTCGGATCCTTATCGATCATCTATTGAGTTAAGTTTTTTAAGAGAACAATTAAATGCTGCTTTACTAAAAGTCATCGCTCAATTTATTCCGGGTAAACAATTGGCTCAAGCAAAAAAAATGGCTGAATTTTTACGGCGCAATCTCCCCCCGGAAATGAGAGGTAAAAATTGGAGAATGCATCTTTTAAATCGTGGGATTGGTGATGGTGATGGTGCTTTGGAAGTGAGTGAGTTGATAAGAGATATGAATTTAGGGAAAGATGATTTGTGGTTAGATGATAGCACCCTTCATTTTAATAGTGTTGATGAGAAATTGCGGTATCGACTTGCTATGGGAGAAAAAAGAAACAAAGTACAAATAGAATATGCCAATAAACAATCAGCACGCCTAAAAGAATTACACAAAGAATTATCAAAACCAGTTCCCGATAAGGTTAGATTAAAAGAGTTAGCAGACGGTTTTGTCGCAGATGATAAAGCCTATGAAGTTGCCATGAAACAATTAAATTCTCAGGCCATTGCTGATCATGGGCGAAAGAAAGATGAATTGGAAACTTTTACTAATGGAATGGGTGAGAGAGCCATTGAGTCTTATACACGTGAAGAAATGAAACGCGCCTGGCAAGATTACATGGGGGAACCTTTGCAGGGGCTTGGGCCTGATAAAAGGGATTCTGATTTGGAAATATTGTACCAACAAATCGTAACCTCTCAGGACGAGAGTATAAAGAACAATCGGTATTCTCCGATAGAAATTAATAAGAATGAGTTAAAAAAATTGGTCAAAATGCTCATTTCAGAGATTCATACGCTATACGCAGGGAAAACTCTCGTTAAATTACATCCTCAGGGTTTTTTGCAATTAGTTATTACAGGTCAAACTCGATGGGAAAATTCTGGAGGTCTTAGATTTCATGTGTGGGATCCTTCTCTACCGAGAACTCCAGAAGTTTTTGATGGATCACATAAACATTCATTCCAATCCAATAGTTTTGTTCTTCTTGGTGAAGTTGGTGACACTATTGAATATACGGTTCCAGTGACAGATGGACTTTCTGGAGAACAGATTTTTCGGAAATACCGAACCCCTTTGAGAGATCGTATTACGCCAATGGACGAATTGGTTCACGTTCGGTCTCGTCTTTCTAGAAGCGCTCCAGCAGGAAGCAGATTGTACTATCCTATTGGGGATTTTCACTCCCAGAAAATACCTTCCGGCATAATAACTGCTACTCTTTTTCAAAAATATGGTTTAGATGAAAATAATCCAGCGATTGCTATTGGACCACAAGACGTTCCTGAGTCCATAAATGAGATGAATCAACGTATAGTTGATCAAGAGGTAGCATGGAGGTCTATATTTAAAGCAGTTAAAGAGTTGGAGATATTCTATGAGCTTGATGTTAACGATACTGGTTCTGAAGTTGTTACAAACCCCATCAACCTGAGAAATGCCTCACTTACACTGGCTGTGATTGCTCCTGTTTCTATCACTGGACTCATTGTTGGATTACTCGGTGAGGGAGAAACAGCTGGGCTTATAAAAACAGTGTCACTGATTGTTTTGAGTTTCTTCGGTTTTCTCTGGTTGACTGTTTTTTCGTTTATCAGGATAGAAAAATATTTAGGAGGAACAGGAGAAACGGGGCCTCCAGCCACAGAGCTGGCTGGCGAGCCATCTACACAGCTAAATGGCAAGCTAAAGTTATATGGTTTTGACGCTGTTTCATCTAGAGGAATTGACTTTCTCGAATTCAAACCAAAAACAGAAACAACGCCTGCGCAATTTGTAGTGAATCCCTTTCTTTTTCGTCTTCTCACTCATCCCCGCTTTATTGTTCGGTTTGGCACACATTTTTTCCTAAACATATTCCTTGTTCCCATTCATGAACTGACACATGCCTATGTTTCTAAAAGAGAAACTGTGGCTTATGGAGTTCAGGCTGGGGCTCTGGTGGGGATTGTCTTAAGTGTTATTTATGCGCCTTTGGTTGTGGGTTTGGTGGTGGTGTTGGTTTTGGTAGAGGTAGCTGGATTGATCCCTCACCCTAACCCTCTCCCGTTGCCACGGGAGAGGGGAGAGAAGGGGAGTGAATGGCTTTCTCAATTGGGTGCAGGTCTTGTGAATAATAATATTAGTGATGTGTTAGGTGAAATAAAACCATTTGGTGTCGGACAAACAGGTCAAGCTCAATTTGATAATGAGGCTGCATTGATAGCGCAGCTATCTCAGTGGGTCAAAGATTCTGATTTTGAAGGAAGTTTGGTACAGGGGCTTACAGCAAAGATAAAAGAGGAAAATAAAAAGAAGTTCAATCAAGAAGAAATAGAAGAATTGGTGGAAATGTTAATGGCACTCATCATAGCCAAAGGAATTCAAGTCGGAGAGCGGAGATCTGAAACAAAGGTATCAAATAAGCATTTATTGTTGTTGAAAGGAGAAAAATCTGAAAAGGTAACTCGTGTTGCCGTTATGGCACGTTTGATGGAAGCAGGGCTTCATGTTTCTACTGATATCGTTGTTGATTCAACAGAAACGGAAGATGAAGTGAAGAAGGCTTTAACGTTGTTAAGAAAATACAAACTCTTAGAAGATCAATCAGAAATTATTTTTGATGTTCGTGTTGAGAATAATAAATTTAAAGACGCCACTATTTCGAAAGAAGAGCTTGCTTCATTTCAGGGTCAGTATCCGCTCATCTTTATTCATGGGTTTCAATTAGCGGTTGGATTGTCACGTAACAACCAAATTATTCTGTTCCCGCCGTTGGATGTTTTACAAGTCAATTCTTTGGTTGACTTCTTCCGAAGTGTATTAGTGGCCGCTTAAGCCAAAGCAGATAAAAATTTGTCAGCGGATATGACTCGAATGTCATCTTTAAAAACATCAGTGCCTGTTTTTTGAATGACTTGGTAACTAAAAGGAATTTTAAATTGGTTTTTGAAATACTTAAGATGAGGGGAAGGGGTTTTGTCTTGTGTTTTTGCTTCGACAGCAAACCAAGGTTTCCCATCAATAGTAAGAATAAAATCAACCTCTCGTTTTGAGAGATCTCTTAAAAAGTATAGTTTTGTTTTATAGCCTTCTCGATCATGTAAATAGTCAGAAAATTTCAACAAATGAGAAGCAATAAGGTTTTCAAAACGAGGGCCTTCCTCTGAGATTTCTGACCAGTCCCATAAATAGAGTTTAGATTCTTTCTTGAGAGAGCGAATTTCACTTCTTGTATAGGGGTAAATTCGAAAGGCATAATAAAAAGATTCCAAAATATTCAACCAATTCGAAACGGATCGGTGACTGACTTCTAAATCTTCTCTTAGAGAGTTGATAGACAAAAGTGACCCTGATCGAGCAGGGAGAAGATCCCCTAACAATTTCATCGTTTCAATATCTTTGATATTACTGGTGTCACGGATGTCTTCTTTAAAAAGACGATCTATCCGTTCGTTATGCCAACGCCTTAAATCGCGTTCATTTTGCTTCAATAAAGGTTCTGGGAATCCACCGAATTGATTGAGTGTTTTTAATTCAGGGAGTGGTGACCTAAAGTTGAGTTCAGAAAAGGGGGTTTGTTTTTGGTAAATGTTGGATAGTTCGGCTAAGCTGAACGGATGTAAGACATAATAATGATATCGTCCTTGAAGCGAATCCCCGCCTTTTCGATAGAGGTTAAGTCGCGCGCTTCCAGTGACAATAAAAGAAAAGTGATGTTTGTGAGTATCGTAGGCGCCTTTGATTAACTGTTTCCATTTTTTATATTTATGAACCTCATCTAAAATAATTAACTTGGCATCCCCAGGCCATTCGGAAGCCATCATTTTTTGTCGGTCTTGGCGTTGATCCCAGTTCAAATAAACGGTTTTGGCGTAATGATGGGCAATAAGAGTTTCACTGAGAGTTGTTTTTCCTACTTGGCGGGGGCCGCCAATGAATACCATCTTGTTTTTAAGATCTTCAACAATAGGAGCACTTAAGTAGCGGTCTTTTAGCATGTAATAAGTATATAGAAAGTTTTGCGTTGAAGCAAAACTTTCTATATAAAGTTTTGCATGGGCGTTAAGCTTTCAGGGGTCCGTTAACTCGTATTAAAAACATTTTTTGGTAGCTATATTTCATTTTTTATTAAAACTAAAAGATCCTGATTTCGTTATTTCAATATTGATTTTATCCCCGTCTTTGTATTCACCTTTCAATAGCTTAAGCGCCAAAGTATCTTGAATTTCTTTTTGAATGTATCTTCTTAAAGGCCGGGCCCCAAAATCGGCATCATATCCCAGGGTTGCAATTTTTTCTTTGGCTGCTTTATCAACGTGAAGTTCGATATGTCTTTTCTCTAATTTTCTCTTCAAATCTTCTAATTGAATATCAACAATTTTAACGATGTTTTCTTGAGTTAATTTATTGAAGATAATAATTTCGTCAATTCTATTAATGAGTTCAGGTCTAAAGTTCCTTTTGAGATCTCCAAAAACAAGCGCGCGCAATTCTTCTTTAGACTTTATAGTCGTAAAGTGAGCACTTCCAATATTTGACGTTAAAATAATGACTGTATTTTTGAAATTAACAATTCGTCCTTGTCCGTCGGTAAGCCTGCCATCTTCAAGGATTTGAAGAAGGATGTTAAATACATCGCCATGTGCTTTTTCAATTTCATCAAATAAAATAACGGCGTAAGGACGTCTTCGCACTTTTTCGGTCAGTTGCCCGCCTTCTTCATAACCCACGTATCCAGGAGGCGCTCCGATTAATCGACTAACTGAATGCTTTTCCATGTATTCCGACATGTCTATGCGGATCATGGCGTTTTCATCATCAAATAAAAACCACGCCAATGTTTTGGCCAAATGTGTTTTGCCAACACCGGTGGGTCCCATGAAAATAAATGAACCAATCGGGCGGTTGGGATCAGAAAGGCCTGAGCGAGAACGCCGGACCGCATTTGAAATCATGGCTACCGCTTCGTCTTGGCCGATGATTTTTTCGTTAAGACACTCTTCCATCTTGATTAATTTTTCAACTTCGCCTTCCATGAGTTTAGATAAAGGAATCCCCGTCCATTTGGAAACTACTTCGGCAATATCTTCTTCATCCACTTCTTCTTTAAGCATTTTTTGCTTTTTTTGAAGTTCAGATATTTTCTTTTCTTCTTTGGATAATGTGGCTTCAAGTTCTCTGAGAGTGCCGTAACGAATTTCAGCTACTTTATCGAGCTGACCCTCTTTTTCGTAGCGGGAGCTGTCAAGTTTGGCTTTTTCAATGGCCTCTTTGGTTTTGCGAATTCGGTCGATGCTTTCTTTTTCGGAACTCCATCTTAGTTTCATTTCTTTGGAAGATTCTTTTAGGTTGTCTAATTCTTCTTCTAACTTTTTTAGTCTTTCTTTAGACGCAATATCTTGTTCTTTTAGAAGTGCTTGCCGTTCAATTTCAAGCTGAGTCATTTTTCGTGTTAACTCATCGAGTTCAGTTGGCATGCTGTCAATTTCGATTCTTAATTTGGAAGTGGCTTCATCAATTAAGTCGATGGCTTTATCAGGCAAAAAGCGATCAGAAATATATCGGTCTGATAGAGTTGCGGCGGCGACTAAAGCCGAATCTTTGATTCTGACACCATGATAAATTTCGTAACGCTCTTTGAGCCCGCGCAAGATTGCAATGGTGTCTTCTAAAGTGGGTTCCCCAATAAAAATAGGTTGAAACCGGCGTTCTAAGGCTTTGTCTTTTTCAACGTACTTGCGGTATTCATCAAGTGTGGTAGCGCCAATGCAACGCAGTTGGCCACGAGCCAAAGCGGGCTTGAGCATGTTGGAGGCGTCCATCGCCCCTTCCGTGGCGCCAGCACCCACAATCGTATGAAGTTCATCAATAAAGAGAATGATTTCTCCACCACGAGATTCAATTTCTTTTAAGACGGCTTTTAAACGATCCTCAAATTCGCCGCGGTACTTGGCCCCAGCAATCATAGAGCCAATATCCAATGAAAAAATTTTCTTATTTTTTAAAGTGGAAGGAACATCCCCATCTGAAATTCTTTTGGCCAAACCTTCGGCGATGGCTGTTTTTCCGGTTCCGGGATCTCCAATGAGAACAGGGTTATTTTTGGTGCGTCGAGAAAGAACTTGAATGGCTCGACGAATTTCGTTATCGCGGCCAATAACAGGATCTAGTTTCCCCGCGCGTGCCAGTTCGGTTAAATCTTTTCCGTATTTTTCCAAAACCTGATATTTGTCTTCAGGGTTTTGATCGGTTACTCTTTGAGCGCCTCTAATTTCTTTGAGCGCCAGAAGAATTTGATCTTTTTTAACGGCATTTTTCCTAAAAACACTAAGTAGTTGATTATCTGTATCTTCCAAAGCGGCCAATAAAAGATGTTCTGTACTAATAAATTCGTCTTTAAGATTAAGGGCTTCATTTTGAGCTTTTGTGAACAGTTGATTTAGTCTTCCTGAAAAATATTCCTGGGCATTTCCGCCTTGTACTTTGGGTTTGGCCTCAATAATAGAGGTAAGGTCAGTTTTTAAAGATGTGGTATTAACGCCTATTTTTTGGAGAAGGGGAATTGTAATGCTGTCTTCGACTTTCAACAATCCCAATAATAAATGTTCAACCTCAACTTGTTGCTGAGAATTATTTTTAGCAAGCTGAATAGCCTGTTCAACTGCTTCTTGTGCCTTCATGGTTAATTTATCGAACCGTAACATGCTTTTCCTCCCTATGTGACGTGTATTGATTGTAATGTTAGCACTCTTTATGCGAGAGTGCCAATAAAAATAATAAATTATTTCTATGGAAGACTTACTGTAGCACCAGCGGTTATGCTATTTTAAGCAAAATATTGTTGGAGGTTTCTCATGAAAGTATTGGTCAGTGGCTCAACAGGATTTGTTGGATCTCATGTGTTAAATGAATTAAGAAAAAATGGGCATACGCCTATTCGACTCATGCGAGCTGCATCCGTTGGAAATGATGTTTTATGGGATTCACGTTATGGGCAATTTATGGTTCCTCCGGCTGAACAATTTGATGCTGTGGTTCACCTCTCTGGAGAAAACATTGTTAATAGTCGCTGGAATGACGACTTCAAAAAAAAGATTCGAGACAGTCGAGTTAAATATACCCAGCAGCTGGTCTCAGCCGTTCTCGCGCTTCCAAAACCGCCCACTCTTTTCATTTGTGCTTCTGCTATTGGATTTTATGGTGATCGGGGTGAAGACGTATTAACTGAAGAATCATCTAAAGGTGAAGGGTTTTTGGCGGACGTCTGCCAAGAATGGGAAAATGCAACCTCTCCACTCAAAGAAAAAAATATTCGAGTTGCCAATATGAGGTTTGGGGTTATTTTGGGGGCCGGGCATGGGGCTTTAAAGAACATGAAACTTCCATTTAAGTTGGGACTGGGTGGGGTTATTGGAAGTGGGAAACAATACTGGAGTTGGATTGATATTGCTGATGCAGCCAAAGCCATCGTTCATACCATAAATACCCCTGCTATTCAGGGGCCGGTTAATGTGGTTGCACCGCAGCCTGTGACAAACAAAGAATTTACAGAAGCAATGGGGTATGTTTTGTCTCGACCCACATTATTCCCCATGCCAGCTTTTGCCGCCAAATTGGCTTTTGGCGAGATGGCAGAGGCCCTCTTTCTTGCCAGTAACCGCATTAAACCCGCTAAATTAGAAGCCAATGGTTTTAAGTTTGATTTTCCAGATTTAAAAGGTTGCCTCAGCCGACATTTAAACTAGTTGCCAGTAATAATAATAGGAGCACAGCCAATTCTCGCTCCCGCATTTCCGGTGGGTTGGCTAAAGTCATCGGTTTTTTCATGAAGAATAACGGCTCTTCCTCCCACCGAAAACTTTCCTCCACTGAGAGAGAGGTTTTTGATGGTGGTTGTCAGTGTTCCGGTTCCATCACTATTAATGGTGATGTTGCCCAAATCACCGGCATGTGCTTTATGAACCCCATTTTTAATGGCATTCCCATGTGCATGATTCTGAGGATTATAGTGACCGCCCGCTTTTTTACCCAAATCGCCACAATCTCCAAACTCATGAATATGGAAGCCTTTATCACCAGTAGGCACATTTTGAATCAAAGCTTCGATTTTAAGTCCTTGTTTGGTTTCTTCAAATTTTATGGAACCAGTAACTTTTGATTCGGGAGAAGTTCCGATCATATTGGCAACTCCTGTTTTAGCAAAGGCTGATTGAAAGAGAAAAAAACTAAATAAACTCATGAAGAATATTTGTTTCATAAAGACTCCTTAAAGTAAAAGATGGAATATCTTATATTAGTATTTCAATGTTCATTATATTTTTATGAAAATAAAAAAAAGTAAAGATTATTGTCATAGTTTTAAACCTTTCATTCATGAAAGCTCTCAAGTTCTTATTTTGGGTTCTATGCCTGGGCCAGAAGCCCTGCGGAAACAAGAGTATTATGGTTTTAGTGGAAATCATTTTTGGTCCATTATTCCCGCTCTTTTTCATCTCCCAAAACCAGATTCATATGAATTGAAATTGGCACTTATTAAAAAACATCATATTGCGCTTTGGGATGTTATTGAGTCCTGTGAAAGGCCGGGAGCATTGGATAGTTCGATTCGCAATGTAGCGCCCAATCCAGTGCCGGATTTGTTAAATAAATACCCATCTCTTAGAGCCATTTTTATTAATGGAAAGTTTGCGTTTTCTGTGTTTCAAAAAGCGCACGCAGGTAAAATTTTTGTTCCCGTATTTTGTCTTCCTTCAAGCAGTCCGGCCAATGCCATGATGTCTTTGGAAGAAAAAAAGAATAGGTGGGGTGTGATCAAAGACTTTCTTAAATAGAGTAGAATAAGTGATCATTTTTCTGTTACTTTAACCATATTTTAAACGAGGAGTTTTCTTATGTTTCAGTTCCGATTTTTAACCATTGTTGGCATGATTGGCCTGGCTGCTCTTTCGAGACTCATTCCCCATCCCTGGAATTTTACACCCGTTGGTGCAATGGCTCTGTTTGCGGGCGCTCAATTTGAACAAAAAAAGCATGCTTTTCTTGTTCCCTTATTGGCCGTTTTTATCAGTGATTTGTTTTTAGGCTTTTACCCTGGGATCGGATTTGTCTATTTGTCATATGTTTCAATTGTGTTTGTAGGTTTTTGGTTAAAAGAATCTTTAATATTTTCTCGATGGGTTTTTTCCAGTATGGCAACGTCAGTTCTTTTTTTTATCATTTCTAATTTCGGCGTGTGGATGTCTGGCGGTTTATATCCACTCACATTAAGTGGTCTTGCTCAATGTTTTGTCGCGGCTATTCCGTTTTTTAGAAATACGATGGTTGGCGATTTCGTTTTTTCTTCTATTTTATTTGGGAGTTTTTTGTTGGCCTCCCTTCGTTTTCCTTCCCTTAAAAACAGGGTTTCTTGTTGAGTTGATGTTTTTTAGAAAGAAAAAATATCAAAAATTAGCTCTCTTATGTTCTGCTTATAAAAAATCCTTGGTTGAAGAAAACGACGAAGCTTATTCTTCTTTTCAGGATTTATTGAGATCTTCAGCGGATTGTTTGTTTGTCCAAGAATTGAGGTCTTTTTTGAAAGAAAGCCGCCTCTTTCTTGCAACCCCGAATAAAGTGATTTATCAGTCATTTGTTTATTTTGAGCAAATGTTTTTACTCTTTGACGAAAATGAAAATCATGTGGACGCGCATATAAGTCGCCAGTTTCATGATATTGAAATCAATTGTTTAAATCTTATTGACCAATCTCTAAAATCTCAACCTGTATTAACTCAGCCGGTATTGGCTTTGGCAGAGAGGGAAATCCTTTTTTCGCTAAAGCGAGTTCTTGATTCTGTTGTGAAAATGTTTCAATCGGTTGAACTAGGCAATAAATCTCTTTCCTCTTAGTATGATTTTTATGCGAATAATAAATAAGGAATTTCAATGAATTGGGATTGTCCGATACCATTAAAAAGATGGCAGGGTTTTAGATCAAAAAGAATGGGAATTGAAGCTTTTTTGTCAAAAGAAAATTTTGAACAAGCGGCACTTTCTGAGCTTGAGTCTGGTTTATCTGAACATGAATTGAAAACCTTAGGTCGTTTGTTGGAGAGAGGCAAAAAGACAGAGCTTGAAGTTTTCATTCGTTCGCATGGTTCTAATCCTTTGTTTGATTCTGATGCTCCCTTGGAGGGATTGGTTGGAATAGTCAAAGCAGACCGTGTTGATTTATCAAAACCTGCCACCGAAGAAGCCAATCGAGCGATTTTAGAGGGAAAAGTAGTTCATGTTTTATTTCAAGCAGGAGAAGCGTCTCGATTCAGGCAAGGACCATTTTATTCTTTAAAATTAATTCCTTTTGTAGAACAGTTTTTGTCTCAAACACTTTCTTCGAAAGATGATACCGCCAGTCAAATTATCAAAGAAACAACCTTGCAATTAAAAAAAGTGAGAGAAACAGCTGCTCAACAAAAGAGTGAAGCGGTCGATTTTATTTTGAATTCTTCTTTTGGTCCGATGCAACCTATATTAATTCGAGCTGCTCTTCGTCGGATTGTGACAGATGAGGTTGAATCTGGCAGGGTGTCAAAAAAAAGTGCCGTGGCTCTTTATAAAAAAGCCATTAAAAACCAAAAAATTTTATTTTTTGTAAGCCGAAGAAATGACGTAAGTCTTTTGCATGACAAGTCTCTTAGGGAAACATTTCAGTTTTATGGTTTTAATCCACAGAACCTTGTTACCATTGAACAGGAATTGCCTCGCGGGTTAAACGTTTCATCTGAAGGCGTTGTCTCAACAATTGAAGACAATTGGTCGGAAGATGCGGTGGGGCACTTATACGCGCTTATTCAAGCGGCTCGGACGGGTGGTTTTACGACGTATACCGAATCGGGTCGCCCTATTAAACCCATGGAGCTGGATGCCTTTTTTTACCTGGAGTCTCGAGGCGCGTCTTTTTTGAATATTATACGGATCAACGATATGGACCGTCATACGGTCGAAATTATTAATCCCAAATCATTGGCTTATGCGCTTGATACTTTTGAGAAGGGATATGTTGATGTCATTGAGACAGTGGCCAATCCTGAAAAACAAAAAGGTGGTACAGGCCTTACCTTCGGAAATCCCGATATTCATATATTAACAGAGACGCACGAGAACTCATTCCCAGCTCTTTCTCGCGCGGTTGAGCCCGCGATTGGGAAATATCTTGAAGAAAATAAAGGGCAGCATCCCGCCTACAATGCAATGCGTCAATGGTGTGTAATGCCTGCAACGAGAAGAGTGCTACGTGAATATGGAGGGCGTATCGTTTTTGTCCCAAGGCAAAAAAATGTAGATGGCGTTTTAAAATCTTATATCGGAGTTGATATGCCGATGGGGGATTTGTCTCTTTTGTATCGTTTTTATAAGTCAAGAATGTTTCAATTTTATGTGCCCCCTCACCAAGAATTGTTGATTCACGATATGAAACAACTGGAGCATTTGCCCATTGCTTTAAAGGCTCTTCAGGCGCAGTTAGAATCTGTTCATGTTATTTCAGCGGTTGAAGAAGTTCTATCCGGAAAAATTAATTTATTTTCAAGACTATCTCCACAACTGAGTGCCTATGGCGCTCCCGCCTCTGAATTTAATGAAAATTAAAAAATCGACTTGATTTTTGAGTGTGTTTGACGCAAGTTGTTCTAACGTGAGTTTAATATGAGAATAACGATTGGTCATTTATTATTGGTAGGAGTGGTTGGCGCTGGTCTCGCCTTGGGTCCTTTAAGAGGGGGCTCTGGGGAGAAAAAATCTTTTTTTTCTGATTTGCGGCAAAGTGTGTCTGATTGGATGGGTTTTTTTAAGTCATCAGATTCTGCTGTGGTTCCTTTGACTTCCCTTAATACGATTGTTGAGGAAAAAGACGTAGTTCTCCCATTGGTAATTGCGGACCCAGCAGTTGAAACTGAAGTTGTCATTGCTTCTTCTACAGTTCAAGAAGTTAAAGTTGAAGAAGCTCCTTTGGTTACTTCTGTGTCAGCTAAAGTAAAACGCAAAAGAAAACGCAAAAAAGTGGTGGCACAGTCTGACTCCTCAGTTTTTGTTAATGCGCCCGCTTCTAAACCGGTGACAAAATCAAAAAGAAAGCGGCAAGAGGCGGTATCTCCTTATCTTGGGACAATGGTCAATCTTGAATTAAAAGGCGGACGGGTTGTTCCTGGAATATTATTAGAAAAAACAGCTACTTCTTATAAAGTTGAGTTGCCGGGCCTTGGCCCCTTTGAATATCCCATTTCAAATGTTGTTAGCATAAAACCCGCGCAATGAAATACGTATTTTTTTTACAGGAGAACCTATGTTTTATAGACAGGTGTTAATTTGTTCTGTTTTTATGAGCGGAGTATTATATTCTGGTTGTGTTTCAAATTCGCAGATAAAAAATGCCATTCTAAAAAACCCGGATATTGTTTTTAAAACCATCCAAGATAATCCAGAGAAATTCATGGATGTTTTTACTAAGGCCAATGTTGACGCTCGCAAGTTAGCAGAGGAGCGAGAAAAAGAAGAAAATTTTAAAAACCCTAAAAATCCTGTCATTGAATCAGACCGTGCCATTCGCGGTCATATAAACGCTCCGATTACCATTGTTGAGTATTCTGATTTTCAATGTCCTTATTGCAAAAAAGGCTTTGAGACCGTTGAAGAAATTAGAAAAATTTATGGAGATAAAGTGAGACTCGTGTTTAAACATTTCCCTTTGGATTTTCATCCGCTTGCTCTTCCAGCAGCTCAATATTTTGAAGCGATTGGTCTGCAAAGCGCAGAAAAAGCCTATCAGTTTTACGATGAAGTGTTTAGAAACCAAGGTAAATTAAAAGAAGAAAAAGAAAAAATATTTAAAAAAATTGCCAAAGAACTTAACTTGGATATGAAAAAATTAGAGGCCGATTTAGAGTCTCAGTCTGTTATGACTCGAATTAACGCTGATAAAGCAGAAGCAAAATCATTAGGCATCAGCGGGACCCCAGGCTTTCTAATTAACGGCGTTAAACTTTCCGGCGCCCGTCCTATTGCAGATTTTGAAGAGGTCATTCAACGGCTATTAAAAACGTCTGCCCCGTAAAATTTTGGCTTTTTTTTATATCTATAAATCAACTCAAAATGGATTTCGTCAATTCTTAATTTGAAATTAAGGCGATTTTCCACTTATACTTCTTATGTTTGGGGAAATTGAGGAGGTATTGAATATGAAAAAAGAATTGTTGTTTTTAGTTCTTTCTTTCGGTTTTGTGGCTGTGGGTTTTTCTAACGCTCCCACTGTAAAGCCAGAATGTCCAGAACTAACATGTGGTATTAATTCCGAATATACAAATGATTACGATGAAGATGGTCTGGTAGATGATCCTGATTGTCCAGTCAATAGGGAAACAGGTTTACCTCCTACAACCAAATGTGAATGTGAATATATCTTCAAATCACAATCTGATTGTGGGAATGGCGAGGAAACTACGTGGTCGGGCCCAAATGGTACGCTGACCCCATATGGAGCGCAACAAAGCCAGTTGTGTTGTAACCATTTACCTTAAAAAATAAACTTTTTTTGTAACCCTGTTTGAGGTGAAAAATCCTTAGACAGGGTTATTTTTCTTTTTTAAAACCGCCATTCTTTAAGTCAAACTCATAGATGACAGGGACGGCGGTTCCTAAATTCAGTTCCAGTACTTGTTTTTCCGAAAGTTTGTCCAATTCCATAATAATAGAACGTAAACTATTGCCGTGAGCCGCCACGATGATGTTTTTGCCTGATTTAAGTTCCGAAACAATGATATTGCGAAAGTAGGGTAATGTGCGGGCGGCGGTATCTTTGAGGCTTTCGCCGTTAGGCGGGGGGACATCATAACTGCGGCGCCAAATGTGGACTTGTTCATCTCCATATTTTTTCGCGGTTTCAGCTTTGTCCAATCCTTGCAAATCACCATAATGGCGCTCGTTCAAGGCTTTGTCTTTTTCAATAGGAATATTTGATTGTTTGATCACTTCTAGTATCAGTTGCAATGTTTTTTGAGCACGTTTTAAATCGGAAGTAAAGGCTTTGTCAAATTTAAAATCTTTTAATTGTTCTCCGGCTCTTTTGGCTTCTTGCTCGCCTTGAGCGGTTAAATCAACATCCACCCACCCGGTAAAACGGTTTTCTAAATTCCATTGTGATTGTCCATGTCGGACCAAAACTAGTTTTGGCATTGGTATCTCCTGATTATTAATTTGAATTTTAAAGTTTATACGCTCAGCGGAGGGAATGTGGTTGACATATCCGCTGGCTCAAAATGGGTAAATTGTTTGAACTTTGTGTAACGATGATAAATTTCTTCTTTGGATAATTTTTTAAGGCGGTCAAAACTAAACGACTCAACATTATAGGAAGCCAAAACAGTTCCAAAGATAACTGAGCTGCGAAGAGAGCTTTCATTCCAAAAGTGCTCCGATGTAATAAGCGAGGCGAAAAACCCTCCGGCAAAACAATCTCCGGCACCCGTGGGGTCAAAAACATCTTCAACAGGAAAAGCAGGGGCAACAAAAAAGAAATCTTTGGTGGCCAAAATAGCTCCGTGTTCACCTTTTTTGATAACCACGATTTTAGGTCCTCGTTTAATCAAATCATAACTGGCTTTGACCAGATTTGTGATTCCTGTGAGTTGGCGGGCTTCCCCATCATTTAATAAAAGGATGTCCACCTTTTTCAAGAGTTCATTGAGCTCTTTTGGTTTAGATTGGATCCATAAATTCATGGTGTCGCAGCCAATGAGTTTTGGTTTTTCCATTTGTTCTAAAACATTAAGCTGAAGTTCTGGATCGATATTGGCAAGAAATACGAAAGGGCTTTTTTTGAGATGTATAGGAATCTTTGGTTGAAAGGTTTGAAAAACATTGAGATCGGTCGATAATGTTTTAGCCGCGTTCATGTCGTTTTCATAAAGGCCTTTCCATCGAAAAGTTTTTCCATTGGCTTTCTCAATTCCTTCTGTTGAGATGCCTCGTGATTCAAGATAGTTTAATGTCTCTTGAGGAAAATCAGACCCTACAATGGCCACTAAATTAACGGGGGAAAAAAAGCTTGCTGCTATAGAAAAAAAAGTTGCAGATCCGCCTAAGGCGTCAGTCACTTGCCCAAAAGGGGTTTGAATGGTGTCAAGCCCAATAGACCCAACGGCTAAAATTGACATTTTTTTCTCCTCTGAAAATAATTATTCTGGATCTTCTGAATGCAAAACTGCTAAATTGAACTCCCTACCAAATTCAGAAGGCATATTAATTATCATATTTAGAGGTGTCTTGCTTTTGTCATTTGTTTTTGACCTCTCACCAATACCAATAATTAATTTGATCTGGCAAAATTGAATTTCCTTCTGTTATACTGGGCGAAGGTAAGTCGTGTGAAAATGGCACGCCAAATATATTAAAAGTGAAATTATTCAATCAAAAAAGTTATATACCCATGAAATTACATTCCTATTTATTTTTGTTTTTTGTTGTTTTATTTGGTTTTGGCGCAAGCACTCAAGCAGCTCGTTTTAAACCAAATAGAAAATCCACCAAAGATGAAATTTCTTTCCGATCTCAAGACCCAAAAACTTTTTATCGTTCTTTAAATCCTCTTCTGGAACAACAGTCGCCCGATGGAGTGGTTTCAATTAAGGCCAGAGCCACAGTGGCCGATATCCTATTTAAAACTGAGAATTACCGCGAAGCAGCTCAAATTTACCTTCAACTAACAGATATTCCTATGGCCGATCAATATCAGTTTTCTAGTTTTCAATACCGTTTGGCTGAAAGTTATTTCTATATGGGCCTTTATGGGGAAGCTTATGATCAGTTTTCTCGAATTCGACAAGAAGGGCATCAGTCCTTAAAAAATGAGGCCATTTTAGGCATGGCCATGGCGGCTTTAGCACAAGGGAACCGTTCCAGTGCCCAAGCTCATATGGATATTCTGCTTCTTGAAAATGATTATTACAAAACATATGGCCGGGCTCTCTATCCCATTGGCATTATGTTATTCCAAAATGAGCAGTATCAGCGATCTCTTGGTTTTTTTGAACGGGATCAAGAAGATTCTAAAAATATTTACTTTTCAGGAATTTCTTATCGTCGATTAGGTCAAATGTCCAAGGCGCTTTTAAATTTTCAAAGGTTAACTCAGAAATTTCCTGGTACGGTTTGGGCTCAACGCGGATCTTTTGAAGTGGCTGAAACTTATTATCAACAAAAAGATTTTCCTCTGGCAGCGCAAAGTTTTCAACGAGGCTTAGTCGAATATCCCAATGGGACATTAGGGGCTGAAGCGCAATTTAGGATTGCTTGTACTGATATTCATAAGAAACAATACCAAGCTGTTCTCAATCGTTTAGAGCCGATGACAAAGTTAGATCTTCGGCCTTCGATGATGGATAAAATCAAACATTTAGTTATTGAGTCTTGGGTTCAATTAGACCGCGTCCAAGACTTAGTAAACAATATCAAAAAGAAAGGTCGCGCTCGAGATCGTTCTCCCGATGAAAATTATCAACTTATGTGGGCACTGGCTGCTTTGGGCAAACATCAAGAAGCCTTGGCTCAAGCGGAGGAAGGGTTAGGGAATTTTAGAGATGTTGAACTAACCCCGAAAATTCTTTTGGTGCAAGGCTTCTGCTACGATAAATTAAACAAGTCTGCTGAGGCGCTGGCTTCATTTCAAACGGTTGTCGATCAATTTCCCAAGTCAGCTTATGCTGCTCGGGCCCTTCATTTAATGGCATTGTCTTATGTAAAAGCGCAGCGTTGGCAGGAATTAGTAACTCATGTCAATCACTATTGGGCGGAATTGCCATCAGATTTAAGGGAAAAATATCCTGAAGTAGAGTTTTGGATCACAGAAGGTCATTTATCATTGGGGAATTTTAATTTGGCAGAAAGTCGTTACCAACAATTTTTGTCAAAAGCGCCCAATGATACGTTAACACCTTATGCTTATCTTGGTTTGGCCGTCGCCAAGGCTCAAAACAATAAAATGGATGCGGGGTTACAAACACTTCAACAATTCGCTTCTTTGGCAAAACAAAAAAACAGAGAGGATTGGATGTCTTTGGCGACATTACAATCCGCCAATGTTTATTACAATCAAAAAAAATATGAGCAAGCCATCGGTTATTACCGATCTTTCCAAAAAGATTATCCAAAAGACCCCAAAATTCCTCAAGCGTTGTACCAAGAAGGTCAGGCGCTTTCTCGTTTAGAATATTATACCGATGCCGTGAATGTTTGGGAAAAGCTTGTTGATGTCTATCCTCAAAATTCATTATCAGAAAAAGCTCAATTTCAAACGGCAAGAACATTGTTTGATTTAGGAAATACCACCGCTGCGGTAAAGGCCTATCAGACTTATATTGTTAAATATCCCGCAAGTGACAAAATTAAAGGAGCGCGTTTACAGCTTGCGCACTCTTATTACAATGCGGGCGATTATAAATCAGCCATTCCACGGTATCAGGAATTTTTAGCGCTTTACCCGAATGCTGAGGAAGCCATCAGCGTTCAAGATTTTCTTCAAATGTCTTATGTTCAAGCCGGAAAATCAGAGTTAGAGATTGAAAAACTAACCATGGGGCAGGCTAAATCTCAGGTGTTGGCTGATTTGTATTGGGAAAAAGGAGCCAAAGCCTATAATGATAAGGATTATAAAGCAGCACTTATTTATTTCGAAAAAATCCTCATTGATTTCCCCGCGTCAAGTTTGGCGGCACAATCAGCTTTTTACCGCGGAGAATGCTTTTATCTCGATCAAAAATATGACGAGGCTACGGGTGCTTACCGCAATTTCGTCATTCAATTTCCCAATGATAATTCAGCGCCGACAGCCCAGTTTCGATTGGGTGTTAGCTTATTCAACCTGAATCGATTCGAAGAGGCGGCTTTAACATTTCAAGATTTAGTGAAAAAGTATCCTGATGCGCCTGAGGCGGCAACGGCAGCTGAAAACATTCCATTGGCCTACGCTAAGATTGGAAGAATGGAGGAATCTGAGCAAGCTTTTGAAAAACTAGCACAGAATACGAGTGATCCGATTAAAAAAGCGAGTCTTAATCTACAGATTGGGCAAATGAAAGAGAAAAATGGCTTGGCGGCGGAAGCGATAAAATATTATGAACAAGTTCCTGTAAATCATCCCCAATATGCGGAAGCTGTTTATTCTGTTGCTTCTATTTACAGTAAATCTGGCCAAGTTGATTTGGAACAAAAATCATATGAAAAGTTACTTTCTGTTGACCCTAAAAACGATCCTTATCGAATTGCAGGGATAAGTCGTTTAGCTGAGATTTATATTGGGCTAGGGCAAGCTCAAAAAGCGCTGGATACATATGGAGATGTGGTTATCAATGCCAGTGATGAAACAGCGTTGTCAAATGCAAAATCGCGTGTGGAAGAGTTAAAACGAGTGTTACAACAATAATTTTACGAGGAGGGAAATGTCATGCATGACATGTCTATTATAGAGCTTATTAAGATTAGTTTGGTCATCCCAATTATGTTGGTTTTATCCATCATTTGCTGTGCTATTACAATTGAGAGATGGGTTTTTTTCATGGGCAATGGAAGAGTCAACGGCGGGATGGTAGACCGCATTCGCACTTTTCTTCGAGCAGGGAATTATGCGGAAGCAAAAAAAGAGGCTTCCAAGGGAAAAGGAATTATTGCTGAAGCGTTGGTTTCTCAAATTGAAGCCATTTCAATGCCACGCAATGAAAGAGAAAGTTTGGTTTTGTTTTACCATCAAAAAATTCAGGCACTTTTACAAAAACGTTTATGGATTTTTGGAACACTGAGTTTTATTTGTCCTCTTGTGGGATTGTGGGGAACGGTTATGGGAGTTATTCGATCATTTAAAGATTTAGCTATGTCAGGTTCTGGTGGCCCCACCATTGTGGCCGCTGGTATTTCTGAAGCACTTGTGGCCACCGCAGCGGGAATTGCAGTGGCCATTTTAGCTGCGGTGATTTACAACTGGTTTAATATCTGGATGAAAGGGGCCCTTTCCAGTATTGATATTTTTGGTCAGGAAATGATTTTTATTACATCACCATCACGGGAGAAATAAAAAATGTCTGGGATGATGCCAGAAGAAGACGAGTCAGAAACAGATAAGATTAATGTCGTCCCACTGGCTGATTTATCTTTGGTGTTGTTAATTATTCTCATGGTACTTTCTCCGATGGTCATGTCATCAATGATTAAAGTTCAGGCCCCTAAATTGGAAAAGGTCTCAAAGAGTAAACTTGAATCAAACGCGAAAAGTCCTGATCCGTTATTAATTAATATTTCTGTTTCCGGAATAACACTTAATGGTAATTCTATTGAGAGTGATCAACTCCTTGCTGAACAAATTGCCATTAAACTTTCCGATGAACCAGAGCGTCCTGTCATTGTTTCAGCTGAAGATGCTATTTTGGTGGGTGATGTGGTCCGAATATTAGACCTTGCCAAACAAAGTGGCGCTCAAAAAGTGTCTTTGTTGAAAGGATCAAAAGAAGGATAAAAAACATGAACTTAAAAGATATTTTACAGGAAGAACCAACTATTTCAGGCGTCAATATTGTTCCTGTGATTGACTTGTGTTTGGTTCTTTTGATTATTTTAATGGTGACTTCTCCTATGTTAGATGTGGCTGATTTACCCGTAAAGTTGCCGCGCGCTTCGACGATAGAAAGTAAAGATGCCAATATCAGTGTTACTTACGCCCCTGATGGCCGGCTTGCGATTAACTCTAATATTATTGATCAAATTGATGATTTTATTCCGCAGTTACAAAAAGAGTTGAAAAAAGATCCTGAAATTTTAGTTATTTTAAGGGTCGATAAAGATGCCGCTTACGCTCATTTAACGGAGCTTATTTCTCTATGTAAAAAAGCAGGTGCCCAAAGTATTTCTATTGGAACAGAGCAAAAGAAGGTGGAGAATTAAATGTCTTCTTTGGTGATGGCTCAATCAAGTTGGAATTCACATGAACCATCATTTCGGTTTGATATTTTGTGTCTTGTTATGTCACTTTTGATTCATTTTCCTTTATTTTTCATGAAGTTTAACACGCAGAAAAAATCTGAAGTAAGTGAAAAAAAAGAGCGCTTGGTTTCTGTTGACATTATTGATCCTGAAGCGCCTAAGCCAGTGGTCCCACCTCCGCCACCAGTTGTTGAAAAACAATCTGTCATGGAACGGATTAAAGCGATGGTAAAAAAAGAGCCTCCACCGCCACCTCCTCCACCGAAAGCAGTGGAACCACCTAAAGAATTAATTGATGCGCCAAAAGCAATTCAGTTGCAACCAAAGCAAAATTTGGCAGAAACCTTAGCGCCTAAAATACAATCAAAAGCCGGATTTATAACCGATGCGGCGCCGAAGATGATTGAAGATAAAAAAATCGCGCTCAATTCTGCTCCTGTGGGGATTGCGCCGTTGTCAGCAAAAAAATTTGGGGTGGATGATAATCGAGATTCTGTGTTAAAAAGTAAAGGAAACTTCGCTGTTTCGACCAAAGATAGTTTGAAATCGATTGGTGGGGAGGGTCCAGGACTTATAGGGGCCGGGAATGTCCCCACAATTGCTATTAAAACAGCGTCTAAAGGCTCAGTTGAAAATTTTTCCGCTCCTATCACACAAAAATCCGACAAAGGGCGTATTGGGAATGTTGCTGCTCCAGCGATGGGAGAGGGACCAAAATTAGGCTTGAGAGATCAAATTATTGCCCGTGATGCAGCGCCGAGTCAAATTAATACTGGGGGTTCACGAATGGGTGTCCCAGGAGGAGTTTCCGGCGGAACTGGGACCAAGGTTGATGCAGGGAAATTTCAAGGCGGAGTGATAGGTGGTGTTCAAGGTGGCACGGGGTCTAAATTGGGTGGTTCTGTTGCTTCTGCAGTAGCTCCTAAAATCGCAGAAGTTTCACCTCGAAAAAAACAACAATCGGCTTTTGTTATTACAGGACCATTAAAAGATCGAAAAATTGAAAAACAGGTGGTCCCGGAATATCCAGAGTGGGCCCAGGCGCAAGGCATTGAATCTGCTGTTGTTATTGAATTTACTGTTGATGCCAGTGGTTTTGTGAAAAGCATAATGCGGGTTCGCCGAACTTCGGGATATCCGAAATTAGATGACGAGGCCATGAAAGCATTACGGTTATGGAAGTTTATCGCGTTACAAGATGCTGAAAATCGTGAAGAAGTTGGGCAAATAACATTTAATTTTTCGTTACATTAAAGGAACAGTATGAATAAAAGAAAAATTTTAAGCATAGGTTTGATGGTTTTTCAGTCGGGATGGGCCTTTTCTCAATCTTTAGATATGACGGTAAAAGGGGAAGTAAGAGACAAAGTGAATATTGAACGAGTGAGCCCCACTACGGATGTTCTATTAAAAGATGTCATTCCTTTTTCTCGTTTAGGGCAAACCGATTTTATTTTATCTGAAGAAATAAATTATTTAGATGAAGAGAGTCAAGTGGCTTTGATGGACGTTCGTAGTCCTAAAACTTTTCAAGCGTCGATGGTTGATTTTCCAAAACCTCCTTTCTTTGTTCAGGCGTATCCGCCCCCTTCTCAGCCGATCATTGTTGACCGTAGCCCTAATGCGGCTCCTCCTCGTGGAGAAAACGAAGAATGGGCTTTCATTGTTGTTGACCAAAACAATAATTTATTGAAAAAAATTGAAGGCAATACGATTCCCACAGACCCTGTTCAATGGGATGGAATGAATCGTGGTGAATTTATGCTGAGAACCGATGAGATTTATTCATCGATGCTTATTATTAAGGAAGCTGCCGATACAACTCGCACTTTGGTTGGAGAACCTATCTGGATGCCGGCTCTTCGATATGTAAAAGGAAGCAACGTGATTTTTGAGTTTAGTAATAAGCGGATTTATAATGAAGGGCAGGCCGTTATGAACCCTGCGCTGCAAGTTTTGGTTGACCAGCTTATGAACGAATTAAGAAAGTATGAAGGTGCTCCTTTTGCAATTACTATTTATGATAAAGAATTAGATTTAGCACAAAGACGGGCCCGCTTATGGAAAAAAATATTAGAAACCCATCTTTTGAAATCTGAAGATTCCTTTAATGTTCGTGTTTCAATGCCCGCCGATAGAGGTGATGTGACTCAGATTGTTTTGGAGATTACAAAATGACGAGAATAATTTTTTTATTAGCAGTTGTTTTATCATTTGTTACATTTTCTTATACGCAAGAAGACCCCCGAGTCAAAGTTTTGCTTCAAGAAGCTCTACGGCTTTACGGAGATAAACAATATGTTCGGGCACTTGATCTTTTTAAACAAGTTGAGCGGATCAGTCCGGAAAATGCGGTGGCCAAGGAATATGTTGTTAGCACTGAAAAAAGAATTTCGGAGTGGGAAATGCAAGGCGGTGAAGGAGATAAGCCAAAAGATCCAACTTGGGACTCTCTTCTTAAATCAAAAAAGAATCGTGATGAATTTAAAACCGATGCCAATGATATTATTGCCGCTCGTAAATCCCTCGTTGAAAGAATGCGTAATCGGTCCACCAGTACGAGTAATATTGTCCAAATTCAAGATGATAAAAGTGGGTTAAAGGTGGTTTTGTTTCACGACCAATTATTCTTGCCAGGTCTTCAAACTTTTCGGGATGAGTCGCTTCCTATCTTAGAAAATGTGGCTCAACTAATCCGTGAGAAAGAGGATCGCACGGTAACCATTGTGAGTCAAGCGCATGCCAATTCAAGTGATCCTTATTTACTTTTTCCCGATGCCCCGGTAAATGACGATTCTGACCCATCTTTACCTCAAATGAAAAATTCTCGTTCGGGTTTGTTTCAAGATATTGAATCTACCCGAGCGCTTGTTTTGTTCACCTATCTTGCTCAGCGAAGTATGGGGCAATTCCAAGCCACTCTAAAACCTTAAAAGTGAGCGCTTTTTGATTACTGATACACTCCTTGATTTTTTTCAAGACAACCACTCTCTTTTTAAGCCCAGTGACAAAATTCTTTTGGCTTGCTCAGGAGGGGTTGATTCTGTTGTCCTGGCGGCTGCTTTAAAAAAGATAAACGATAAATTTCCCTATACCTTTATATTGGGGCATGTGAACCATCATTTGCGAGGTTCAGCTTCTGATTTAGATGAAAAATCGGTTCGTGCGTTGGCAAAAAAGTTGGGCTTTAAAGTTGTTGTTGCACAGGCACCTCTGAAAGGAACCAAGACAGGTATCGAAGAAAAAGCCAGGCTTAAACGCTATCTGTGTCTTGAGAAAATGGCCACTCGTTTTGGTTGTATGGGTATTATGACCGCGCATACGCTCAACGATCAGGCCGAAACGGTTCTTATGAATCTTATTAGAGGCTGCGGTCCACACGGTTTAAGCGGTATTCCACCCCTAAGAAAGATAGGACACACTGATAAGCTGCTGTTTCGTCCGTTTTTAAACGTTTCAAAAAAAGAGATTTTGGAGTTTTCTAAAAAGAACCATTATTCATTTCGATTGGATAAATCCAATAAAAATGAAGCTTTTTTAAGAAATTGGCTCCGTCAATCGGTTATTCCGGAATTCGAAAATCGCAATCCCGGTTTTTCTTCGCGAATAAATAATTTATCGAACCTTTTACGAGATGAAGAGTTGTACTGGGCAGACAAAGTGTATGAGATGAGCAAGATTTTGCTCAAAGAAGTTAAATCGGGTTGGTTGCTTGATTTCAAGGGGCTATTAAGCTATTCTGCCGCTGAGCAACGGCGCTTCTTAAGAGCTTTAATTGGTGAGAATATTCTGACTTTTGATGCGCTTGAAAACCTGCGTCAATGGATGGCTCGACCCCCTTCAAATGCTCGAAGATGGACACTGAGAAAAGGTTGGATAGTGGAGAGGCTGTCAAAATCTCAAGGATTTTCTTCCGCTTCTATATTTTGGATTGGTCAAATCCATCGAAGTCAACAAACTAAACAAACAAAGGATAAGAACTAAATAAAATGAAGAAATTTGATTTTCGTGCGATTATTCTCTGGGGCATTGTTATTTTAGCGGTGCTTTTCGTCGTGCAATCTTCTAAAACCACACCTAAAGAAAAACTGCCCTATTCTGAATTCAAGCAGCTTCTACGAGATAAAAAAATTCTCGACGTCCAAGTCACCGACAAAGTTATTGAAGGAACTTTCAAATCTGATTCAGGGGATAAGAAATTCGAAACACTGCCATTACTTGATAACAAACTTGTTGATCAGCTAGAAGAGTATGGTGTTAAAAGTTATTCGGGTATGCAAGATAAGAGTTGGGTTACTGCCATTGTGTCTAATTTATTGTGGATCGTTGTATTCTTCTTTTTGTGGTGGTTTATTGTGGTTCGACAAATGCAAAACGGAGGTCGCCAGGCGATGGCTTTCGGTCGGACCAAAGCGAAAAACCAAACCAATAAACGAAATAAAGTTTTATTTAAAGATGTGGCGGGCGTTGATGAAGCCAAAGAAGAACTAAAAGAAATTATCGATTTCTTGAAAGATCCTGCCAAATATCAAAAATTAGGTGGAAAGGTGCCAAAAGGGGTTCTTTTGTATGGTTCGCCCGGAACAGGGAAAACCATGTTGGCCAAGGCTGTGGCTGGAGAAGCCAATGTGCCTTTTTTCTCTGCTAGCGGTTCAGAATTTGTGGAAATGTTTGTTGGGGTGGGCGCTTCTCGTGTGAGGGATTTATTTGATCAAGGAAAGAAAAATGCTCCCTGCTTATTGTTTGTTGATGAGTTAGATGCTGTTGGTCGGCACCGATTTGCGGGTATTGGTGGGGGACATGATGAAAGAGAGCAAACTCTAAATCAGATTTTGGTTGAAATGGATGGGTTTGAGAGTCGTGAAGGGGTTATTTTAATTGCAGCCACCAATCGTCCTGATGTTTTAGATCCTGCTTTACTTCGCCCTGGGAGATTTGATCGTCATGTTATGGTGCCACCACCAGACCTTAAAGGGCGTGAAGATATCTTAAAAGTTCATGCTCGAAATGTGAAAATTTCTCCTGTTGTCGATTGGAGTGTGATTGCTCGACGAACACCTGGTTTTGTTGGTGCTGATTTAGCCAATGTGATTAATGAGTCCGCTCTTTTGGCCGCTCGTTATGATCGCAATCAGGTGGAAATGAAAGATTTAGAATCCGCCATTGACCGTGTTATGGCTGGCCCTGAAAGAAAATCAAGACTCTTGTCAGAAAACGAAAGAAAAATTGTGGCCTTTCATGAAAGTGGTCACACTTTGGTTGCTAAGTTGCTCCCTGGTACGGATCCTGTTCATAAAGTTTCTATTATTTCTCGTGGGATGGCGTTGGGATATACAATGCAGCTTCCTACTCAAGATAAATATCTTACCTCAAAAACAGAGCTGTATAATCGAATTCTTGTTCTAATGGGGGGAAGAGTAGCAGAACAAATTACTTTCTCAGAAATCACAACCGGGGCTCAAGACGATTTGCAAAAAGCCACCAGTCTTGCGTCTAAAATGGTTTGTGAGTTTGGAATGTCTGATTCGATTGGGCCCATCACTTATAAAAAACCTGAAGCGGAGGTGTTTTTAGGCAGAGATATTGGAAATGATCGCGGTTTCTCTGAAAATACTTCTCAGCAAATTGACATGGAAGTGAAGAGAATTCTAACAACTGCTTATGAAAAAGTGAAAAATTTACTCGAAAGTAATCGAGACAAATTAGAAAAATTATCGTTAGCTTTGATAGAGAAAGAAGTTCTTAATGGGGATGAAATCAATGAACTTATTGGTTTTCCTCCTGAGCCCGTTGCTCCTGCTGCAATTTAACTAAATTCTTTTATTAGTTGATTTTATATCAGGCGTTCTTTATCATAATGATAAGGAACGCCTTTTTTTATGATTGAATCTTTTATTTTTATTTGGAAAAAATATCTTATTCACGTGGTTGATATCAGCCTTGTGGGTTTTTTAATTTATAAGTTCCTCATTCTTATTAAGGGCACGAGAGCTGTTCAAATTGCGGTTGGTTTGATTGTTTTGGCTGGCCTTACCGCCTTATCTCAGTTTGTTGGTTTGCCTTCGCTAAATTGGTTGTTAGAGAAATTTTGGATTGCAGGCTTTGTTATTTTGGCAGTGGTTTTTCAGCCTGAATTGCGCTCTGCGTTGGCTCAGTTGGGGACAAAAACGTCAAGTCGATTTTCTATGCAGCAGGAATTGACGGTGGTGAATGAAATTGTGGCGGCCGTCAAAGAAGCTTCTCGTCGCCAAATGGGCATGCTTATTGCTATTGAGAGAAATACGGGGCTTCGTGATTATTTAGAAACCGGCACTTTACTGAACGCAGAAATTACCCGGGAATTATTGTTAACTATTTTTCAGCCGCCAGCCGCTCTTCATGACGGGGGCGTTATTGTTCAGTCCAATCGAATTGTCGCAGCAGGATGTATTTTCCCTGTTTCTCAAGATGCCAGTTTATCGAAGTGGTTGGGGACTCGTCACCGAGCTGCGGTCGGAATTTCAGAGGTCAGCGATTGCTGGTCTATCTGTGTATCAGAAGAAACAGGAGCCGTCTCTTTAGCTATAGATGGCAAGCTGAAAACGCAAATGGACCCCGATGAATTGCGTGAAGAGCTTATTCATCTTCTTCGAAGTAAAGAGACTGTTTAATTTCTGTTCGAAAAGTCTATCAATCAAAAAATCATGTAATATGAGTGATAGAAAAGGAGTCTATCGCTCATGAAATGGAACTGGCAACAATCTGATTGGCCCAAATTTACCTGGAAAAAACAGCTCCTTACCAAGGCAGAAGAGCTTTTTTTATTGGGTGCTGGTTCTATTGTCGGTATAACCAAATATCTTTCCTTAAGTGACAAAGAGCAATTCACTGTCGAAATCATGAGTACAGAAGCCGTCACGACCTCCGAGATTGAAGGGGAAATTCTTAACAGAAAAAGTGTTCAGTCTTCCATTTGTCGGCAACTGGGTCTTGCGGCTGATAAAAATCCTATAGAACCGGCAGAACAAGGAATTGCCGAAATGATGGTCGATCTTTACCGTGGTTTTTCAACTCCATTAACACATCAAACACTTTCCCGATGGCATCGAATGTTGATGAAAGGTCGAAGAGACCTGAAAAATATTGGTTCTTATAGGTCTTATCTTGAACCCATGCAAGTTGTTTCAGGTGCCCTTCATTCACCGAAAATCCATTTTGAAGCACCACCTTCATCACATGTGCCCGCTGAAATGAAACGTTTCATTGAGTGGTTTAACCGCACAGGGCCTACGGGACGAGACCCTCTCCCCGCATTGACAAGATCTGGAATAGCTCATCTTTATTTTGTTTCTATTCATCCTTTTGAGGATGGTAATGGCCGTCTTGCTCGGGCCATTTCTGAAAAGATATTGTCGCAAAGTCTTGGGGCGGCAACATTGACAGTCTTAGCTACAACAATATTAAGTAAACGAAATGCTTACTACGATGTCTTGGAAGAAGCGAATAAAAAAAATGAAATGACGCGCTGGCTCTCTTGGTTTTCTACGACAGCTCTTGAAGCGCAAAAGCGTACTGCAGGCCACGTAGAATTTATGATTGAAAAAATGAAATTTCTGGATCGTTTGAGAGGTCAACTGAATGAACGGCAGGAAAAAGCGGTCATGCGCCTCTTCCGGGAAGGACCCGAAGGATTTGCAGGTGGATTGAGCGCTAAAAAATACATCGCTATCACCAAAGCATCTGCCGCCACAACAACGCGCGATTTGGTTGGCTTGGTCATGAAAAATGCATTGATAAAAAAAGGCGAAAATCGGTACGCCCGTTATTACCTCAACATTCCTTATGTAACAAATCATTTACATCGTCCTCACCAAAATTAATTTGAAATTAAGATAATCTTAAGGCCAGTTTTTTATACTTGCTTTAATATGAAAAAGCGAGTTTTTATTCGATCGATTTCCACTGCGTTGGCCATTATTTATTTCGCCACAAATTGTGCATTTGCCCATAACCCAAAGAAGTCTGTTTGGGCAGAGCGTCGACGTTCTGTTGACAACAAAAAGTCAATCCAATTAGCGCAATTGCCTTCAAATGTTGCTCTGGAAAATTCTCACTCGATCTTGCAGCAACTTCCTCATGTTCAAGCGTCTTTGCCACGCCAATTTGAAGAATCGGTTCCAAAGGATATTGCACCCCAACTCTCTTCTCTGTTTCAAAACTTATCAACCCAATACGGAACAATTCAAGAAATCACTCTTCCCTCTCCCCGTCGGGGAGAGGGTCAGGGTGAGGGAAAAAATGGACGAATCGTCATTCACATCCAAGATGTCCATCGAAACGCCGAAGCCCAAAAAAATATCGGCAAAACCATTCAAGGACTTATTGATGGTAATCAGGTTGATCTCATTGCGTTGGAAGGCGCGTTTAACCCCATCGATTTAAACCCTTTCAGGGTGTTTCCACCAGAGGCAACTAGAAAAGTGGCCAACTATTTGCTTCGGGAAAATAAAGTCTCTGGGCCGATTTATACGGGTTTCACTCTTCAACTGCGTTCGGGGCAAACCCTTCCTCGATTTATCGGGGTTGATGATTCCGCTCATTATAAGGCAAATGTAGAAGCTTACCGGCAATCGGCCTCTCATATTGAAAAGAATAAGCAGCAGTTAAATGAGCTAAGAACCGAACTTGCTCAAAAGAAGAAAACAATTTTTAATGCAGCTCTTTACGATTTTGATTGCCAGGTCGAATTGTACCGTGGCGATACTTTGTCTTTGGGGAAATATGTGGAGTTTCTTTCCAGCTTTAAACTTTTTTCTAAAAAGCCGGTTAACGACCTGGACCCCGGCCTCCGCCGGGGCGACGACACGGATAAGGGTTTTAATGAGCATTTTCAGATTCAAATATTCTTGAAAGCGATTCATTTGGAATCCCGCCTTAATTTCGCTGCCGTTGAAAGGGAGCGAGGTCAACTTCTCTCACAGCTCTTGGCTAAGCTAGGCACTTTTGAGTCTCAATCTCTGATTGCGACCAGTGTGGCTTATCGTTTGGGAAATATTTCTCATGCCGATTTTTACGCTCGTTTGAAAAATCTCTGCGATAAAAAAGAAATTGCGTTGTCCCGCTATCCTGCGATGAATTCGTATCTTCAGTATGTGCTTTTAAGCGACCAAATTAACGCAGATGATTTATTCAAAAGTATTGAAAAAATGGAGGAATCAATTTATTCCTCACTCGCTAACACAGACGTTGAAAAACAATTGATTAAAGAATCACACGCATTATCTTTAACTAAAAAATTAGTGGACTTTTCACTAACAAAAGAAGAATGGGGAGAATATATAAATTCCTCCCCACGTTTTTCGGTGGGGAGGGAAGGCGGGGAGGGGTTTGCCTTAGAGTCTTTTGAGAATTTTTATAAGCAAGCGGAAATTCGAGATGAAAAAATGGCAAGTAATTTTCTAAAGATCATTGAAAACTCAAATACCAAATATCAAATAACAAACAAATCTCCAAAACTAAAAAAATCAATTGATCATTGTGATTTGGGTTTTGGAAATTACCAAAACGCAGTTTTGGTTACGGGTGGTTTCCATTCGGCCGGCATCGACCAACGTTTAAGCGAAGCAGGTTACACGGTTATTTCTTTTACTCCTAAAATCACGAAGGTCAATTCAGAAAATGGGTCGTCCTATCTCACTGTGTTCGCGCAAGAAAAAACTCCGCTCGACCAATTGTTTGAAGGAGAAAAACTGTTTTTGGCGGAAGCGCCCATCCCTTCCTCGCAAGCCAGTATTTTCGCGCTTTATGAACTTGTTAAAAAATTTTCTGGGTTTGCCGGAAAAGTGGCCATTAAATTTCCGCGGGGGGTTTTGTCAGCCTGGTTTGATCGGACTGGTGAATTTGTGAAAGTTGTTTATGAACGAAGGGTGGTTATTTTTTCTGTGGGTAGCATTTTTATTTTTTTACCTTTTCTGGAAGAGTTGATTTTTCGTGAGCTTTTAATAGGGATATGGGGTTTAAGTCCCATTCTTATGGGTTTTACGTTTTTTGCATTCCACATTCCGCGAAGTTTTAGTTTGGCGAAAAAAGATGCTGTCGAAAAAAATATAAATTTTGTTACTGCCTTCATCGCTCGTCTGGGCCTTCAAACTGGAGGCACAACTTTAATTGTTCTGACCTATGTCGAATCAAACAGTTTGGTCTCTGCTATTTTGGTTCACATGTCTTACAACGTAGGTATGTTTTTATTAAGTGCAGCCACATCCGGTTCAAAATCGGCCTTGAAAGAGGGGGCGTATTTAGCCATTTGGGATTTGTTTAGTCGAAAGAAAAAAGAACCTTATAAACCCTTGGCACCCGATTCCATAAACCCTAACGCTCTCGATGCTTTGAATCAGTTGATGATGGCCATAAAACATGTGGGTGTTGGTGAGTCTTCCTTGCCACGACTTAATGAAATTGCAGGGGCATGGCTTGAAGCTATTAGGAATAAAGAACCCAGAGATGAATTAAAAAGGCGCATGCAATCCACACTTTTGAGAGGAAACGAAGCAGCAGAGGAATTGCTGAATGCGATTGACTTTTCCATCATTCCACAAATTAGCGCTGTTTTGAACGGCGTAGTCGATTTAGTGTCGGTAGATATAACTAATGTTCCCACCGCGGAACAGCCACCATTGCCACAAAATGACAAAAGTCGCGAGTTTATTTTGCATGAAACAACGGATGTTTATGCACAATTGATTGCAATTTACCCTTGGCTGAAAGACAAAATAGAAAAAATTGTGAAAACTCCATTTTCAAAATTAAAACTTGGAGTTGATTATGACCGGCGCAATTCCCACAAAGGCGACAGCAATAAGTTTGAACGTAGTTTAGAAATTGATCTTCCAGACGTTGTCATGATTAATGGGTTCCCTCTCAAGACGATCAAAGTGAAAGGCGGTACTTTAGAAAACGCAGCTATCATTTTTGATCCTGCCGAAAGGTTAAGACGAGAGGGTCTAGTCCCAGCTCATTTTCAGCCTGGAGATGAGAACTTCACTCCCAGTGGGATTTATTACACAGAGGAATATCACTTTAATCCTTTATATGGGTTGAATTTCGAAGACGCTGTTGCGGAATTTTTAGGAGGGCAAGCACTTTTAAAAAAGGGGTTTCTTACGCCTCCTCCTTTGTGCCTTTATGAATTGCCTGGTGACACTACGCCACAAGATAGATCGGCAGGAATGGTTGTATTGGGATTGCCGCCTAGAGATTTGATTACAAGTTCAATAGAGAACATAAACAATCAATTTTCAAAATATCAACCATTTACAAAGGAATATCTGGCTGCAAATGCGCCTGAGCGAGAAAATCTTCGAAAAACTTCTGAGTTGCACCGCGTTCTTGAGAAAATTAATAACGATAATGGTTTGTTGTATAAACGCCTTGCCGAACGCGGAATTGTCCATATGCAGCTTTACAGAGCTAATTATGGGACCATTAAAATAAACGGTGAAGAACTTCCTTTTATTTGGGATGCCGAAAGCATTGTTTTAGCTGAACATTTAACTCCGGCTCAATTTTTCGGATTCGTTCTTCAGGGTCTTGGTAATTGTTCATCCCAAGCCAATTCAATTACTTTAACTCAGGGCCAGCCAAATAAAATTTCTCAATTTAAAATTAATTGGACTGGGTATGTTCTTCATGGATTCTTTGATTTTAATGCTTCTCACCTTCCTATAGATAAAAATAATTTATTTCCAGGGAGAAGACTGGAGAAAATTACACCTGTAACATTACCTTTATATCAACAGACCAGGAATCCCGTTGTGTTGGCTGTTCGCAATTTATTCCCAAATTTAAATCAACTATTGATTGAGCAGCAATATGGAGATAAAAATGAAACCGCTCTAAAAGGAAAATATCAGGGGGAAATAATAAAATCTCCAGCTACACTTCAGTCTACCTACACTTCTGGTTATATCTTCTTTGGAGTAATTCATTTTATTTTTAATGCTACATTTCTTTTTATCGCAACTTATCATAGTTCTGTTTTTTATTCATTTGCCTTCACCATTCCATTGGCTGTGTGGACATTAAGAAAAAAATTCATTTCCATCCGTTTCGCGCCAATTTGGGAAGCGGGGGAACATGCGAAAGAGGGGTTTGTCGAAAAACACGACCCCAAAGATGATGAGGAAAGAGACTGGCTGACAGTGGGATGGAAAGAGATCAAAAAAGCAGCGGCAATTTCTTGGTGGAGTGGCGTTAGGGCGCACCGTGATTTTAATAAGAGAGCGTGGAAAATAGGACAGCGGCCACTGACGTTTGGCAATTCACAAAACGACTCCAAAGACGAAATGGTTCTGGTGTGGGAAGGATCTTCTGAAGATAAAGATTATATTTTAAGTGCTGAATATGGTGATAAAAAGCTCGGAGATTTCATAAACCAAAAAGCCCATGTGACGGCTCACGATCCTTGGGCCATATATTTACTTATGCATAGCGTCCGCGAAATTCTAAAAAATGCTCACGATGCATGGGCGCGATCAAATCCTAAGTGGTCCACCAGCGAGATCAAAATTAGAATTTTCAAAAATTATAAATTGGGAACCTTGGCATTAGAAATTTCAAATCCCGGTGTCATCGATCCTGAAAAAATTCGAAAACAGATTCCTGTCATCATAAGATCGTTACGCCTTCGGCTGCAAGAAGGTACGGGTGATACGGATGAAGTTGTTCACTATAATAGAGAAGAGCCAAAAATTTGGAAATCCATTCGCATTCTTACTCAACTAGGTCATAAGACCGATTTATCTGCAGCTGACATTTTTTCAATATTGACTGCTTGGCGGTTTACAACCATTAGAGGTGAAGATAAAAAATATTTTAATCTTTCTGGGGAAAATGGCGTTGCACTAAATCAGATCGAAATGATATCGGAATGGTTGGGTGCCCATTTTGATCTTCTCTCTCAGAATGGGAAAACAGTATTTCGTTTGGAGTTCCCATCGACAGCGTTTGATATTAAAAATATTAATGTGCCATTTGATGTGGTAGAGGAAGTTTATCTCCAAAATCGTTTTAACCTTCCGCCATTTCTTCGTCGATTGTTCATTCGCGAATTGGTACGCGAGGCGTTTCTCTCCGCGCATCGAGGGCAGGTGGTAACAAGTTTTGACCTCATCAAAATTATTGCGCAACGAATCGGTTACGATCGAATTAACTCTGACTTAGCATTGATTCTTGAAAGAATCTCCCTTTATCTGGAAATATTCCGAAGACAGAATCAGACGCTTTTATCACCCGCAACTTTAACATCAGAAACCCCTTCCCTCTTCGCCAATATTTTTAATTCCAACTGGGCGAAAAGAAATAATCTCATGTGGTTAAATTGGCTTGTCCGAACAGTTTTTTTCGGTGGAATCACCTCTCATGAAGGCGGGCACTTGATTGGTGGGCCGACTGAAGGAAAACGACTCGATTATGGTACCTTGAAAATAATTCGAGGTATGTTCACCGGAAAAATGCCGTGGGAAACACGCGGGCCGCCTGCCATGTACGGCATCTACGTAAATATTTTCATGGTTATTATTTCACTTCTCGTTTATATCCCCGCACTTATTTTCTTTTCTCATTCTCTCGTCGATTATGTTGTTCTCTTTGTTTCCTTCTATTTTCTGTTTGCCAATGTGGTCGTACTGGTTGTAGAGGCGGTTTTGACGGATGTGGCTAAGAAGTGGGGAATTTCAGAGCAAGCGGATTTAATTCAATCTAAGCGGGCCGGCGACATTTTAAATAGCCTCACGGGACAAGTTGTCAAAATGGGCTTGGATAATCCTTTGGCGCGCCAAGCGATAAGCCAATCTGACCCGGAAAAATTGGAATTATTGGTGCGGGAATTAGAAAACACCTTAAAAGATAAAGAGCGTAAATTGGAACCAGAAGAGGCCTTGGAGTTGGCAGAAAAGGTGGCAAGATCACCAGACGAAAACACCATAAACAAGCGACATTTGAAAGGAAAGGCGGTTCAAATGGTGCTTCGGGCTAAAGATTTAAGAAGTAAAAAGTTAAAGCAGTATCTAAATCGTTCCATGAATTTCGAATTCGTCATAGATGAAAATGATCAAAAAGAATTTGAGAAACTCCTGAGAAAAAACCTTCAGTGGCAGATTAAACTGATGCCACAAAAGGGCCTTTTCTCAAAAGGAAAAATAAACAAAATCGTCTTTGAGCAAACGATGACCGCCTTACAAGCAAGCAATCAACTGTTGCCGGATTTTGTGATATCAAGAGATCTGTTGTTGCAACTGATGGCATCAGGACCCACTCAGTCCTCCATTCTGTACCACATCAAATACCTTTCTCTAGAAGAATTGCTGTCAGCCATGTCAGAGTTTCCAGTTCGAAATCTCGGGTTTGTTATTGGGTTGGCGCGAGTTGTGGCTGTTGGCGCTTAATTCGACTCAAGTCTAAAAAAGTCTTGACTTTATTAGACTTAGGTCTAAAATATGCTCATGATTAAACGAACCACTCTCCCTCTTTTAAAAGAGACAGTTGAAGCTTTCAATAAGATGGCATTCCTAAGCGGGCCACGTCAGGTGGGGAAGACGACACTGGCTCAAGATTATCGAAACCATTTCGGTCAAGGTATCTACTTTAACTGGGATAATGTGATCAATCAAAAGAAGCTGCTCAAAGATCCTTATTTTTTTCAAAAAGAGAACCGGGATCCCAAAAGACCGTTTTTGGTTGTGTTTGATGAAATCCACAAATACAGTCGATGGAAAAATTATTTGAAAGGGGCATATGATGATTTTAAGACTGAGTTTCGCTTTTTGGTAACAGGAAGCGGTCGCCTTGAACTTTTTAAAAAAGGCGGAGACAGTCTGTTGGGGCGTTATTTCAGTATCCCACTTTTCCCTTTGAGTTTAGGAGAGCTACATGAAAAACGGACCACTCTCAAGGAGTTCAAAGAGATGCTGGTAGACGTTCCGGAGTCAACGGGGTCTGTTCGATCAAAATATGATGATCTTTTTCAGTACAGTGGTTTCCCTGAGCCGTTTTTGCGTGGGACAACAAGTTTTTACAATCGATGGTTTCAAGAGAGAAAGAGTCTTCTTTTGAGAGAGGACATCCGAAGTATGGTTCACATCAAAGACCTTTCGCTCCTCGAAATGCTCTCGCATCTTGTTCCAGAGCGTGTTGGAAGCCCTCTTTCTATTAACGCTTTAAAAGAAGACATTGGTGTTGCATTTGAAACGGTTCGTGATTGGCTACTTCTTCTCGATCGTTTCTTTTACCTTTTCCGCGTCACTCCATACACAGGGACGTTGGCACGTTCACTCAGAAAAGAAACGAAAGTCTATCTTTACGATTGGGTGGAAATTCCTGAGACGGGCTATCGCTTTGAAAATGTCGTGGCTCTTCATCTCCTTAAAGCAGTCAAAACATGGGAAGCAATGGGAGAAGGAAAAATTTCCCTCCACTACCTCCGAGACAAAGAGAAGCGCGAGGTGGACTTTTGTTTGGTTAAAGATAAAAAAATACTTTGTTTGATTGAATGTAAAACGTCAGAAGAAGACGTCTCCCCATCGCTTTCTTATTTTCAAAAAAAACTTGGGGTTTCAGTATCAATTCAACTTCTTCATAAACAGGGTGTTTGCAAAAAAATTAAGACAGATGGCTTCATTCAATGGGTTGTTTCCGCTGATCGATGGCTGGCTCATTTGCCTTAACGTCTGCCCTGGTGTTTAAAGACTCTTTTTATCAATTCTCCTCGGAGGAATTTGGTTTTTCTGGTATAATCCCTTATCGATGCATATCTGATGTTAACTCAATCAAAAGGAATTTCATTCTCTTGTCTAATAAAGCCCCAAAATTATTTGGAACTGATGGTATTCGCGGAATTGCGGGTAAATCGCCATTAAGTAAAAAAGACGTTTATTATATTGGTCTTGCTGCAGGAGAAGTGTTAAGGGACCATGTCAAGAAAGGTCGGCCTAAGATTCTTATTGCACGGGATACTCGTTTGTCAGGTCAGTGGATTGAAAAAATGATCGCAAAAGGGTTACAGCAAAAAGGAATTGATGTTTTTTCTGTTGGTGTAATAAGTACCCCTGGAGCTGCGCACTTGGTTCGCTCTCAGAAATTCCATTCTGGTATTGTGATTTCTGCTTCCCATAACCCGCCTGAATTTAATGGAATCAAATTTTTTAATGCGTCAGCTCGAAAGTGGCCTGATGTTTGGGAAGAAACGGTTGAATCTCTTCTTTTTCAATGGCATAAAAAACCGACTCCTCCACTTAAAAGTTCGAAAGATAAGTTGATAAAAGTGGAACAATTAAGAGAAGTGTATGAATCCTTTCTTATTGATACCTTAGAAGGAATCAAATTGAATGGTTTGAAAATTGCTTTGGATTGTTCGAATGGAGCTAGTTTTTTGTTAGCCCCGCGTATCTTGGGACGTTTAGGAGCAGATTTGCATGTCATTCATGCTAGGCCCAATGGAAGAAATATTAATGTTGGATGCGGTTCTCAGCATACCTCTGATTTAGAAATATTGGTTCGTAAAGAACATTGTCACTTAGGAATTGCATTTGATGGAGATGCCGATCGAGTTATTTTCGTTGATGAAAAAGGGCATTCGTTGGATGGCGATCATATTATTGCTTTTCTCGCTGGGCATTTGAAGGAATCAAAAGCTCTTGTTAAGAATAAAGTTGTAATTACAGTGATGGCTAATTTAGGCCTTAAAAAGGCATTGGCCGCTCAAAAAATTTCTTGCGAAGAAGTTTCTGTCGGTGATCGATTTGTTTCTATGGCCATGCAAAAATCCGGAGCGATATTAGGGGGAGAACAATCGGGCCACATTATTATGGGGCAGTACCTTCCCACGGGAGATGGGCTTTTGACAGCCCTTCAAGTACTAAAATATTTCAAGAAAACAAAACTTCCTTTTTCTCATGTTTCTGAACTTATTAAGAAATATCCCCAAGTGTTAATGAATTTAAAGGTTAAAAAACGTGTTCCTCTTAATGAACTACCCGCGGCGCATTCATGTATTAAAAAAATTGAGAGTGAACTGGGTTCTCAGGGAAGAGTTCTTGTGCGTTATTCAGGAACGGAGCCCTTACTGAGAATCATGATTGAGGGGCCTGATAAGATGCAATTGCATCGTTACGGTTCTGAAATAACGGAAAAAATTGAAGAGGCTATGAAAGTTTACGCATGAAGTTAGGTGTGAATATTGACCATATTGCGACCCTTCGCCAGGCACGTCACGAATCATTTCCGGATCCCGTTTTTTTAGCAAAAGAAGCAGTGAAGGGCGGGGCGACGGGCATAACCGCGCACTTAAGGGAAGATCGCCGTCATATTCAAGATTGTGATGTCATCTTTTTTTCAAAACATTTGAAGGTCCCGTTTAATTTGGAAATGTCATTGGCGCCCGCAATTGTAGATTTTGCACTCAAAGTGCGTCCTGATTGGGTTTGTTTAGTCCCCGAGCATAGAGAAGAATTAACAACAGAAGGGGGGTTAAACCTTTCCAAATATCAGGCTCGATTGAATTTGGTTATCCGAAAGTTGCAGCAGAAAAAAATTAAAGTTTCTTTGTTTGTTGAGCCCGAGATAGAATCTATTCAGTTGGCTTCAGTTCTTATGGCTGATGCCATTGAAATACATACGGGAAAATACGCGGCTGTTTTTGAAAAAGGATCTCAGAAAAATATCGCTTTTGAATTAGCGCGTATTAGAACAACTGGTTTTTTAGCTCAGCGCCTGGGGCTTTTGGTGAATGCGGGTCATGGGATTAACTACGATAATGTTTCTGCTTTGGTAAAAAGTTTTTCGTTTAATGAGTTAAATATTGGTTTTTCAATTGTAGCTAGATCTGTTGTGGTTGGAATGCAACAAGCGGTTTTTGAAATGAAAAAGAGGATGAAATAATATGTGTGGAATTTTAGGTTATGTTGGTAAATCAGAGGCTACGCCTGTTTTATTAGAGGGTTTGAGAAAGCTTGAGTACAGAGGTTATGATTCTGCTGGAATCGCTGTTTTTTCAAATGGCGCTTTTGAAAGACGGCGTTCTGTAGGAAAATTATCTGAGTTAGATGCCTTGCTTCAAAAACAACCATTAAGTGGCCATTTGGGAATTGGACACACTCGTTGGGCCACTCATGGAGCCCCCACTGAAGTGAATGCTCATCCTCATGCTGATCAATCGGAGAGAGTTATTGTTGTTCATAACGGGATCATTGAAAATTATCTTCAGCTCAAAGAGAAATTATCTAAAGAAGGAATCGTTTTTAAATCTCAAACAGATACAGAAGCGGTGGCGCAGCTCATTGGGTTTCATCTCTCCAAACATAAAGGTGGAAAAATAAGTAAAGAAGATTTTTTGAGTGTTGTTTTGACTTCTTTAAAAGAAATTAAAGGGACCTTTGCCCTCGGTATTGTTTGTTCTGACCTCCCGGATGTTATTATTGGCGCCAGAAGAGATTGCCCTCTTATTATTGGTTTGGGAAATGGCGAAAACTTTTTAGCCTCCGATGTTCCTGCAATTTTATCTTACACCCGCGATGTCATTTTTCTTGAAGATGGTGACGTTGTTGTGATGGCGAAAGAGGGAATTTTATATTTTGACTCCTCTGGAAAGCCCATCCAACGGTCTGCGGTTAAAATTGCTTGGGACCCGGTGCAAGCTGAAAAAGCCGGTTATAAACATTTCATGATGAAAGAAATCCATGAGCAACCCCGCATTGTTGAAAATACTTTGATGGGACACATGGACCTTCAAACCGGGAAAATCAATTTGACGGAACTTGGCTTAACGGATGAGGCAGCCAATAAGATTAGCCGAGTTCGATTTGTGGCTTGTGGTACCTCATGGCACTCGGCACTCATTGGTTCTTATTTAATCGAAAAATATTCCGGCGTGCCTTGTCAGGTTGAAATTGCTTCTGAGTTTAGGTACCGAGATCCTGTTATTGAACCGAATACGCTCGTGGTGGCTATTTCTCAGTCTGGTGAAACAGCCGATACTTTGGCCGCCGTTCGCTTGGCTAAAAAGAAAGGAGCCCATGTTGTCGGGATTGCTAATGTAGTTGGGTCAACAATAACCCGTGACGCGCATGGTTTTCTTTTGACACATTGTGGCCCTGAGATTGGTGTGGCTTCAACAAAAGCGTTTATGGGGCAATTGGTTGCTCTTCATTTGTTGGCACTTTATTTTGCGAATCTTAAAAAAGTGATGCCTGCCAGTGAGATCAAAGAAAAAGAAAAAAATCTCACTCACTTGTCGCAGTGGATTACAGAGACCTTGGAATGTGAAGAAGCCGTTGCGAAAATCGCCAAAAAATATTTTAGACGAAAAGATTTTTTGTATTTAGGCCGCCATTTGAACTATCCGATTGCTCTTGAAGGGGCGCTTAAACTAAAAGAGATTTCTTATATTCATGCGGAAGGATATCCTGCGGGTGAAATGAAACATGGCCCCATTGCTTTGATTGACGAAAATCTTCCGGTGGTTGCCATTGCCACTAAATCTAGTGTTTATGACAAAATGGTTTCCAATATTGAAGAGGCCAAAAGTCGTGGAGCAGAAGTCATTTCTATTGTTACCAAGGGAGATAAGTTAATTGATAGTAAAGCGTCAGATGTTATTTACGTTCCTGATGTGCCGGAGGATTTAAGCCCCTTGGTCAATGTGGTTCCTCTTCAAATTCTTGCCTATTATATTGCTGGTTATTTGGGATGTGACGTTGACCAGCCTCGTAATTTGGCCAAGAGTGTTACAGTTGAATAATCGCTGAATTTTTTTAGGAAAATTTAGTAAGATTTGGTGTCTTTTAGTAGCACCCTTATCAAGAGTGGCGGAGGGGCATGGCCCGATGAAACCACGGCAACGGTTTGAAAAACTCAAATGCGTGCCAAAGCCTGTACCCGAATTTTCGGGACCGATAAGAGGATTTATTGAACCCTAGGGTGAAATGTCCTCTAGGGTTTTTTATTTCAGGAAGAATGATTTATGGCAGATTCCAAAATTAAAGGTCTTAAATGCAAAGAGTGCGGTGAATTATATCCCGCTAAAGCAATTCATGTTTGTGAGTTATGTTTTGGTCCTTTAGAGGTCGATTATAATTACGACCTGATTAAAAAAAATGTATCACGAAAATCAATTGAAGCAGGGCCGCGTTCCTTGTGGCGATATTGGGATCTTCTTCCTGTTGAGACAAGAGATGTTATTACTTTGCAAGAAGGTTATACCCCTCTTCTCCATGCCAAAAATCTTGGTGCTCTTTTAGGGCTCAAAAACCTCTACATTAAAAACGACTCCGTAAACCCCACTTTTTCATTTAAAGATCGAGTGGTTAGTGTGGCGCTCACTCGCGCCCGGGAATTGGGTTTTTCAACAGTCGCCTGTGCTTCAACTGGTAATTTGGCTGGTGCTGTTTCTGCTTATGGGGCTGTTGCCAATCTAAAAAGATTTGTTTTTATTCCTGCTAATTTGGAAGAAGGCAAAGTATTGGGTGCGGGAGTTTATGATCCTATTATTATTGGAATTGATGGCACTTATGACGAGGTAAACCGTCTTTGTTCGGAAGTGGCTGATGCCTTCAAGTGGGCCTTTGTTAACGTTAATATTCGGCCCTATTACGCAGAAGGATCGAAAACATTGGGTTTTGAAGTTGCTGAACAATTAGGGTGGAAAGCCCCGGATCATGTCGTTGTTCCCGCCGCTTCAGGTTCTCTTTTAACGAAAATTTATAAAGGGTTACAGGAATTTCAAGATTTAGAGTTAATTCCTCATCATGAAACGAAATTGCATTGTTCACAGGCGTCTGGTTGTGGTCCTATTTCAACGGCCATTCAAGATCGAACTGACTTAATAAAACCTGTTCGCCCCAATACCATTGCCAAATCCTTAGCCATTGGTAATCCCGCTGATGGTCCTTATGCAGCTAAGTTGGTTATGAAGACTGGTGGGCAAGGAGTCAGTGTTACTGACGATGAAATTGTTGAAGGTATTAAACTCTTAGCCAGTACGCAGGGAATTTTCACGGAAACCGCAGGGGGAGTCACCGTTGCTTCCTTGAAACACTTGGTTCAAACTGGTAGCATCAAATCTGATGATGTGACTGTGGTTTATGTGACCGGTAATGGTTTAAAAACACTTGATGCCATTCAGGGAAAAGTAAGTCAGCCTCATATCATTCCAGCAAGATTAGAAAACTTTAAAGAACTGTATCATCGGCTGCAAGATAAAGTTTCGCCAGTTGCCGCTGTTTAATTTGAAACAAGGAGAATCCCATGCCCGCTAAAGTACGAATTCCAGCCCCTTTAAGAAAATTAACCCAGGACCAAGCCGTTGTTGAAATTCAAGGCAAAACAGTCCAAGAATTATTGGCCGGTCTCGAAAAGAGTTATCCGGGGCTCAAAGAAAGAATTTGTGATGAGTCAGGTCAAATTCGTCGGTTTGTGAATATTTTTGTTAATGGCGAAGATATTCGATTCAAAGATGGACCCAATACGAAGGTTGAAGAAGGGGCTGAAGTTTCCATTATCCCCGCGATTGCCGGCGGTTGTTAATTCTCGCATTGAAACCAGCTCGTTTTAGAAGCATACTTGATCTATGAAACAAGCACTTCAACTCACATTTCCGCAAAATCTGATTAAAGAACCGGTCATTCATAAAATGACTGAAAAATACGACGTGGTTTTTAATTTAAGACGCGCGCGAATTACAGAAAAAATCGGTGAAATCGTTTTGGAACTTGAGGGAGAAGAAAAAGTACTTTCTCAAGCCATTCAATGGTTAAAAGACCAAGGGTTAAAGGTTGAGCCAGTAACAAGAGACACCCTCGAGAGCTGACCCCGTTCCCTTGTAAGGGATATTATGAGTGATGTGTTGGTTCTTAACCGCAGCTTTTTCGCGGTTCAAATCATTTCTTGGCGTCGCGCGTTAAGTCTAATTTATTTAGATCATGCGCGAGTTGTTGATGAGGAATATCGAACTTATACCTTCGAAGACTGGCGTGAAATTTCCTCTTTAATGGCAGATGATAAAACCGGATTTATCCAAACCCCTTCATTTAAAATTGCCATTCCTGATGTTGTCACTCTTCGCCATTTTGATGGGTTACCTAAATCTGAAGTGAAATTCACAAGGCGAAATATTTATGAGCATTACAATTATAAGTGCGCCTATTGTGGCCATAAATTTACAACCATTGATTTAAACTTGGAACACGTTATTCCTCGTTCTCGTGGAGGGAAAACAGATTGGTCAAATGTTGTCACCACGTGTATTCCTTGTAATTTAAAGAAAGGAAGTCGTTTGCCAGATGAAGCCGGAATGAAATTACTGGTTCAGGCAACCAAGCCAGAATGGACTGGCGCTGCCGCTTTATGTTTTAGACCCGGTCTCAAAGTAAAGGCTTCATGGCAAAGATTTATTGATAATGTTTACTGGAATACTGAACTCGAGCATCAGTAAGATTAAAACTGCATTCATGAATTCGCGTTTTTTGACCCGTCTGTTTTTGATTGTTGCGTTGATGTTTACTCACTCTCAACTGGCTTTTTCTGAATTGCCTGCCACTCGTTTTCCTTTATCCCCATTTTTCTTGAAAACACCCAAAGTTGAAAAATTGCCCGATCGTTACCAAATCAGAGTTCCTTTGATTGATAATTTAGACCATGCCCTTTTAGAGAAAAGTGATAAACGTGTGTGGTTGCGTTTTTTAAATACCACCTCGAATGGATCTCAAATCTTAGAGGGAGACCGAGTCATTAAAGAAATTCGTATCCGTCAAAAAAAACATTCCATTGATATGGATATTTATACTGGGGAACGTGCCCTCTCAACCGATGTGTTTTATGAAAATGGTCGAAGGGTTCTCGTGATCGACGTCCCCTATAGAATTGTTCCCACGAAGAATGTCGAAACAAAACCCATTCCTGTTATGAAGCGCGAAGTGCCTCCTGTGAACAAGAAAAATGAGTATGTAAAAAAAGAAGGGGTCGTTAAAAAAGAAGTGAAGGTTATTAATAAAATTCCAACTTCTCCTGTTATGCCTCCGGTTATAACACCAAAACCTGTGCCCCCCATAGAAAATGTAAAAACTAAACCCAAAGAAGAAATGCCGCGCAAGGTTGTTCCATTAAAGTCAGCTCAAGAGCGAATTCGCAATCAGCCTTCGAAACGAGAACGGATTATTGTCATTGATGCCGGACATGGAGGGTTAGACTCTGGCGCCATCGGTACGAGAGGAACATTAGAAAAAGATATTAATCTGGAAATGGCGAAACTATTGGAAAAACTATTTAAAAAAGAAGATGGCATCAAGGTGATGATGACTCGAAGAAATGACAAGTTTATCCCGTTAGGGGAACGAACCCGGGCAGCAAATCAAGCGCATGCGGACTTGTTTATTTCTATTCATTGTAATTCTTCTTTGTCACCTAAGAATTCTGGTTTTGAAGTTTATTTTTTATCCACAGACGCAACAGACAAAGCCGCTCAATCTGTGGCTCGTTTAGAGAATTCTGTTGTTGATTTAGAAACACATGGGCAAGCAAAGGGGTCAAATAAACTGGATTGGTTACTTTCTTCCATGGCAATAAATAACTTTTTAAACGAATCATCTGAAATAGCGTCAATTATCGTTAGAAATATTAAGAATGTGTCTAAAGTTGAAATGGCAGACGTGAAAGAGGCTGATTTTTTTGTGTTAAGAGGGGCGCAAATGCCAAGCGTCCTGATTGAGTTAGAATATTTATCGCACCCTCTTTCTGAGCTTAAATTGAGATCTTCTCGTTATCGAAATCAGTTGGCGAATGGAATTCGGGCTGGTATTATGGCCTATCTTAAACGTGTGGAGAAAAAATGAGTTCCCAGTTGCCTATTGGCGTATTTGATTCTGGATTGGGTGGTTTAACAGTAATAAAAGAAATTGCCAAACTTTTGCCTTCTGAAGATATGATTTATGTCGGTGATACGGCTCGAGTGCCTTATGGAAACAAATCGCCGGAAACCATTCGTCGTTACGCTTTGCAAATTGCGTTTTTTCTTATGCAAAAGCGAGTTAAGTTAATTGTTGTCGCGTGTAATACGGCGAGTTCTTTGGCGCTTAAATCATTAAAAAACCTTCCCATCCCCGTTTTAGGGGTTATCGAGCCCGGGGCTCGGGCTGCCGCTTTAGCAAGCGCACATTTGAAAATCGGTGTTATTGGAACTTCCGCTACAGTTGGTAGTCATGCCTATCTAAAAAATATTCGACACTATTCACCGAAAGCGCATGTATGGGAACAGGCTTGTCCTTTGTTTGTTCCTCTCGTTGAAGAAGGGTGGCTCACCGATTCAATAACAGAAAATATTGGAAAAACTTATCTTAAAGAAATATTAAAACATAAAATTGATACGCTGGTTTTAGGCTGTACGCATTATCCATTGTTGAAACCGATGTTGCAAAAAATATCAGGCCCCCGCATAAAGTTAATTGATTCTGCCGAAGAAACAGCCAAAGAAGTTCGTCGGAAGTTAGAAAAAATGCGTATTTTAAATTCCAATTCTAAAAAAGGAAAAATCGAGTATTTTGTTAGCGATAATCCAAAGGGGTTCTCAAAATTAGCCAAACAATTTTTAAATACCGATACGATTTCCACACGCCGGTTTTCTCTCGAAAATCTTTAATTTTATGAGTATTAGAAAAAACAAAGCTGTTGTTTTGTTGTCGGGTGGTCTTGATAGTGCTGTTTGTTTGTGGTGGGCTAAAAAACGGGGATGGGATTGTCACGCGCTCAGTTTCGACTATGGTCAAAGACATAACAAAGAATTAAAAAGTGCCAAAAAATTAGCTCGGCTTACCAATGTTCCGTTGCATGTTGTTCGTTTTGCTCTTCCTTGGAGTGGGTCTTCTTTGACAAATGCTCAAGAAAAGCTTCCTCATCATCAGACGCTTAAAAAAATAACAACGACACATTTGCCGTCGACTTATGTCCCTGCTAGAAATACGATTTTTTTGAGTTTTGCTCTTTCTTGGGCGGATCAAATCAATGCATCTAAAATCGTTATTGGTGCTAATGCTGTGGATTATTCGGGATACCCTGATTGTCGACCCAAATATATTCAATCTTTTGAATCGGTAGCAAATTTGGGTTCTCGTTTAGGGACAGAGAAAAAGATCAAAATTAAAATTGTAGCGCCACTGCTTAAATTATCAAAGGCGGATATTATTCGTCTGGGTGTTAAGTTGAAAATGCCAATTGAAAAAACTTGGTCTTGTTATAAAGGTGACAAAAAACCTTGTGGTCTTTGTGATTCTTGTTTGTTTAGAAATAAAGGATTGCAGGAAGCGGGTCTTTTATGACGACAACTTTTGTCAGTGAAATATATGCTTCGATTCAAGGAGAGGGTCCATTTACGGGAGAGCGCCAAATTTTTACCCGGTTGGCTGGTTGTCCTTTAAGATGCAATTATTGTGATACTCCCGAAAGTTTAACCGTCTCTGGACATTCGCGAATGTCTGTTGAAGAAGTTTTTCTTGAGATTAAGAGAGTCTCCGTTAAAACAGGGATAAAAACGGTGAGCATGACCGGAGGCGAGCCGTTGACGCATATTGTTTTCCTTAAAGAATTGCTGCCTTTATTGAAAGAGCAGGGATTTAAGATTTATTTAGAAACGGCGGGAATCCATGTCGATGCGCTTGAAGCTATTTACTCCTATGTGAATGTTATTTCTATGGATATGAAATTACCCAGTGCGACCCATGAGGATCACTGGGAGCAGCATGAGAAATTTTTAAAAGTGGCCGGTGAAAAAGCTTTTGTAAAGGTGGTTTTAGAGAAAAAATCACTTTTGCAAGAAGTAGAACAGGCCGTGAATATCATTAAAAAAACGCCTGTTTCTCCACTTCTTATTTTACAGCCAGCCACCGCCCAATTTCCAGATATTGAACCTGCAACAGCTGAATTTATTGCGCGTGCGTTTTCTATTTCAAAACAATATTTAGAAAAAGTCTTTGTCATGACGCAGCAGCATAAGATTTGGGGGATGAGATAAGGTGGGGTCTTCCACTCCAATTGTTTGTTTGTTAAGTGATTTTGGATTAGCGGATCATTTTATTGGAACGATGAAAGGAATTCTTCTCTCCGCTGATCCTGATGTCCAGATTGTTGATATCTCACATGATGTTCCTCCTCAGGACGTTCGTTTTGGGGCTTTTCAATTAATGGAGACGTATGGTTTTTTTCCTGAAAAATCTATTTTCTTAGCCGTTGTTGACCCTGGGGTTGGATCCAATCGAAAAATAATTTGCGCGGAGGCGGCCAACAGGGTTTTTGTAGGGCCAGACAATGGTCTTTTAAGTTGGGTGTTTAAAAATGATCGCCCTACATTTGTCATGGAATTAATACCAGATATGATTTCTTCTTATCCGATCAGCGCCACTTTCCATGGACGAGATATTATGGCTCCTTTTGTGGCAAAACTCTTAAAAGGTGAGGCTATCAATACGTTGGGACGTTCTATATCACAATGGGAGACGATTCCTTTTCCGCCTGTTTTAAAAGCAGGGTCCCGATGGGTTGCAGAAGTTTTATTGGTTGATCATTTCGGTAATTTGGTTACAAATTTAAAAGCTTCTGAGTTAAAAGATTTTTCTGAGAACTCAAAAATATGGTTTGAAATAGCTGATAAAAATACCATTCGTGGAGTTTCTCAAACTTATTCCAGTGTTGAAGAAGGCAAACCTTTAATCGTTGTTGGTTCAAGTGGATTTCTTGAGATCGCCTTGAGGAATGGGCATGCGGCAAATTTTTTTCAATTAAAAGCGGGTCATAAATTTCATGTCCATTTCAGAACCTAGAAAAAAACAATTTGTATATTTTTTTATTTTTCTACTGCCTTTTTTTTTGGCGGCTCCTTTTTTAAATAGAGCATATTTTGTCGATGATAGTTATTTTGTCGAAATTGCTACCTGGTTAAAAGATCACCCCTCTCTTCCCTATCACTTTACAGCTGATGATGCTGGCCCACAAACAAGAGGGTGGGAAGAAAATGGTTTTGTTCGAATGGTCAATCCCTTGGCACATCATTACTACCTTGCTTTTCTGCTCAAATTGGGAGGTGAAAAAGAATGGTTTTTACGATTGGGATGTGTTTTTTTGAACTGTTTTTCCGCGTTGTTTATTCTCATGTTGGCGCGTAGGCTCACTTCGTTTCCAGTATGGGCTACGGTTCTTTGTTTGTTAACTCCAGCCTTTTGGCTTTCTTCTTATAGTTTGTTAATTGATTCAACAGCCGGCTTCTTTTTTTTAGGAGCATTAAGTTTTTTTATCCTCAGTATTGAAAAAGATTCTTTGTGGCTCTCTTTGGTCAGCGGATTTTTTATGGGGTTGGCAACACTTTCTAAATATCCGGCGACTCTTATCTTTCCGCTCACTTTTGTTTGGTTTTTATTTAAATATAAAAATATTCGAAGACCATCGATTCTTTTTGTCTCATGGATATTGGGTCTGGGTATTTTAACGGCTTACAATTATTGGACTTATAAATTATACGGAGCTCCTCATATATTCGCGGCATCTGGACGAATGGTGCAAGTCTATGGATGGGTTAAAATTCTTGTTTTTTTTGTATTTCTTTCTGGTGTTACTTTGGTGCCGCTTGTCGTATGGCGGTTTTTCTCTGGTAAAAAAATATTAATGTGGTCTTTGATTGTTTTTTTGTGTGCGGTTTTTTCCTCTAGCTCTTTGGGTGGGTTTAATTATGTTCAATCTTTTCTGCTTTCAATATGGGCGGTGTCCAGTCTTCTTTTCTCGATAAGGTTGTGGATGGAACGAAAGAATTTTATTTTTCCGAAGGATTTATTTTTAATTGTTTGGTTGGTCCTTTTTATTCTTATGATGCTTGTTGTGATGGGATGGGTCGCTGGAAGATATTATGTGTTGGTTGTTCCGGCAGTGGTTTTTTTAGTGGTTCGGATGATTGAAATCAATTTTGATTTATACGCGCGTAGAAGATGTTTTCTTGTTTTGGTCATCATATCTTTTGTGGTGACTGGCAGTTTAGCCTATGCTGATTATAAGCAAGCCAATACGTCTAGGAGTTTGATTCATGATTTAAAAACTGAGGGGATCGTTCCAGGCCCGCGCTCATTTTATACGGGGGATTCTTTTACTGTTAGTTATTTAAAAAAAGAAGGATGGTCTCCTTGTTTCGAAAACACATCATTTCAAGTGGGGGATCAGGTTTTGGTAAAAGAAATAACGATGCCTTTCATTTCTTTTTTTAAAAAGGGATTAACGCTTAAACGATTGAAAGTCTTCAGTTATGATACGCGTTTTCCAATTAAAGTAATGGATATGAAAGGATCGGCTGGATTTTATGCCTCTGTGTGGGGCGCGCTTCCTTTTACGTTTTCGAATAGTCCTTGGGAAAGATTTCATTTGTTCGAAGTTGTAGGAGTTCCAAAATCGTGATATTGATTCTAGCTTGGTTGCCCGTTTTTTGTTGGGCCGGTCTTATTTTTTGGTTTTCAAGCATCCCGAGTCTTAATAGCGGATTAGGAAATTGGGATTTTTACTTAAGAAAAGGGGCTCATGTTTTTGAGTTTTTTGTTTTAACAGGATTCATTTATCGAGCCTTAAAAATAACTGTGTTTCCTATACAATCTAAAAGGATTTATTTCTATAGTTTCCTCTCCTCTTTGTTATATGCTTTTGCTGATGAATGGCATCAAGCTTTTGTCCCCGGGCGTGGGCCATCATTGTCTGATGTTCTTTTTGATTCCGTGGGAATAATTCTTATGCTTATCTTTATTTGGATTTATCATAATCAAAGACGATGGAAAAAATAAACAATAAATCACTTCTTTTCTTGATGGTTTTTTCTTTTGGATGTGGGCCTTCTTATGATTTTAAGCGGGCTCAAAAACTTGAGACAAAAGGGAAATATTATAAAGCCTGGCAAGCGTACCAGGAATTTTCAGGAAAATATCCCAATCATAAAAAAGCACCAGAAGCCCTGTTTCATGCCGGTTGGATTGGTCAAAAAGAGCTCGTGGATTGTGACGTTGCAAAACCTTTTTATGAGGCGGTTTTACAAAAATATCCTGACTCCGTTCCTTGGGCTCGTTTGGCTCATCTTCAGAGAAATAATTGTCCCGATTACTTTCCATTGGTGCCTGGCGCGTCCTGGTCCGAGGGTGATTCTGAAACGGCGGGGAAAAATGCCCGGGTTGATTTGGTGATAAAACCTATTTCCACGACTCCTGATTCTTTTCTCACTCTGGCCATGATAGATAAAACTTATTATGGGGGAACTTCTAAATTTAAAACATTATCGTTTAAATACCAAAAAACCGATTCAGAACTGCTGGAATTTCAATCGGATGAGGATGTTGCGGGAAAAACAATCCTCATGTGGCCGCTTGAGGTGGGAACAAAATGGAAAACCAAACAAGGAAAGCGTTTATTTTCTTATGAAATAATGAATACAAATCAAAAAGTCTCGGTGGCGGCGGGAATTTTTGAAAAATGTATTCAGGTTAAATCTAGTATCGAAGGAATATCAGGTTTTACTTTGGAATCTTATGCCCCAGGCGTGGGACGCGTATTAACAGCTGTGGCCAGTTCAGGTGGGAGTGAAAAATCTGTCATGGAACTCATTATGTTTCAACCAGCACCACTTCCATCATTTCAGTTTGAGGAAACCAAGTGAGTCAGTTAAGTTTTGACGGGTTCGGTGCTGAAGAGAAAAAAGTATCTCCGGCTCCGGTAGCTCCTAAAATAGAAAGTTGGTATAAAGGGCGCGCTTTGTCTCATTCCTCCATGAGTATGTATAAGACGTGTCCTCAGCGATGGAAATTTCGCTATATTGATAAAACACCAGAAAAACCTAAGTCATTTTTTTCTTTTGGCAAAAGCGTTCATGGGGGGCTCGAGTTTTTATTTGAAAAGACGTCCGCATTGATTCCTCCCATTGAAGCGGTTTTAGAATATTATAAAAATACCTGGATTCGAGAAGGATATGAAACCGCTTCGCAAGAACGGTGGTTTTTCCAGGAGGGAGAACGTATCCTTCGTGGTTTTTATATCAAACACAAAGATGATCTCAAGAAAGTTTTACAAGTGGAACTTAATTTTACGGTTGATATTGAAGGTGTCCCTGTCACCGGTTTTATTGATCGGATCGATGAATTGCCCAATAAAAAATTATCTATTTTAGATTACAAAACAGGAAAAGCTTTTGATAAGTCGCGTGTTAGAATTGATCCGCAATTAACGCTATATCAGATGGCGGTGACTCAAGTTTTAGGGCGCGAGGTTGAATCGGTGGGGTTGTACCATCTTAATTCATTGACGCCATTGATTGTTCCCGCCCATTCTAAGGCGCAAGAGGCACAAATTAAAACAACGGTTGTTGAGGTTGCCAAGGGAATAACAGAAGCTAAGTTTGATCCGAAACCTGATTCTTTGGGGCATTGTCAGTGGTGTGATTATGTTCAAATTTGCCCGGCTTTTTCTGGTAAGAAAAAGCCAGTTGGCGCCGTAAGCGATGCGGGTATTAAAGAGTCTGTTGATCGGTTAGGCAAATTACTAGATCGATTGGATGAACTTGATAAAGAAAAAATGATGTTAACCAATGAAATATCAAGCTTTGTTAAACTGAATGGAGTTCAAGAAGTGTTAGGGAAATTTTATCGAGCTCGAGTTGAGGTGGTAGCTCCTCATCAAGAGGCACAGCTAAAGATCGAATTGTTAAATAAAGAAATTTTATGAAGTCTTTTACTGAATATTTATGGTTTAACACTCCAGCGAGATATGGAATCTTAAATATGACTCCGGACATTTCAACTTGTGTTGCTAAATCAAAGGTTAAAGAAGGTTTTTGTCTTGTTTCAGCGATGCATATTACTGCTGGAATTTGGGTGAATGATGAAGAAGAGGGGCTGAAAAAAGATTTGTTTGATTGGGTTGAGAAGCTGGCTCCTTATGGTTTAGACTATAGGCACCACCAAACGGGAGAAGATAATGGGGATGCGCACTTGAAACGAACAATTATTCATCATCAAGCGATGATACCTATTACAAAAGGTGAATTAGACTTGGGTCCTTGGGAGCAAGTTTTTTATGTTGAATTTGATGGGCAGCGAAAAAAAAGAGTCATTATTAAAATAATAGGAGAATAGTTTGGATAAAAAAGTTTTCACTGTTGCAGGAGTCATTGTTGTTGGGATTGTTATCTGGTTACTATTGCGATCATGTGGAAAACCTGAAATTCTTAAAGAAGAAGTCAGTAAAACAATCCCTCTTCCTGTTGAGACTCTTCCTGAATTTAATCAGCAAAAATCATCAGAAATTGTGAAAAAAATAAAAACAAAAGACCCGGTGGCTTCATCTCAGGTTCAGACTCCCCCGCCAGTAAAAATTCACAAAGAACTTATTCCGAAAGATATTGAAATTATCAGAATTTATTACGCGCAGTCATTGAGTGGCCCTGATAGCCAAATTCCATTTGATATCAACGGTTCTGGTTTTACAAAAGAGTTTGAAAAGATGATTCAAGTAAAGTCGGGCAATAATGAGATACAGGTTAAAAGTTTGGCTTTGAAGACGCCCAATCAAATTAGTGGAGTTCTCCATGTTAGCCCCCATGCGGCCACGACGGTCAATTTTCCTCAGGTTTTAATTAATGACAAAGTTGTTTTTCAGGCTCCCGATCCTTATGCGGTGATTCGACCTGGAGAAGTTTTAAACCTCATTTTTACTGAGATGAGTGAGGCGGGTCGTTCTGGGCGCTTTCGCATTTTTACCAATCTAGATGAAAAAATGTTCAACGATTTTACCGTTGAACCTTCCACTCCTTCCATTCGTGTTAATAGTTTAGTCCCGATTTACCCTTTTGTGGTTGATGGGGATATTGATATTGGAGGGGCTCCCGGTGGGGATTATGGGATTAAAGTTAAAATGGGCGCAAAAACTTTATGGGATCGCCCTGGCATTATTCGAGTGGTCAAGCCCAACTTGGGGCAATCAGGGTTGGTTCAAAGAATTCAATCTCTCGAAAGATTTTATCGGCCAGGAGAATATGGTCTTTTCATGCTCCAGGGAAGTGGTTTTCAGCCAGATTCAATGAATCAATTGAAAGTTCTGATGGATGGAATAACAATGCAATCTTCGTCTTTTACATATCGATCACCTGGCAGAATCGATTTTAAATTTTCTATTCCTAAAGACGCTCCAGCCCGGTCTTATTCTTTGTCCGTTGTTTTAGCGAGTGAAACATTGAGTAGCTTAGGAGACGCTTTTGTTGTTGTAAACCCCAATTGGGTTCGGAATCTGGACATTTCTCCCAGTTTAAAGCCGGAGGGGCAGGCCCTATTAACCCTTTACGGCAAGGATTTATCAAAAGAGTTTATCGAATCTATTCAATGTGAGGTTGATGATTCTCAGATTATTATTGGCAAATTCGAATATATTTCACCCACGCAAGCCAAAACCACCATTTCAGCGGGAGCTAAGGTTACCCCCGGTGATTACTGGATCAAAATGAAAACCAAAGAAGGCCCATTGACCCCCCAATTCGGTAGTATTATTCGTGTAGAAAAGTGAAACTTGTTATAAATAATTTACCCATACATCCAATTGTTTAACATCAGAATGTTGTAATAATTGGGTAACCTTGCTGTTTTTTTTAGGTTCAGAATAGACCCTGCTTTTAAGGATTCTCCTTGAAAAATAGACCCATTTTCTCTGGTGGGTTATTTCTTTCTGAATTTAGTTAATGTCCTGCTTTATCCCTTCAGCTGTCTCATTTTTTCGTACAGAACAAGCGACTGGTTCTTTAAAATGTTACAGAAAATTTACAAAATCTTAATGGTATTTCAATCCGGCAAAGTTATATTGAGTTGTGTTTATTTCTTCCTTTCTTTCTTATTTGTTTAAGCCAATAATATATCGAAAAACATTGATTTTTTCGGTATTGAGTATTTATTTTTGTACTCAGGTACTATTTGCCAGCCAACCAGCGCTAAATTCTTTTAAGAATAATGATCATAAATTAGGGTTGAGAAAAGGTGGTAGTGATGTTGTGCTTGGATCATTTTTTTCTCAGTCACATTCAGCTGATTTAACAGTCCCTCGAGAGGATTTTTCTGTGCAATTTTTTCCCGCTTTAAGTTTAAAAGAAAAGCCCCATACAATTGTCTTGATTCAGGATATCCATTTGCATACTGAAACCCAAAAAAAAATTGTAACTCTTATCAAACAATGGAATGACGAAAAGAAAATTGGTGGTGTTTATGTCGAGGGCGCTCAAGGTTATTTTCAATTTGGTTCTTTTAGGAAATTCTCGCTCGAATTAAGAAGAAAGGTTGCTGAAGCTTTTTTGAAAACAAAGAAAATAGCTGGAATCAGTTTTATTGGGTTAACGGAAGAGTCGTTTGTCTCTGTTTTTGGTGTGGATGAAGAAAATTTATACCAAGAAAATTTAAAACACTATTTATCAGCTGTCTCTTCTGGTGAGGCGCTTCTTCAGGAATTTTTAGATGATGTACATTCTCTTCATAGAGAAAAAACCATTGTGTTTAATTCAGCTCTTTTGTCATTTGACCAATTGGTTTATCAGTATCGAAAAAATAAAATAACCTTGTTGAATTTTTTGTCGAGTCGTTTTGTTTTTTCCTCTATTGCAAACTTTAAAAACTTGGCACGATTCCAGCAGGCTTCTCTTGTTGAATTGGGGTTGGATTTCAAACAGATTGAGAAAGAGAAAGTATTATTTTTGACAGAGCTTGGGAATGTTTCTAATCAAAAAGAAAAAGAATTCTTACTGCATTTCTCGTTTTTTTTACAGCAGAAAAAAATCTCTCTCCAGCATTATTTAAAAAAACTTTTTGACCTGGCACACCAGAAAAGGATTGATGTCAGGCAATATTCTGTTCTTTTGGAGTATGAAAAATACTTAGGAATCATTGAAGAAATTGATGGAAGCCAATTGTTTGAAGAGGTTGATAACGCGATTCAGCTATCTTATCGCCAGTTAATTCAAAATGAAATTGAAAAGAAAGTAGTTGAACAATCTGAAGATTTTTATTTACTTGAAAAGTTATTGTTTTTCAGTATGACCCCTTTTGAATCGAAGAAATTAAAAGGAAAAATCCCTAAAAGTTCTCCTTATTCACCCCATGCTCTCTTTTATGAGACGGCTGATTTACGCAGTATTAAAATGGCTCAGAATATTCTGGAAAATTTGAGCAACGGAAATGAAAAAAGAAAACCTGTTGTCTTTATCGGGGGAGGATTTCATGTTCCGGAAATGAAAGAGATTCTTCAGGATAGATGTCATACGATTATTTTAACCCCTAAAGTGCGGTCAATTGAGGTTGGTACTACGCCCGAATATTTTTCCTTATTTCATCAAGAGAAAACGCCGCTTGAAAAATTAATTTCTGCACAATATCTATCTTTAATCCCACAAAAACTTCTCATTGGCGCCAATAGTAAGCCAGCGATGCTTTCTTCAATGATGTATTACCTTTATCTCTCGCTTTTGTCTCGTCTTGGCTCTGGAGAAAAAATTGCGGGGAAAATAGGTTCAGCAGAGCTTGAAATGACAATTGGAGATTCCTCCTTAAATTCTCCGCCTTCAGAAACTTTGATGCTTGATGGCAAACGAGTTTCCGTTCGGGTTCAGCCCTCATCACCTGGTTTAATGGGCATTTGGGTATTAGGGCGAAAAATGAAGCTTGATCGTACCTTGCAAATAGAATCAATGCTTATCCCCTTATTGATTGGCCCGTTTTTTGTTCTTGCTGAGAAATACCAGCTTATTGCCCAAGGTTTAAACTCTTTTTCAGCGGAATGGTTTTCAGTTATTTTTGTTCAAAGCGCTTATGTCGCAACAATCGCAATTATTTTTGTTTTTTTATTCCATTTGGCAACTGGAGTCATGCAAGCTAATAAACAGCCTATGTGGGGTATATTGATCTCTGCTTTGGCTACTTTGAGGGTCTCAGTCAGTTTTATTTTTATTCCTTTATTTCCTCTGATAATAAAACTTTTCATTTTAAATGTGATTTCCTTCCCGTTGGCAGTTGGCTTATTTATCTTAACTACTTTCATTCTGGGTTTTCCGCATTCTTTTTTAAGTCGATTGCAGTTACATGAGAATAAAATAAATTCGTTTTTGACCTCCAATGCTCGGTCAGCAATCATTAGAAATTTGCAACCTGTTGTTAGTTTTTTTAGTGACAGATCTCTTTTAATACACTCTTCTGCTGTAGAAAAAATAAAATTTCGTCAAGAAGATCTACCAGTTCCGCTGGGTCTTTTGCAGAGACCTTTGGATAAAAAAAATATTAGAGATGTCGATACCATGATTATTTTAGGATCTCATTTTCTTCGAGTTCCTGAATATGCGGCTCGCATATTATTTGAAATTGAAAGTCAAAACCAAATTAAGAGAATTATTTTTACTGGCAAAGGTGGGCATCGAACCCCAAAAGAATGGGGGCAGACAGAAGCCAGTTTTTTTAAGAGTATTTTTATAAAACAATGTCGCCTGTTACTAAGGCAGCGTGAAGAATCAAGATGTCAAAGAAAATATCAGAATATGCATTCGCTGAAAGCCCGATTTTTAACACTAATAGAAATGTTTTGGTGGGATTTAATGGGAAGTAAAAAGGAATTAGAACGCATTCGTTCAATGATCGAACTAGAAGTAGAATCCACTAATACGGGACAAAATATTGAATTTACTTCTAAAGTTATTCTTAAGGATTCTTTGGATCGAATTCCAGAAGATAAAGCTTGGAAAGAGCTTTTAGTAAGATTGTTAGAATTAAAAGAAAATAAAAATAAAAACGAGACAGAAAAAAAAGAAATGCTTGAAATAGAGAAGCGACTAGGTTCTGATGAGCCTGGTGGTTTAAGATCAGAATTAATGCCCTTTCTTCCAAAAAACTTCTTGTTGTTGACTGTTCCTTCTTTTCAACAAAGAGCCACTGATACCTTCCCACAACAATACTGGTTACCTTATGAAAAAGTCTATAGTTTGGCACCTTATGATATAGATCTTGATCAGATGTCTAAAGATGACGAATTGGCCGATGAAGATTTATTAGTAATGGTGGATGATATGGTGAAACAGTTGGAGAAAATGGAAGCGTATTCTAGAGCCTCTCCAGATGGTCCTTTTACTTTTCCCTCTGAAAAGGTTATTGGTAACGAACTGTTAGAGGCTAAGAAAAAGCTGTTAACACTATATGATTTATACCGAGAAAAAATTCCTAATGAAAAAGAGGACAATAAATTTTTATCATTTCAGAAATTGGCAATTGTTTTTTCTCTTTTTTCTATCGTTGGTTTTGCGGTGCTATCTCTCCGATCTTTTGTTTCTCTCTCTGAGGGAGGCTATGTCGCATTTGGAATTTCTTATTTTTCACTTTTAAGTATTGTTTTGCTTCTGCCCTTATTGCTAAAGAAATTTATTTTGAATAGTAATTCGAAATTTTCGGGACGATTTGATGCTTTCACTTTGAGTGTAGGGTATGTCTTGAGTTTCTCTTTGTTTTCAAGAGCTTTTGTTTCTCATTTGGATGATTTGTCGCCCGCTCTTCTTTTTATTTTGTTTTTAATTTTTTTATTAGGAACTTTTTCTATGACGTGGAGCTGGTCATTGTTATCCAATAATCATGATCCCGTTGTTTTAGACGCGCCGCTAACTTCAAGCGTTTCTCCAGTACCTACGTTTGATTTGCACAAATTAAAACAATTGCAATCTTCTTCTTACCGGCCATCCCCTAAAAAAATTGTTGCCATAGGGAGGTCCTTTATAACAACGCTTTTTGTTGCCGTAAAATTAGTAAGGCAATTTTTGGGAAGTAAAAACGGAGTAAAATACGAAGTATTTTTTTGGAATTATCTAAAAAAACAGATTCAAATGTTTCAGGGGGTTCCGCCTGTGTCTCAAGAAAATATCGAAAAGGCTGCCGCCGCGGCTGGAATTGAAAAAGGATCTCCCGATTTTCTGTATTTATTGGGCTTGTACCGGCAGTATGTTGAAATGCCTGTGGGTCCTTTGCACAATTTAAGAAATGTATCTCAATATTTAGTTTCTTTTTTTCGATTTGAATATCAGAAAAACATGGGATATCGGGTTAATATGAATCCAGATAAGATGAAAAGAAAAATGATTCTAGATAGAGACAATCCTAATGGAAATTTTCTCATGTATTCCATGTTAACAGATGCAGAGCAAGCGAATTTGGGTTTTATTCCCTATGATGATATTTCGAGAGATCCTGATTTGGATGTGCTTCAAAATGCGACTGCAACTTTTACACGTTTAGAGGGCGGAATTGGTGAGAGCATGCCAAGAGATGCTGAGGTGCTACGCTCAAAAGGCGTCGATTTGATGTTTGAAAAGGGTTATGTCAATAGAGACGGAGACTTACAAAAGAAAAAGATCACTCTTGCTATGGGAGGATTATCGCAATTCATGAAGAAGTTCAAAAAAGGTGTTCGGAAAATAGCACGTGTTGTGTATGAACCTTATGTTAGTAAGGAAACGGAAACGTATTATACCGATGAACTTCTTGAGGTCGCCAACGAAGACCAACGACACCGTAATGAAGATGGACAACCAATCGATTCAAATAGAAAAGTTTTAAGAAATGATGGGATCGATTATGGTTATACTTATCAAAAGAAATTACCCAAGGTTGTAAGAGATGATCTGTCTTTAAGTACAAGTCAGCCTGTAGATCATAAAACGCATCAAACAGGAGGGCATGGTCATCCTGCTTTTCATTTCTTGTTTCATGCCATGAAAATGTATCGAGAAACAATGTCTCATGGTGGCAGTGTGACGCCACATGTTCGGGTGATTGCCAATGGAGATAACCTCAACAGCCATATGGATGAAAATAATATGGCGGATATGATCAAAAATAAAATTCCTCTTTCGTTGGTAGCGGTGACAGCTCAAGAAGCCGATATTAAAGGAGGGAAGTTTGGCGCTGTTTATGATGAACATTCTAAGCAATGGTTATTAGATCTGATGGAGTTTCAACAGGCGGTTGATGCGGGCCAAAAAACAGAGTTTTTAATGGCAGGACAACCAGGAGATCCTCGTAAGGTTCGGAATCAAAAATTTAATACAAACATGCTTTATATTAACGAATATGTAATCGGTGAAATTTTGCATCGTTTATCTCTCTCTTTAGGGTATGGGGACAAAGAATTAGGTGATATTAGATTGGCTGAAATTTTAACTCCGGTCCTCATTCGTCGAGACTTTAATAAAGACGGATTTGCAAACTTAGACGGAGGTTTGGCCTCCGTTGTTTTGGGGCTCAACCGATATATACAAACCAATAAAACCGCTAAAAATATATTATTGACAGTGACCGGGCATTCCTATCTTGTCAAAGTGGTTGACTTGGACGAAAAAGATGTGAGCCAACGTTTTAAAAATTTCTCCCCGATTAAATTGGCGGTAGATTACGCGGTATTGACAGGAACGGATCGATTCGTTTATGACTCCGCGGAAGATATGTTCCACGACATGTATCCTAATGATCCCATTCCGGCTTTTATTTTAAATCCAACAGATCCAAGTAATACTTATTATAAGCCTATTCCCACCGCTCGGGCCGCTTTCGGCGAACAACTGCTTATCAGAGGACTTAGAAAACTAACGGTTCATGGGAAGGTGAAATTCCCTGATATGAGTTTTTCAGGAGTTGTTGAGATTGATGCGAGGTCAGTTAATCGGGAGATTGATCTCTCTCAGTTGATCGCAAGTCAACCGGATTTGTTCAAATATAGAAAAAGAGTACGTTTGATTCTTAACGGAGGAACCTTTTTGGAATCTGAGAAAGAAGCATGGCATTTTGAAAATGTGAAAATTACGATTGATCAAAATTTGAAAGTTACTTTGGGAGAAATAATTCCTTCTCAGGGGTCATTACCCGAAAAAGGTCAATTTCTATTTTCGCATGCGATATTTCTCTTGCCTTTTTTAGCACTTTCTATAGATTCTGTTGATGGTTATGTTTCGCCTTGGGTTTTTGACGGGTTTCCCGTAGGTGCGCTTCTTGGAATTTTGAGTTTATGTTGCATTGTCTGGGTCTTGAGAGCAATGAAACCACACTTCTTAAAAGATAAATACGGAGTGAAAGCAGTGTCAAAAAAGAATCGCCCTTATGGCGAAAAATATTTAGATAATAGGACTCGAAGATTTAAACAGCATCTTAAAATGGCTTAATAATTTATGAATCAACTTAAGAAGAAACAAAATAATTTTTCACAATTAAAACAGGCCAATGATGTTTCACAGTATTTTATTCGGGAAACTCTTTCCTTTCTGGAATCTGTTGAGTCATTTTCAAGAAAAGTAGCGAACGCAAAACTAAAAGAGCTAAATCGCCAATTTAATAAAGCGCGGGTTTCATCTGATGATGTTCGCGCTGGTTTTTCTCTCGTAAATATGGCGAGTGTTTATCAGGGTCAACGACAATATCATGAGATGGTGAAAGTTCTAACTCTTGCGAAAGATATTTTTCTTAAAATTTCACACGATTACGGACTTGCATTTGTTTATCAAGAACTATCTTTTGCCAATAGAGAATTGGTGCGAAATTCGCTGGCTATGGAATATGCTCATAAAGCGCTGACGCTTTTTCAAGGGTTAGGCGCCACCTTCGAACTCGGCTGGGCCTATGACAATATTGCGATGGTGTTTTTTAACCGTGGCCAGCGTCGAGAGGCCATTATTTATGCGAAAAAAGCCAAAGCTATTTTTTTGGAATTTTCTTCAGATGTAGGGCTTGCCTGGAACTCATGTACTTTTGCCACCATCTATCAGGATTCTGGGGAACATCAAAAATCTATTGAATCTTATCAATATGCCATCTCAAAAATGCGAGAGGTTCATAGCCAAAATGGACTTGCTTGGAGTCTTTTGGGATTAGGAACGATTTACCGCAGTTTGTGCCAATTTGATTTAGCTGAAAAATATATTTTGGAAGCAAAAAATCTATATGAATCCATGGATCTTATAGACCGAGTCGCTTATTGTTGTTTACATCTGGCAGCCATTATTCGGCAGCGAGGAAAAGTATCGGAGGCTTATCAATTGAACCGAAAAGCGCTCAAAATTTTTGGGCCCTTAAGAGAAAGTAATGGAATGGCGTGGACTCTTTTTCAGATTGCTCAAATTCTTCGTGATCAAGGGTTTATTGTCAAAGCATGGCAAATTTTTAATCAGGCGATTGGGTTACATTCAGATTTATATTGGAGAGTTGGAATTGGGTGGTCTGAAAATGATTTGGGTATTGCCTATGCTCTTTTGACAGATTCAGTACATGCGAGAGAGTGTTTCAATAAGGTCATAGAAATTGCAAATCAAATAGACAACAAACCGTTATTGGCCAAGGCAGAACTTGGGAAATTAAATTTGAGTTTAACTCAAGGCGATTTAGAGGCGTTTGCCCGTCAACAGGGGATGATAAAAGATCTTCAAGGTACAATAAAATCGAAGGAGTTTGATATAGAGTTTGGCCTTTTAGAAGCAAAGTACTTTATTTGTAAAGATCAATTTTCTGAAGCAAAAGAAAAATTAATATCGGTCGGTAAGATGATTAAAGAATGTAAGGCTGATCGTTTTTTGGCCGAATGGAATTTGATTCAAGGGGAATTGCAGGTTTGTCAAAAAAATATGAGTGCCGCTGTTGAAAACTGGAAACAAGCAGCGCAGTGTGGGATTGAATATTCTCAGAAATTTATTGAAATTAACGCACGACTTGGCTTAATTCAATTAGAGGCATGTACGTTAGAGGGGCAAGATGTGTTGCAAAAATTGTCAAAAATAGAGGCAGAAACTCGTCTTATGAATGCCCGCGGAATTCGGGCTAAATGCTTAGGTATACGTGCTTTTATCGAACAGAAAAAAAACGGGCATTTTAGTGAAAAGCATTTTCTTCAAGCGATTCGTTCACTTCATTCAGCTGGGGCTTATTTGGCTGAAAAACAGATATTAGAGTTCGCCATTCAAACTGCTATTGATTTAGGGTTGTCATTAGAGGCTGGCGAATTTAAGGGCTCTTTAAAAGAATTAGAATCGATTTTGGGTTCCAATCTTAATCTGATCACAACTCGAAAAGAATTTTTTAAGGTTTTACCAGTTTCAATTATTAGTGTTTAGACTAGATAACATAATTTAACTAAAAAAACGCCATCACCCCTTTCCGTATCATCATCACCCCAATAGCTGCCAAAAAGATGGCCACCACTTTGGCGAGGGCTTTCATGGGCATTTCTCCAATAAATTCAACGAGTTTTTCTGAAAATAATAAAAACCCAAGGGTAATGGCCATGTTGGCGACAAGAGCGGCCGTTGTAATCCAGAAGCCATAGCTGGTATGAAGGATGAGGATGGTTGTCATCATGGCAGGTCCCGCAATCAGAGGAACGCCAAGCGGTACAATGCCAATAAGACGATCAGAGGAAAGGTTGTCTGTCATCTTCAGTGTAGGCCCAAAAATTTCGCGAATGGAATATATAAGGAGAAGCAGTCCTCCTCCAATTTGAAAATCTTCTGGGGAGACCCCTAGGATTTTAAAAAGCATTTTTCCGGCGATTGAAAAAATAAGACCCACCACAAAAGCCGTTGTAATGGCTTGGATGGCTAATTTCTTTTTCTCTGCACTGGTTGACCCTTCGGTGAACCCCAGAAAAAGAGGGATAATCCCAAAAGGGTCGATGGCTACAAACAAAGGTAAAAATGCGAGTAAAAATAAATCCATGTTGTTATTTTAATCTGAAAATACAAACTTGCAAGATTATTAACGAAATATTTTGACTTTTTTATTAGTCCTGCTAGAATACGCTCCCCCTCAAAAATTGAACCCTCCGAAAAAGGGAGAACACAAATGAAAGAAAATGAAAAATATGTAACTACAAAGTTGTTTCTCGAAAAGAACCAGCAAATACAAGATCAGTTTAAACAAATTGACCAGCGTTTTGAACAAGTTGACCAGCGCTTTGATCAGATGGATGGACGTTTAGATAGGATGGATCAGCGTTTCGATAAGATGGATCAGCGTTTTGAGGGACTAGATCAAAAATTTGAGGGGTTAGATCAAAAAGTCAATAGAATTGCTTTTGCTCTGGTCAAAACTCAGGAAGATGTAAAAGAGATCCGTGAAACGATGGCTACGAAAAACGATATCCAAAAAATATTGGATCAAGTTGATGCGTTTGCCGCTGGCACTGCTAGTCTCGATAGAAACGCAATTATCCACGAATACCGTTTATCGGTGCTTGAAAAACATTGCGGGGTAAAGGGGTAAGGCGCAGCTGAGGTGGTTATTTCGTTGACACCTGAAATCCATTTTGATATTTTCCCTGCCATTACCTCCCCAACTTGCCCATCTAAAGGCAAATGTCATCGACAAATAGATGAACGGAACAAGACTCAACCACCGAAGGGGTTATATACGAAGGAGATTTTATGTCTACGAAAAGCCGCGCTGTAGTATGGATTGGAGGAGCTGCTGGAGAAGGAATTGCTTCTACAGGAGATATTTTCTGTAAAACAGCTTCCAGAATGGGATTATGGGTTTTTGCCTATAACAGTTATCAATCGGTTATTCGCGGAGGCCATGTGTACTACCAAGTACAAATTGGTGGTGGAGACAAAGTGCTCTCTCAAGGTGATCAACCCGATGTGCTCGTAGCTCTTAACCAAGATACCATTGACCGTCATGCAGAAAAAGTAGCTGAAAACGGCGCTATTATTTTCAACAAAGATAAAATTAAAGTAGAAAACCTCAAAATCCGCAAAAATGTCCAGATTATCGGAATCCCCGTTGATGAACTCACTCAAGAATTTGGAAGAAACCCCGTCATGCAAAATACAGTTGATTCTGGTGCCTTGATCCAGATTTTGGGTCTTGATTGGGCAACTTATGAAAGTGCACTTCGGTCCATTTTTGGAAGCAAAAAAACTGAAATTGCTGACCTTAATATGAAACTTGCCACAAAGGGTAAAGAATTTGCGCAGTCTCAATTTAAAGCGCTTGATGTTAAATTTAAAGGGGATGGCAAAAAACGAGCCATTTCAACCGGAAACTCCATGCTTGCTTTTGGAGCGCTTGCTGGTGGATGTAAGTTTTATTCTGCTTATCCCATGACCCCTGCTTCTAGTGTTATGCATTGGTTGGCTCCTCGTGCGGCAAAATATGGAATGGTCATGAAGCAGATGGAAGATGAAATTGCAGCTATGAATTCCACTGTTGGCGCTGGACATGTTGGTGCAAGATCAATGACGGGAACCTCCGGTGGTGGGTTTGCACTTATGACCGAAGCGATCGGTTTGGCTGCTATGACTGAAACTCCTTGCGTTGTTATTCACGTTATGAGAGGCGGTCCTTCAACCGGCCTTCCTACTAAATCAGAGCAAGGTGATCTTTTCCAAGATATTGGAGCAAGTCAAGGTGATTATCCCAAGGCGATCATTGCACCTATTACCGTAGAAGATTGTTATCACGCCAGTGTTGATGCCATGAATTTAGCTGAAAAATATCAAATCCCCGTTATTATCGCTTCCGACCTTTATCTTTCTGAGCATGCTGAAACAATTGATGATGGATTGGTTCATCCCAATATCAAAATTGAAAGAGGTGAAATTGTTATTTCTTGGAAACCTTCTGATCCTGCTCTCACAGTCAAAGAGGGTCATCTCGAAAAAAATCCTGGGGATTATTTAAGATTTAAAGATACGCCCAGTGGTGTTTCTCCCCGCGCTTTCCCTGGAACTGAAAATACTTTGTTTGTCGCTGCTTCTGATGAACACGATGAAGAAGGTATTGTTATTTCTGACGTTTTCACTGATGAAGCCACTCGCGTTAAAATGATGAATAAACGCATGCGCAAAATGGTGGGAATTGAAAAAGATACAGCAGGTCCTATTGTTACGGGTCCGAAGAATGCGGATGCTACCCTTGTCGGATGGGGTTCAACCTATCAAATTCTCGAAGAAGTTCGTTTTGCTTTAGAGAAAAAAGGCAGAATTGTTAACCATATCCATTTTAGAACGGTCTGGCCCTTGCACGCAGAAGAGACTTCAAAGTTGCTGAATGCCTGCAAAAAAACCATTAATGTTGAAGTTAATTTTTCTAGCCAAATGGCAAAAGTGATCCGAATGGAAACTGGCTACAATATGAATCACTTCATTAATAAATATGACGGTGAACCTTATACGCTTGAAGGTTTACTTGCACAAGTGGAAGCCTGTTTAGATGGGAAAGCTACTTCTAAGGTAGCTGAACTCGCCGGCTCTCGTTAAAATTTAGGATTAAAAGGAGATTTCAATGTCAACAGCAACAGCTACACCGGTACCATTAGCAGAATTTAAATCGAAAGTTTCACCCGATTGGTGTCCGGGATGCGGCGATTTCGGTGTTTTAAGTGCCCTTCAAAAATCCGTTTCAAATCTTGGTATTCAGCCTAAAGATTTGATGGTTGTTTCCGGGATCGGATGTTCATCAAACCTTCCAGGGTTTATTCGCTCTTATGGTTTCCATAGCCTTCATGGTCGTTCTATCGGAGTTGCTACTGGAATGAAACTTGCCAATCCTGATTTAAATGTGGTTGTGACTGGTGGAGACGGAGACGGTTTTGGTATCGGAGTAGGTCATTTCATTCATGCAATGAGAAGAAATGTGAATTTAACTTATATTGTTATGAATAACCAAATATATGGTTTAACCACAGGTCAAGCTTCTCCGACAACTCATCGATTGCACAAAACAAAATCAACTCCCAATGGAAACTTTGAATTCCCATTTAATCCTGAAGGCGTTGCTTTGATGGCGGGTGCTTCATTTGTGGCTCGCGGTTTTTCAGGTGATGGTGTGCAACTTGCTTCTATCATGGAAAAAGCTATTGCCCATAAAGGGTTTTCTCTTGTTGTTGTTATGAGTCCTTGTGTGACTTACAATAAACTAAACACCTATTCTTGGTTCAGGGAAAGAGTTTATAAACTAGATAGCGAAGGGCACGATATCAATAATTTTGAATTGGCCATAAAAAAGTCCATGGAATGGGATACTCGAATTCCATTGGGTATTTTTTATGAAACAGATAAACCTGTTTATGAAGAAATGGAACCAGCTTTTCAATTTGGCCCACCCGCCAAACAAAAGTTAGGTCTTAAAAATGACGATTGGAACGCTTTGTACGATAGTTTCCGATAATAGGGTTTATTGAGATATTGCTCTTGAAGGGTCCAGTTTTAATCGAACTGGGCCCTTTTTATTTTTATGGATAAAACTTTATACTTTCCCATGGGCCTCAATATTAAGAATCGCTTTTGTTTGGTTATTGGAAATGATTTCGAGGCTTTTGAAAAAGCTGAGCGATTGGCTTCTTTTGGCGCGAAGGTGACTATTGTCGCTGAGGTCATTCCTGAGGAAAAATTATCCCACCTAAAACAAAAAGGAATTCAGTTTTTTTTGCGCGCGTTTGATCCCTCTGACTTGGATGGGAAATTTCTGGTTTTTTTGTGTTTATCTCATGTTGAATTAACAGAAAAAATAGTCCGTTTATGTTCTGAAAAAAATATACTTCTTTGCGCTATCGATCAACCGGAATATTGCGATATTGTTAATCAGTCTATTTTTCAAAAAGGTTTTTTAACGATCTCGGTTGCAACCAATGGTGTAGCGCCAACGGTGGCCAAGAAGATTCGAGAGGGGTTGGAATTATCTCTTTGCGAAGAACCTATTGAAGAATTTTTAGAAGATCTTAAGTTGTTGCGAGATGAGTTATTAAATTCAATATCAGATCCTAAAGAAAGAAGAAAAAAATTGATTGCGGCAGCTGAGAATGTAGTGTTTAAAGCTCAGATTCAACTGCCAACTTGGTGGTTGGAAAAGAAAAAGGATAAAAAATGAAAAAAATTATTTTCTTGGTTTTGTGTGGTTTTGTTTCAGTTAAAACTTTTGCTTCTTCACCTGTTATCGTTTATGAAAACGAACAGGCTTTAAGAGAGGGGAAGTCTCAAATTTTTATTTCTGCAGATAAAGGTGTATTAATTCCTGCTAGATTGGCCCTCGACTTTTCCCAAACGCTTTTGGCTGGTTTGACTGATGGGGAACTCAAAAAAACTTCTTTGATCCGGCTTGATAACGCTTTAAATGTGGCTTATGTTGAGTTAACAGATATTGTTTTAAACCCTGATTTTCAGAAGTTACATAAAGAAAGATCTGCCGCTATTTTGGGTTTTCTCCCTGGACAGTCAGTTGTTGAACCTTCTCTAGAAGCTCTTTCAGAGAGCGCGTCATTGGTAAAAAACTCCGATATTTTCCTTATCAAAATAAATGGTCAAGAGTTAGGAGAGGACGTTATAAAAATAGATTCTCGCTTTAAAAAGGCACAATGTGACATTGAAATTGTACGCAATAGCACAGCCCCGGCATGGGGTTTTGGATTGGTATTAGAGTCTCAGCCGCCTCTTGGTTTTTGGAAAGAAGGGAGAAGAACTTCTCTTAATGATATTCCTGTCAAAAAATTTAAATATGATCACCAGTCTTTATTTAAAGCGATGAAAAAGGGCCATTCAAATAAAGTTGCCATTGAGGTTTTTTATATTAAAGAATCTAATTATCTTTGGACCATTCAATTGAAGAATAAAGATGAATTAATAGAAAAGAAAGTTTATATTCAATTTGAAAATAAATAATTTAAAGGAGTTGGGTATGAGTAGAAAAAAAGTAACAGTTGTTGGCGCTGGAAATGTCGGTGCTTCTTTGGCTCAGGCATTGGCGATTGAAAATTTAGTTGATGTGGTTTTAATTGATATTCCAGAAATGGGGGGAATGCCTGCTGGTAAAGCGTTAGATATTTTGGAAGCCGGTCCTGTTTATGGTTACGATACTTTGGTAACAGGAGGAACAGATTGGGCACTCGCGGATGGGTCAGATTTTGTTGTCATTACTGCGGGTGTTCCTCGTAAGCCAGGAATGTCGAGAGATGATTTGCTTCAAATTAATTCAAAGATTGTTGGAGATGTCGCTTTAAAAATTAAACAAAAATCGCCTCAAGCTATTGTTATTGTTGTTAGTAATCCGCTAGATGCCATGTGTACTGTTGTTCATCGAGTCACAGGCCTTCCAAAAGAAAGAATTATTGGTATGGCGGGTGTGCTAGATTCAGCTCGAATGAGAACTTTCATTGCGCAAGAGCTTCACGTTTCAGTTGAAAATATTCACGCTTTTGTTTTGGGTGGGCATGGAGACACCATGGTGCCTCTTCCGCGCTTTTCCACTGTATCGGGCATTCCTATTACAGAACTTTTATCAAAAGAAAAGGTTGCTGCCATTATGCAAAGAACCAAAGATGGAGGGGCTGAAATTGTTAAGTTGTTAGAAAAGGGTTCAGCCTATTACGCTCCTTCCGTTTCTGTTTGTGAGATGATTTCAGCCATTGTCCTAGATAAAAAGAAAATTCTTCCTTGCACGGTTTTATTGGAAGGGGAATATGGCGTTCAAGGATTGTTTGTGGGCGTTCCTGTAAAATTAGGCGCAAAAGGTGTTGAGGAAATTATTCAAATTAAACTGAATACTGAAGAAGATCAAGCCCTGAAGAAGTCAGTCCAGGCGGTCCAAGAATTAGTTAATGCATTAGATAAAAAGGTCAGCGCTTAATGACTGATCATTTGAAAGCACCACTCGCGCTCAATGAAATTGAGCAACGCTTAAAATTTCTTGGTGAATGGAAGCATATTGGGAATGCTTTGGTTCGAGTTCAAACCTTTCCCTCTTATAAAGATGCTTTAGATTTCGTTTATCAAGTTGGATTGGCCGCTGAAGAAAATAACCATCATCCTGATATTATTATGAATTTTAAGCGAGTTGAAGTTCGTTATTGGACTCATACGGCTCGCGGGGTATCAGAATTAGATTTTAAGTTGGCTCAAGTAGTGGAAGCGTTGGTTCAGAAGTTCTATCACCCTAAATAATCTTTTAACGGTTTGGGATTAAAAATGGAAGAGATGAAAAATCTAGGAGATTTTCCAAGTCGGTTTTTCTCTTCTGCCGACCAGATTTGGTTTGCACATTTATCTGGAGACTGGAATCCCATCCATGTTGACCCTATTCAAGCCCGGCGAACACAATATGGTCAAGTTGTTCACGGGATTCATGTGTTAATGTGGGCTTTAAATTCTTTTTTTGAAAGAGTTGAAGTCAAAAGTTTATCTAAGCTTAAAGTCTTGTTTATCCATCCTGTTCATCTCTCTGATGAAGTGACGATTGTTCAAAAAGAAAAGGGCTCCGAGTTTTTATTGGAAATATACAATCAGTCAAAAGTTTTGATTTCAATTGAATTGGCTTTAAGCGAAGAAATATTTTCTGATGATTGTCCTCTTTCGTCTAAAAAAAACTCTCATATTCCTGATCAACATTCTTTTTCGGATCTATCAAGTTTTGAAGGGGTTGAAGAGATAGGTGCTGATTCTTTTGTACTTCAAGAAAAATTCCCCCATCTTGTTCATGCGATAGGGAATCTTCGTGTCGCTGCTTTGTTGGGGCTTTCTCGGTTAGTGGGGATGAGGTGTCCTGGCCTTAATTCGATTTTTTCTGGGCTTGAGGTTTTTTTTGTATCGCAGGTTAATTCGCATCTTCGCTTTCGAACGATTCGTCATTCGATGCCAAGTTTACCAATAAAGATTTCAATAAATGGCGCGGGAATTGAAGGAAGTTTAAATGCTTTCTACCGACCTTCACCAGTAGAGCAAATAAAAATGACTGACCTTCAATTGATTGTTAAGAAAAAAGAATTTTCTCAACAAAAGGCTCTGATTATTGGGGGATCGCGTGGATTAGGTGAGTCTGTTGCAAAAATTGTGGCCGCAGGAGGCGGGCAATCTGTCATTACCTATAATACGGGAGAGCTAGATGCTCAGAAGGTAGTCGATGAAATTAACGGTAGTGGTGGGGTGGCTCGATCTTTTCAGCTTAATATTCAACATTCCTTGAAAAACCTAGAAGATTTAATAAAACATGAGTATCCCCCAACCCATGTTTATTATTTTTCTTCTCCTATTATTCAAAGTAACAGAAGCTCTCAGTTTGATCGAAATTTGTTTGATGAGTTTTTTTCGTTTTATGTTCTTGCTTTGGACTCAATATGTAAAGTTTTGGCGGACGGCCCCATGATTCGGTTATTTTACCCTTCAACCATCTATTTAAATGAAGCAACGCCTTGGTACTCTGAGTATATATGTGCCAAAGCAGCCGGTGAAGCATTGTGCGGATATTTTGCTCACCGGTATTCCCATATTTCATTTATTGTTGAGAGATTACCCCGAATGCGCACGGATCAAACCAATTCCTTTTTAGAGATAAAATCGGCTGATACCCATGAGGTGATGTTGAGCGTTGTTCGAAAAATGAACTCCTGATGCCAAGTTTCTTAAATAAAGCATCATTTTTTCCTTGATTCTCAGGGGTGAAAAAGGTATAAATGCACCTTGTCTCAAGAACACCTGCCCGGTCTGAAGTGTTTAACAATCCCTTCAACACTGTCGAAAGTGGTTTGGTGAATTTATTTATTTGGAGTATCCAGTATCATGGCGAAAACGCTATCAGAAGAGCGCGCATACGAAAGTCTATTAATTTGTCCTTCGGATACGCCCCAGAAAACAATCGACGGGTTTATTGAAAAAATTAAAGCAACACTAGAACAAAATAAAGGTGTACTCCGCAGTTTTCAAGTGTGGGGTCGTCGAAGATTAACCTATCAGGTTAAACATCATAAAGACGGTTTGTATATATTTATTGATTACACTTCCAATAATAAAGGCCCTGAAGCATTGAAAACTCTATTTAGGGTCACAGATTTTGTCATTAGATTTCAAACCACAGATAAAGTTGATTTAAAGCCACCTTATGTGCGCAAACCACAAGGGGATGCTGTGGCAGCAGGTGCCACTCCAAGTGCAGCTGATTCAGCAGTAAAAACCTCTCCCAACAACGCGTAAATTCAGGAGGGTCTTATGGCCACAAACATTAGATTGCATTCATTAAATGACGTTAAAATCGTTGGACGCCTTACTCGTGATCCAGAGCTTCGTTATACTCCACAGGGAACACCTGTGTGCCATTTTAGAGTGGCTGTGGGTCGAAAATATAAAGACCGAAATTCAAATGAATGGAAAGAAGATGTCGCTTTTGTCCCTTGTAGTGTATGGCGAGAAACAGCTGAGCGATGTGGGCAACGCTTAAAAAAAGGAAGCCCTGTTTTTATTGAGGGGCGCTTAAAATCCAAAGAATGGACAACCAAAGAAGGTCAGAAAAGAAGTGACCTTGAAGTGGATATCCAAAAAGTTCAATTTTTAGAATCTATGGGAGAAACTGCCGCTGCTGAAGCTGAGGCATCGGAAGAATCAGGCGAAGTTGTTGGAGCTGTTGCCATGGGAAAATCTAAAGAAATTCAAAATGATGATGAGGTACCATTTTAATGTCTACAGAAACGACTGAAAAAAGTTATACGCCCAGCGGAGATTCTGCTGGACGTCCAAAAAGCACCTATTCAAAAGGACCTTATAACCCTAAGGCGGGTGGTGGTTACTCAAAAGGTGGCCGTCCTCCTCCCAAAAGAAGAGTTTGTCGAATTTGTATGGACCGTCAAGGCGGAGTAGATTGGAAGGCTGTTAATTTTCTACGAAATTTTATTACAGAAAGAGGAAAAATTCTTTCTGGTCGAACCACGGGAACGTGCGCTCGTTGTCAGCGTCAATTAACCCAAGCCATTAAGCGTGCGCGTAATATGGCGCTTGTTCCAACCTCACCTCTTTAAATTAATTAGGAGTTATTTATGTCACAGTCAGTTGTTTTATTAACCGATGTCCCAGGTCTTGGTCAGTTAGGTGATACCTGTAAAGTGAAAGATGGGTATGCGCGCAATTATTTGATTCCTCGGAAAAAGGCATTGATAGCCACTTCCAATATTATTAAGAGGTTTGAAAATCAAAAGAAAAAGTTAGAAGTTGAAAAGCAAAAACAGTTAGAGAAATCAAAAGAACTTGCTAGTAAGGTTGCTAATGTTGGGTTGGTTTTTGAACGCCCCGTTGGTCAAGGTGGGAGATTGTTTGGATCTGTCACTCCTTTGGATATTGCTCTTGAACTGGCTAAACACGGAACCTCAGTTGAGAAGAAATCTATTTTGATGAATGGTCCTATTAAAGTTGTGGGCGATCACCAGATTCGTGTTCGCGTTCACTCTCAAGTGATTCTTGATATTCCTGTTAAAATTGTAGGGCTTGAAGCTAAAAAAGATAGCGAACATCAGTTGGATCCCAAAATGGAATTGGATGAACAAACTCCACTCCAAAAGGCGCCCCCAACATACATGTAATTTTTTTTTCATTAAAAAAGCTGCCACCTGAGTAGGATGGCAGCTTTTTTTTTGTTTTTAGTTATAATGTGGTACCCCTTATGTCAACTGTGAACGAATCAATTTTACCGCATAGTATCGAAGCTGAAATGGCTGTTTTAGGCAGCATGCTCGTCGAGCGTGAGGCTATTGTCAAAGCTTCCGATGTTTTAAAAACCGAAGATTTTTATAAAGAAGCTCACCAAGTTATTTTTTCATCTATCCTCCAGTTGTTTAACCAAAATACCGAAGCAGATGTTATTACCGTTTCAGAAATTTTAAAGAATCGTCCGGGGTTTGGTGAAAGTTCTATTTCTGCTGTGCTTGTAGAATTAACGGAAAAAGTACCAACCGCTCTTCATGTTGAACATTACGCCAAAATTGTTCATGAGAAATCATTGGTTCGTGCTCTTATTCAAAACGCACGTAACCTTATGCGAGACGCCTATGAAGCCAAAACTCCTGTCAATGAATTGGTTGATAAAGCGCAGGAACATTTTTTTACGGTTGGGCAAAGAAGGGCGAGTCGAGAGTTCTATAGTGCTGGTGAACTCATGCAAGGGGCTATTGAATCAATTGAAAAAATGGCCAATGACGGGAAGTTGGTCACTGGTGTTCCCACTGGATATATTGAACTCGATACCATGACCTCAGGATTACAGCCTGGTAATTTAATTATTGTTGCGGGCCGGCCTTCTATGGGTAAAACGACCATTGTTATGAATATGGCAGAACATATTGCGGTAGATCAAAAAACGCCGGTCATATTTTTCTCTCTTGAAATGAGTCATCAAGAATTAGCGATGAGATTACTTTGTTCTCGAGCGCTTATCAGCATGGGTAGTATCAGGCGCGGATATATGGCACGGTCTAACTGGCCTAAAATTACCTCGGTGGCTTCTGAAATTGGAGAATCTCCTCTCTTTTTTGATTTTTCTACTTCGCCAACTGTTATGGAAATTAGATCAGCAACGCGTCGGTATGCGCATGATTTAAGTCGGAAGGGGCAGAAATTAGGATTGGTCATTATCGATTACTTACAGCTCATGCGGGGCGATGGTTCCACTGAAAGTCGCCAACAAGAAATTTCTGAAATATCTAGAAACTTGAAAGGTTTAGCTAGGGAAATGGAAGTTCCTGTTATTGCTCTTTCACAGCTGAATCGAAAACCTGAAGATCGTTCTCGTGATGGTCGCCCACAACTTTCAGATTTAAGAGAGTCAGGCGCTATTGAGCAAGATGCTGATTTGGTTATGGCTATTTTTCGAGAAGAAGTTTATCGACGAGATGACCCTGATTTAAAGGGGAAAGCAAAAATATTTGTCTTGAAACAAAGAAATGGTCCTATTGGAGATATTTCTCTTACCTTCCTTGATGAGTGCACACGGTTTGTTAATCCCGAGCGAGAACTTGAGCCTGCTAACGTTTGATACGGCTATTGGCTATCGGCCCACTTGGGTGGAAATTTCCGAAGAGGCATTCATTTTCAATCTACTTCAAATTAAAAAATATATAGGAAATTCAGTTCAATTGATGGCTGTTTTAAAAGCTGATGCCTATGGTCATGGGGCCAATGTGCTGGCTCCGATTGCCATTGAAAACGGGGTAGACATAATTGGAGTTTCTAGTTTGGAGGAAGGGATTGCACTCCGTTCTTCTGGAGTTAAGGCTCCTATTTTAGTTCTGGCCGGTGTTTTCCCTCTAGAAAACTTTTCTGTGGCTATTGAACATGGTTTAACCCCTACCGTTGCTAGTCTTGAAGCGGCTCAGCAATTGGTCGTCGCCGCAAAATCCGTTCAACAACCCATCTTATTTCATCTGAAAATTGATACGGGGATGGGTAGGATTGGAGTGTCTCCTCAGGGGGCGATTCCTCTGTTAGAATGGATTCGTACGCAATCAGCTATTCAGCTGGCGGGAGTCTACACTCATTTTTCTTCTGCTGGTGAAGATCGAGATGTCTCAGCTGGACAATTAAAAAAGTTCAATGTGATAAAAATAAAAGTGAAAGAGTTGTTTGCCCATAAAGTTTTATTTCATTCGGCCAATTCAGCGGCTCTCTTTTCTATCCCAGAGTCATTAGATGATATGGTAAGACCTGGAATTGCTTTGTTTGGCGAAAGTTTAATTTCGCTTCCGAAAGCCATTCAACTAAAACCTGTTTTAAGTTGGTTTAGTAAAATTATTTATCTAAAAAGAATAGTCAAAGGAACTTCTATCAGTTATGGTCAAACGTGGACGGCAAAAAAGGATTCGGATATCGCAACAATTCCTGTTGGTTATGCTGATGGAGTATCAAGGAAATTTTCTAATCGAGGATTTGTTTTGGTACAAGGTGTAAAATGTCCCATTGTAGGTCGAGTGACAATGGATCATATGATGATTGATGTGACCGGAGTCAAAACGGATATTGGGGATGTGGTTACTCTTATTGGGCGACAAGGAGATGAAGTGATTTCTGCCAGCGATTGTTCTTCTTGGGCTGAAACTATTTCTTATGAAATCTTTTGCAATATTTCTAAACGGGTTCCACGGGTATTAGTATCGTGATGTTAATTTCTATGATTGGACGATATGTCATGGGTGTGGCAACAGCTTTGGGCGGGGTTGCCAAAATGTGGAAGAATGCTTTTGGCGCTATTTTGCATGGAAAATGGGTGCCATCCATAACAATTGAACAAATGTATGAGATTGGAGTGGCTTCTTTCCCCGTTGTGGGATTGACTTCTCTTTTTACGGGAATGGTTTTGGCCTTTCAAAGTGGATTTTCTTTTATGAAAGTTTTTAATGAGCCCATTTATGTGGGGTCTGTTGTTGGATTGTCATTGGTAAAAGAGTTAGGGCCCGTGCTGACTTCGATTGTTATTGCAGGTCGCGTTGGTGCGGCGATCACAGCCGAATTAGGAACCATGAATGTGACTGAACAATTGGACGCTCTATATACATTGGGAACCAATCCCGTTCGCTATTTAGCGGTTCCGCGATTTATAGCGATGTTAATAATGACACCTATATTAGCGGCATTAGCCAATGTTATTGGCATTATTGGTGGATTTATTGTGGCTAATTTTCAGCTTCGCATTCCGGCTGGGGTTTATTGGGACGAGGTTTCTACTTTGGTTGATTTTAGTGATGTTTCCCACGGAATCATTAAATCTTTCTTTTTCGGGCTTATCATTGTGACAACGGCTTGTTACATGGGTTTTAAAACATCTGGTGGTGCCGAAGGGGTAGGACAAGCAACAACCCGATCAGTTGTTTTCTCTATGGTTCTTATATTGGTTGGAGACTATTTTTTAAGCGCCATTCTCGTTAATCTTGGGATTGGTGCATGATTCGAGTTGAAGGTGTAGAAAAATCTTTTGGTAGAAATCATGTCCTTCGAGGGGTAGATTTAGAAATTAAAGAAGGCGAAACGTTAACTATTATTGGTGGGTCTGGTACTGGAAAGAGTGTACTGATTAAACATATGGTGGGTCTTTTAAAACCTGATAAAGGAAGAATTTTTGTTGATAATCAAGAGATTACTTCGTTGAGTGAAGAAAAACTTTTTTTAGTTCAAAAAAGATTTGGATATCTTTTTCAAATGGCTGCCTTATTTGATTCATTAACAGTCTCAGAAAATATTGCTTTCGGCTTAAAAAACCTTCGCCCCGATTTGTATGCCAATCGTGATAAGGTCATTGCTGAAAAGCTAGCCTTGGTTGGGCTGCGTCCAGAAGTGGGGCATTTAAAACCGGCAGAATTATCAGGTGGTATGAAAAAGAGGGTTGGTTTAGCTAGAGCGATCGCATATGAGGCCGATTTTATTTTGTACGATGAGCCAACAACGGGATTAGATCCTATTATGTCAGATGTTATTAATGATTTAATATTAGGGTTACAAAAGACAATTGGAGTTACTTCTGTTGTTGTCACACATGATATGAAGTCGGCTTATAAGATTTCAAATAGGATCGCTATGTTGTATCAGGGCCGAATCGTGGCGGTCGGTACACCAGAGGAGATTCAGCGTAGTAACAATCCTTTGGTTCATCAGTTTATTACCGGATCTTCTCAGGGGCCTATTCAAATGCAAGTAAAAGCGGTGGAATAAGAGTGAATACAGAAACAAAAGTTGGACTATTTATTTTGGCGGCATTGAGCGTGATCATTGCTTCTGCTTTGTTCCTTGGAAAAATTCATTTATTTAAAAAATCCCATCAATATTATGTTGTTTTCAAAAATGTAGAAGCGCTCCCTCCAAAAGCGGCGGTAAAAGTTGCGGGGGTTGAGATTGGAAAAGTTGACAGCGTTGATTTGGTAGACGGTCAAGCGCGTGTGACCATCGGAATTAATCCAAAAGTAAATTTACATGAAAACGCCACTGCCCAAATTGGTTCAACGGGAATTATTGGTTCTAAATTTATTGATCTTAACCCAGGCACTCAATCTCTTCCTGTTTTGCCAGAACGCTCAACTATATTGGGGATTGAAGCTGTTTCTTTAAATGAAATGATTGCAAAAGTCGGGCAATTTTTCGAAGCCGATCCTAAACATGGTGATCCTGTTGCCAATCTTAAAGAAATGATTAGTAATTTGAATAATGTTTCTAAATCTCTTAACTATGCTATGGGCCAGCACGCGGCAGAAATGGAAGAAATTGTTTTGAACATTCGAGATTTAACATCCAATATTAGAGTCGTTTCTGCGCACCTAAAAGAAATCACAACCGAGAAAAAAGAAGACGTAAAGATTGCCATTGAAAAAATTAGAAGCGTCAGTGAAAAACTTGACGATATATTAGGAAGAGTCAAAGATGGTAAAGGGGCCGTTGGTGCGCTCATGTCAGATGATGAAACGGGCAAACAAGTGAAAGAAGCAGTCGCCTCAATTAAGGATACCGCAAACTCAGCTAAGAGTGTGTTTGCGAGATTTCGGGATATTCATACTTATTGGAATTATCGTTATCGATATGATTTTAAAGATAGCGAAGGTCGCTCTGATGCGGGCATTACCATTGTTCCTCGTCAGGGGAAATTTTACGCTTTTGGCGCGTCTAATATTGGAAAACCAGAAACCAATGAAAAGCACACTCAATTTGAAAGGAAAAATAGAATTAATGCTGTATTAGGAGCGGATTTTGGTCCTTTGACAGGATATGCGGGGGCTATTCGATCAGCTGGAGGTTTCGGTGTGAACTTAAGACCTCTATTCTTTTTACCCAAGCTAGAGAAAAAATTAGAACTTAATGTTGAAGCGTCTGACTTTAGTCGTGATCGAATTGTTAAAGGAGAGCATTTGAATAGAGCCTTTCTCTCAGCGGGTGGACATTTTGCCGTGACACGGTGGATGTGGTTAGGTGCAAGAGTTGAAGATATCCTTGAAAGATCGGCGTTTTTCGCGTATACCAATATTAGTTTTGAAGATAAAGACTTATCCTATTTACTGGGTCTGGCTACTGTAGCTAGATAATCTTATGACCAAACCAAAAATAACAACAATACCGACAAGGCTCTACTCACTCTCACAAGTAGGCGGCCAATGTGTGATGGTACTCGAAGAAGTTGATGGTCCCAGACTCCTTCCTATATGGATTGGTTTGTACGAAGGAGGGGCCATTGGAATGGCTCTATCAGGCCAGCAGTTTCCTCGACCTTTGACACATGATTTATTTATGACTGTCATTGGTAACTTAGGCTATAAATTAAAACATGTTGTTATTACTGAGCTGAAAGATTCCACTTTTTTCGCTGAAATTATTTTGGCGGGGACGGATAAAGAGATTCTGCTGGATGCTCGACCGAGTGATTCTGTTGCGCTTGCGGTAAGAGCCAATTGCTCCATTTTGGTTGCCGAACAGGTTTTTAAATCTTGTCCGGAACTTTTAAAGCCAATAAGTGAAGATGAAGTTTCAGATTTTAAAAAGAAGCTTGACACCATGACACCTGAAGATTTTTTCAAAGATCTTAAAAAGAATAATCCTGAAAAAGAAAAGGGTAAAGAATAAAGGGAGAAAGTAAATGTTTTATATTTTAAGAGGAATAGTTTTATTATTAGGGCCTGCTTTAGGTTTTGGAATTGGCCATTCTTTTAATGCCGCCTTGGTTGGTTTGGGTATTGCCGCTATTGTTATTGTCATCGAGATGGTGGTTGAAAAGGTGCCACTTGAAGTCATTGTTTTTGGTGGTATTGGTGCTGGGGCTGGTCTCATTGTGGCCAAGGTTTTAGATTGGATGGTTTTCAAGGTTGATAATCCTGATTATTATCGGTTTATGAGTTCCTATTCGTTTCTTGTTTATCCGTTTTTGGCGATTTTAGGATTTATGATTGCCATTCGAAAGAAAGACGAAGTTGAATTGCTTGAGAAAAATTTGGTCGTTAAAAACCCACGATCTAAAGACGCGAAGGTGTTAGACACTTCTTCTTTAATTGATGGAAGAATTGTCGATGTTGTCGAAACGGGTTTTATTTCTGGCCATCTTATCGTTCCTCGTTTTATTCTCCAAGAACTTCAAACCGTTGCTGATTCCGCCGATGCCACCAAGCGGACCCGCGGGCGACGAGGTTTGGATATATTAAAACGTCTCCAAGATAATCCCGAAGTAAACATAAAAATTTACGATAAAGATTTTTCTCATATTAAAGAGGTAGATAGTAAATTGATGGAATTAGCCAAACAGTTGGATGCCAAAATCGCGACGACTGATTTAAACTTAAGTAAAGTCGCTATTTTGCAGGGGATTCAAATACTAAATGTAAATGATTTAGCTGCGGCGCTGAAGTCTGTTGTTCTTCCTGGCGATGACCTCATGGTTTTTCTTGTTAAAGAAGGAAAAGAAAAAAATCAAGCTATTGGTTACTTAGATGATGGAACCATGATTGTGGTTGACGAAGGCCGTCGTCACATTGCTAAGCGTGTACAAGCTTCAGTTAGTTCTATTTTACAAACCCCCGCTGGTCGGATGATTTTTGCTCGTGTTCATGAAGGAAGAGAATCCGCTCACAATGAAGACAAACAACCCGATATTTCAACTCCTCCTATAACTGCTTAAGGAATGAAAATTGCGGTCATATTATTAGCCGCTGGCTCAGGTTTGCGGATGGGAGAAAAGACTCCAAAACAGTTTTTACCTATCTTTAAAAAACCACTTTTTTTATATTCATTGGAAACCTTTGGCAAGTTACCTACTGTTCATCGAATTGTACTTGTGGGGTCCAAGCAATATCGAAGACGATATATAAAATACATTCCTCAGAAATATAAATCTAAAATTATTTTGGTTGATGGAGGAAGTTTTAGAGGAGAGTCTGTCTCATATGGATATGCTGCGCTAGAAGATTCGTATGATGTTGTATTGGTCCATGATTCTGCAAGACCCTTTATTACGGGGTCTATGGTTCAAAATGTTGCTGATGAAGCAAAAAAAAATGGGGCCGCTTTACTTGCCATTCCTGTATCCGATACTCTTAAAAATGCTTCTTCAAATTGTTTCGTCCAACATACAGTTCCTAGAAAGAAATTGTGGGCGGCACAAACGCCCCAAGGATTTCGTTGGGATATTGCAAAAAAATGTTTAAATATTCCTTCAATGAATGCCACTGATGATGTTGAATTGGCTGAAAGAAAGGGATTCAAAGTTAAGTTGGTTATGGGATCTCCTCGAAATTTTAAAGTAACTCGTCCGGATGATTTAATTATATGCCAAGCCTTCGCAAAAATAAAAAATTAAATTTAGCTGATTTTCGTGTCGGATTTGGATTCGATAGTCATTCTTTCGATACCAATGGAAAGCTGGTTTTTGGTGGAATCCAATTTCCATCTTTGCCCAAATTAAAAGGTCATTCTGATGGTGATGCGTTACTGCACGCGCTGATCGATTCACTTTTAGGAGCTGCCGGGCTGGGTGACATTGGCCTTTTTTTCCCGGACTCAGAGCCTCAATGGAAAGGTGTTGAAAGTAAACAAATGCTGTTGATTGTTCTAAAGAAAATATCACAAACAGGGTTTCAAATTCAGCATGTTGATTTGACGGTGGTTGCTGAAAAACCAAGACTTAGTCCATTGAGAAGCGCTTTAATAAAAAAAATTTCCTCTCTCCTTAAAGTAAATTCAAATCAGGTAAATATAAAAGGAAAAACGCCTGAAGGGTTGCAATGGTTTTCAAAGCCAGGAGTGGCTTGTTGGTCTGTTGCTACTCTTGTTAAATATGCGTAACAAATGGAAATAAAACTTCATAATACACTCACGGGACAAAAGGAATTATTTAGCCCCATTCAATCGGGAAAAGTAGGGCTCTATGTTTGTGGAATTACTCCCTATGACGAACCACATTTGGGGCATGCGCGCTGTTACGTTGTATTCGATTTATTAAAGAGATCCTTAGAACGGTTTGGTTATCAGGTTCGTCACATCCAAAATTTTACTGATGTAGACGATAAGATTATTGATCGGGCCAATCAATTAAAAGAAGATCCGCTTTCTTATCCGGAAAGGTTTATTCAAAGTTTTTTTGAGTGTATGAAACTCTTAAATGTAAAACCTGCCGATGAATACCCTCGTGTTACAAAAACCATTCCTGCCATTGTTACTTTGGTTGAACGACTCATTGAAAATGGATTGGCTTATGAGTCAAAGGGGACCGTTTATTATTCAGTGCGCGGTTTCCCTTCTTATGGGAAATTATCTAAAAGAAAATTAGATGAACTTGAATCTGGCGCACGAGTGAGTATTGATGAACAAAAAAAAGATCCCCTTGATTTTGCCTTATGGAAAGCGGCTAAATCAGGAGAGCCCTCTTGGCCTTCTCCTTGGGGAGCGGGTCGCCCCGGATGGCATATTGAGTGTTCAGCCATGTCGATGGGTGCTTTGGGTGAAACATTTGATATTCATGGAGGGGGGCAAGATTTAATATTCCCACATCATGAAAATGAAATCGCGCAATCGGAGGGAGCGTCTCGGAAGAATTTTGCACGGTTTTGGGTTCACAATGGTTTTGTCACAATTAACCAAGAGAAAATGTCCAAATCGTTAAAGAACTTTTTTACGATTCGTGAAATTCTTGGAGAGTTTGATCCGATGGTGGTGAGGTATTATTTGCTTTCACAACATTATCGAAGTCCTCTTAATTTCTCACAAGTCGATATGAAAGCGGCTGAATCCGCTCTTTTTCAGAG